>JBAYKP010000018.1:0-3512 GCA_041664465.1 Minisyncoccota bacterium | reverse complement strand
TAAATGCTCAACCCAAAGGCTATCAGTAATATAAAGGACGATACGTCTGACTGTCTCAAAGAAAATATCTTCACCAAGATTCTTTTTCTTTTCATTTATTATTTCTACTAATTTAGGATATTCTACGACTAATTCATCTAAGAAAATTTGTATTTTCTCGAAATTACCTGTAAGCATATCTCTCCTTCTGCTGTAAATCACATTACGTTGATGATTCATCACATTATCGTATTCTAATGTATGCTTACGAGAATCAAAATGGAAACCTTCTATCTTGGCTTGAGCATTCTCTATGGAGTTTGAAATAATTTTATTCTCTATGGCTTGATCCTCTGGTATGCCAAGCTTGCCCATCATATTCTTCAGTCTATCAGAGCCGAATATTCGCATTAAATCATCTTCAAGAGATACATAGAATTGCGTCTTGCCTGGATCACCTTGTCTACCGGCACGCCCTCTTAACTGGTTGTCTATTCGGCGAGCTTCATGGCGCTCCGTCCCTATAACGAATAATCCGCCCAAAGATTTAACTTTTTCATAAGTCTCTTCACTGAAAGGAACTCCGCCAAGCTTGATATCCACTCCACGGCCAGCCATGTTGGTAGCGACAGTGACAGCTCCTAGGAGTCCAGCATTCGCTATTATTTCTCCTTCTCGTTCGTGATTCTTAGCATTAAGTATGGTATGAGTGACGCCTGCTTGTGTAAGATAAGCCGAGAGAAGCTCGTTCTTCTCTATGGAAACAGTACCGATAAGGACAGGCTGACCAGCAGTGTGAAGCTCTTTCACCTTACCTGCAACAGCTAGTAATTTACTTTTCTCTGTTTGATAAATTAAATCATTATGATCTATTCTATTTATCTTTCTGTGAGTCGGCACAACTATGACATTGAGTCCATAAACTTTATAAAATTCTTCCTTGGAAGTTTCGGCGGTACCTGTCATACCTGAAAGCTTTTTATAAAATCGGAAATAATTCTGGAAAGTAATGGAGGCAACGGCACGAGTCTCCTTCTCAATCTTTACTCCTTCTTTGGCTTCTATTGCTTGATGAAGCCCTTCACTCCAACGACGTCCTGGCTGTAAACGTCCAGTGAAAGCATCCACTATTATAACTTCCCCATCTTTCACAACGTAATCTTTGTTGTTCTCATATAAAGCACGAGCCTTCACAGCCGTCTCTAAGTGATGCACATATTTGATACCCTTTTCTGTATATATATCCTTGATTCCGAGCAAATCTTCAGCCTTTGTAATCCCCACATCTGTAAGGGATATAGCACGAAGCTTCTCATCTACTGTATAATCCTCTTCTTTTGTGAGGCTTTTAGAAATATCAGCAAATGTATAATACAAGTCTTCCGAGTCTTCAGCGGGGGAAGATATGATAAGAGGAGTACGTGATTCGTCTATCAAGATAGAGTCCGCCTCATCCACAATAGCAAAGTGATGTTCTCTCTGGACGACATCGCCAATATTGTTTGCTAAATTATCTCGGAGGAAATCAAAACCAAATTCATTATTGGTCCCATAAGTGATATCTGTCGCATAAGCTTCCTTGCGTGAACATGGACGAAGGAATTCATATAGAACTTTAAATGAACTAATTTCTTTTTCATTTTCACTTTCTTTGTCTTGATGTGTCGGATCATAAATGTATGATTTATTCTCTCCATTTACGACAGCAACGGAGACCCCAAGTAGTGCAAATATCGGACCCATCCAGACAGCATCACGACGAGAAAGATAATCATTCACAGTAACAATATGGACACCTTTGCCAGTGAGAGAATTTAAATATGCAGGCAGGGTCGCCATATGAGTCTTACCTTCACCCGTTCTCATCTCAGCAATATTGCCATTATGAAGTGAAATACCTCCTATCATTTGGACATCATAATGCCTCTGATCATAGATACGTGAAGAAGCCTCTCGGACCAATGCAAAAGCCTCTGGCAAGATGTCGTCCAATGTATCCCCCTTTGCTAATCGGTCTTTAAATTCCTGTGTTTTAAGGGCAAAATCGGTAAGAGCTAGCCCTTTCATTATAGGTTCTAAGAGGTTGATCTTTTCAATCAGGGGTCGCCATTTCTTGATTTGTCTATCATTTTCACTTCCAAATATGTTTTCTAATATACTCATATTTAGCCATTTTAGCACAAAAAGAAAATCCCCGATAGAGAGGGGATTTTCTTTTTGAGTTAAGTAAGGAAGAATTACTTCTTTCCTTTCTTTGATTTCTTTGCTACTTTCTTAACTGCTTTTTTAGCCTTCTTTTTTGCTGCCATATATTTAAAAAATTAAATTATTTTTAAAAGATGTGTGACTTCACGACCTTACAAAATTTTATAAAAAAATATTTGTAAAAAATATTTATCACACTCACATGTATATTATCTAACATAAACAATATTATGGCAATACTTTTTCATCAAAAACTGTGGATAACTTTTTTATTTTATTTTTGGGAAAATTTTAGAAAAATAAATTTTTAGAAAAAAATTTGGAAAATTTAAAAAATATTTTTTAAATTTTCCAAATGAAAAACACCATGCTTTGGACAGGGTGTTTTTCATATATTTGGTTTGTATCTATAAGCCGGGTTCTGTACCCTATTTCTAGGGTGATAAATATTTATCTAGGATATATATTACTATATACCTCAAGCGATTCAGACTAAGGCCTAAGCCAGAGAATACGATCTTGCACACGCGTAAGTATTTTGCCGTTTCACCTCTAGCCGAAGCTAGAGCTCGTCTCTGTTCGCAACTCTATCCTTACGGACGACGGGCGTTACCCGCTACGTTTGTCTGGCCGAAGCCAAACTGTGTGCCCGGACTTTCCTCACCTCAACCTAAATCAAGGCGCATTTATCCAATACAAACCAAACTTATTGTATCAGATAAGCTAGAGCTTGACAATACTACTTTATTTTGCTATACTGCACCTAGTGAGATTAAGTTCCAACGTTTAACAAAGAATTATTTTTGTTCAAACAATTGCATAGCAAAACCCCTCCGAGCAATCGGAGGGGTTTTGTATTTTTATCTAAAATGTTATCATATATTTGTAGCAGTCGTTGTGTTCTGAAGTCAGCGGCTGCACTCACATATGCAATTGTGTTGGAGGTTAGCACCCGCTGACTTTAGCACATAACAGAAAAGGTTCCGCTTAAGCGGAACCTTTTCTGTTTAATTTATTTTATATATTTTGTATCAAAATCTTTCAATCCATTTAAATAACAAAAATCTTCTTAATTTTGTTCCGTTCTAGATGTCTTTCCATCAGTCAATGTCCTTTAGGGTCTACGAACATCTAGACCATTGTGTAGTCAATTGAGCTACACAATATCGACTCAATAAGATCGACTCACTAAATAAATTTAGATGAGAGATCGATTTCAAATTGAATTATTCCACGAACAGCTTCCGCTACCCGTGCCTTGTTACGACTTATTCCCTGTCACCGAGCTTACTGTAGGCCCTCCTTCTGGAGAGATTTCGAGTATTCCC
>JBAYKP010000017.1:0-3550 GCA_041664465.1 Minisyncoccota bacterium | reverse complement strand
ATTTAGCAGGTTTTGCTCCCGCATTCACTTTGTCGTTTCACGACAGCGAATGCTCCCGCAAACCGCCAAATGCCCATAGCCTCGGTCGTTATGGGCAAGTGTAGAAAAAAAAGGAAGAAATTAATTTTCTAGACAAGTATATCTCAAATAAATTCCATAAACTTATTGATATGAACTCTATTAAAATTATTCTAATGGCTTTGACTACCATTTTGATGTCATCTTGTAATCTGTTCTTCAATTTACCATCTGAAGAACAAAGTGTAGTGTGTGAATCAAACTGTTATCCTTTAAATATTCAGGGTTCCGTTATAAATAAATCAACAAACAGAGGCATTAAGGATATTCGGGTTACAATGAAATGGAATAACAATGACCATTTTTGTTTTTTATGTACTGATAATATAATAATTTGTGAAAAAACAACCGACAGCAATGGTTCCTTTACTATTACTAATTCAATTGATACGAGCTACTTTCACAAAGATTATTCATTGTCAATAGAAATTCCTGAAGATGCTAACTATATAGCTCCGTTGGGATATGCATTTTATGCTCAAAAATTTAAAGTAAGTCAGTTAAAACAAATTTCTTTTGAACTCTATTCAAAAGTAAAATTGAAAATTGTAACTGAAAGGATACTCACTGATAGCATGGATGGATTTTATGTGAATCACTATTTTTGTGACAATTACACTTATGATGATTTAACCAACGTTCGGCATGAATATAGGTTTATTCATCCATTAAACGATACCCTTTTAGTAGAGACAAGTCCTTTTATCAAAACCTATATTAAATGGAGAAAGTATTTTAATGATGTGCGTACAGATCATTTAGATTCAATAATATGCCGGACAGGACAAGAAAATTTATATACAATTAAATACTAAGTATTTATAACTTTGGAAACATTAAAACATAAGAAAACACCTAGCCCATAACACACGCCTATGCTCACCTGCTGGCTGACATGCGCTTAGCAGTATTTGCTCCCGCATTCACTTTTTCGCTTTGCGACAGCGAATGCTCCCGCAAACCGCAGGTGCGCATAGCCTCGGTCGTTATGCGGCATAGTAGAAAAATGGAGTTCCATAACAAATTTTTTATGTGACATTCCTGAAATTAAATTTTGGATTTATTAAATTTGACTCATGTTGCTAACTTGATTACAGTAAAAATAGCTTTTTTATTTTCATATATACAAAACCTCTAAACAAAAGTTGTTATGGAAGATAAACAAAATTATAGGTTGTTTCGACTAATCTCATGTTATGTATTTGTGATATTTACTTTACAAGGATGTGATTTAGGGTTTAAAGATAAACCTGGTCTACCTACAAGTGTAAAGGGACAAATTACCGATTATTATACTCATAAAGGCCTTAAAGACGTTAAACTCGTTTTCGAGGATCGCGAAAGAGATGCGTACCCCTTTAGCTTATCTACAACACGTACTGATACAATTCGCACCGATTCAGGTGGATATTACCATTATGAATTTATAACTGACACGATGCGTATTTATGCAATTGAGCCAAAATCAACAAATGAGTATTACTTTAATGAATTATGGGGAAAATATATTGATGAGGGTGTTGTCAACACAAACGACTTTACATATAAGCCATATCGTAAGCTCCATTTAAAGGTAATCAATCATGATAAATTTTGGACTACAATCTATATAAATAACCGAATGGTTTTTCCATACAGTAGTATCATGTTACGGGGCATAGAAGTAGATACACTGGTTGAATTAAAAATTGCGCCTGATGAAAAAAATCAAATCAATATGTATTTAGAAATAAATAACGGTAATTACTCTGTTGAAAAAGACCTGATTTTTTATTTAACCGGCAATAAAGATACAACCATGCTATATGAATATTGAGAAAAACTAAAATTTTTAAGGGAAAATGTTAACATTGACAACTAAACAAATAAATGAAATTGCCCAAGAGATTGATTGCGGTTTACGTTGTTATTTGAATTTAAAGACAGGCAGACTAATTGCTACACCTGACTTTGAACTAAATTTTGATGATGGGAAAGAGTTTTACGAAGAAGAACTTAAAGAACTTGAAAATAATTGGGGCGATTATGCAGAAATTGAGAAACCTAGTTCAAGTGACAGCTTTAAGTTTATGGTTGACTTTGCAGAACAACTTAAAGACGGAAATAGACTAAAAGACAGATTATTCGATGCACTAAACAAGAATAAACCTTTTAGCCGGTTTAAGCTTGCAATTGACAATTCTGGAGAATTCAGACAAAAATGGTTTGACTTCAAACAAGCGAAACTCGAAAATTGGGTTATTGAGAAAATTAAAGAAATTCAAACGACTGAAGAACAATAAACTACGACCGCATAACACACGCCTATGCTCACCTGCTGGCTGACCCCGATAAATCGGGGCAAGCTATGCACTTAGCAGTCTTTGCTCCCGCATTCACTTTGTCGCTTAGCGAAAGTGAAAGCTCCCGCAAATGGAACATGCCGAGTATCGGTACCGCAGGATGCGCATAGCCTCGGTCGTTATGCGTAAGCGTAAAAAAAAAGAAAAGACCCGATTACAATCAATTAAGAGCAAAATGATAAACATTCGACAACTTCTATTTGGAACAAAAAAACTTGTAGAAACAAAAAAACTTGGAACTTTTGACGCTACAGTGCGAAACGAAAATACAGCGAAAGAAATAACATGGTGCAGCACGATTAAAATTGTAAATTATTCAGATGATATTACGATTCTACTAGAAGGAGATGCTTTTGGACCAGCGAAAATTCAAATTGAAAGTGCAACATGGATTATTGAAAATATAAAAGAAATTGACAAAGAGTTGATATCAAAAATTAATAGCAATTCAGAACTAAATGAAAAATACAGAAATAATAATCTAACAGACTTAAGATTATCATGTCTAAATCCATGGGAAATAAGTTTAAATAGTTACGAACTTTCGTATGAATCAAAGTCAGAAAATGAGTTTAGCGTTTCAGCTATTGTACAAAAAAACAAGATAATTGAAGTGTATTGAAAACAAAATATATTTTTTAAAAACAAATTTAGACAAAGCCAGAATTTAATTATGTATGGAATTAGCATTATAGTAGGATTTAGTTATTTATTCCTAGTGACAATGGGAAAATTATTCCAGAATCCTGAAAAACAATATTATAATAAACTTCTTCAGAATAGACATTTCTTTATAAACCTTTTTATTACTTCTTTATTCGCACTTTTCGGTTACTGGAGAATTTCATTTGACAAAAGAGAAGTGTTTTATTTTCTACCTTTAATTTTTTTAGTGACTCTCAGAATAATGAATTGGGTAGCTTTAATGCTAAAGGAAAGAAATATTATTATTGCAACACGTTGGGATGGTACGAATATAAAAGGTGGAATAACATGGTTAGACAGATTATTGAGTATTTTGACTTTGTTGATTCCAATTCTTGTTTGCGGATTGATTATGAATAGTATTTAAAGAATGACACGAAACAAACACCTAGCCCATAACACACGCCTATGCTCACCTGCTGGCT
>JBAYKP010000016.1:0-4476 GCA_041664465.1 Minisyncoccota bacterium | reverse complement strand
CCCAAGAGGCGCGAAATACCAAACGGCTCAGTTCCCAGTATTTGAGCCGTTTGGTATGTAGCTCATAAGCACCTAGGAGCGAGTAGCCATAGCGGTAATGCCTGAGGCGAATGCCGATGGTGCTGTCCAGAACGATAGATAATCACGGAAGTATAAATATCACATCAGCCCGAGGCTATCAATTTTTGAATTTGATTTTTTGAGTTTTGCCCGCGAAACCCAAACCCAAAATCTTGGCGAAATTAAGAAAAATTAGTCGAGGTTTTGCGAATCCTTGTCCCAGAAAGTAGTTTCGCAAAACCGAGTCCGTATTTTAAGATTAATACATTAGTAGAGCGGTGTAGAAAGATTAGAGAAAAGACAAAAGCGGGGCGTAAGATTAGCTTGGTAGATATTCTCATTGATTCTTGCTAAAATGGGTTCGAGTCCTGTTTAAAAGGGACTCAGAGTGCCATCCTAGCTCATCTGGTAGAGCAATTCATTCGTAATGAATAGGTACCGAGTTCGAGTCTCGGGGATGGCTCCCATTTTTTTAGATTGTAATCAATATGTTAAAAATGCAGTACTGTAAGTGCTCCATTATTTTTTCGCGTAGAATTTTTTGATTTTTTCGGCGGCGATTTTCACATCTGAAAGGGGAGGCACTAAAGCAAAACGAACGAAATTATTCCCTGGGTTAAATCCATCTTTATCTATATCAGATATCCATGCTCCGGGGGTGACAACTATCGCTAGCTCTTTTGAGAGGAGCTCTTTGGCAAATTCTACAGAGTCCATTTTCTTCGGAGTTTTGAGCCAGAGATAAAATGTCGCTTCGCTTTTACAATCTTCAAATCCTGCAACTTTAAATGCTTCAAGCATTATATTTCTTTTCTCTTTATATTGCTCTCTCATTTCTTCCGCGTGACTTTCATCTTCTAGTGCTCTGATGGCTCCAGCTTGGATAAAATCAGGAGTTCCAGAATCTATATTTGTTTTTAACTTTTTAAATTTCTCTATGATTGCTTCATCTCCTGCCACCCAGCCGACTCTGTAGCCTGTCATATTATTTCTCTTACTTAATGAATAGAAAGTGATGATTCCTTTCGTGCCACATTCTAATATTGATATTGGTTTTTCATTAAAATAAATATCTATGTAGCACCCTTCATCAGCTGCAATGATTATATTATATTTCTCTGCCCAAGCTATTAATCCTTCATAGTATTGCCGTGTAGCACAAGCACCCGTAGGAGAGTTCGGATAATTGATCCAGATAATTTTTGCCTTTTCCGCTATATCATCTGGAATAGATTTATAATCAAGTAGGAAATTATTTTCTTCTCTTAGAGAGACGAAGTAGGGTATGCCTCCGGCAAAGATAGTTCCTGTCTTCATCGGTGGGTATCCAGGGTTGGGTAATATGACGATATCTCCTTCATTTATAAAAGCTTGTGGTAAGTGAAAGACGGCTTCTTTGGATCCGATAGTCGCGCAAATCTCTTTATTGGGATCAAGAGTAACTCCAAATCTTTTCTTCATCCATTTTGCTATTTCTTCTCTATATGCTAATTGTCCGATGTAGCTTGGATAGCCGGCACCTTCATATGTATCCAGTGCTTCTTTTACTTTATTTCTTACAAACTCTGGCGTAGGAGCTGTCGGGTCGCCTACTCCGAAGTCTATCGGATTTATACCATCAACTTTCAATTTAGCTACTAATTTATTCACTTCATCAAAAGCGTAGCCTCCGATTTTATTTAATTTTTCTGACGCAATTATATTCATATAATTCCCATCTGCTTCAACAATTCTTTTACTTGCTTCCCATGCTCTTCGCTTATCTCGCACATTGGTAGTCTATAAATATTTTGGCAAAGTCCCATTTCATATGATGCATACTTTACTGGGATCGGATTCGTTTCTATGAATAATATTTTGAATAATGGATCTAGTTTATTGTTCATTTCTTCCGCTTCTTTTATTTTTCCATTCAAGGCAAGGTTTACCATTTCAATCATTTTTTCTGGCACAATATTTGAAGTGACGGAGATTACTCCATTTGCTCCGCAATCTTTTATCATTTTGAAAGTTATGTTGTCGTCTCCAGAGAGAACTACAAAGTCTTCTAATTTGGAATTACAAACGGCCTTGATCTGTTCCAAATCTCCAGATGCTTCCTTGACCCCAACAATATTTTTCATTTCATTTGCTAGTCTGACTAAAGTAGAAGTCTCACTGTTTACCCCCGTGCGTCCTTTTATATTGTATAAGATTATCGGCAAGTTTGTGGATTCTGCTATGATTTTGAAGTGCCTATATAATCCCTCTTGAGTTGGTTTATTATAATAAGGATTCACAAGTATTATCATATCGGCTCCGGCATCTTCTGCGATCTTTGTCTTATAGATAGACTTCTCTGTATTATTTGTCCCAGTTCCTGCCATTATAAGGCATTTACTACCAACTTTTTCTTTAGCTCTTTTTATAAGCTTGCAACACTCATCATCATTTAGAGTGGGTGATTCTCCTGTTGTTCCACTAATCACAAGCCCTACGATGTGAGCTTCCAGTTGCTTGTCTACCAGACGGTCAAAAGCTTCCCAATCAATAGAGCCATCTACCTTAAACGGAGTTATGAGAGCAGTCCAGACACCTTGTAATTTTTGTTTATTCATATTATTTTTTATTAAAAAAATCATCCATATTAAAAAATCCCTTTTTATCTTTCAGCCATTCCGCTACCTTTACAGCTCCAAGTGCATATCCACCTCGGTCGCGTGCATTGTGGATAATGGTGATAGAATCCGAAGAAGAATCGAAGCTGACAGTATGGTTGAAGTTGATAGCTCCCCCACGAGTCGAAGAGAAGTGAATTTCATTGGGATTTATTTTCCTATCTAATTTATCATAAATGACTTCCGTTTTCCTTTTGATATTTTCCAATAATATTTTAGATATTTCCTTGGCTGTACCGGAAGGTGAGTCTGCTTTATTATTATGATGTAATTCATTGCCCCAGATATCATATTCGTCGTACTCATTTACTAGTTCGGCGGCTTTGGCAATAACTTTATAATACATATTTACTCCAATGGAGAAATTCGCAGACCAAAGTATTCCTATCCCACTATCTTTTGCAATATTTTCTATATCTTTCATTTGTTCATACCAGCCAGTCGTGCCGATGATTAAATTTTTCTTAGAAGAGGCGCAAGCTTTCACATTCTCCAAGAGAGCAAAGGCGCTCGAGAAATCTATGACAATATCTACATCTTTTAAGGGAGCTTCATTTATATTTTTATAAGTCGCGTCTTTATTTACTGGATCAACTATGACACTCACAATATGCCCGCGTTTTTCGGCGATTTCTTTTATCTTCCACCCCATAGAGCCAAAGCCAATAATAGCGATATTCATCCCGCACGAAGTAAAAGATTATTTGTTTACTTTTACTTTAATTAAAATAATAATTCCCCACACTATATTTTATAGTGATATATTTCATAGACTTAGTGCGGGATTCATATATCCGAATTCTATCAAAAATAGGCATTTATAGCAAAACCCAAATTCTTGAGTAGCATCTTTCCTTACTCGTTTTATTATTTTACCTAGCCGATGCTATCGCATCCAGTGGGTAAATAGAGATATTTCTCATTTTCTTAAATTTTCATATTTTGGTATGATAGAGAAATGGCACAAGATACAGACGAAATTAAAAAGGAAATAGAGAAGCTTGAGGGAGATATGATGCAAGGGAATTTCTGGGAAGATAAAGTCAAAGCCCAAGGTATTATAAAAAGAATTGGAGAACTCAAAGACGAACTACAAGGAGCGAATAAATACGATAAAGGAGGTGCTATCCTTTCTATTCTTTCTGGTGCTGGAGGAGATGATGCAGAGGACTTCTCAGCAATGCTTCTTCGTATGTATATCAAATATATTGAAAGAAAAGGTTGGCAAATGACTTTACTTCATGAGAATAAAAATGACGTCGGAGGGTATAGGAATATTTCTATTGAAGTTTTTTCTCCCCCTGCGAAGGGGGAGTGGCCGAAGGCCGAGGGGGTCTACGGAACTCTCAAGAATGAGTCTGGAGTGCATCGTCTCGTACGCATTTCTCCTTTCAATGCGAAGTCACTTCGGCATACTTCTTTTTCTTTGGTGGAAGTCGTGCCCAAATTAGAGAAGAATGATAAAGTTATAGAAATTCAGCCTGAGGACTTGAGAATAGAGTTCTCTAAAGCAGGAGGCCCCGGAGGGCAGAATGTGAACAAACGTGAGACTGCTGTCCGTATGATTCATCTTCCTACCAATCTTTCTGTTCATGTTACTTCCGAGCGTTCTCAGGAACAGAATCGTGAGAAAGCCTTAGAAATGATAAAAGGCAAGCTTTATAAGAAAAGAGAAGAAGATAAATTGAAAGAAAAAGCCGGATTGTCTCCAACGAAAACCACCGAGATAGAATGGGGAAGCCAGATTCGTTCATATGTG
>JBAYKP010000015.1:0-7809 GCA_041664465.1 Minisyncoccota bacterium | reverse complement strand
GCCGAAGGCGAGACAGAAATTTTAGCCCCGAATTCATTGGCGAAAACGGGCGAAACAGCGTGGGCGTGCCTTCGGCACGCCCATACATTAGCTTCTTCGGAACCGATTAGTTCCATTCTGGTGCGCGAGAGAGGACTTGAACCTCCACACCCGTAAGGGCATATCCACCTCAAGGATACGTGTATGCCATTTCACCACTCGCGCATAATTTAACTCTATCAAAAAAATCCACTTTTGTGAAATGGATTTTTTTGATTGTTCTATTCTTCAGTTTTTGTCTCCCCTTCTTCTCCCTCGTCTTTTGAAATCGTTATACTCTTCAATCTCTTCTTCACTTCTTTAACTGCTTTGGTACGAATATAATAAAGTTTATTTCTGCGAGTTTTAGACTTTCTTAAAATTTCAATCTTATCAATATTGGGAGAATATAAAGGGAAAATACGCTCAACCCCTACTCCTGAGGCAACTTTTCTAATGGTAAATGTGGCTCCAGATTCTTTGCCATGCTTGCGTGATAGAACAAGTCCTTCAAAGGCCTGAAGACGGATTTTGCCTTTTTCTAAAATTTTATTCCAGACACGAACAGTATCCCCGGCTTTAAAATCAAGGCTTTTGCGAGCATCTTGCTCTACGGGAGTGAATTCTTTTTTCGTTATTTCCATGGGCTCTACTTTATCATATATGCCTATTTTAAGCAAGATAGGTTTTTATAGCCTTTTTGAAATCGAGAGGAAACGGAGATTCTACTGTTTTCATTTCCCCATTAGGCATCCGGAAGGTTATAAGGTGTGCATGAAGGGCCAGCCTTTTCATTCCTAGTGCCATTTCATTTGAACCACGATAAAGTGGGTCAGAAACTATCGGATGATTAATATAACGCATATGTACACGTATCTGATGAGTACGTCCAGTTTTCGGATATGCTTCTATATAAGAGAATCTTTGCTCTCCTTCTTTAAATCTATTCAAAACAATATATTCTGTTACTGCCTCTCGTACCGGCTCTCTTGCCCCACGCCCTGCTGTCCACATGCGGATATCCACAGGTGAGCGTCCAATCGGTGCATTTATGATTCCCCTCTTACCTGAGAGCAGTGAAGCCTTCGGATCTGAGACATGGCCATAAACGAAAGCCTTATAATTCTTTTTAATAGTATGATTCTGGAATTGTTCTTTGAGGAAGAGGAAAGTCTTTTGATTCTTTGCGACAAGTAATGCTCCGGAAGTTTCTTTATCCAAGCGATGCACGATGCCGGGGCGTTTTATCTTTATTTCTTTACCGCCATATTCTATGGTCATAGGCTCACCCACTTTTTCTAATTTTTTATCATAGGCAAATATGAGGTCAGCAATAGTCACATCTTTCTTCGTCGTCCTTGCGTCCGCATGGCAAGCTAATCCCGCCGGCTTGTCTATAACCATTAAATTTTTATCTTCAAATAATATTTTTAATTTCATTGTGCCCCCGGCAGGAATCGAACCTGCAATAACGGCTTAGAAGTCCGCAGTTATATCCATTTAACTACAGGGGCAGGGGCTTACTGGTGCGCGATGAGGGACTCGAACCCCCGACCTTCCCGGTGTAAACGGGTTGCTCTACCAACTGAGCTAATCGCGCAATTCCATACATATTAGCACAAATCTACTAAATTTCAAGCTTATTATAAACTTGGGTCATTATAAGAAGAAAAATTCTTTTTCATTTCTATTAATCTTTTAGCTTTTGCATTATATGTTTCTGTTGTTTTTTTAAGTAAATCTTCCTTCAATAAAGTCTGGTTATTGTCTTGCTCTATTGTAATTTGAAATATTTGTTCATTCTTTATTTCATACAAAAGATATAGACTAACTGAAATCAAAATTAAAATTGAAATTAAAAATATATAAAGCAATACCATCCAATGTTTATGAGGATTAATCTTAAGGAAATTACTAATTATTTGGGGTAGCTTTTTAATTTTTATTAAAAAATTATTCATATTATTATAAACTTAAAACATTAAAAGTGACATCTGCTTGCCAAGAAGAAATATTTTCTTTGATTGGATTATTGGGTAATATTATATCTTTATTTAAATACAAAGAATTGATAGTAATATTATATGGAGCATTTTCCAATATATTTACTACATTCATAATATCTGAGAAATTTCCTTTCATACTCAAATTCACTGAAATTTTATTTTTCTCATTCCTAGAAGCATCAACGCCCTTCACTGATAAATCTACATTATTATCTGTGCCAATCCCCTCTAAATATACTACGAATGTATCTATACTAGATGTATCTACAAAATAACTATTAATCTTCTTGTATGTATCTGATAGCTCAGATATTTTATCTTTTAGAAATTTTATATTTTCTTTTTCATTCATTTTCTTTTCCAAAGTAGAAACGGCCACAGAGATGTAATTATTCTTACTTCTTATAACATTCAAAAAGTAAATGAGAATACTAAAGGCAAGGACAAGTGATGTGATTGAGATTATGAGTATTAAATTGGTATTATTTTTTTTCATATTATTTCATAACAATAGAAATAGTAAAAGGAAGATCAGTCTTCTCAAGGAAATCAGAAATGGGTAAATTGGTGGTTGCTACTTTGGGGTTATTGTCGAGCACTGCTTTAAAGTTACGTAGCGTCGCTCTATCACGAGCTTGCCCGTGGACCTCTATGACGAGACCCTTGTCTTTTGTCTGATTGAAAAGTAATTGTGAAAAGGTAATTCCATTTATTCTATTTGAGAGTACTACATTTAAGACATCATTATAAAGAGAATACTTGGGATTATTAGATGCCAATAAATTCAATTTGGTATTAATATCAGTAATTTTATTATTTAAATCTACACCAGAAAGGTCTTTATTATTGGCATTGAATTCTTCTAGTCTAGCATCTATTAAATTTTGTTTTGATAAAGAGAAAAAGTATGATGGTAATAATAGAAGGATAAAAATAAATATTAAAGAAGAAAGAAGGAACATGAACATAATAATAAATCTTTTCCAATACTCTTTAGTGATAAACTTCTTTTCCTTTTCTAATAGAACATTGACGACAGGCCGATAAGAATAAGAGAACCCCCCAAGAGCAAGACCCAAGACTGTAACATAGCCAAGGGATTCTTCAAAAGACATATTAGGGACCCCATTTTTCATATTTGAAATATTTACCCAAGCATTCGCATGATCTACTTTTATCTTCATACTAGCTTCCAGATAATCCGATAATCCTGTCAGATTGGCATCACCACCACAAAGGACAATGCGATTAATCTGATCATGACTGATACCACAATTATCGTGACTTTTCCAATATAGATACTGCTTGTTCAATTCATCTCTTAGAACAGAAATTTCATTTAAAATAACTGGGAAAATATTTTCAATATTTGAAATCCCATCAAGTCCATATGAGCGTTTCATTTCTTCGGCCTTCTCAAAAGGAAGAGTGAAATTTTTAGAAATCATATTAGTGAGATTCACTCCTCCCATATCAAGAGTCGTTGTGAAGAAAACTTTCCCATCGTGTACTATAGAGACCCCAGTGCGAGTATCTCCGAAGTCTACTATCATCGTCGGTTCTTTATCATCGACAGGTATGACGGATCGAGCGATAGCTTGAGCTTCAAGTTCAAAAGATAGAGCCGAAAGTCCTGCTTTTTTAAAAGAAGACAAGTACCCATCAACAGTACTAGTGGCGATAGCAGAGACAAGTACCAAGGTATTCACGTCTGATTTCGAGATAATGTCATATTCGAAAATGGTATCCACTGCTTTAAGTGGTATATGCTCTTCTATTTGAAGTAAGATTATATCTCGCAACTCTTTCTCATCGGCCTTAGGTAATAGTAATGTGAATAGATACATCTGCTCTTCGGGGAGAGAAACACGGACAAAGTCTAGATGCTCCTTTTCTTTGAGCTGTTTCAAAATGGCAACTAGTTGATTCTGATCTTCTATCTTCCCCGAGACAACTACTCCGGGAGGGATCTTTTCTTTTCCGAAACGTCCAAGACGTAAGCCTTCGGGAGTTGCCAACAGTTCACCATATTTAATAGACTGATCAGAAATATCAATAGCGAAGGAATTCATCGCTAAGTATGAAGGTGTCGGGAAAGAATAATTGTATAACTGCTTCATTATTGTAATATTATACTCCGTAGTGAAATTTTCACAAAACTTTGTTATGAGATTAGCTCCTAGATTTCTTTAATTTTTCTTTAATCAATTTCATGATAATCGGTAGGAAAGAAATAAAAATAATTAGAAATGCTATGGGGATTATGTATTTATCAGGATTCTTTATTAGTCCACCTAAGAAATACCCAAGTAGCGACATAAGAGCCACCCAGAAAACTCCACCGAAAATATTGTAAGTAATAAAAGTCCCATACTTCATTCTGCCAATACCGGCAACTATTGGAGCAAAGGTTCGAATAATGGGCACGAAACGAGCTACTATTATAGTGTATTTACCATGCCGTGCATAGAATTCTTCCGCATCTTGGATTCTTTTTTTCTTAAAGAAAAACCCAGCATCACGTTCAAAAAGTGCTCTCCCATATTTCTTGCCTGACCAGTACCCTACACTATCCCCTAGTACAGCTGCAATAATACAGAAAATAATTAAAAAATAAATATTGAAAATATTCTGTGAAGCTAATATACCCGCAGTGAAAAGAAGTGAGTCTCCTGGGAAAAAGAATCCAAAGAAAAGCCCCGTCTCCGCAAAGACAATAAATATGATCCCTATTAGTCCAACTGTCGTGATTAAAAATATAGGATCAAGCATAAAATGAGTATATCATATCACTTCTCTTTTATAGCAATCTTCGCAATAAAAATTGTATTTCTCTTCTGGATTAAAAACGGTCTCAATATTTTTACTACACTTAGAACAAAAAGCTTTATATTTTTTACCATCTGGAACTAAATGATTTCTCTTTTCTATGCGAAGTGATGGGTGTATATCTGGTAATGACAATTTCATTATTCTATAAAATTCTAGCTCAGATGAAATAATCTTAAAAGGTCTACCACTTTTCTCACAAAGAATTGCTTTTTCAGTAATATCATTCATAACTTCTTCTATGTTTTCAGGTAATTCACTATATTTTACAACTTTCATATCCCCAACGTTAGAATCGGATTCCCTCGCTATATATCCACCAAGTTTTAATATTTCTTCATTATTCAAAGGATAAGAAATATCTGCTAAAGAAAAATTATATGCCTGAGCTGAAAATGAAAGATCAGGTCCATCATTATATTCTCCTCTTTTTAACATATCTGATTTTATTTCATCTATAATCTTAAAATATTCTTCCTCTTCATATTGTTTGTTTAAAATACAATAAGATTTATTTTGAAGTCCAAAACACATAAAACAGTCGTTACAATTTTTGGAGTTAAAAATGAACTCGCAATCCGTACATAATTTTGAAGAAACTGAAAATTTTACTCGACTTGAATGTGAACCAATATTGGCATTCATATATAACAAACTTGAATATCCCCCTGAATACATAATATCCATCGAATTATTGTTATGAATTACAGCATCTGAATGACGGATATTCTCTGAATAATTTGAATCTATGGTATCAAATACATCTCTTGAATTTTTTATATTGACACCAGAAACATTAGTAGAAGCAATATTTCTAGACCCATTCATTGGTAGTTTTTTAACTAATTCCCAAAATTTTTCTTCATAAACAGAAAGTTTTTTCCTAGAAAGAGGATAAACTGACTTTAAAAAATCTTCATATCCTTCTTTAGATAGTTGTTCATTGTAAACACAATATCTACTGTTCCTTAAATTTACACAACCGAAACAATCCTGACAATTTCGACAATCAAAAAGGAAAAAGCTTTCAATACAGCTATCGGAAAAATATATAAATGAGGATTTATATAAATGATTAGAAAAAACACTTTCATAAACATACTCTGAATCTACAACCACCTTTGAATCCATTATGTTCGTGCATTTATTAAGATAAACTGAATACCATGCGTTTTCTGTATTATAACAACCCCACACATAGTAACCATTCTTTAAATTTTTACCGCCATTTGAATAATCACTATTAGTCGAAGAAGGGTCACGATTTAAAAATGACGGCATTGGGAACTTCTTTCTTAAATTCATTAATTGTTCCATTGGGCTATTACTATTTTTGTAATCTACTCCAAAAGAAAATGGATCAAATTCATCACTAATAAAGTATTTATAATCATAAACTGGAAATGGACATTCTTTGGAAAAAATTGAAATCATGGATTCATTATGCAAGGGAGCATCACATTTATTTACAAAAAGTCTACTGTTATTTAAATTGGTAAGTCTTCTCATTCTTCTACACGTCGGACAAAAGTTCGGAGCTGGAGCACGAAGCAATTTCAGGAATTCTATATCTCCTTCTTCAATCTTAAATTCACCCTCACAGTGCTTATGCTCCCCTTTCCATTTGCATACACGTGTATGCGGAACTAATGATGATAGTATTTCATCCAGTGCTTTATCAAATTGGGGAGTTTTACTTTCCATAGATTATTATCTAACTTTACTTCCGACACCGACAGGGACTTCTGGCACGAGGAATACTGGCTTGCAATCAAGACCGTCAACAGCCATAAGCATGCCATTACTTTCATAACCTTTTATAGTCCTTGGTTCTAAATTCACAATATATAGTACCTGTTTACCAACTAATTTCTCATAATCAGGATAATATTCGCGAATTCCCGAAACAATCTGACGAAGCTTTGGTTTGTCTTCCTCGTCTACCTCGTTGAAATCTATCTGACAACAAAGAAGCTTGTCAGTCTCTGGCACTGGCACGACTTCCCTAATAGTCCCCAATCTTATATCCATCTTTTTAAAATCTTCGTAAGTCACATAGTTCATATCATATAACACGTAACGTGTAAAATTAATTTATAATTTATTATTATTCTTATCCAAATATCTTTGTAATATTAAGGCGGCGGCGGAAGCATCAGCTGGAGCTTGTTTCATTTTTGTAATCTTTTTTGCATTATTCACTTCCTTACCCTCTCTGCCACGAGCCTCAACTGTTGTCATAAATTCTTTTTGAAAATAAACTGGCAAATCAAGCTCAGCTTCTATATTTCTTTTAAATTCTTCAATGCTTCCCATTATCTTATTAGGCTGGCCTGAGAGGTCGTGTGACTCACCCAATACAATAGCTCCAATTTCTTCAGTACCACAAATATTATGAATAGTATCTACAAGTTCCATATTATTAGGGATTATTTTATAAGGGAAAGCAAAAGAAGCCTCCTCATCAGAAAGTGCCAATCCTACCCTCTTAGCCCCATAATCTATGCCTAAAATTTTCATATTTCTATAATACCATATTGTCATAAAAAATGATTATTGATACAATATAGGTATATGGAAACGTTAAATCAAAATACTGTTTTATTTATATTAATATTAGTTTTATGGATTCTTCCTTGGAAAGGCTATGCTTTGTGGACAGCCGCTCGTAATAGCCATAAGGGGTGGTTTATAGCTCTTATAGTTCTAAACACCCTTGCAATATTAGACATATTTTATATCTTCTATATTGCCAAGAGAACTCCTCGTAATTTCTTCAAGGCATTTAAAACTAAATTATAAAACTTGAAAAGAGACCTGAAGGTCTCTTTTTTAGAATTGCGGTGTTTGTTGGACAAAGTTCGAAACTATTTCGGGCAAAATCCGCAGGATTTTGACGACTAATCGCACGCGCGGAGCGCGTAGTGGCTCTAAACCTCTCCGTACGCTCCGATTG
>JBAYKP010000014.1:0-8812 GCA_041664465.1 Minisyncoccota bacterium | reverse complement strand
TTAGGTTGATAGGCACTAGGTGTACAGACAGTAATGTCTTTAGCCGAGGTGTACTAATCGTTCGATTCCTATTAGGAAATGTGAAAATCATTGTTGTTGTGTTCTACAGTATTCAGTTTTCAGATATTATTTATATCTGAGAAAAAATTCATTAAAAATTCATTGTTTAGTGTTGGTGGTTTAACGCAAGAGTCACACCTGTTCTCATTCCGAACACAGCAGTTAAGCCTTGCAGTGTCGATGATACTCTTTATGGGGAAAGTAGATAGCCGCCAGCACCAAGCAATGAATTTTTTCGTTTAAACAAAACTCCGCTTTATATTGAGGCGAATTTTTGTTATACTGTATTTATGACTTGGGCAACTAAAAGACAGTTACAATATATAATGATGTTTATAGGTTTTATACTTATAGTGCTTTTTATGTTTTTATATCCAGTTATTTTTAAGAAACCGACTTGTACAGATGGCAAGCAGAATGGTGATGAGACGGGGATAGATTGCGGAGGATCTTGTCAGCTGATGTGCAAAGAGAAAACTTCCGATCCATTAGTTCTTTGGAGTAGAGCTTTTAAAGTCTCAAGCAATGCTTACAACTTAGTAGCATTTATCGAGAATCAAAATAAAAATTCTGGCATTGCAGATACCCCTTATGAATTTAGAGTTTATGATGTGAATAATCGTATGATAGGGCGCAGAGATGGCTCTACTTTTATTCCTCCAAACAAGCAGTTTGCTATTTTTGAAGCACGTTTTGATCCTGGGCTTGCACAAATTAAAAGTGTAACATTTGAATTTACCGGGCCATTTATTTGGATTAAAAAGGAACCCACTGTGAATAGTCTACCTATATATGTGGACAATATTGTTATGGGAGAAGACAAGAAGAGCCCAAGTCTTTCTGCTAGAATCAAGAATGAATCCATTTATGATTTACCTCCATTTGAGGTTATTACGATTCTTTATGATGAGAATCATAATGCTATCAATACTTCTAAAACAGTCAAAGATGGATTGGCTAGTAATAACTCTATGTCAGTTTTCTTTACATGGCCAGAGGCTCTAACAGGCAATCCAGTCATCAAAGATGTTCTAGTTTCCATTAATCCCTTTACTACTTCATTTTAATCCTTATGAAATCACGATTTCTAAGCATCGACTGGCTTCTCGTTCTTTTCATCTTACCAGTGTTGCTAGCTGGTCTCGTGACAATGAAATCTTTCACAGAAGTGACTCCTTATTTCTCACACCAATTAGCTTGGATTGGTATTTCTTTTATTGTATTTTTTTTATTATCTTACGTAGATTTTAGATTTTTGAAAAGGACAGAGGTCTTAGTAGCTATTTTTGTGCTCTTTTCTTTTTTATTGATTTTATTATTTGGACTTGGGCATATATCAAACGGGGCGAGATCTTGGTTTTCTCTTGGAGGTTTTTCTTTCCAGCCTTCTGATATGATGAAGCTCGTTGTCATCCTTATGCTTGCCAAATACTTTTCTCGCAGGCACGTAGAGATAGATAATTTCAAACACATATTCATCTCAGGTTTATACGCCTTCGTTCCTTTTCTGCTTGTATTTCTCCAGCCGGATTTTGGTAGTGCGATGATTATTCTTTTTATTTGGATTGGAATGACGCTTGTCTCTGGTATTTCCAGACGATATTTTCTATTAGTTTTAGGAGCTTTTGCTATCGTATTTGTTTTTCTTTGGATGTTCGTTTTTCATTCTTATCAAAAGGATAGAATTATAAATTTTGTAAATCCTATGACGGAAATACGTGGCTCTGGCTATAATGTCTATCAGTCTACTATTGCAGTTGGATCGGGGCAATTAACTGGCAAAGGAGTAGGATTTGGAACACAATCTAGACTTAAATTTCTTCCGGAATATCAGACAGACTTTATATTTGCTGCTTTCGTAGAAGAGTGGGGGTTTGTCGGAGCGATGCTTCTATTTCTTTTACTTGGGCTTATTATTTGGCGGATATTGCATATCTCACTTTTAGGGGCTACAAATTTTGAAATACTTTATGGGCTCGGACTTTCTATTTATTTTATGAGTCATTTTATTATTAACATTGGTATGAATATTGGTATAATGCCAGTGACGGGGATAACACTACCTTTTATGAGTTACGGTGGATCACATTTACTGACAGAGTTTATAGGACTTGGAATTTTGATGGGGATGAATAGATATAAGAGGGTGGCACATAAGGACGATATGCGAAATGAATTTCTGGGTATATGAACAACACAATTTTTTTAAATTTATATAGTTTAGCTCATCAATCAGTATGGTTTGATAATGTCATTTGGTTTTTTGCTGTACCCACTATTTACATAATGTTTATTGTGGCAGCTATTTTTATATTTATACATTATAAATTTTATAAAATAAAAGATATTTTTATAATTTTACGTGATAAGTGGAAAGATATTTTTTCAATCATTCTTTCTCCGGTCATTGCTTGGATTATTGCTTCTTTTTTGAAAGTTTTAATTCATACCGATCGTCCATTTATTGTACTTTCAAATATTCATGCACTTTTCATAGAAAGTGGATACGCTTTTCCATCCGGTCATTCTACGGCAATTTCTGCTTTAGCTTTTGCTATATATTTTAAGAATAAAAGTCTCGGTTACGTATTTATGGCTGTAGCATTGCTGATTGGTCTTGCAAGAGTTGCCTCTGGAGTCCATTTTCCTATAGATATTATAGGTGGTTACGCTGTCGGCTTCTTGGTTGCTTTTTTAGTGAAAAAGCTATAAAATACGCCTATTATGTGGAAAACAAGAATTACAGCATTACTTATCTTATTATTAGGCTTTGGCATTGGTTTCTTTGTTTATAAATCAGAAATGGCTCATAGGCTTTTAGTTGCTAAGAATGCAACTGCCAAGACTCAAACATCTCCCAGCGGATTTGCGAAATTTCCATTCAAGCTCGGGCTTGATCTCTCAGGTGGCACTCATTTAGTTTATAAAGCAGATGTCTCTCAGATAGACTCCACACAAGTCGCGGATTCCATGAGCTCTCTTCGTGATGTGATCGAAAGACGCGTGAATATTTTCGGAGTTTCAGAACCCTCTATCCAAGTTCAAGATGGTGGATTCTCTAACCAAGGGGAGCAACGTCTTATTGTAGATCTTCCAGGGGTGACGGAAGTTTCAGAAGCTATTAAAATGATTGGTCAGACTCCTATGCTTGATTTTCGTATAGAGAATCCAGTTAAAGATGCGCCGGTAGAAGCTACTGTCGGTAAAGATGGCAAAGTATCTGTAGATATTTATTCTTCAAAATATGTAAAGACCGAATTG
This sequence comes from Minisyncoccota bacterium, assembly GCA_041664465.1. Lineage (GTDB taxonomy): Bacteria > Patescibacteriota > Minisyncoccia > Phycocordibacterales > UBA9973 > UBA8515. The sequence goes on along the minus strand of JBAYKP010000014.1, from coordinate 5,491 downwards.
ACTGGACGATTCTTGGATAAAGCTATTCTAGAATTTGATCAGAATACAGGTGAGCCAAAAGTATCATTACAATTCAATCCCGAGGGTTCTGCTTTATTTGAAAAAATTACAAGAGAGAATGTGGGGAAAACTGTCGCCATCTTTTTAGACGGGACGCCTATCTCTACTCCCACTGTCAATGAAGCTATTACCGGAGGCAAGGCTCAAATTTCTGGGAACTTTAAACCACAAGAAGCCAAGACTCTCGTCGGTCGTTTGAATTCTGGTGCACTACCAGTCGCCATCGAGCTTATCTCTACTCAAACTATCGGACCATCATTGGGGACACAGGCAACATCAGCCGGAGTCAAAGCTGCTCTTATTGGATTCCTTGCTATCGCACTCTTCTTAATTATCTGGTATAGACTACCAGGATTAATAGCTGTAATAGCACTTTCAATGTATGTCGTCATTATGCTGGCCATATTCAAGCTAGTACCAGTGACTTTAACAGCTGCAGGTATTGCTGGATTTATCATATCTATCGGTATTGCCGTGGATGCCAATGTCCTTATCTTTGAACGTATCAAAGAAGAATTAAGAGCGGGGAGCAATGTCACAGACTCTATGCATAATGGTTTCAAGCGAGCATGGCTTTCAGTTCGTGACTCAAATATCTCAAGTATTATCACAGCCATTATTCTTTACTGGTTTGGTACAACTCTTATAAAAGGATTTGCCCTAGTCTTTCTCATAGGTGTCCTCATCTCTATGATTTCTGCAATTTCTATTACCAGACTATTCCTCTACACTTTAAATATTAAAAAGACGAATGGCTTTACCAATTTCTTGTTTGGGTCGGGGTTAAGTAGTGCTAAATCACAAAAATTAATGCGCCAAGCGTAATTTTACTAAATTATATGTTCATCATTAAATACAAAAAAATATTCGTTTCGATTTCAGTTGTCTTAGTTATTTTATCTATTGGAGCTATTTCATACTTTGGCTTAAATATGGGCATTGATTTCAAGGGTGGTTCTCTTACAGAAGTAGAATATACAACTGTTCGCCCAGAGCAGGGAGTAGTAGAAAGTAGTCTCAGTACATTGTCTATTGGTCAAGCTTTGATTCAACCAATAGGGGAAAAGGGTTATAGTATTAAGACTCGTGACATTACAGACGGAGAACACCAAGCAATTTTGAAATCATTGGGAGCAGATGCAGTTGAGAAGAGCTTTACTTCTATCGGGCCATCTGTTGGAGCTGAGCTTGTACGTAAATCAATCCTTTCATTTATTTTAGTATCATTAGGAATTATTTTCTGGATTGCTTTTTCTTTCCGCAAAGTTTCAAAACCAGTTTCTTCTTGGAGATATGGTTTGATCGCTATTGTTACTCTCATACATGATATTATGATTCCTGTTGGAGTATTTGCAGTCCTAAGCCACATCTATGGAGTAGAAGTAGATACGCTATTCGTGGTGGCTATTCTTACAGTTCTTGGCCTTTCTGTTTCAGACACTATTGTTGTCTTTGATAGAATTCGCGAGAATATTCGCGTAGGACATTGGAAGACTTTCGAAGAAACTGTTGGTAATAGTATTGCTCAAGTTTACACTCGTTCAATAGCTACATCAGCCACAGTTATAATCGCTTTACTCGCTCTAGTTTTGTTTGGTCCTAAAAGCACAAAAGTATTCGCAATGATGCTTACGGCTGGTATGTTCTTTGGAACGTATTCATCTATCTTTCTTGCAAGTCCGCTTCTAGTATTCGTAGAAAATTGGCAAAAAAAGAAGACAAAGAATTAAGTTCTAGTAGTTAGTTTATAGTGATTAGTAAAATGCCCCGCCGACTTTGTCGGCGGGGCATTTGTGCTATAATATACTCATAGTTTAAGTCGTTTAATTAATAATAATTTTCAAAATAACAAAGTATGTCAATAATATATATAGTTTTAGTAGTAATAGTAGCGTTCGTTTTGTATTTAATCTTTAAATACAATGGTTTTATAAGTCTTAAGAATCGTGCGAGTGAAGCCTGGTCCGATATTGATGTTCAATTAAAGCGTCGTTATGATTTGATCCCGAACCTTGTGAATACAGTGAAGGGTTATGCTACGCATGAATCAACCGCATTTGAGAAAGTGACAGCTGCTCGTTCAAAAGCAATGCAGGGAGGAAGTATCGCAGAGAAGAGTGCAGCTGAGAATGAATTGTCTGGCACTTTGAAGTCTTTGTTTGCTATTTCTGAGGCTTATCCAGATTTGAAAGCCAATACCAACTTTATGGAGCTTCAAAGAGAACTTTCAGATACAGAGAACAAGATTATGGCTTCCCGCAGGTTCTACAATGGCAACGTTCGTGATTTCAACACCGGCGTTCAAACTTTCCCTGGGAATGTTATCGCTTCTATGTTTAAATTCACAGCATTAGAATTCTTTGAATTAGAACAAGACAGTGTAGAGAAGAATCCCGTAGAAGTTAAATTCTAATAACTAACATATAAATTTTATGAAAAATTCAAAATTAAATATAGTTTTTGTTACCATTGTTATAATTTTGTTAATTGTTATTGTTTTATTGCTTACTAAAAGAGCCAGTACTCCGACTATTGAAAATAGTAAAGTACTAAGCAGTATTTCTACTAATGATTTAAATAAAGCCATTGAAGATAAATTACCAGAATGGAAAAGTTATTGGCAAAAAATAATACCCGGATTTGATATTTCTAATTTTAAAAGGATTAGAGAATCAACTATTGTAGCGGAAGAGTACCCTTATGATTTAAGCAAAAATAAATTAAGAGAAAGTATTTATATCTATTCTCCTGATAAAACAAAAATTCTTGACCCAAAAGGAGGAGTGGAATTGTATGAAGAAAATGGCAAAGTTTTAGAAGCTTATGATGTAGATTCTAGTGTTAAACTTATTGATTTGAAAACAAATAAGTGGAAACAAGTTGCGATGTGTGGTACTCCCTGTGGATTTAGTGGTGCTATGTGGATTGATAATAATACATTTGTTGTAGTTGGAATGTCAGAATATTACCCAGAAAATGGCGAGATAAGATGTACTATTGATACTAAATGTACTGATGTAGCTACATTAAATGTTTTTGATATATCAAAAAACAGTAGTACTTTATACTATGGGCCAGAGGTTGATCAAAAAATAACTAGGAGTGAAAGTGAATCAAGTATTAATGAAGAAGTGTCTTTAACTTATACCTATAAAAATCATGGATTCACAATAGAATTACCAAAAGGATATACACCTCACGAAGAACAAGCAGAAGGTGGACCTGCAATAATGATAACTTTACCAAATAATAGTGGCATAAATTATTTGACAGATATGAATTGGTGGAATAAAGTTGATTATTTTGGAGATAAAAAATATTTAAAAGATGAAAAAATAGGAGAAACTCTTTTTAAGGTTTATAAGGAGAAAGACAGTAATGTTCTCACATATTCTTATTTGAAAGGGAATATTGGCTATGTATTTTATGGTGATAAAAGTTTGTTAGAAACTTTTAAATTTATTGGATGGGCACAATAAAAATTTTATGGACAAGAAAAAATATTGGTTTTTTGGTTCGAAGTTGAATAGTGTACTTCTCTTAGTGCTTATCATTCTGATGATATTTGCTATTCGTATTATGCTTCAAAATAAAGAGACTTACTTGCCATTTATTTATCAAAATGATGAAAAGTATGCCCATACAACTGCATTAGAGATTGGGAAGGGTAATCAATTAAATAATGCAAATAGAGAACAAATATTGGGGAACAAAGAAGATTTAGTTATTTTTTCAGTTGCACCAAATACAAAAGTTCATGGCATTCTTTCTTATATAGGAGTTATAAAAGGGGGATACTTTTTTGAAGCTAATATTCTAATTAATATTTTAGATGCAAATAAGAAAGTCTTGAAGAATAGTAATGCGATGGCAACAAGTAATTGGATGACAGCTGAATCTGTAGATTTTGAAGGGAGTATTGATTTAAAAGGTCTTCCCAAGGGCCCTGCCTATTTCGAGATTAAAAAGGACAATCCTGCCGCTCCAGAAGGAGTAGATAAAAGTATTTTAATTCCAATTATCATAAACTAGAAACTAGCCACTAATTACTAGAACCTAATCTATATGGCAACTTTATATACCGAACAATCAAATAATGTATGGAAAACTTGGATGCTGATGAGCGTCTTCCTTGTTATTGTCATAGGGCTTGGTTTTGTGTTTTCTCGGATGTATAACAACCCTTCTATTTTATATTTCTTTGTAATTTTCTCTGTGGTGATGAACATAGTTAGTTATTGGTATTCAGATAAGATTGCTTTATCACTTGCGAAAGCCAAGCCTGCTACTCGTGAAGAATATTTTGACTTCTATACAATAGTTGAGAACTTGGCGATTACCGCCGGACTTCCAATGCCAAAGATTTATGTAATAGAGGACCCATCTCCAAATGCTTTTGCAACAGGGAGGGACAAGAATCATTCGGTAGTTGCAGTTACGACAGGATTACTTTCTATTATGAATAAGGCAGAACTCGAAGGAGTCGTTGCTCACGAGATGAGTCATATAGGGAATAAAGATATGTTACTTTCTACTGTTGCTGTTGTTCTCGTCGGCTTCGTGGCCATGCTTTCTGATATGATGATTCGGATGTCTTTCTTTGGGGGCAATCGTGATGACAGAGAAGGCAATGGAGTATTTATGATAATAGGAATAATTGTTGCTATTTTAGCTCCTATCGCTGCAACTCTCATACAGCTCGCTATTTCACGAAAGAGGGAATACCTTGCCGATGCCTCAGGCGCTCTCCTTACACGCTATCCAGAAGGTCTTGCAAGTGCCCTAGAGAAGATTAGCCAATATGGCAGACCCATGCAAACGCAGTCTACGGCAATAGCCCATCTATATATTGCCAACCCACAAGGTTCAGGGACTTTTGCTAAGAAGGTAGGTAGTCTCTTTTCCACTCATCCCCCAGTCGAAGATCGCATCAGAAAACTTCGTGGAAGCTTATAAAATAAGACAGAATTTTGTTTGGTAAAAAGCTAAATATTTAGTATGATAGTCTCGGATGTTCTTTTCAAAGTGCAGGCTTTTATTTTTAATTAAAGTCTGTATGTATCCTGACTTCGGTCAGGATATGGAGAGGTCGCATAGTGGTCTAGTGCACTGCCTTGGAAAGGCAGCAAGGTGTTACAACCTTCGGAGGTTCGAATCCTCTCCTCTCCGCCAAAATTGAAAATCGGAATCGGAAGCCGAAATGGGGTCGGCACGAAGTGCCGACACAAATGTATTCCCCCCAAAAAATCCTGAATCTGAAAGGATTCGCCACGCTCCGCGTGGCTCAAAAAGTACGGTTCGATCCAAAATTCTAAAGTTCGAACCGACTTTTTTGAACAAATGAAGTTTTTCTTCATTTGTTCCCTCGTTTGCCAATTCCATATTGTATTTCAAAAACTTTTCCGTAAGTTCGAACCGATTATTCGCTTTT
>JBAYKP010000013.1:0-16480 GCA_041664465.1 Minisyncoccota bacterium | reverse complement strand
TATCTGCTATTTTAGGGAGAAAATATTTATTAAAAATCACACTTTCAGGAATGATGTTGATCCAACGATCAAATACACCCCCAATATAATCACTTTTTCCACTAAGGCCTCCATACATTCTGCCTCGCTGGGCCATTGAGCAAACAAAGTAGATGTATGAAATAACATCTTGTTTGGTAATTATAATCTTCGGATAGTTGCTCATAAGATTAAGGATATAATTTTTTAGATAAAAAGACAATCAAAATTAAAGATTTTGAGAGATTTAGTTACCAACAGTCTAGAGTCTAGGACGCTCTAGACTCATCAAGGGCTTTGCGTCATTAATAAGGTATATGGAAAAAGAACAAATAAAATACTGTCTATATGCTCGAAAATCGACAGAACAGGAGGATAAACAAGCCCTTTCAATAGAATCTCAGGTAAAGGAGATGCAAGTCCTAGCAGAGCGTGAGAAGCTCTATATAGCCGAAATTAAGAGAGAATCACACTCTTCTAAGGAAGTTGGGCAAAGACCCATTTATAACGAAATGATTAGCGAAATCAAACAAGGTAAGTTTTCTGGTATTCTAACTTGGGCTCCGGACAGACTAGCAAGAAATGCAGGAGATCTTGGAAGTGTAGTTGATTTGATGGATCAAAAACATTTAATTGAGATAAGAACATACGGGCAAAGATTTACAAATAACCCAAATGAAAAATTCCTACTAATGATTCTCGGATCACAGGCTAAACTTGAGAATGATAATAAAATGGTAAATGTCAAACGAGGATTACGAGCAAGAGTAGAGATGGGGTTATGGCCATCTGTCGCCCCTACTGGTTATCTTAACCACCCAGATAGAAAAAAGAAATGTGAAGTAATTCTAGATGAGTTAAGATCTTCAGTAATTAAACAAATGTTTGAAAAAGTAGCTAATGACGGATGGTCTGGTAGAAAAATATTCCTATGGCTTCACGATGATATACGTTTTAAAACTAAAAGTGGAAAACCTCTTACATTGAGTAATGTATACATAATTCTCAAAAGTACTTTTTACTATGGTGAATTTGAATACCCAAAAGGAAGTAATAATTGGTACAAAGGAAAACATGAACCAATCATCACAAAAGAACTTTATAATTTAGTACAAGAAAAAATAACAAGTGATCATGTTATACGATCTGAAGGAAAAGAATTTGCTTTTACTAAGTTAATTACTTGTGGGGTTTGTGGATCAGGAATTACAGCAGATGAAAAATTCAAGAAACAAAAAAATGGAAACGTGCATCGATATGTTTATTATGGATGTACTAAATTTATAAATAAAAATTGTAAATGCGGATATATAAAAGAAGAAGATTTAATTGAACAACTAGCAAATATTTTAGATAAAATATCGCTAGATGAGATTGGAATGAAAGATAAAATCAAGACTGAGATTGAACAACATCAAAAATTCCAAGAATCAGTACTAGGAAAAGTTTCAAAGGATAAAATCAAAGTGAAAGAAATAGATATAAGAAACTATGCAAAATATATTTTAAGAGAAAAATCTATATGGGAAAAGAGAGAGCTGTTGAGTCATTTAAGAAGTAAATTATTTCTAAAAAACAAACAAATAGATCTAGTGTAATTAAATTTTGTTATAAATTTGCCAAATTAGTTTATCTAAGTTTGTATACATAACTCCTATATTAACTTCATACTGATAGATATCATTTATTATATCTTTTTTCCACTTTTTTCTTTGATCACTAAGTAATTTATTTGCTCTTGTTTTAAAATAAATTTTATCCTGTGTGTTTTGACTAAAATCACCAGCTTTATCAAAACGTTCCATATCTTTTATGTCTTTATCGTAAAAATATTTCTCATGAGTATGTTTACCTCTTGTATTTACAATAGGCTCAATACTTTTCAATAAGAGATCTTTAATTATTACAAGGTTTTGAATATCAGAATTCGGACAATTATGTCTCTTGGATAATTTTTCAATAAAGTTATATAAACTTCTTATTCTCTGATCAAATATATAAATTAGTGCTAGATAATTTTCAATATGATAAATGAATTGAGACACTCTTGAAATTCCTTGTTTTTCCAGAGAAGATTGAAATGAGGAAAGAAGTAATGGGAATCTCTTTAGTCTAACATAAGTAAGTTCTAGTTGTGATATTCCGTCTCCATATTTATTAAGAAAATTCTGTCTTTCCGTTAAAGAAGTTCCTAGATTAATTTTTTTTTAAGGTTTGTCGAACACGACGATCATCAAAAAAAGTATCAGAGTATGATCTTCCTATTTTACACCATGAATCTTCTTCTTTTTTTGTCATAAAAATAATAGAAAAACTAAAGCTAAATTTGTTTTAATCTATAATTATTTTTTATTTTTTCTTGGTACATCTCCATATCCAGCCTTTGGAACATGTTCTACGACATAACGATCAGGATTTTTTTTTGCTTTTTCAACAGGAACAAATTCTCCTGTCTTTGCGTCCCTACCAAGCTTAAATGATTTTGATTCTTTATTGCTCATATATATTTATTATTAGTTAATAATAAATATTATAGCATACTATTTTAATGATTCATTTTTATCTAAACATAAAAGCACCCAATTGGGTGCTTTTATGTTCTGAATACCGCTCTCAGCGGGTATGCCGTAAACTACTTAGATGCCATGTGTTTCGGTCATTTGAACCTATCACATGAGTGCTGGGAGACTAGGAATCGAACCTAGATTAAAGGCTTCAAAGGCCTCTGTCCTACCGTTAGACGATCTCCCAAGGTTAAAACAATATAAGAATACATCAAAAATGGTTATTTTTCAAGTATCTGATATAATAAAAGTTATAGATAAAAGACAAGAAAATTATCATCTGAATTAAGGGAATTATATTATGATAGAAAACATACTTAATACACAAGGACCAGAAGATATAGAATCAGAAAAGTTTAAACACGTACCAGTTTTAATTTCTAATTTCTCGGCCATACGGAAAAATCCTGAAATAAGTCCTGTGGTATCTGAGCTCCCAAATGATTTTTATAATAAAGAATCTCGTCGGCATTCTTTTGAAGAAGCAAGAGATGCATTTGAATTTGTTTTTGATAAAGAGAAACTTTTATATCATCTTGAACAGAAAGAAAATGAAGAAAGCCTTGCTTATATAAAGCAAGTTAGACGTTGTGGATTATCTTTAAGAGATTTGTATAGATTTTTTGATGTAAGCCATCGGTGTGTTGAAAAGTTATATAAATTAATGCCTTTACTTTGTAAATATAAAGATAATTATTGGGGTTCACCTCAAGAAGAAATCAAAAAAGAAATTTTTGAGAATTTAGATGACTTAGAATTTCCCATCAATTTTGGCGAAGATTCAAAATTTAAAGAATATGTAAAAAATGTTTTACTGGAAATAAAACAACTTTTAATGGAAAAACAACTTCCAGTGGAGAAATTCCATACTTTAAGAAAAAGGATTAGACTGTTTGCAAGCCTTGTTCAGCCAGCAGCTGCAGAAAACTGCGGAGGAAATTTCCATTGGTTATTTTTCTCTCTTTTTAAGTTATCAGAAGAAATGGGAGATCATCATGATGATTTAGTTTCAAGAGGATTAAATGGGGAAATTAATTATTCTGAATCAATAGTAAATGTTAGCCCTTATATTGTATCTGAATTTGAAAAATTAAAACCTTTTATTGAAAGAGTTTGTGGTTTAGCAGAATAATTCCAGCATCATATATGGTATAATCTTATTATATGAAAACATTAAGAATTTTTTTATTTATTTTAATAATTATTGGAATCGCTCTAATTTTGACTCGTAATATATGGGTGCCAAAATTAGTTAATAAAATTCTTGAAAGAGAATCTAAGCAGGGGCAACTTAATAATTCTGCCTCTATGCCAATTTCAATAGTTAGTCAAAAGATTGATGAAGAAAATTTCAGTGGTACGACCTCAGTAATATCTGGAGCCAGCTTACTTGCAGTAAAAATGAGGGAGTATATAGATACGACAGTTTCTGACTTCAGAGTGAAATCCAATGCGGAAGTTCCTGATATAAGGAAAAGTTTTGGAGCAGATAGCCCTAGTGGAACGTATGAGATTGATATTAGCTCAAAATATATCAAAGGTGCAAAGACGGAATCAATCGTGACGAGTGTCTACTCCTTCACTGGTGGTGCTCATGGTAGCACTAATTATAAAGTTATGACGGCTAGTCTATCTAATGGCAGAATTTTATCTTTATCAGATATTGTTAAAAAAGAGAAACGAAATATTTTTACGAAATTAGTTAAGGAAAAGTTGAACAAATGGATTCCAGAAGGCGGCGTAGCTTCTTCTTTGTTTGCTGACAATATATCTAGTTTGAAATTTAATTCTTTTTTAATTGGGCTATCAAAGGAGATAATTTAATTATATATTTTGATCAATATGCCATAGGCCCCGGCGCTCTCGGCGCCACAGAGTTCCCATTACCACTTCAAGATGTGAAATCTTTACTTAATGTAATATAATTTAATTATGAAAAATATATACTTAACTTCAACTTTTACAAATGAATGGAACGTAGAATTTAATCCTAAAATAGGTGAAGCTCTTGAAAAAAGAGGAATCACTTGTTATCTGCCACATCGCGATACAAATCAAAAAGAAGAAAATAAATTAAAGATAGTTGCACAAGATATTACAGGGATTGATAATTCGTCTATAATACTTGCTGTAGCTTTAAATGAAAGTCCGAATTGGGGAGCTGAGTTTGGATATGCGTATGGTATTAAAAAGCCAATTTTAGTCTTAACTAATAAGGAACATAATATACCCCTAATATGCGAAGGGATGACGACTGAAATTATCCAAGTTGAAAATTTAGACAAAATTGAAGAATATATAGAATTACTTTCAAATAAGATAAAAACTATTTTATCTCTATAAATTCATAAAAAAGGTTATAATACTGATTCAAATTCTCTAACTAGTAATTTTAGCCTTATTTGATATAATTTTTATATGGCTTATAAATATTTTGCATCCGGTTATTTAGTAAAAGAAGGTAAGGCACTTTTAGTGCACCATAAGAAATTTGATAAATGGACACCTCCAGGAGGACATATGGAAGAAGATGAAACTCCAGATCAGACGTTAATAAGAGAATGGAAAGAAGAGCTTGCTCTTGATATTGAAGTTTTACCCGCATATGAAAATGCTTTTAGGGGTGATGCAAACTCTACACCAATCCCGATGCCTTTTCATATTGATCTTGAACGAGAGGGTTTTGATATTCCACGTATAGGTTTTTTCTTTTATGTAAAATTGAAAAATAATAATCAAATAATAGATGTTTTAAAAAGTGAATTACATGATGCACAATGGTTTTCTAAAGAAGATGTTTTAAAAATTTCAACTTTTGACCAAACTAGAGCCTTATTAGAATATGCTATCAATCATTATCCAAAGATATAATATGTATTTCACTTATATTCTTGAATGTGCTGATAAGACTTTGTACGTTGGATCAACAAATGATTTAGAGAAGAGGCTTCACAAGCACAATCATTTGAAATCTGGAGCACATTATACCAAAATTCGTCGTCCAGTTACTTTAAAATATTTTGAAAAATTTAGAACATTAACAGAATCAAGGAGGAGAGAGGCCGAAATAAAAGGTTGGACTCGAGATAAAAAGATAAATTTAATAAATAGTAATTTAGTTAACGGCAACGTAATATAAATAGGTACTGAGGTCAGCAGACCGAATGTGCCGAAATAAAGGGATGGGCACGAGATGAAAAACTTGAATTAGTAAAATCTGCACAGGTCTGACCTGTGCAGATTTTGCCATCTTGCTTTTTGAGCTTAAAAAGGCTAGTATTAAAAGATAATAGTAATAACTTGTCTAGTAGAAGCTAGCTAATAAATATAATTTATGGGAAATTTTCAAGGAGGAGGTAATAGAGGTGGAGGATTTAGAGGAGGAAACGGAGGCGGAGGTCGCCCAAGTTTCGGAGGGGGTAATAGAGGAGGCGACAGAGGCCCTGTCACAATGCACAAAGCAGTTTGTGATGAATGTCACAAGAGTTGTGAGGTTCCTTTCCGTCCATCAGGTGATAAGCCAATATACTGTAATGAATGTTTCGGTAGCAAGAGAGGCAATGAGGCTCCACGTCGCGAGTTTAATAATGACCGCGCTCCAAGAAGAGAGTTTAATGATAGACCAGCTCCTTCATTTTCAAAGCCAGCACCTGCACCAATGGGCAATGATATGAGTAAGTAGCTCAGTGAGATGAATAGTAAGCTTGATCGTTTGATAAACTCAATCGAAAAGCTTGCAGGACCTAAGACAGCCGTAGCACAAGTAGTTGCCAAACCAGCTCAGAAAGCAGTTGCAAAAGCGAAAGTAGTTGCGAAAGCTCCTGCTAAAAAGGTAGTTGCAAAGAAAGGAAAAAAGTAATTTATATTTTCTGATAAAAAGCCCCAAGAGGGGCTTTTTATTTTTATATTGGAAGATGATATACTATATATATGAACAAAGAAGAATTAGATTTGTTAAGAAAAGCAGAAGAAGCAACAGATGAAATGAATAAATATTTTCATAAAAAGGGTAGATCGGTTTTCAATCGCTATCCTGTGGTATTTGCTTTGGTGGTAGTCGTAGGTGCTACGCTTATGAGTCAGGGGATTAAGGGCTTACTTTTCGAGATTCCTTTTCTAAATAATAGTCCCCTGATGATGTTCCTCTTCGGCATTCTTATATTGATTATAACAGGGACATTATACAAGAAGCTTGATAAATAGCATGCGGAAAATTTTCAAGATTATTAATGGAAGGTTATATTATATTTCTAGGGTTAAAAGGAGAATTAAAAAACCAAAAAGAAAAAACTTAAATTATATAAAATACAAGAAAGATGCAGCTACTCTGGTGAAAGAAAGATTAGAATATTTTAATACTTTTTATAATTACAAATGGGGAAGAGTGGCAATCAGAAATCAGAAGACCAGATGGGGGAGTTGCTCTAAGAAGGGGAATTTAAATTTTAATTATAAGATAGCTCTTATCACTCAAAAGCAATCTGACTATATAATAGTCCATGAACTTTGCCACTTGAAAGAGTTTAATCACTCGGGGAGGTTCTGGGATTTAGTAGAGAAAACCGTACCAGATTATAAAGAGATACGAAATAGCCTGCGAACGAATGGTCTTCGTCTCGGATAACTTCCCAGATAGAGGCAAGGCCTCTATCTGGGAGAAGAAAGCCTTTCTATTTAACGAGAAATAAGGTAAAGTAAGAATCTATATGGCTCATGGCGAAGTAGTAATACGATTTGAAAAGGTTTCTTTTGAATACGGGCACAATAAGCCGATACTTGATGCGGTGGATTTCTCTGTACGTCGTCATATGAAAGTCACTATCATGGGGCAGAATGGCGCTGGGAAAAGTACTTTATTTTCCCTTATTACAGGCGAAAGAGAACCAGAAGATGGAACTATCAATTTAGCTCAGAGGACGACGATTGCACTTTCCAGACAGGTGATTCCTCGTGACGAGCTTGATCTGACTGTTCGTGAATTTTTCCAGAAGTGTTTCAAAGAAGTAGTCTATGATATAGATCCTCGCATAGATGATGTACTTGAAATTGTAAATTTGAAAGGTCATGAGAAGGTTCATGAGAGGATAGTTCGTTCTTTCTCTGGTGGTCAGCAAGCTCGTCTTCTTCTCGCTTCAGCTCTTATTCAAGAGCCAGACATTCTTCTCCTTGATGAGCCGACGAACAATCTAGATAAAGCAGGTATCGCGCACCTCACAGACTTTCTAGTGAAATATAAGAAGACAGTAATTGTTATTTCTCACGATGCCCATTTCCTTAATTCATTTACTGACGCGGTGCTTTATCTTGATGTCTATACCAAGAAGATAGAGCAGTATGTAGGGAACTACACAGACGTACGCGACCAGATAACAGCCCGAATGGAAAGAGAGAATAGGAAGAATGCTCTTCTCTCAAAAGAAATTCAAGCCAAGAAAGATCAAGCCAATGCTTTCGCAATGAAAGGTGGAGGTCTTCGTCTTGTGGCGAAGCGTATGAGAGAGCTCGCAGAAGATCTAGAAGAAGAGAAGGTAGATGTAAGAAAAGAAGACAAGACTATCAGGAACTTTGTGATTCCAACTCAGGATGATTATGTCGGTGATATTGTGACTTTCACATCTGTGCCAATATATAAGAATCACAAAATTAAAAATATAAAAGTGAACGTGAAGCTTCGCAAGAATAAGCACTTACTTCTCGCAGGTCCTAATGGTATCGGCAAGAGTACTTTACTTGAAGCTATTGTTAAAGGAGAAGCGGAGGGAATTTTTATTTCAAAAGATATAAGAGTTGGATATTATAGACAAGATTTTTCTACACTAAACTTTAATGACACAGTTTATGAATCATTGGCAGAGACGATGCGAAAAGTAAGTGGTAAAGTTCACGAAGAAAGTATTCGTGCGACAGCTGCGAGCTTCCTTATTACTGGAGATATGGTTTATACGCAGATAGGGAGTCTTTCAGAAGGGCAGAAGGGGCTTGTGGCCTTCGCGACTCTTGTCCTTACCAAGCCTGGGCTTCTCATTCTTGATGAACCGACGAATCATATAAACTTCCGTCATTTACCTATTATCGCGAAAGCCTTAAGTGACTTTAAGGGTGCAATGATACTAGTGTCCCACGTGCCTGATTTCGTAGAGCAAATAAGAATAGATGAGACGCTTGATCTAGATCGTTGACAGATATATAAAAGAGCTATATAATAAGTACATTATGAAAAAACTCTATTTTACATTTTTTATACTTGTTTTCTTGTTTGTTTTTGGAATATTAGCTACTCCTACCAAATCTGAAGCTTATTGGGGTTATTATAATGGTTATCAACCTAGTTATAGTAATTATGGCGGATATGGCGGTTACAACAATTATTATAATGGGTATAATAATTACAATGGGTACAGTGGCTATAATAGCTACTACTATAATCCTAGTTATTACAGTGGTTACAATAATTATTACAGTGGTTACAACAATTACAACGGCTACAATAATTATTACTCGCCATCTTATTACGGAGGAGGTTATACTACCAGCTATACTTCTTATTGTCCTAGATTCTCTTGTGGTTATTAATTAGAAGCTGTTTAATCTTCTAATTGAGGCTTTTCTACTGTTTGTATTTCTATATTTATCGCTTCACCTGTGATACGCATTACATCTTTATCTATCTTTCTGAATTCGTGATTGGATTTATTGAAATGGTTGACTGTCGTCTCAAGGGCATTACCAAGCTTCTGATGCATTTCTTCATAGCTTCGCAAATGTTTGCCAAGCTCTCCAACTCTCTTTACGATATCTTTTGCACTCTCTTCTATCTGCATTGCTTTAAGACCCTGGAGAACTGTCTGTAAGTAGGCGAGGAATGAAGTAGGAGAAACAATGATGACTTTGTATTTACTTGCAGCTCTTTGAATAAGATTTTCCGTATCTTCATTTATTGCTCCTATCTTATTGATAAGTAGATCATAGTATATGGCTTCGTGAGGAATGAACATAAAGGCGAAGTCCATTGTTCCTTTGTCTGGTTGAATATATTTGGAAGTTTCTGTAATTCTATTTTTAAGGTCATTTACGAAAACTTTCTCTAATCTTTCTTTTTCTGTTTTGTCAGTTGTCTCAGAAATTCTATTGTAGTTCTCAAGAGAAAACTTTGAATCAATAGGAATAATTTTATCTTTTACGAATACTACTGCATCTACTATTGTGCCGTCAGGGAAAGGATACTGCATTTGGTAACTTCCTGGGGGCATTATATTTTTAAGTAAAGTTTCTAGATAATACTCTCCGAGGATTCCACGCTGTTTGGGATTCTTGAGTATATCTTGCAGATTCTGGAGTTGATCGGCGAAAGATACCACTTGCTTGTTCGTCTCATCTAGCCTCGTAATCTTCTCTGTAATGTCAGCAATAATTCTAGAAGTTTCAGACGATTGAAAACGCATCGTCTGGTTGATTTCTTTCTGTGATTCTCCAAGCTTGCTATCTATAGTTCTCGAAAGTTCATTTATTTGATTAAGTAATAACTGCACAGAATTATCTGCTTTCTCTTCAGGCTTTTTCCTAGACACCAAAACTACCCCGACAATTATGCCTATGATTATAATAACGAGAAGAACTATGATTAAAGTTTGCATATGTGTATTTTAACACTTTAAATTAAAAAACAAAATCTCTGGATTATTTCTAGAGATTCATAGTTTTCAGTAATACAAAGTTTTTGTAGAAGGTATGCTTTCGTAACATTATTATGACAATTTACCTAATTATTCTGGTCGCAAAAGTTAGGTAATTGTTCAATGAAGAGATATAATAAGTTTATATATGGGAACTTTAGAGAAAGAAATAAAAATTAAAGACAAGAGGAAAAATATTCAGAAGATAATTCTAAATACAGTTTTTGCAACTGGGATGCTCAGTGTTGCTCTAGTAGCTCCAAATGTTATCTCTGCTATAGATAAGATAGAAAACTCTTTTAAAAGAAAAAAAGATTTAAAGTATTCAATTAATACTTCTTTTGCTAGATTAAAAGAAAAGGGGTTAGTAGAAATTATAGAAGTGAACGGAGTTAGGGTTGCTAGAATTACTGAAAAAGGAAAATCAAAATTAAGTTTTTTGGAAAAACACAATTTCAAATTAAAAATACCTAAAAAATGGGATGGTCGTTTTCGTGTGGTTATTTTTGATATAAAAGAATCTAGAAAGAGAACACGATTTTTATTAAGAAAAACTCTTTCTGAAATTGGTTTTATTAAACTTCAAAATAGTGTTTGGATATACCCATATGACTGCGAAGATTTGATTTCTTTATTGAAGGCGGATTTTAAAATAGGGAAGGATGTATTATATATGATTGTTGAAAAACTAGAAAATGACTGGAGTTTACGTAAAACTTTTGGATTACCTAACTCTGTCGGTCGGAAAAGTTAGGTAATTTTATTTTAATATTATTAATGTTATTATATAAATATGAAAATAACAATTTTGGTAGAAAATCAAACAGGAAGAATCCAAAATGAGCTATGTGCATCAGAATGGGGATTATCTGCTGTTATTTCTATTAATGGTGTTAATATTCTTTTTGATACGGGACATTCAGATATATACTGGCAAAATGCTCAAAAATTAGGAATTGATTTAAATGATGTAGACTTTATAGCTCTTTCCCATCATCATTGGGATCATACAGAAGGACTTCTCTCTCACATTTTTAAAGATAAGAAAAAGATTATATTACATCCTGATATTTTAAATAATGCATCAAAAGATGTTATAGATATAATAAAAAAAGATTTTGAAGTAATACCTTCTAATGGTGTACTGGAATTTTCCCCTAGCATTTATTTCTTAGGAGAAATTCCAAGAAAATTTGATTACGAAAAAGGAACTTATAAAAATAATAAAATGCTCGATGATACAGCATTAGCTATAAAGTCTAAAAATGGAGTTATTGTCCTGACTGGATGTTCTCATTCCGGCATTAGTAATATTTGTGAATATGCGAAAAAAGTGACAGGACAAAAATTATTTGCAGTTATTGGAGGATTTCATTTATTTGAAGATGAGGGAAGTGTAGTAGAAGAAACGATTAAATATTTTAAAAATGAAAAGCCAGATTATTTATATCCTATGCATTGTGTAGATTTTCCAGTATTAGTCAAATTACATAATGAGTTTAATATAAAAAAGTTAGGGGCTGGAGATACTATTGAATTTGAAGAATAATTTTTTCTATACCAATTTTCCTAAATAATATCTAAGCGTATATATCCAATCTTCTTCATTATCAGGGTTTAGCTCTTTTTGGGCGAGCATCCATTCTAAATATCCACGGTCTATGCTTGCCACTTCTTCTACTGTCTTGCCGTTATACTTTCCAAAATTAAACATATTCATAAGTGAAGGCTTAGAGGATATTTCTATCATTCTCTCTACCGCTTTTTCTTGATCTATATTTTCTTCTTTCATTATTTTTGCGAGTAATCTTTCAAAAAGCTTTTCTAATACTAGTACGTCACCTAAGGCATCATGAGCTAGGGCTTCTATCTCTATATCTAAGTAATATCTTAAATATTGAAGCTTGTATTGAGGAATGACATTCTCTTTGTCTAAGTAGCGAGCTACACGGAGAGTGCAGATGAAATTGGTGGGGAGGATATCCTCTTTATCTATTATTGCAAGATCAAATTTAGCATTATGAGCCACAACGACGGAAGTAGGATCTTCAAAGAAAAGTTTAATGGTGCCATAGTTCGTACTTTTTTTAAATGCGGGCTTGTCCGCCACCATCTTATTCGTAATGTGGGTGATAGCGCTGGCTTCAGGAGGAATAGGGATAGAGGGTTTATAAAGTTCACAAAAAGTTACATCATTACTCTTATAAGCTAACTGGCAGACAAAGTCCTTTTTAGGCTCATTGCCTGTTGTCTCAGTATCAAAAAATATAATTTGTTTCATATTTGTATTCTATCATATTTTTGCTACAATATAAGTATGACATTACACGAACAAATTAAAAACAATATAAAGGAAAGTATGAAGTCAGGGGACAAGATTCGCCTTGAAGTTATGCGCGGGCTTTTAACAGCTTTTACCAATGAATTAGTCGCTACAGCTAGGACCCCGCAAGATATGCTTACTGATGAGGAAGCTATTAAGGTTATTACACGTGCTTCCAAGCAAAGGAAGGATTCCATAGAGCAATTCACAAAAGGAGGGCGTACTGATTTGGTAGATATCGAGACTGATCAGCTTCACATATTAGAGGAGTTTCTGCCAAAGCTTATGGACGAGAATGAGATAGAGGAGGTTGTAAATGCAAAGATTGCTGAGCTAGCCGTGAAGGACTTAACCAAGAAAGGAATGTTCATGGCCTCTATTATGAAAGATTTGAAGGGCAAAGCTGATGGAGCATTGGTCAAAGAAGTTGTGGATAAACTATTCGTTTAAATTTACATGGAGCATATTTCTATTTCGCTTATAAGACATTTCATTGAGATTCACGCGATAATAATCTATATTATTATATTTTTGGGTGTGATTGTAGAAGGAGAGATAGTTGTCATTTTTGCTGGAATTTTTTCTTTCTTAGGATCTATAAATCTTTTTATTACATTCATTGCTATTATATTGGGCGGAGCGACCAAGTCAGTATTAGGATATACCATCGGCTTTTATCTGAACAAGCATCATTCACATAGACCTCTCATTTCTAAAATGGAGAGACGAATTTCTTATTTCTTACCACGTTTTAAGGAGAGACCATTCTGGTCAATCTTTGCGTCAAGATTTCTTATATTGGGGATTGGATGGTTCACTGTTATTTTCTCTGGGTACAAGAAAATTCCTCTCAAGCTTTATGCTAAGGCAGAATCATACAGCTTGGCATTGTGGTCTACGGGTTTCCTTGCTTTGGGGCATTTCTTCGGCTATACTGCACTCTCGATCAGTCGAGACGTTCGCAAATTTCTAGGGCTCATACTCATCTTCTTCATTGTATTTTTTGTACTAGAGAAGATAGTAGCTTTCGTGGTAGAATTATTTAATATTAAAGAATTTGCAGAATACGAAGAATAATTATGTCATTTTTTAAAAAGAAAAAAATATGTGTGACCCACAACGGAGCATTCCATGCTGATGATCTTTTCGCAGTGGCAACGCTCTTTATACTTAATAATGGCAATATTAAAATAATTCGTACGAGAAATGAAGCGTGGTTTAATAAAGGAGATTATATTTGTGATGTGGGTGGCATCTCTGATCCAGAGACAGATAGATTCGACCATCATCAGAGGGACGGGGCAGGAGTTCGTGAGAATGGTATACCTTATGCTTCTTTTGGGCTTGTGTGGAAGAAATATGGAGAAGAAATATGTGGAAGTCTTGATGTTGCTCACTACATTGAAAACAAAATTGTTTGTTCAATAGATGCTCTTGATGTGGGTTTTGACATTTCTAAACCATTATTAAAAGATATTTATAAATATGGGGCAGAGAGTATATTTCTATCCGAATCGCCAACTTGGAAAGAAGGGAATGATAAAATAGATTTAATATTTAAAAAGCAAGTTAAAAAAATTATTCCTCTTCTTAAAAGAGAGATTAAGATTGCCAAAGATGATATTGAGGGTATCAATAAGTTGACTGAATCTTATAACAATTCTGAAGATAAAAGAATTGTTGTCTCAAATATTGATTTTCCAAGATATTTATTGCAAGATACACTTTCAAAATTACCAGAACCTATATACTTAGTATATCCCAGTTCAAAATCTCCAACATGGAAAGTTGAAGCAATCAAAAAATCACCAGAAACAATGGAGAGTAGAAAACCGTTTCCTGATTCTTGGCGAGGGTTTTTAGATAGAGATCCAAAAGCAGAGGAAATTATTGGAATTGAAGGAGTGATATTTACTCACCCTACGGGCTTCTATGCTCAAGTTAAATCTAAAGAAGGTGCAATAAAGCTTGCAAATAAAGCATTATTAGCGTAAGTTGGAAGTATATATGTTTATCGATGAAATAAAATTTTTTGCAAAAGCGGGTCGCGGTGGAGACGGGGTTGTTCGCTGGCGTCGTGAGAAGTTCATAGACAAAGGTGGACCCAACGGTGGAGATGGAGGACGGGGGGGTAGTATATATGCAGTCGCAGTTCAAGACGTTCACATTCTTTCTCGCTACAAGCATAAGAAGGAATGGAGAGGTAATGATGGATTTGAGGGTGCAGGAGGAAGCAGGCATGGCAAAGATGGACAAGATTTGATCATTGAATTACCTCTCGGTTCTATTATTACCAACGTAGAGAGTGGAGCATCTGTTTCTCTCGAAGAAGTAGGACAGAAGGAACTCTTACTCAAGGGTGGAATGGGAGGCTATGGTAATGAACAATTTAAAACTTCTATCAATACAACTCCGACAACTGCGACGAAAGGTAAGACGGGGGAAGAAGGGAACTTCAAAGTAGAACTTCAACTTTTCGCTGAGATAGGGCTTATAGGTCTTCCAAATGCTGGGAAGTCATCACTTCTCAATGCTATTACGAATGCAGATGCCAAGATTGGTAGTTATCAATTCACAACTCTTGATCCAAATTTAGGGGACTTTCATGGGCACATCATTGCAGATATTCCAGGGCTTATCGAAGGGGCATCAAAGGGTAAGGGCCTTGGTATTAAATTTCTAAGACACATCAAGCGTACTCGTATGCTTGCTCACCTTGTCTCTCTTGAGAATGAGAATCCTATGAAAGCGTATAAAGAGATTCGCAAAGAACTAGGTGCTTATGACAAGTCTCTTCTTGAAAAGAAGGAAGTTATAATTCTGACCAAGACGGATGTTGTCATAGACCAAAAGAAGATAGAGAAAGTAAAAAAAGAATTTGAGAAGCTAGATGTTCCAGTTTTCACTCTATCTTTATATGATGACAAATCCTTGAAGAATTTGATAGATGGGCTTGTAAAAATGTTGAGAAAATAAAAAATCTGGAAGTCGGACTTCCAGATTTTTTATTTTGTGCCCCGTGAGGGAATCGAACCCCCGACCATCTCCTTAAGAGGGAGCTGCTCTACCAGCTGAGCTAACAGGGCTTGTTAGACTTTCGTAATTATTACAGAAAAAAGAGATTTTGTAAACTATATTAGAAAGTAGTATAATATGTATTATGGATAAATTTAAAAATCCAAGCATAGAAAGTGGCGATAGCCACTTAGAAAATAAAGAAGAGTTTAAAGAAGGAAATTCCATAGAAGACTTTGAGTTTCTTACAGAAGAGGAATTATCTCAGTTAGACGAAACTGAACGTTTTGATTATTATAGAAAGGCAGAAAAGAAGATTGAATTAGATGAAATTAAAAATAATCAAAAAATGAATGAGATAGGTAATCAAGAATTATTAAAGAAACAAGAAGAATTAAAAGAAGAGTCACTTGATAATTTATATAAGCCTAATCCAGATGAGTCATACTGGAATAAATAATACTAAAAACCCTTTATTATAAAGGGTTTTTTGTATGATTAGAATAAAGAGTAAAATAGCTTGACTTATATAGTTATATGTATATAATAGTCCTTACAGTCTGATGTATATCTGGCTGTTTTAATTTCTTTGAAATTTATATAGTTTTGTATCACAAAACCGCCTTCGCTTTTATGAAAAAGCTATGGCGAGTTGAAATAAGTAATCTCGCCAGCGTGCGAGATATATTCCACAGCGTGTGGAATGAATATAATCCAGTTTAATCGTAACAAAAGTATTTTTTCTTTTGTTCCGTTCTATTTTAAAGTAGAGTTTGATCCTAGCTCAGGATGAACGCTGGCGGCGTGGATAAGGCATGCAAGTCGAACGGACTTTATTTTTCCAATGATGCGATTATATCAAGTCAAAGGTCGTTTAAAGTTAGTGG
>JBAYKP010000012.1:0-22784 GCA_041664465.1 Minisyncoccota bacterium | reverse complement strand
GAGGATCCACGCATCACAGCCATCGGGAAGAATCTTTATCTATGTTATACAGCCTACGATAGTATCGGACCACCGAGAGTAGCTATCTCTTCTATTTCTACCTCAGATTTTCTAGCTAGAAAATGGAATTGGAGTAAGCCTGCCCTCATCACTCCTCCGGGATTTGATGATAAAGATACTTGCATCTTCCCTGAGAAATTTAAAAATGGATACTTCATTATACATAGAGTCGGGAATGAGATGTGCGGAGACTATTTGAAGACGCTTGATTTTGCTAATAACACTATCAACAAATGTATTCGTATCCTAGGACCTCGGATGAATTCTTGGGATGGATGGAAGGTTGGTATTTCTGCTCCGCCAATTAAGACCAAGCATGGCTGGCTCCTACTTTATCATGGTGTCTCCAAGAACCATCATACATATAGAGTGGGTATTGCTTTATTGGATTTGAAAGATCCGACGACAGTCCTTGCTCGTTCATCTGATTCTATCTTTGCTCCAGAAGCAGAATATGAAAAAGTTGGCATTGTAAATAATGTAGTATTTCCTTGCGGGATGATTCAAAAGGGTGATTTGCTATACATATATTATGGTGGAGCCGACAAAGTGGTAGGGGTGGCGACAATGAAACTTTCTATAGTTCTCGATGCATTAGTTCGAGGCTCAAAATTTGGAGAAAAATGACCCGTGCATTTTAGCCATTAATTTGGTATTATAAACAAAGGGCTTTTTAGCCCAATATTTTCGTTTATGGATCCCGTACGAGATGTTTTTTATATCTTTAAGGGGTGGGTTATATAAACGTTACAGTTGGTTTTAATAATATTAATTAGAAAGATACGGAAGACTAAAGGCTTCCTATCTCGTACGGGATGGACAAAGAAAAAGACTATTCAAATTTGCATACTAGGCTGGTATTAAAGTATTATTGGCAAGTTATAAAACGATTTAAAGTATCGTTTTTGGGAGTTGTTACTGCTTCCATTGTTTCAGCTGTTTTGGATTTATATATACCGTTTCAATTTCTTAAACTTTGGAATGTTTTAAGTACTACAAATTTTAATCTCTCTAGTAATGCTTATAATATATTGATTTTTATATTTATTTTAGGTCTTGTTAGATTATTTATAGCAAGAGGTTCCAGCTTTTTAAATTCGTATCTTGCTGCAAATACAATGGCAGGGCTTCGCGAGCAAGCCTTCTCTTATATGATAGGGCATTCCCATTCATTTTTTGCGAATAACTTTGGTGGGTCACTTACTCAAAAAATAGCAAAGTATTCTCGTGCTTATGATCGTATGATGGACATGATGATAGATAATGGTATTCCCCTTGTCATTAGAGTTTTTGGTACAGTTTTTGCTATATATACCCTTGTTCCAAAATATGCATATATACTTTTTTTCTTCGCTATAGTTTTTATTGTGACAGCTTTCATATACGTCAAATTCAAACTTAAATACGATATTATGGCAGCACAGTCAGATACTAAAACAAATGGAGCCTTGGCTGATTCTATTAGCAATCATTCCTCCATTCAACTTTTTGCAGGGCAGGATTATGAAAGAGGAAGGGTAGGTGGTGTGATACAAGAACAGAAAAGAGCAACTGTAACAAATTGGTATTTATGGTCAGGATTGTCTTTTATTCAAAGTACCTATGTTGTAGTTATTGAATTTGTAATTTTTTGGATAGCTATTGGAGATTGGAAACTAGGGTTGATGGGAGTTCCTTTAATGGTTTTAATACAAAATTATTTAGGTCGTCTCACAAATAGTCTTTGGGCTTTTCATTCTATGATTCGCACATATTATGATGGCTTCTCTGATGCTCAAGAAATGGCACTTGTACTTGATAAACCTTATGAGATAGAGGATGTAGCTCCAAACAAATTAAATAACGTAAAAGGTGAAATTATTTTTGATAATATAACTTATATTTATGAAAACAATAATCAAAAAGTTTTTGATAATTTTTCATTAAAAATAAATGCTGGCGATAAGATAGCGATAGTAGGCTCGTCTGGAGCAGGGAAGTCCACCTTCGTGCGTCTCCTTATGAGATTATTTAATTTACAGGAAGGCAGAATTACTATAGATGGAGTAGATATCGCTTCTATTTCCCAAAAGAATTTACGCGAACAGATAGGATTCGTGCCTCAAGATCCAGTATTATTCCATAGAACTTTGATGGAGAATATTCGTTACGGTAGACGTGATGCCACGGATGAGGAAGTGATAAGAGCTGCAAGTATGGCTCATTGTAATGAATTTATTGCCAATCTACCTCTTGGTTATAATACTTATGTAGGCGAACGCGGAATCAAACTTTCTGGTGGGGAGCGTCAGCGAGTAGCTATTGCCAGGGCCATTTTGAAAAATGCACCAATACTAGTGCTCGATGAAGCAACTTCGGCTCTCGACTCAGAATCTGAAATGCTTATTCAAGATGCACTGCATCATCTAATAGAAGGCAAGACGGTAATAGTCATAGCCCATAGACTTTCTACCATTCGCGGTATGAATCGCATAATAGTAATTCATGAAGGGAAAATAATAGAAGACGGCACTCATAATGAACTCATAGAAATAGAAAATGGAACTTATAAAAAGCTTTGGAATATTCAAGCTGGTGGATTTGAAATAAGGTAAAGTGGTAAAAACGGAATAAAAATGTAATAAAAATAAACACTCCATAAAAAAATTCTCAGACTCACCACACAATAATTTTCTGCTGAAAATTTTGCTCGCACTCGGCTCGACAGCCTGCGTGAGGGTTCGCTTGAGAACATTTTTATTATGTGTTTATTTTTATGATGCGATTTGTATTTTATTTAATCTCACAGATTTAATTACAAAGAATCCGATGATGATGAAAGTCAGAAGGGGAGAAACATAAAATGGAATTTCTATGCCGAAAGCATCCATTAGCATTACAATTCCAAGAACGAAGATTGAATACATCGCTCCATTTTTTAAAAATGCGTATTTCTTGATTCTATCTATATTTCCGATTGTGAGTTTTCGCAATACGAAAGCCCCGAGTCCATTACCAAGGATGATGAGAGGGACAGAGAGAGTGAAAGCGAAAGCTCCCAAGACTCCATCGATAGAGAAAGTCATATCAATGATTTCGAGATAAAGAATTTTACTAATGTCACTCATCTTGTTATCACTTGAGAGGAGCTTCTGCTCTCCTTTCTCGGCGTTTTCTTTAAATCCATGAGTGATGAAGAAAGCTGTAGAGCCAATAACCGCCGAGAAGGCGAGCATTGGATTTATTTTAATTGCCTTCCAGACGACGACAGAGAGGAGGATAGAGACAACGGCGAAGAACCAGACCCCATTATTTTGGAAAAATCTTTCATGATGGAGTCCGAAATTTTTCGTTTCAAGGAAGAGCCAGTGGAAGAATAGAAAGATAAGAAATATTCCACCACCGAGTAATAGTATAGGGGCAGATTTTTCTATTGCAAGATGTACACTTGGGTCGTTAGAAAAGGCCGCCGTGAAAGATCCGATAGGTCCGAGCGATGGCATCGTCGCCCAGATGATAGCCCAAGGTAGAAGTCCGCGAACCACAAAGACAGCAAAGAAGAATCCATAAAGGAGGAACCAGCGCCTGCTCTTCTTATTCATCGTTCCTAAAACCTCAGCATTGATAACGGCGTTATCAACACTTGAAATAATTTCAAATAAACAAAGCCCTAAAACTGTAATTATTATTGTTCCGATTGCCATATTTTACTATTATACATAATTTATAGCTTAATGGCATACATAACATATATACGCAGGGGCGTATATATGTCACGAAGCATATTAAACTCATCCACCCCGTCTTTTGAGTACAAAAGCCATCCCTCAAGAGGGGAATCAGCCCCCGAAAATTGCAATTTTCGGGGGCTGATTATTTTTAAAAATTCAAAAATTTAAGGAGGCTGAAATAGCCTTTATTGGTAGTGTTTTCACAGGGTAATTTTTATAAAAATTGTTGAAAAGTTGACGAGTTCTCAATATTTTTACGTAGTGCTAATTTTGGCAAAATTCTCTTTGCTTAGTTTGAAAGTGGGGGTATAATATAAACCCAAAAACAAGTATGATAAATTATTAGTTAATTTTTATAAATATGTCCTCAAAAAAGAAAGTGCTAAAAACAAAAAAAGTCGTGGCGAAAGTTGCAAATAAAAATGCAACTCAAATAAAAAATGTAGTAGAAAAAAATGAGGAAGTTTCCGTTCCCAAAAAAGAAAACAAGAATATTTTTATTAAAAGCGTTATCAAAAGAGACGGTGTGAGTGTCCCTTTTGAAATAGAAAAAATTGTGAATGCTATTAATAAAGCTATGCTTGCAAGTGGTGAAGGATCTCTAAAAGAGGCAGAGATGGTGGCGAATCGCGTGATGATGGAAATCGTCAAAATAACCAAGAAATATAAGAACTTTATACCGACAGTTGAAGGCTTGCAAGACACAGTTGAGCAAGAGCTTATGCTTGCCGACTTCGTGAAGACATCCAAGAACTATATCCTCTATCGTGAAGAAAGAGCACGTCTCAGGTCTCATAGTGTGACTGTACCTCCACACGTTAGAAAACTTGCAGAAGAAAGTAAAAAGTATTTTAGGAATCCACTTTCCGAATTTGTTTATTATCGTACGTATGCCAAATGGATTGAAGAAGAAGGAAGAAGAGAAACTTGGATTGAGACGATAGATAGATATATAAATTTCATGAAAGGCAAACTTGGCAACAAGCTTAAAGAAAGTGAATACAAAGAAGTTCGCGAAGCAATTTTGAGACAAGAAGCAATGCCATCGATGAGACTCCTCCAATTCGCAGGTCCTGCCGCTGAAAGATCAAATGTATGCGCATACAACTGTTCATTTATAGCACCTAGGGTCTTACAAGATTTTGGAGAAATTGTTTATGCTTCAATGTGTGGAACTGGAGTAGGATTCTCTGTTGAAAGTAAAAACATTCAATCACTTCCACAAATAAAAGTTCAAACAGGTAAAAAGTTGCCAACTTTTGTCATTCCTGATTCCAAGGAAGGCTGGGCAGATGCACTCGTCACAGGGATGAAAACTTGGTTTGAAGGAGAAGATATAGATTTTGATTTCTCTCTTCTTCGTCCATTAGGAGCAAGACTTATGACTATGGGGGGTAAGAGTTCAGGGCCGAAACCATTGATGGATTTGCTTGGTTTTACAAGGGAACGCATCCTAAAGCGACAAGGAAGGCACCTTCGCAACATAGATGCACACGATATTATATGTAAAATTGGGGAAGGTGTTGTCTCTGGAGGTGTTCGCCGAAGTGCCCTTATTTCACTCTCTGACTTAGATGATCAAGATATGCGTGATGCAAAGAGTGGACAATTCTGGGTCAATGAAGGACAGAGAATGCTTGCCAATAACTCCGCTGTATACAATACAAAACCTACCGAAACAGAATTCTTGAAAGAATGGATTGCCCTAATGCAATCTGGCACAGGAGAGAGAGGAATATTTAATCGTGAGTCTCTTTACAAAACTTTACCAAAGAGAAGACTTGAGAAGTCCTCAGGCTTTATAGGAGAAATGGGTACTAATCCTTGTGGAGAAATAATTCTGCGATCAAAGCAATTCTGTAACTTATCAGAAGTAGTAGCTCGAGCCGAGGATACTGAAGAGTCACTTATGAGAAAGATTCGCATTGCCACGATCATAGGTACATATCAATCAACTCTTACCAAATTTGAATATTTATCAAAAGAATGGAAAGAGAATTGTGATGCAGAGAGATTGCTCGGTGTCTCTGTCACTGGTCAATGGGATTCAAAGCTTTCTCGTGATCCACAGATACTATCTAAGCTTCGTCTTGAATCTATTCGTGTGAATAAAATTTATGCAAAGAGATTTGGCATAAGTGAATCTACTTGTATTACAGCAGTGAAGCCATCAGGGACCGTCTCTCAGACTGTAGACTGTGCTTCTGGAATGCATCCGCGTCATGCCCCTTACTATATTCGTCGCGTTCGCATAACTGCTACAGACGCACTCTTCAAAATGATGAAAGATCAAGGAGTACCTTACCATCCTGAAGTAGGGCAGAATCATGATGATGCCAATACTTTCGTACTCGAATTTCCAATGAAAGCACCGCAGGACGCAATTTGTAAAGATGATGTAAGTGCCATAGAGCAACTCGAACATTGGAAAATTGTAAAGGTAAATTATACAGAACATAATCCATCTGTGACTATATCAGTCGGGGAGAATGAATGGATACAAGTGGCTCATTGGCTTTATAAGAATTGGGATATCGTTGGAGGACTTTCTTTCCTTCCACGCAGTAATCACGTCTATCAGCTTGCACCCTATGAGGCCATAGATGAGAAGACTTACAAAGAGCTTGTCAGTAAAATGCCAGATTTTGATTTCTCAAAGATTGTAACTTATGAGATAAGAGATGAGACTGAGGTGAAGAGAGAGCTTGCTTGCGTTTCAGGTGTTTGTGATATAGTGTAAAAATGGACCATAGGTCGGACCTAGGGACAAAATTTTTAAAAAAAGACCCTAGGTCCGACCTATGGGCAAAATCATTTATGAAGAATCAATTCAAATACATAATTGCCTTTTTAGCTGTCTTTTTATTTAGACTGTTGCCAATGCGCACTCCAAATGTAGAGCCAATAATGGCAATTATCATGCCAATGGGTAAAATATATGGCAAGTTAATGGCTTTTACTTTTGGTTTCTTAAGTATTGCACTATATGATGCTGTCACTTCAGGATTTGGTATTTGGACTCTCATTACAGCTTTTGCTTATGGGTTTGTAGGGTTAGGGGCACAATATTACTTCAAGAATCGTTCTGGATGGAAGAGTTATGCAAGTTATGCAATCTTGGCCACAATACTATATGATGCTGTTACGGGGCTTACCATCGGGCCACTATTTTTCCATCAATCTTTTATAGTGTCACTTGCAGGGCAGATTCCGTTCACAATTCTTCACTTGCTTGGGAATGTATCATTTGCTATAGTACTAACACCTTCCATTGAGAGATGGTTTACTAAATCAGATGTAAGGGTTGTAAGTAGAGAGGAAATAGTATTGGTCAGTTAGTATTTTAAAATTTGAATTAATATGTTTGGAAGTGAGGTTTAATCCCTCCACTGTGCCGCAACGGTAAAGTCTAAATGCCTTCGCATTAGGAACAAGTCCGGTCTTCACATATTGATAATCCCGAGCAGGAGAATATATTTATATATATTGATAAAACTTCTGCTCAAATCAGGAGTTTTTTAATTGATATTTATGAAAAATAAAAAATATTTAAAAATTTTAATAGCAGTTATATCTTTAAGTATTTTAATAATATTTTCTTTTGTATTTGAATTTCCCCCTCCTGTTAAGGAGGGGGTAGGGGGAGGTTTAGGATTACAGATAGAGGCGAGACCTCTATCTGAGAGAAATATCAAAGTCTCTTTGATTGTGCAAGACAAGAAATATGAGACCGAGGTAAAAGAAGAAGCAACTGTCTATGATGCTATGAAAAGTATAGAGAGTGTAAAAGAAAATAACTTTTCATTTAAAACAAAAGAGTATCCCGGTCTTGGAATTTTTGTAGATGGGATAAATGGCATGATGGGAAAGTCAGGGCAATATTGGATTTATTATGTGAATGATAAAGAAGCATCGGTCAGTGTTTCGAAATACGTTCTTAAGAGTGGGGATATTATTAATTGGAAGAGAGAATAAAAATATTATGAAGAAAAACATTTTTAAAAAGTTTATTGTTTTGTTTAGTTTAGGTTTTGCTTTATTTGGATTTAATTTTGCAGGGGCAGTAGATACTCCAGCACCTGTTGCTATAAATTTGAAAGTTTATTCAGGTAGTACTGTACTATTTAATGGGCCTCTGACTGTTACAGCTTGTGCAGAATCTCTGGCTATTGATGCACCAGTCACAGTCAATGGTAAATGTGCGGTGGAGCAATCAGGATTATCAAATACTTGGACTTGGAATTATGCACCAAGTGGATGGCTTGATCAACTTGGTGGATATACGACTACATCCGACTTTTCAAAATCTTGGGGATGGTTTAGTAATTTAAATTATGGGAATGTGGCACTTAATCAACATACACTCTCTAATGGCGAAGAGCTTCTCCTCACTTACAATTCTTTTCCTCTTCGTATTTCTACTTCAAAGAATGAAGGGACAGTGGGAGATACTATCACA
Source organism: Minisyncoccota bacterium (assembly GCA_041664465.1). Lineage (GTDB taxonomy): Bacteria > Patescibacteriota > Minisyncoccia > Phycocordibacterales > UBA9973 > UBA8515. The sequence goes on along the minus strand of JBAYKP010000012.1, from coordinate 14,555 downwards.
TTTACAGCAGAAGAAGAAAGTACCTTTGATGCTAGTTATAATATGGTTTGGACCAAATCATTAGATACTACTATTACTCTAGGATCTCAATCTTGTACAACAGTTATTGATGGAACTTGCTCTATCATCTTAAATACGGCCGGTTCAATCAATGCTATTGGCAACAAGGCTCTATATGTCCCATCTAATAATTTGAGCATAGATGTGAGGGCACTTGCTTCACATTCATCTGGTGGGTCATATATAATAAAACAACCAATCATAGAAAAAATAATAGAGAAAACTTTTTCAATTGAAGATGCTTTGAAATTTTTAAAAGCTAATCAAAAAAGTGATGGATCATACGGTGCCTCAATGTATACAGATTGGGTAGCGATAGGAATAGGAGCTACGGGAGATTCGAATTTAAAAAGAAGTCTTACTAATTATTTCAAAACAAATTCTTTTGACTCATCTCTACTTACAGACAATGAGAGACATGCTATGGCACTTATGGCCTTAGACATCAATCCTTATAATGGAGTAGGAGTAAACTATATCAAGAAAATTACAGATAGTTTCGATGGAGAACAATTTGGAGATAAGACACAGAATAATGACGACATCTTCGCTTTAATAGTTCTTAAAAACGCTGGATACAATGAAAAAGATGAAATGATTGTAAAAGATGTAAATTATATTATTTCTAAGCAAGCACCCGATGGATCATATGGTAGTGTAGATATGACAGCGGCATCTCTCCAAGCCTTAGAAGATTTCAAAGAAATAAAAGGAGTGGATGTAGCAATTTCAAAGGGAGAGGAATATCTCGTTTCAAAACAGGATGCGGATTTTGGTTTTGGTAATTCCTTCTCAACTGCATGGGGACTACAAGCGATGTATAATAATGAAAAGATTTCAAAGGCTGAATTATATTTAGCTTCCAAACAAGAAATAGATGGAGGAATGGAAGATGTAAAGACAGATATGAATACACGTATCTGGGCAACTTCTTATGCTATCCCTGCAATCTTACATAAACCTTGGAGTGAAATTCTAAAAGTTTTCCCTAGGCAAGGCCTCGGGGAAGGTGAGAAAAAAGATTCAGTAAAAAGTTTGAAATATATAACAAAAAAAGAAAATATTAAACAAAAAGAAGATAATATAGAACAAAAACAAAATATAGTTCCGAGAATGACCTTTCCTGAGAAGCTAGACTCTTTTTGGCAGAATACAAAACATTCATTTAGTTGGCTTTTAGATAAGCTATCTTTCTGATATAATAAAGTTTATGAAAACTAAATTTTTTATTATATTTATTGTTATTTTAGTATTATTAATAGGAGGATTTGGGGTCTATATGAACAAGGCTAGTTCAGGACCTTCCAAGTTGGATGGTTTTGCACAGTGCTTAAAGACATCTGGAGCAGAATTCTATGGGGCATTTTGGTGTCCACATTGTCAAGATCAAAAGAAAGAGTTTGGTAGCGCTTCTCAATATCTTCCTTATATAGAATGTTCCAATCCTGATAATTCTCAAACGCAAATCTGTATTGATAAGAAAATAGAAAGCTATCCGACTTGGATATTTAAAGATGGCTCAATATTGGCTGGTAAATTAGAGCTTACTACTTTAGCAGAGAAGACACAGTGCGTCCTCCCTCAATAATAAAATAATAATTTATGCCCGCATACGTAGAAATAGTAAATAAAATACTTTCTATGGGAACAATTTTCCTTCAAGTTGTTATTTTTGTTATTTCTTTTAATTTAATTTTTTTAAGGAAAAGAGAGAATCTTATCTTGATCTTTTTTAAAGATTATACTTTTATTTTAGGATTTTTAGCTGCTCTTGGGGCTTTCTGTCTGTCTCTTTTTTATTCTGAAATTGTTGGATTCCCACCTTGTGAACTCTGTTGGATACAGAGAATATTTCTATATCCACAATTAATTCTTTTTGGAATGGAATTATATAAACGTGATCGCTCTATTGTGGATTTTAGTCTTGTCTTTGCTACTTTTGGATCACTCGTCTCTATATATCATATTTTTGTAGAAGCAGGATTAACTTCGGGGCCTTCGTGCGCCGATCCTTCCCACGGTGGAATCTCTTGTGCTATTCGCTATATCTATGAATTCGGCTATATCACAATGCCAATTATGGCGCTTACTTTATCTTTGTTTATAATTGCTATACTAGTCAATTATAAATACATGGCGAGAGTGAAATAGATTTAATTATATGCATATAGAAATGGTAGCGAGTGAGATTGATAAATTTATTTTGAAATTAGATTCACAAACTCAAGCAAGAGTTTTGCGTCATTTAGAGCTTCTTGAAAAATATGGGAATAAACTCGGGATGCCTTATAGCAAAAGTTTACATGGAGGGTTGTTTGAGCTTCGAATTACTGGTAATAAACAGGTTAGAATAATATATTGTTTTTATAAGGAGAAAGTTTATTTATTGCATGGTTTTATAAAGAAGACAAATAGAATTCCAAAGAAGGAAATAGAGCTTGCAATTAAAAGGTTTAAAATGCTTGCATAACGGATACGTTATATGGTAGTATATATTTATGACTAATTTTCAAATAATTAAAAAACAAGCTTTAAAAAATAAGGCCGTAAAAAAGGCTTATGATGATTTAGATTTAGAATTTTCAATTATAAATCAGATTATAGATATGCGTATTAAAAAGGGAATGTCTCAGAAGGATTTGGCATTAAAGATGGGGACAAAACAGCCTTCAATAGCTCGTTTTGAATCAGGATATTATAACCCCACGATTTCTTTTTTAAAAAAAATTTCTAAAGCTTTAGATAGTAAATTGGAGATTAAGATTTAAAGGAAAGATATTATGAATTCACAGACTAAAGTATGTCAGAATTGTAAGAAAGACTTCACTATCGAGCCGGATGACTTTTCTTTTTATGAAAAGATGAAAGTCCCTCCTCCAACCTTTTGCCCTGAGTGTAGACTGCAAAGACGTATGGCGTGGAGGAATGAAAGATCTTTATTTAAAAGGAATTGTGATTTGTGTAAAAAAGGAATGATATCTATATATCCTAGAGATGCCATCTTTCCTGTATATTGTATACAATGCTGGTACTCCGACAAATGGGACGCTACAGATTATTCTCTCAATTATGATTTCTCAAAACCTTTTTTTAAACAATGGGAAGAACTTTATCGTATAGTTCCTAAGATTGGAGTTTGGCAAAGAAACGCTATTAATTCAGATTATTCCAATATGTGTGGTGAATGCAGGAATGTTTATCTCTCAGTTTCTGTTGTCCTTGGTTCGGAGAATATATTTTATTCTCGTGGGGTTGATAAATCTTTTAATATATATGATAGCTATAATACCAAAGAATCAGATAGTTGTTTTGAATGCATTCAAGGAGAAAAAAATTATAATTCAGAGTATCTATTATTATCTCGAAATTGTCTCGATTCATATTTTTTAGTTGATTGTTCTAATTGTAGCAATTGTATTCTTTCTTCTAATCTACGAAATAAAGAATTTTATTTTTGTAATAAAAAGTATTCAAAAGAAGAATATTTTAAAGAATTAGAAAAATTAAATTTAGGAAGCCATCAATCTCGCGAAATATTAATTGGTAAATTTGAAAATTTATGCAGAAAAGCTATTTATCGTTATGCTGATATTATCAAATCTGTAGATTCAACAGGGAATGATATACATAATTCGAAAAACTGCGTAAACTGTTTTGATGTTTATAATACTGAAAATGCCAAATATTGTTTTAGACTTATAAACAATAAAGATTCTATGGATGTAGATTATGCTGGGAAAGCAGAATTATTGTATGAATATAGCACAGGAGCTTTGAATGATTATAATATTAAGTTTTCTTATTCGGCAATGGATGCAGTCTCAAATGCAGATTATACCGAGTCGTGTGTTTCTAGTAAAAATCTTTTTGGATGTATAAGTGTGAAAAATAAAGAAAATGTTATCTTAAATAAGGTATATACGAAAGAAGAATATGAAAAATTAATTCCCAAAATAAAACAGCATATGAATGATATGCCTTATGTGGATAAGAGGGGACTGGTTTATAAATACGGTGAATTCTTCCCAATTGAATTATCTTCCTTTGCTTATAATGAAACATTAGCCCAAGATGTCTTTCCTTTATCAAAAGAAAAAGCGGAAGACAATGGTTACAAGTGGCGTGATTTAGATGATAAAAATTATACAATTACTCTTTTAAATAAAGATATTAAAGATAATATTAAAGATGTAGATGAAAGTATTTTGAAAGAAACGATTGAATGTTTACACAAAGGGGAATGTGATCATAAGTGTATGACGGCATTTCGTTTAACTCCGGATGAATTTAATTTTTATAAAAAGCACAACATTCCAATTCCGACCAAGTGTTCTAATTGTAGATATTATGAAAGATTTTCTAAGGTGTTACCGTTAAAGCTATGGCACAGAGGTTGTATGAAAGAAGGGTGTAATAACGAATTTGAGACTCCTTATGCCCCTAATAGACCAGAAATAGTGTATTGTGAGAAATGTTATCAAAACGAAGTATATTAAACTATCATTTGTGTGAATAAGAATACTTTTCTCTTTATATTTGATATAATAAACTTATATGCATATTGATGAAGGGACGATTATAAAAATTTTAAATACTTCAGGGCTTGTCAGCAAGACGGATGTAGCCATGGCTTTGAAGAAAGCTAAAGAAGAGGGAGTATCTCTTGGCTCTGTTTTAATGAGTGATGGAAAATTGACTGAGAAAGATTGGAATAGTATGCAGGCAGTATCACTTGGTATTCCTTTTGTCAGTCTTAAAGGAGAGCGAATTCCAGTTGAAGTCCTCAATTTAATCCCCGAGCCTATTGCTCGCAATAATAATATCATTGCTTATAAAAAGTCAGACACAGGGCTTGAAGTGGCAATGCTTGATGTGGACAATCTACCTGTTATTGATTTCATAAAAAAGAAAGTAGGGCTTCGAATTCTCCCTCGTATGACTTCTTCAGACTCTATCAAGGAGGCACTTGCCTTGTATAAGAAAAGTTTGCAAGCTGACTTTGAAGATATTATTAAAAAAGAAAGTAGTTCTATCAAGCCAATAGCTGAGAATAATTCTCTAGGCGAGAAAATTGACAATACAGAGAAAACAGAAAAGGAACTTGCTGAAGATTTACCAATAGTGAAGATTGTGGACACTCTCATTTCTCACGCTATATTCCAAGGAGCTTCGGATATCCATATTGAGCCCGGAGAAGAATCTCTCGTGGTTAGATATCGTATAGATGGAATACTTCACGATGCGATGGTACTCTCGAAGGATACAGCTCCAGGAATTGTTGCCCGTATTAAAGTGCTTTCCAATTTGAAACTAGATGAGAAGCGTCTTCCTCAAGATGGTAGATTTAAAATTATAAATGATTCTGGGCGAGTTTCTTTCCGTGTCTCAACTTTACCTACATATTTTGGCGAGAAAACTGTCATCAGAATTTTGAGAGAAAATGCCAAAGGCTTCTCGCTTGAAGGTCTTGGTTTTCACGGGGAAGCCCTAGAGAGAATTCATAGAGGAATGAAAAAGAGGAATGGAATGCTTCTCGCGGCAGGTCCAACTGGCTCAGGTAAGACGACCACTTTATATACAATGCTTGATATATTAAATACGCCCGATGTGAATATCTCAACAGTTGAAGATCCGATAGAATATCAAATGGCCCGAATTAATCAGACTCAGACGAAGTCCGAAATAGGCCTCACTTTTGCCAATGGACTCCGTACACTTCTTCGTCAGGATCCCGATATTATAATGGTAGGGGAGATTCGTGATGGTGAGACGGCAGGATTGGCAGTCAATGCTTCTCTTACAGGGCACTTGGTGCTCTCTACTATCCATACCAACTCAGCCGCTGGAGCAATACCACGTATGATAGATATGGGGGTGGAGCCTTTCCTTATAGTTTCTACTGTGAAGACTGTCATAGCTCAGCGTCTGGTCCGCAAGCTCGGAGAAGAAAAAGAACAATATTTCTTAAGTGATGTAGAATTGAAAGCCTTAGCCAAGGTTGTCGATCTGGATGTAGTTCTTGATTCTCTTAAAAAAGAGAAAATAGTTGAAGCAGGAGCGATGTGGAAAGATATTCCTTTCTATAGACCGAAACCTAGCAAAGATTGCCCTGATGGATATAAAGGGCGTGTGGGGATTCATGAAGTTTTGGAAGTTAGCTCTACTATCAAAGAAATGATATTAAAGAATTCCTCTACTGATGATTTGGAAAAAGTGGCTAAAAAAGAAGGAATGATGACGATGATTGAAGATGGCATCTTTCTAGTAGCATCGGGTGTAACTTCTACCGAAGAAGTTCTTCGTGTGGTTTCGGAATAAAATGAAATTTAAATATAAAGAACAAGATAAAGATGGGAATGTAGTAGAGGGGGTTGCAGAATCCACTGATACTTTCGTCTTAGCCAGAGAGATTAGAGAGAGGGGAAGTACGCCACTCTCAATAAAAGAAGTTGACGGGAAAAGCTCTAAATCATTTTTTAGTTTTAGCTTTGATTTCTTTGGCGGGGTATCTTTATCTGAGAAAATAGTGTTTACCAATAATTTAAGTGGGATGCTTTCGGCTGGGCTGTCTCTGACTCGAGCATTAGTCGTATTAGAGAAGCAAACGACGAATAAAACTTTCAAGGACATTTTAAGAAGTTTGATAGATGATATAAACAAAGGGGAAACTCTTTCTTCTGGGATGAAAAAATATCCGAAAATTTTCTCTGGAGTCTTTGTCTCGATGGTTCACTCTGGTGAAGAATCTGGTAATCTACCTAGAACACTTGGAGATATTGGTGTTACTTTGAAAAAGTCCTATGACTTAAATAGAAAAATAAAAGGAGCTATGATATATCCTAGTATCATAGTCTCGGCTATTTTTATAATCGGAGTCTTAATGATGATATTTGTGGTGCCGACATTGACCAAAACTTTCAAAGATATAGGAACGGAGTTGCCTTCTTCTACCAAATTTATAATTTTCATTTCAGATTCATTAAGTCAGCATTTCTTGTTGTTCGTTTTGATTGTCGGAATTATTATTGGTTCCTTTGTTATGTTCTCTAAATTAAAAATCACAGTGAGATATTTTGATTTACTAATTTTAAAAATGCCGATGCTAGGAACTCTAATACAGGAGATGAATACAGCTCGTACCGCAAGGACGCTCTCGTCACTCCTCGCTTCTGGAGTAGATCTATCTAAGGCTTTAGCTATTACCGAAGAAGTTCTCCAAAATGTGCATTATAAAGAGCTCATTCATAACTCTATCGGTTCTATAGAGAAAGGGGTGGCACTCTCTGTACCTTTTAAAGAGCATATAAATCTTTATCCAGTTATGGTTGGAGAGATGATAGAAGTAGGAGAAGAGACCGGAAAACTTTCCCAAATGCTTATGGACATAGCAACTTTCTATGAAACAGAAGTAGACAATAAGACGAAAAATCTGTCGGTAATCATAGAGCCAGTACTAATGGTCTTTATTGGAGTCGCTGTTGGATTCTTCGCTATTGCGATGATCAAGCCAATGTATTCAGTGATGGATACTATTAAATAATTATGTATATTAGCAACAATAAAGGACTGACAATTATAGAAATTATATTAGCGATTGCTATAATTTCGGTTATTTCTTATATTGTTTTATTCAATCTATCTTCATTTCGTAATGAGCAAGCTCTTAAAAATACAACCATAGATATTGTCTCTATCTTAAACAAAGCTAGAGAGAATACTCTTTCTTCTCTGAATTCTACAAATTATAGTGTGCATTTTGAGACTGATAGAGCGGTACTTTTCACTGGGGCTATTTATTCTCCATCTCTCTCCACCAATGAGGTTACTCTATTTAGTCCAAGTGTTAATATACCTGCTACAGGAGGTATCAATATCTCAGGTGGTGGTAATGATATTACTTTTGCTCGTTTAACAGGGGAGGTCATCAATGGTACAATTGATAGCAGTATAGTAGTAGAGCTTGTTTCTGATGCAACGAAACAAAAAACAATTACCATAAACAAAACTGGGGTTATAAGTTCAAACTAAATGATTAATTTAAATAAAAAGAAAAGAAAGTTTACAATAGGCTTTACACTCGTAGAAGTTCTCGTCGCTTGTTCCATTATAACTATCTCTATGTTTGTCCTAATGGGGACAGCCCAGAGGGGAGTAAGTATGTCAGGTCTTGCTTTAAGTAAATCAGAAGCCAGTCTTTTACTAGAAGAAGGAGCTGAAGCAGTGAGGGCTATTCGTGACAATGACTTTGCAACGATATCGAGCCTAAGTTTAGATACGCCTTATCATTTATTCTTTAATACGACTACAAGAGTTTGGGTATTAGATCCAAGTACTGTTAATCTATCTGGCTCTATACCAAGCTACCCTATTGATGGGAAGTTTGATAGGACTATCACGATATCTTCTGTGGGGAGAGATGCCAATGATGATATATTGGCATCAGGAGGGACAGTGGATGCTAGAACTAAAAAAGTAAGTGTAGATGTATCGTGGGTTTCTTCTGGGATAACAAATACTAAAAGTTTATCTTTCTATATTACTGATATTTTTAATTAAAAATGAAATTTAATAATAACAATAAAAAAGCATTCAGTATTATTGAAATAATAATTTATCTCGCGATTTTTACCATTATTTCTATTGTCGTTATTAATTCATTCATCATTATTTTATCCTCCTTTTCTACTATTAGGACCAATCAAGATTTATTAACTTCTGGTGAGACAGTAATGAATCGTATGTCTTATGAAATTCGCCAAGCTAAAAGTATAGACCTAACTAACAGCGTTTTTGATTCTGATTCTAGTGTTCTTCGTCTGAATAGTACAGATGGAACAAGTTATATTACATTTGATAAAAATGTTAATGAATTAGAAATACTAAAGAATGGAGCACTTTTTGGCAACTTATTAGCTCAAAATATATCTTTGAATAAATTAATCTTTAGACATATTACTACGGCTCATAGTGAAGCTGTAAAGATAGAAATAGAGTTACAAGATACTCGTAGTAAGACAGCCAAGACGGAAAGTTTCTATGATACTGTTGTACTACGAGGAGGGTATTAAGATTAGGTTCTAGGGGCTAGTAACTATAAATACAAATGCAATACAATAAATATAAAATTAAACAAAACAGAGGGGCAGCAATGATGATACTTGTATTATTTTTTATTTTTATAAGTGTGACTATTTTAATTGGAGTTATTACGCCAACCGTTCGTGAATTTAAAATAGCGACCGACAGCTTCCAATCAAAGCAAACTTATTTCTTGGCAGAATCTGGAGTAGAAGATGTCCTCTACAGATTGAAGAATAATAAGCAGACTAGTGGTACCGAGACTCTAGTCTTAGGAGATTCGCAAGCGGTTACAACAGTCACTGATATCGGTGGAGGACAGAAAGAGATAAATACATTGGGAGATACGAATTCTCATCAACGTAAAATTGATGTCACTTTAAATACAGCCACTGGTGTTTCTTTTAATTATGGGGTGCAAGTGGGACAGGTGGTGTATATCTAGATAGTGGAATTATAAATGGCAATGTATATTCTAATGGTCCTATAACTGCCACTTCATCAGACAGTAATTTGATTAGTGGTACAGCCATATCTGCCAATAGTCCCGCACTCATTGCCGATCAAAGTAATGGAGCAGGTCTACCGGCGGGTAACATTATTTTTGGTAATACGACAAATACGCAAGACGTCGCTCAAAGTTTCATTGTCTCAACCGCTAGTCCATTAAATAAAGTACAGTTATATATCAGGAAAACTGGTAGCCCAAGTGGTGCTACGGTTAAGATTATGGATGATAGAAATGGAAGTCCGGGAGAGCATGTATTTGCAAGTGGAGCACTTTTAGCCTCTACTGTGACTACTTCTTATGGCTGGGTTGAGATATCCTTTACGACAAATCCAGTTTTAGATACAAATACAACCTATTGGCTTGTCATAGATGCTGGTGTTTCTAGTTCTAAATATTATACGATAGGAGCAACGAATGGGAATAATTATACAAATGGAGTAAGTAAGGTTGGCCATATAGATGAGACTTGGAGTAATACCACTCCAACTGGTCTTGATTGTTTTTTTAATATTTATCTTGGTGGTTTGAATGGATCAATTAGTGGGGTTAATCAATGGAATCAGCTTCATGTCGGAACTGTTTCAGGTTCTGCTCAGGCTCATACAGTCACAGCTGTGAATTCCGGAGGCAATATTTATTGTCAGGTTGGTACAAATAATAACAAAGCCTGTATTTCACAACCAGATCCAACTTACATATCATATCCGATTTCAGATGCAAATATTGCAGATTGGCAAGCGACCGCAACTTCTGGGGGAACATATACAGGAGATTACAATGTTAATTGGGCGGGGGCAACTTTAGGTCCAAGGAAAATCGTTGGAGATCTAAATGTAAGTGGAGGAGGCACACTCACCGTTACTGGAGCTTTGTGGGTTACAGGTAATGTAGTTTTAAGCGGTGGAGGTACAATAAAATTAGCATCAAGTTATGGAGCAAATGATGGAGTTATTATCGTAGATGGGACTGTCGGAGTTTCAGGCGGGGGGAAAGCGACTGGGTCAGGGTCCACTGGAAGTTATATTATGCTTTTATCTTTAAGTAATTCTGCTAATGCAATGTCTATTTCGGGTGGGGCAGGGGCGATGATTGCTTATGCTCCAAATGGGACTATTAATATATCAGGAGGGTCAAAACTTAAAGAAGCTACTGGTAATAAATTGAGTGTTACTGGTAATTCGAGTATTACTTATGAATCTGGGCTTACAAATAATAACTTTTCAAGTGGTCCTTCGGGGACTTGGAATATAAATAGCTGGAAAGAGACCGAATAACGATTTTGGACAGTTTGTGGTAAAATAGAAGAATGAAAGCAACAAACAAGGTTATTATTGCCAATTGGAAGATGAATCCGCATTCTAAGAAAGAAGCGGAAGTTATTTTTAAGGGTATTTCTAATTCTACAAAGAACTTAAAAAATGTAGAAGTAATAGTCTGTCCTCCATTTCCATATCTATATTTAAAAGAGAAAGTAAAAAGTAAAAAGTTAAAATTAGGTAGTCAGGATGTCTTCTCTCTACCAGAAGGTTCTTATACTGGAGAAGTATCTATAAAGATGCTTAAGAATCTTGGAGTAGAGTATATTATAATTGGGCATTCTGAGAGAAGAGTGATAGGAGATACGAACGACATTGTAAATAAAAAAATCTTAGTTACTTTAAAGTCTAAAATTAGTCCTATTTTTTGTATTGGAGAAAATGTCCGAGATGCCAATGGATTTTATTTGTCTTTCATTAAAGAACAAATAGAAGAAGGATTAAAGGGAGTTATGAAATCTCAAATAAAGAATCTCATCATCGCTTATGAGCCAATCTGGGCGATAGGAGAGAATGCCAAGAGAGAAGCCACTCCTTCTGAATTTTTAGAGATAAAGATTTTCATAAAGAAGATAATCTCTGATCTCTATGATATTAAAACTGCAAATGAACTCCGAATAATCTATGGAGGATCTGTCCATCCTACGAATGCAAGTATTTTTATCAATGAAGGTGGAGCCTTGGGATTGCTTGTAGGTAGAGATAGTCTCTCTCCCAATAAATTTAGTGAGATTATTAATTTGGCCAAATAATATGAAATCAATAAAAGATATAGATAATTTGAAAGGAAAGAAAATCCTTATGCGTGTAGACTTCAATGTGCCGATAAAAGATGGGAAAATATTAGATGATTTCCGTATCAAAGCTTCTCTTCCTACCATAGAATATTTGAAAAAGAAAGGAGCCATCGTCATTCTGCTAGCTCACCTAGGAGATGATGGGAAAGAGAGTTTAAAGCCTGTGGCCATAAGGCTTAAAAAGTTTGTCCCCGCTCTTCATTTCATAGAATCTTCAATTTTTTCTGATGAAACTAAAAAGATTATTAACAATTTGAAAAACGGTGATGTAGCTCTCCTTGAGAATATCCGCCGAGAAATAGGAGAAAAGAAAAATTCACCGTCTTTCGCTAGAGGAATTTCTCGATATGGTGATATATATGTGAATGATGCTTTCTCTGTCTCTCATCGTCCACATGCTTCCATTATCGGGATTACGAAATGTTTACCAGGATATGCGGGACTACAACTGCTTGATGAAGTGGAGAATCTATCCAAGGCTTTTAATCCCAAGCATCCCTTCCTGTTTATTCTAGGTGGAGCAAAATTTGAGACTAAGATTCCCTTAATAAAAAAGTTTCTCCGTGAAGCTGACCATGTATTCATCGGAGGAGCAATTGCTAATGATTTCTTCAAAGGTAAAGGATATGAAGTCGGAGCATCACTGGTAAGTGATGGAGTTGCTCCGGTGAAATCTTTCTTTAAGAATAAGAATTTAGTTATACCAGTAGATGTCATTGCTTCAAAAGGGAATACCAGTCGCAATACAAAGCCCAATGAAGTAATGCACGATGAAAGTATTGTAGATGTTGGGAAAGAGACAGTAGTACTCTTGGGTGGCTTAATCGAGAAAGCTTCCTTTATACTTTGGAATGGACCACTTGGCAAATACGAAAGTGGATTTAGTGGAGCAACGGAAAGCGTCCTTAAACTTATAGCTAAAAGTAAAGCTAATAGTATTGTAGGTGGAGGGGACACAGTATCCTTAATTACAAAACTAAAATTGGGAGATAAGATAGGGTTCGTCTCAACTGGCGGAGGCGCTACTCTCGACTTCCTCGCCAAAGGCACACTTCCTGGAATTAAAGCATTAAAATAAAATTGTAAATTATGTTTTTACCAGTCTAATCCTATAGGTTTGAGTTGGTAAAGAAGAATAATATATGCAAAGTGAAACTAAAAATTGTCAAAATTGCAAGAAAGACTTCACTATTGAGCCTGATGACTTTTCATTTTATGAGAAAATGAAAGTAGAAATTCCTAATTTTTGTCATGATTGTCGATTACAAAGAAAATTGACATGGAGAAATGAACGTACTTTATATAAAAGAGATTGCAATTTATGTGGAAAGTCTGTTATTTCGGTATTTTCTTCTGATAAAATTTTTCCAGTATATTGTCACAGTTGTTATCATGGGACAGGCTGGGACCCGCTTTCTTTTGGCCAAGAAATTAATTTCAATACCTCATTTTTAGAACAATTTAAAAATTTGCAAGCAAAAGTTCCAAGGCAATACGCATTAGTTTTTAATAATATTAATAGTGATTATACTAATGGCGTTGGTTTTAGCAAAAATTGCTATTTGGTATTTGTTAGTGATCACAATGAAGATTGTTTATATTCTTATAATATTTATTATTGCAGAAATTCATCCGATTTGCTTACATGTTTTAATTGTGAATTGAGTTATGAATTATTTAATTGCAATAATTGTCAGCGTTGCTTCTTTTCTATTGATTGTAAAGATTCTTATGATCTATTTTTTTCAAAAGATTGTGTGAACTGTCATGACCTTGTGGGCTGTGTTGGTTTGAGGAATAAATCCTACTGTATTTTTAATGAGCAGTATACAAAAGAATCATATAAAAAAATGGTTGAGGATATAGATTTAAATTCATATATGTCTCTTGAAAAAGTGAAAGATAAATTTTTTAATATTTTGAAAAAATATCCAGTTAAATATATTCATGGTGTAAATAATTACAATGTTACGGGGGATAATGTGAGTAATTCAAAAAATACTAAATATGTATTTTCAGGTAAAGAAATAGAAGATTCTAAATATATAATAAATGGGAATAAGGCCAAAGATTGTTATGAATGCTATGTAGCTGTAGATAAATCAGAATTGTGTTTTGATAATCTTGGTTGTGCCGAGACTAAAAATGTCAAAGCTAGTCATTTACCTTGGTCAAGTTACAATCTTGAATATTGTGATAGTTGTGAAAATTGCTCTGATTGCATTGGTTGTGTCAGTCTTAGTCATAAAAAATATTGTATTTTAAATAAACAATATACAGAAGAGGAATATCTTGTTATAAAAAATAAAATAATAAAACATATAAAAGATGTACCATATAAAGACAAGAATGACAGAGTATATTTATATGGAGAATTTTTTCCAGCTGAATTATCTCCATATAATTACAACGAGACAATTGCTTTGTTTTACTATCCATTAAATAAAGAAGAAGCAATAAAACAAGGTTATAGTTGGAAAGAGCAGGACCAAAGAAACTACCAAATAACTCTTTATTCCAAAGATATACCAGATAAAATTGATAATGTAAGCGAATTAATTATTAATGAAATTATTGAATGTAAAAATAAAGGTAATTATTCTGAACAATGTACAACTGCCTTTAAAGTTACATTAAGTGAACTTGAGTTATATAAAAAATTAAATTTACCATTACCACATTTTTGTCATAATTGTCGTTATTATCAAAGGCTTAATTTGGAAAATCCTAGAAAGCTCTGGCATCGGAAGTGTATGAAAGAAGGGTGTAATAATGAATTTGAAACTTCATATG
>JBAYKP010000011.1:0-23907 GCA_041664465.1 Minisyncoccota bacterium | reverse complement strand
TGGTCTTGTGGCAGGCTATGTTTTCCAGAACTTATTTGTATTTGATTCTTTATTTTCAATAATGGCGTTATTTATCTTAGCTGGAATTATCTTTATTGGTCAAGATAATTTAGTTAAAGAGAAGTATATATTAAAACCCGTTGATTCATTTATCAAAAATAGTCTAGGCATAGTATTAGTTATAGCTTGCTCTTTATCTTTAGTATTTTTTGTATTTAGACCCACGCAGAAAATTTTTAAATATTATAGTATAGCCGAAATGCCCATAGATATTAGAGCAGATCATTATGATGACTTATTAAAGGGGTCCTCATTAGGGGAGCAGTGGGATTTCAGTGATCTAGCTGACAATACATACAATATTTATAAGGCTAATATTACCGCAATAAAAAATGATAAGAATTTATTGTCTTATTCTATCAATGATATCAAGGCTTTATTGGTATATTCTGAGAAAATTTCAGAGCGGAATAAATTTAACGCCCGACTAAATATTAGTATTGTCTACTTATATAATATTCTTAATTATTTGAGCAGTAATCCTTATGATCCAGTCTTAGGGAACCATCTGATTAAAATCCTTGATGATACTAGAATTCTTTCACCTCATAATCCAGAAATTTATTGGACTATGGCTCAGGTCTATATGTGGAAAAATGATTATAAAGAGGTAGTAAATACTTATGAGAAGGCTATTGCCATTGACCCTAGTATCCCTTTTTCTCACAATCTTTTAATTACATTTGCTAAGAATATAGGCAATCAAAAATTATACGATGATTCTCTCGTAAAGGCTAAACAGAGTATCCCAGATTTTATTCCTCTTTAGTAGATATTTATAATTTAGACGATGACAAAAATATTAAAAATATGTTTATGGATGCTTGCTGTTACTCCGCTTATAGTGGATAACTCACTTTTTTATTCTTCTACGACCACAGAGAGTATATTTATAAGAGGACTTTTGTTTTTAATGAGTATTTTGTTTTTATTTAACTTTTTATATACCAAGAAGTTTAGAATTAAAATAGTAGAAAAAGTGAAGATAGTTATTAGGAATCCACTCGTTATTTCAGTCTTGGCCTTCTTCTTTATATTTATTATCAGTACCATTTTTGCTATAGATAAATATGGTGCCTTTTGGGGGACAATAGAGAGGGCCGAAGGATTAGTAGGGATGATATATTTCTTTTCTTTTTTTGTTTTCAGTTTACTTATTTTTGAGAAGAAGGATTGGCTTTGGTTTTTTCGATTAAGTTTATTGGTTGCATTTGTACTTATATTTAAAGAGTTTATGCAATTTTCTAATGGGATAAGTCGCCCAGATTCTTTTTTAGGTAATCCGACCTTTTTAGCTGGATATTTACTTTTTTCAATATTTTCCGCTACTATAATTTTTAGTGAAATACAATCTAGTTTTTGGAAATATTTTTCAGCGGGGATATTTTTCTTATCTATTTTAGGAATTTTTATTACTGAAACAAGGGGGACAATAGCAGGGCTTGCTGTTGGTTTCATTACTATCTTGATATATAGCATTATAAAAGGTAAGGATATTTCTTTTTGGAATTTCAATCTACGCAAAGTTTCCATAATTATTTTATGTCTTATGATTGCTTTTTTAGCTCTTTTTTTCTCAACGAGAGAAAGTGAGGTGTGGCAGAGAATTCCGGGGTTTGGAAGAGTGGCAGTAATAAATGGGGAAGATAATACGACACAGACCAGATTACTTATGGCGAAATTAAGCGTAGACGCAGTAGATCCTACGAAGAATGGAGCAAAAGAATTTTTAATAGGCTGGGGTCCAGAGAATTTTAGTCTTGCATATGTTAAATATTTTAACCCTAAACAATTTCAGTACGAAGTAGGCTGGTTTGATAGGTCTCATAATAAGCTTTTTGATATATTAGTAATGAATGGCATTTTAGGTTTTATCATTTATTTATCTATTTATTTTTTCTTTTTTAAATCAATTTTTAAACGGCGGGAGTTTTCTTTATTAAATGTAGGTTTATTACTATTCGGGGTATCTCTTCTGGTTCATCTTCTTTTTGTTTTTGACCAGATTACTACTTCTATCCCATTTTTTGTATTATTAGCCTTTTCTATTTATTTGACTATTGTGGAAGGAATAGATAAACCAAAGAAAGATTATAAAATAAGTAATAAATTTGAAATTTTTGCTAGTATATTTCTCTTGGCGCTGACTTTATTTTTAGGTTTTGTTTTCTTTAAGAATGATTTACCTGCTTATATACAATTGAAAAGTTATGCTTCGTTGAGAGAAAAAAGTGATGCGACAATTATTTCAATTAAAATTAATGAAGTTTTTGACCCATTCACGACAGCCCAGATGAAAATCAGGTATGATTTCTTATCTTTTGTTTCAAAAAATTATGATGCAAAAAGTGAATCTATTGTAAAATTATCAGACCTTTCATTCTTGAAAGGGGATGAATATATGGATAGAAGACCTCTTGATTTACAGTTTTCAAACTTTTTAGCTCTCACTTATACTAATTTAGGTAAAAAATTAAATAATTTAGAATATCTTAAAAAAGCTGAAGAAATTTTCAAGAGGATTCTTTTACTTTCTCCCTATAAACCAGATTTTAATTATGGTCTAGCCTTAAGTTGGTTCTACCAGAAAAAGTATATAGAATCCTTTATTTATTTTGAGAAAATTTTTGATACTAATCCAGGATATTTTTCTCAAAAGAGCAAAGGCCCTGAGGGAGTTTACTCTCTTTTCATTAAGCATTTTTATGAAGTGAAAGATAAAGCCAATTTTATAAAGACAGCTGATAGATTAAAAAAGAATAATTATGCCGATAGTGCAACCCTTGATAAAATAATTGATTTTATAAACAAAAATAACATTTGGCCCAATATTAATTTTAGTGAATAAAATGCTATAATTATGCACATAATATGGTAAAAGTCATTGTCACAGGCGGAGCAGGGTTCATAGGGTCGCATATCGTGGATATGCTTGTTTTGGAGGGATATGAGGTGCATATAGTGGACGATATGTCGGCTGGTAAAGAGGAGAATATCAATCAAAAGGCTATCTTCCACAAGGTTGATATAAGGGGGAAAGAAAAGCTAATTCCTATTTTTAAAGATGCCCAATATGTCTTTCATGAAGCTGCTGTTCCTCAAGTTGAGTATTCTATAGAGAATCCAGTAGAGACCAATGATATAAATGTAAACGGGCTTTTAAATGTCTTAGAGGTTTCTAGATTAAACAAGATCAAGCGAGTTATTTTCGCTTCTTCTTGTGCTATATATGGCAATCAAGAGAAGTTACCTATTACAGAAGATATGATCCCCCATCCTCTTTCTCCTTATGCTTTACATAAATACATAGGGGAAGGATATATGAAATTATATTCGGAGATTTATGGGGTGGAGACTGTCTGCCTTCGTTATTTCAATGTGTATGGTCCTCGTCAGTCTGTAGATGGTTCGTATCCACTGGTAATAGCTAAATTTTTAGACCTTAAAAAACAAGGCAAGCCATTTATGATAGTAGGTACTGGCGAGAATACTCGTGATTATGTGAATGTCTTAGATGTTGTTCGCGCAAATATTTTTGCAATGAAAAGTGAAAAAGTGGGGAGTGGAGAAATTATAAATATCGGCACAGGATATCAAGCTTCTGTGAATAAGATAGCAGAGATAGTTGGTGGCGAGGTTGAACACGTCGCCCCTCGTTTAGAGCCACAGAGTCTACAAGCAGATATCAAAAAAGCTAAAGAATTATTAGATTGGGAGCCTAGTGTAACCTTAGAAGATGGGATCAAAGAGTTATTAAATGATAAATAGACTTTTTAAATTAATAGAGCATATTACTCCAAGCCGGTGGCATTGGATACTTCAGCATGAAGGTCACAAGCGCTACTTTGCGAATATGAGTTGGATGTTTGGAGGGCAAATGTTTTCTTTACTTGTATCATTTTTTATTGGTGCTTGGATAGCTCGCTATTTAGGGCCAGAGAATTATGGAGTATTAAGTTATTCTATTGCCTTTGTTGGCCTTTTTGGTTTTATTGCTTCTTTGGGGATAGATAGCATTTTAAATAGAGAATTAATACAAACTAGAGATAAAAGAGATGAACTTTTGGGGACAGCCTTTCGATTGAAATTAATCGGTGGAGTTATTGCTTTTTCCTTAGCTTTTATAAGTGTTCTTTTGTTTCAATCTAGCCCCCTTGTTCAATTACTTGTAGTTTTATTCTCTTTTTCTTTCATATTACAGTCCATCAATGTTATAAGTATTTATTTCAATGCTGAAGTAAAATCAAAAAATAATGTTAGAACTACAATTATTGCCACAATTATTTCTTCTATTTTAAAAATTATTGTTATTTTATTGGGAGAGGGAGTAATATGGCTTATCATCATTTACGTTCTGGATTCATTATGGCAGGGGATTGGGCTTGTAAGAGCTTATAAACATTATGGGTTAAAAATAAGAAATTGGAAGTTTGATAATGTTTTAGCAAAAGAAATGTTAAAAAATTCTTGGCCATTAATTCTTGCTTCTGCAACAGGGTATATTTATCTGAAGATTGATCAGGTGATGATAGGGCAAATGCTTGGTAATTATGAAGTCGGTATCTATGCGGCCGCAGTGAAACTTGTTGAAATCTGGTACTTTATTCCCGGTATCATTTGTACTTCACTATTTCCAGCAATTATAAACGCAAAGAAAACAAGTGTGGAAATGTATAGAAATCGTTTAAGAAATTTTTATATCTTAATGACCTTAATTCCAATAGCTATGGCGATTCCTATCACTTTATTAGCAAAACCGATAATTTTAATATTATTTGGTAGTGGATATATAGAATCAATAGTTATTTTACAAATATATATCTGGTCAAGTATTGGTCTTTTTTTAAATTATGCGACAGGGCAATACCTTATGTCAGAGAATTTAGTAAAAATTATATTTTGGTTGAGTTTACTAGGTATGATTGTAAATATTGTTTTAAATTTAATCTTGATTCCTATTTTTGGGATAGTAGGTTCTGCATGGGCAACACTCATTTCATATTTAACAATACCAATTTTTATTATAATTAGTGGAAAAATTTGGAAAAGAATATAAAGAGAGCATTAGATTAGATTAATTATCATTAAAATCACTATCTCTTAGTTTATATAATCTCCAATATTTACTAGTTATAGACATGTTTTTGGTAAGTGGGGTACCCTTATAATCCTCTAATGTCATTGGTTCTACCTTACTTCCTCCGGCAATTGCATAGTCATACATTGATATTTTTCTATCCCCACATATATGGATTATCGGGTATTCTGGTTTCTCTTTTATAATATCTTTTAAACCTTTTGCTACACCTTGAGCAAATAAATATGTTCCATATCTATCAGTAAAAGCTTTGGGATATTCCCATGGCATACTAGTAAAATTAGTTCTCACTATTGTTACCCTCATTTCATTACTATTGTATGTTTTAGCAATCTCTTCAGCTATATATTTAGTAAGTCCATAATAGTGTTTTGGATAGGGTATACTATCCTCATCCTCCATAGTCTCATCATTTGTTCCTGGGAATATACATGCTGTATTAAGATAAATAAAATGTTTAATTCCTTTCTTTTTGGATATTCCTAACATTCTTCTTGTTCCATTTACATTCATATTATAGGCTTCCTCCTTCTTTTCTTCACAAAGAGGAATACTAGCCAGAGCAGCTAAATGTATTACAGTATCAATTTCATGGCTAGAAAAGTAATTATTAATACTTTCTTCTATTAGAACATTTAATTCTTTGCTGTTAGGGTATTGAGCATCTGGAAATATCTTTTTACAGGCTTTGCCAAGTCTGCCAGATCCACCTGTAAATAATATTTTTTTTTCTTCATTCATAATAAATTAAATAAAATTCCCATTCTTTAGCATATTTTTTATATCATTTTTACTCATAAGATTGTCATCTGATGAATATTCATTAAATGATACTTTTTTAAGATTTTTATATTTTTCTTCTAAATTATCAATTTTGACTTGTGGTAAAATTACATAGTAATTTTCATCATACTGATAAGTTGAAGGAGATTCATGTCTACTAATTAAGCATTCATTTATCTTTTCTCCTGGCCTTATACCAATTTCTTTTATTTTTATCTTTTCTTTAGCAACTTCTTCTATTAAAACTTCAGCTAAATCAATAACTTTACAAGCAGGCATTTTCATGACGAATGTTTCTCCTCCAAAACTATGCTCTGTTGCCTTAAATAAAAGATGTATGGCCTCTTTTTGAGTCATATAATACCTTGTCATTTCATTATTGGTAATGAATATTGTTTTTAGTCTTTTAATTTGATCTATAAAGAAAGGCACTACACTACCATTAGTTCCCAGTACATTTCCACCACGAATACAAACAAATTTTGTGTTATTAGAATCAATATTTGCATTAATTATTAGCCTTTCACCAACAGCTTTTGTCATTCCATAAAAATTAAATGGATCAACTGCTTTATCTGTAGATACATCAATAACTTTTTTTACCTTATTCTCTTTAGCAGCATCTATTACGTTTTGAGTCCCTATGATATTTGTTTTTATAGCTTCGTCGGGTTGCTCTTCGCAGATTGGAACATGTTTTAGTGCGGCTAAATGAAATATATAATCTACTCCTACTGAAGCTTTTACTAATTGTCCATAGTCTCTAACATCTCCGATAATAAATTTTATTTTAGGGTTATTAAAACTCCTCTGCATATTTACTTGATGTAATTCACTTCGAGAGTAAATAATAATTTTTTTAGGCTCTTTTTCTAATAATTGCTTAGTTAATTCATTTCCCCAAGATCCTGTTCCTCCAGTTATAAAAATAACTGAATCTTTAAAAATTGACATATTATTTATGTAACATTAAACTAATAATTTTTTCTGACACATTTTTGTTTGCATAACCTTTTGGCTGTTTCCAATTAGTTTTTCTTCTTATCATTATTTTAACACTTTTTAATATTTTATTACTATTTAATCCAGCTAAAATATTACTTCCACATTCTATTGTTTCTGGTCTTTCTGTGGTTATTCTTATTGTTACAGTAGGAACTTTGAGAATACAACATTCTTCTTGAACAGTTCCACTATCGCTTATAGCACAAATAGCGTTCTTTTCTAACTTTACGAAGTCAAAGAATCCCATTGGCTCTAGCAATCTTATTAATTTATCCTTTGGCTCAATACCAAACTTCTTCATTTTTTCTTTGGTTCTTGGATGTAGACTTACTATGATTGGCATTTTATATTCTTTAGCTACTAGATCAAGCCCTTTAAAAATTTCTTTCAATCTTTTTGGATTATCAACATTTTCTGCTCTATGAGTCGTGACAATAAAATAATTTTTCTTTTTTAAATTTAAATTTTCCAATATTTTACTCCCTTCTATTTCTTTCTTAAAATTAATTAAGACCTCATTAATAGGATTACCAGTAATTATTGTTTTCTTAGGGGAGTGTCCTTCTTTTATTAGATTATTATAACTTCCCGGAGTATAAGGAAGATTATAAGATGATATCGCATCTATTATGTGTCGATTTTTCTCTTCCGGGACAAGTAAGTCATGACATCTGTTTCCAGCCTCCATATGATAAACAGGAATCATCATTTTTTCAGTAACTATTGATGCGAGTCCACTATTTGTATCTCCTAATATTAATACTTTGTCGGGCTTAATTTTTTTAAGAATTTTATAAGTTTCATCGATTATTTTACTTAATTGTGGGCCAACAGATGAATTTGTTGCATTTAGGTAAAAATTAGGTTCTCTTAATTTAAGTTGTTGAAAAAATATATCCTTTAATCTAGACGAATAGTTTTGTCCTGTGTGTATTACAGTATGATTTGAACATTTATCTAATTTTTTAATAATTAGACTCAGTCGTATTATTTCTGGTCTTGTTCCTAATATTGTGACTATTTTCATAATGTATTATTGATAATTTTAGTAATTATTTTTGTATTTACTGATGCATCATGATTATTATAAAAGGTTTTTCTTGCATTGATTATTAGGTTACTAGAGTATTCTTTATCAATTATCAGTTTTTTTATAGCCTTTTTAAGTATATCACTATTTTCTTCATCTACAACCTCTGCAAAATTGTTTTCTTTGGCATATTTTGCAAGAAAGGTAGAAGCTGGTGCATGAATTAAAATAGGTCTTCCTGCCATTAAATAATCAGTTAATTTACCGGGAGTAGCTGTGTCAATAATAGCTTGGCTTTGAGTATGCCAAGAGAGAGGAAGGAATAGAATGTCAGCGTTACTTTGTATTTCAGGTATTTCCGTCGGCGAAGTCACATTAATCTCTATATTTTTTGATTCAAATATACCTATTTTTTTTAAATAGTCTTTTGGGCTAGGTGAATAAATCTTCAGTTTTATTTCTATATCATTTATTTCAGAAATAGCTTCCATCAAGTTTTTAATAGATCTAATTTGAGGCCAATAAATTCTTCCTGTGAAAATAATAGTATAAGGCGGTTTTGCTTCAAAAAATTCTTTAGTTTTTAAATATGGTTCTGGAAATGTAGAATTATGAATAGTTATAATTTTTTTAGAAATATCTTTCCCATACCTTTTAATATAAAAATCACGAGTTCCTTCGTTTGTAACTATTATTTTATCAACAGACTTAAACATATGCTTTTCAAGAATATTAGCCAATAAATTCCCTGGGAAGGGGAACAGATTACCCTTATAAATGTCAAAAAGAAATATCAGATACCTTTTCTTTGTTATTTTATGTAAAATATAAGATCCAACCATTGCTGGACCATAATCAGAAAATCCAATAATTGAATTAATTCCTTTATTTTTAATAACTTTTTTGCCTTTTAATATGACCGCTATTATTTGAGACAAAATTATAGCAACTCCAAAAATACTCCTAGCAAAAGAAAAACGTTTTACAAAATGTTTTAATTTACTCACAAAATCACGTTTCTTTATTGTTGAGCTCGCGTTATCTTGTATATCAGTTATGTTTTTTGTCGTAGATGTACTATCATAGAATATGTATTCACCTTTTAACCAAGTTCCAACCCTGGCTGATAGGTTATCAATGTTATAAAAACTTGTTAGAATACAATAAGAATTTGGATCAGTATCTCTTAGTAAATTATATAGGTTTTGGGGTCCTCCTAATGCAGGAGGAGCGTAAGAGGAGATAAGGATAGTTTTATTAAATTCATCATGCATAAAAAAATAAAAGTCGTTTTTATAATAAATAATTTTTTAATTGGCGGAGTTGAGAGACTTCTTTTTGATATTATTTCTTTTTTTGATAGGGATAAATATGATATTAAAATTATAACGGTGCTTGGATCTGGACCATTAGAGGCTTCTTTTCGAGAGTTAGGAATACCTATCTATTTTGCTGGTACCTCACTTCCATTTTCCCAAAAAATACCATTTAAACTCTATTGGTTATTAATTGCTCCTATTACCTTAATAAGAATAACCTTTTTTCTTCTTAAAAGCAAACCAGACATAGTCGTCACTTCTTTATATCAGGCAGATGTTTTAGGTATGATATCCTCTAAGATTGTGGGAGTTAAAAAGAGGATTTTAATTCAACATGATGTTGTAAAATTTGGATCATTAGTACGTATTGTAAAGAAAATATTTGCTTTAAATTTCTCTACTAAAGTTATAGCTATTTCCGGAACAGTAAAGAAATTCTTAGTTGGATATTTTAAAATTAAGAACGAAAAAATCGCTATGATTTCTAATGGGATAGACTATGAAAATTTTCTAAAGGGAAGAAAAACATTTCTAAATGGAAGTATTCCAGTTATTGGAATGGTAGGTAGATTAGAAAATGTAAAAGGACATATATACTTACTAGAAGCCTTGAAAATTCTTAAAGAAAAATATAATTTGTCTCCCTTTACTCTTATTGCTGGTGATGGCTCATTACGAATAGAATTAGAGAAATATACAACAACAAATCATCTCGATTCTGTTAAATTTTTAGGGAATATTTCTAACGTGCCCAATTTTTTGTCACAAATTGATATTCTAGTTGTTCCTTCAATAAATGAGGGATTTGGTCTTGTTGTTATTGAAGGTATGGTGTCAGATAAGCTAGTGATAGCTTCTGATATTAAAGTTATGCAGGAATTAATAAAAGACAATGAAACTGGTCTTTTGTTCGAATCTCAAAATCCTGAATCATTAGCAGAAATTATCTTGAGAGTTTTAAGGGATAGAGAATTATGTGAAAAAATCCAAAAAAATGCTCTCTTATCTGTAGAAAAAAATAAAAAATTATTTGATATTCGTGAAGTATCAAAAAATTACCAGAATTTATTTTTCTCTTAATAAGATTTCTTTATATAAATTTATTATTCTATTTATATACATATTCTCATTATAATTTTCCTTAGCAATTTTTAATGCTTGTTCTCCAATTTTTTTACCTATAATTGGATTATCAATTATTTTTTGAAGCTCAATAGCCAAGGCATCAGAGTCTCTCATTGGCACAGCTATCCCACCCAAGGGAGCAAGAATAACTTCTTCTATTGAGGTGTCTTTGAAAGTTAAAATAGGTTTGCCGCAGGCCATTGCTTCGACTGCCATTAATCCAAATGCTTCAGCTATTGATGGTATTAGAAATATATCACAAGCATTATAAAAATCAGCCATGATATGATCATTTTCTCCCCATCCAGCATCTACTTCAATAACCTGGAATTTATTTTTAAATTCTTCCATTTGATTTGTTTGGTCGACTGTCAAAATAGTTATGTTTTTATTAGATTTTATTTTATTTAAGCATTCTTTTATATATTCCAATCCTTTATATTCACCATCCCGAGATCTAAAAGCCACTACAAAACTATTTTGATCTATTCCAAATTTATTTCTAGACTCAGTTTTATTATTAGGTTTATATATACTTAAATCTATACCAAAAGGAATCATGTGAATATTAAAATTTTCGAGAAGAGGACTTTGTTTTGCCATATTATACATCCAAGTAGAAGCAACAACGATATCAATTTTAGAATTTTTATAGACCCATTTTTTTATTTTCCACATCAATCTGGAGTTATCTCTTCTCATTGTTATTGGAGTCGATAGATTGTTGCATTCACCACACCCAGTTGCCCAATTTTTACATTTATATGGATAAATACAATGGCCAGTCATTGCCCAAGGATCATGCAAGGTCCAAATTGTTGGTTTAAGGTGAGTAAGCCATGGTAGGGAAAGTAAACTAAAAAATCCTGTATGTATTAAATGGTAGTGTATTAAGTCTGCATTTTTGAAGTATTTTTTTAGTGGTAATAAAAAAGAAAAAGGATATAGAATAGATTGAAGTGAAAAGTATTTTTCTAGGCGGTAACATATAGCCCATATTTTTCTATAACCCCAAAAATTTGCAAGAAGATAAGTATTAGGATCATTAGTTTTCTTTTCAAAAACACAATTTTCTGATTCTATGCCAACGATCCTTAATTGTTTACTTAATTTTGAACCATTAAATCGTCCACCAACTGTATCAATATTTCCTACTTGTAATATTTTCATTATTATTTAAATTTTTTACAATTTGTAATATTATTATATTAAATTTATTTTTTTGGTATAAAAATTAACCATTCCATTATAGACATCCTTCCTTCGGCCAGGATAGATTTTTTATCTAATAAGGTTAATTTTTCTAATCCATTTATATTATAAGTGAGAGCTTTTTGTATGTCATCTATACTTTGTATGGAATGAATATCGTGAGATTCATTGAAAATTTCTTTTAAATATGTTGATATATTTATATCAAAAAAATCATGAGCTTCTATTATTAAATCACAATTAATTAAATTTTTAACATTATTTTTATTAAATAATTCTTTTTCAAATCCTTCACAATCACAAATAATTAATCCTCTACCAGAAAAAGGGAATGAGCTTAGTTCTTCTGGTGTAAGTTTTGATCTAATAATTATTTTATCGCTTACATTATTTAATGTCGCCATTTTATTGCATAATACGCGTGCTTTTTCTTCTGTATCATAAGCATAAATTTTAGAATTTTTTGTGTTAAGTGCCATGCCAACAGCATAATAACCTTCTGCGCAACCTATATCTATAATTTCTGAATATTTCTTGTCTTTAAAATACTCAATTGTTTCCCAAAGTTCTTTCTCGTAGCAACCTAATAATTTTGGATAAATAGCACTACCAATTGAACTAATCTCGGGGTATAACATTCCCTTAAAGGGACCATTTTGAACTACAAGATTTTGAAAAAATATTTTTTCAAAATTATTTCTACTTTCAGATTTTTCTTTTTCAGGAATATATGTTCGAAAATTATTTAAAATAGTACCAATTTTTGAAAATGGCTCAAGGAAAAACCATACTAAATCATTTTTTGTAAGAGGAATTAATATTTTTTTAAGTATTTTTTTCATAATTATTTTTTATTTTCAGCCCTTAATATTCTTTCTCTTAAATTACTCGACGAGTAATTATGATTACGGCTATTATAAATGACTTTCATGTTGGGCAGTAAGTCTCTCGAATAATTTGGTTTATTTTTCCAATCTGCCCCCATGAATCGAATATCGGGTTTAATCTTTTTTAATAAATTATATAAATCTACTTCTGTATTATAGGTTATTATCTTATCTACATATCTACAACCTTGAAGTCTAACTTTTCGTTCTTTCACACTTTCTATTGGTTTATGTTTTTCTGGTCTATCTATTTTTGGGTTAGCATGAAGTCCAACTATAAGATAATCACATTGAGACCTAATTTCTTTTAACATTATTAAATGTCCAGCATGTAATAAATCAAAAGCTGAACAAGTAAATCCTATAACTTTTTTAATTTCTTTTTTCATATTCATCCCGTTAGAGATAGGAAGCGCCTAATCTATTTTTAAGATAACGTTTACCCATTCCAGATTTTAAATATATTTCTCTCGACCTGGCTTTTTCTTCTAATAAACACGCTTCGTAATAAATAATTTCAAATGGTCCTCTACCTTTCGTGTATGTAGACTTTCCTTCATTGTGTTGGCAAAGGCGCTTCCGTAAATCTTTTGTACTACCAGTATAAATCTTACCATCTTTTTTACTTTTTAATATATAAGTGTAATAAAACATAAGTAATCTCTAACGGGATTAATGTGTAAATATTATTTGTATTGTTCTAATAATGATTCCTAGGTCAAGGAAGATATTTCTATTTTTAATATAATACAGGTCATATTCAAATTTTTCTTTTGAGGCGTCTGTGGTATTTGCATATCTATACTTTATTTGCGCCCAGCCAGTGAATCCAGGGCGAATGATATGGCGGAGGTTGTAGTGGGGGATAGTACCCTCAAGTGGAGTGACGAACTCTGGGCGCTCTGGGCGAGGCCCGACGAGAGAGATATCACCCTTTAATATATTTATCATTTGGGGGATCTCATCAATATGTAATTTCCTTATGATTCTACCTATATGTGTGACGCGAGGATCATCCTTGCCGGTAGACCACTTGGCACCATCCTTCTCGGAGTCTATGATCATTGATCGTAATTTATATAATTTAAATATTTTATCATTTAGTCCTACTCTTTTTTGCGTATAGAATATAGGGCCTTTATCGTGGAGATATATGAGCATCATACTTATTATTAAGAAAGGAGATAGAATTATGAGTATCGTCAAAGAGAAAATTATATTGATTATAAATGTTAAAAATTTATAGAATATATCTTTTTGGATATTTACATTTTCAATAATGAATGATAGGTCTATGTAGGCGACTGGAATCTTCAACAGATATTTCTCATAAGCCTTTGCCGTATCTATAATCTCCACTCCTTGTTTGTAGAAATTTAGAATACTTTGGTCTTTTCCATCTGTCTTTTTATCCAAAATAATCACGAGATTTTTAATATTCTTTAGACCCAATGTTACTTCATTGATATTATTGAAATGATTGATAACTCGAAGCCCTATCTGCGGATTCATCTCTATAGTTTTCTTTAATTCTATCAAGTAATCTGAATTACCTACGAGTATGGAGGGCTCTGTGATAGTCTTTGCAAAGAGAGAATAGATAATCCTGCGAAACAAGAAAGAAAAGAAGCCGAATAGAACAACTTGTATTACTAAATTTAATTTAGGACTAATGCCAAATATTGGCACAAAATAGAAAAGTAATAATCCTACGATGAAAGATGAAGAGAGTGCTATCACCCACCTTCTTAGATAGGGAATAGTAGGCTTGATAGTGACCAAGTCGTAAAGTCCGAAGATATAGAAAATAAGTACCCAGAATAGATAAAGGATGATAAATGGCACAGTGTGAGAGTCTATAGCTCCTAGATAATTATTTGCATTGAAGCGTATAAAGATAAGCAATAGGAACGATATCAAGAACGACATAAAGTCCCCAAATACGATAAGCCAAGTTCTATTCATAATATGGATATTTTAGCACAAAAAGCCAAATAAAAATACAAAAATGGAGGTAGAAGCAGAATGGCTTGGTAGCCGACGGTTTGATCGGTGATTAACAACCAAAGAGCATAAAGGCGACTGGTATTATCAAATTACTCATGATGATATAACTCAAACGATTATTTTAAATCAAGGCAGAATTCTTGATAGGAAAAGACTCGAAGAGAAATTATTTGAAATATCAGAAGCTGAAATCGAGAATATAAAGAAAGCTTACTGTGAACTTATAAATAGACGTTAGTATAATATTTATATCTTCATAAATACCAAAGGCCGTCTTTCGACGGCCCTTGAATGGGTAACCCCAACTTGTATTAGAAGTATAGCAAATAGTTTCATTTAGTCAAGGACTTATACAAGTATTTGATTTTTCTGAATTTTTAAGGTAAAGTGGGAATGAATTAACTAAAAAAATTTTGCACCATGAGCAGGACAAATGGGTTCTCGAGTTTAATCCTCCAGAATTTTGTTGGAGGTTCTTTTCTGGGACAACAATGTTATTCGTCCCGACCCCCTCGTATCCAAGAAGGGGAAATAGAAAGAATATCACTGAAGGAGAACGGGACCTTGGTGATCGTTTTTATGAAAGGAAAAAGATTCACTACAACTTTAAGTGATTACAAAATCACTGGGTTAATAAAAGAATCTGTCCTTATGGAGGCATTCCATAAGGGAAAATTTTTAACTCTATTTTTCCCTCCACAACAAGTAACTGCCTAAAGGTAGTTATCAAATTATTAAAAGTGCCGCACATATGTGTGGCAATTTTAATATATTATTACATTATAATCGTGAGGTCTTGCCTCACGATGTTCCCCACATGTCAGACATGTGGGAAATGATATTTATAAATAAGTGTGGATAACTTCTTTGACATACTATTTTAGATTATTGTATAATTTTAAAATGATAAATCTAAAAAATATTACCCACAAGATATTTGTAATACTTAAGTGGGTCTTTTTCGTTTTGGCAGGTGCATTTATTATTTTAGTCATTGCGAGAGTTCCTCACGCTTTCCAAGTAGACAAGACGAATAATCAAGTGGCGGTAATTCACGCTACGAAATTACAAGTGAATGATGTAATGGGCAAGAACTTGCCCCCTGACCCCGGAGCCGAAGCGGATAAGACAGTCCAAGGCATAGATGCCAATAGAAATGGCATTCGCGACGACGTAGAGCTTGCAATATATAAAGAATATCCCAAATCCGCCAAAACCCGCGCAGTATTATTGCAATATGCATTGGCATTACAGATGATATTTATTCAACCATTTGTGAATGAAGAAGTCGCAACAGAAACTATAACAGAACAAGGAAGAGCAGATACTTGTTTAAGTGATACTCTCGTTCCAAGGAAAAGTCCTGATTCAGATAGAAGCGATGCTGATATGAAAAAAATTGATCAATTCATTAATTTTATTATAGAAAAACAAATTAATACTAATGCTCGTAAAGAAGCTCAAAAAAACTTTTATAAATATCTTAGAAGTTATGGGGAATCAACAA
This sequence comes from Minisyncoccota bacterium, assembly GCA_041664465.1. GTDB lineage: Bacteria > Patescibacteriota > Minisyncoccia > Phycocordibacterales > UBA9973 > UBA8515. The sequence continues at coordinate 7,874 of JBAYKP010000011.1, read as the reverse complement.
ATCTAACTTGTGATATTGATTTAACAAAATTACCAAATTAAATTTCCAATATAAATTTGTATGAAGAGTAAAAAGTTATTTATTCTTATTTTCCTTTTATTATTTTCTGTCAAAGTTTATGCTGAAGATGTCTGCTCCAAGAGTGGATATACTGTTCTTACCATAAACGGTATATGGACTGATGAATTTGAAGCTAGTACGAATAAAGAAAGTCTTAAAAAAAGATTACCAGATACTTACAATAATCAGCATCTTATTGTAGACTATGCATACAACCCCACTCATGGGGCGGGGGCGGGGGATATTGTGGATGTGGCGAAGCAGGGGATTATCGATCCGAATTCGGAGGATTTTGATTTGGTGGAAATATTAAATTCTGCAAGTGCTAAGGTGAAAACGCAGAAGCTTTTACTCGTTGGGCATTCGCAAGGGAACTTCTATGCGAATGCCTTTTACGATAAAGTGGTAAATAAAAATGGTGGAGTGCCGAGCTCATCTATCGGCGTCTATAGCGTAGCGACGCCGGATAATCGTGTGGCTGGCGGTGGTAAATATCTGACTTCTGATACTGATACAGTAATAACGGGATTTGTCGGACATATTAAGAATATATTGCATCCCAATACGCATATAGATTTGAAACCCGAAGATGGAGATGGGCACGATTTTGCCAAAGTGTATTTGGAATATAAAAGTGCCGAAATTGTAGGCGATATTAAAGCCTCTTTAGATAAATTGCAGACTAATACTACTCAGAATGCAGACAGTCTATGTATTTCTCCACAAAAGCTTTCAGTGATGCATAAAATAGGAGGAGCATTATTAGCTGTCGCAGATCCAACTCTGGAAGTACTTTGGAAAGGAGCAGTAGGATCTTATAATGCCAGCGCATATGTTTTAGATGGATCAAGGAATATTGGCTTGGCTATTGGTAAATCTGTGAATGGATTACTGGCTAGTGCTATCGGAAGCGTATCAGAGACTATTAGTACAGTAATAAATCCAAATGAGGTGAAGACAGAAAGTGGCGATGTCAGCCCAGCACCAGAAGTTATCTCTGATATCACTCCTGCTCCCAATCAAGAAGAAAATAAAACAAATGAAATTTTAGAACCTACTATTCCCCCAGATACTAATATACCAGATCCTAATACTCCAAATACAAATATCCCAAATACTCCTCCGACTGATTCTAATAATAATGGAAGTGGCGGTGGGGAAAATGGTGGCGGGGGTGGTGGAGGAGGTAATGGAGGAGGAGATTCTGGAGAAGATAAGGATAAAGATGCCGATATTGTGGCGCCTGTTATTACTATCATCGGGGACAGTAATTTAGAAATTGTTAAAGGTGCTATCTATACTGATGAGGGGGCTACCGCTCTAGACGATGTCGATGGCGATCTTACTTCTGCGATTGTCAAAGGTGGAACTTTCGTAGATGCTAGCGTTCTCGGTACTTACACAATCACTTATACTGTCAAAGATATTGCCAATAATTCTACTACTGCGACGCGTACGATCAGCGTCGTCTCTCCTGATTTGATCATAAACACAGATACGACTCTCACGGCCGGAGAATATAATTATAATAATTTACTCGTGACCAATAATGCCATTCTTTCACTAGAGGGTGATCCGAATTCTCTCAGCACCTTCAAGGGAGTGAAAATTACAGCCAAGAATATTACTATTGATCTAGGCTCAGCTATTTCTGCAGATGGGAAAGGGTATACAGAAGGTCCTGGAGCTCCTATCGATTCGGAGAATTATGCCGGAGCAACTTATGGTGGGAAAGGAGAAAGAAATGCATCAACACCACTATATGGTAAAGCTACCGAGCCGACCGAACTTGGAAGTGGGGGATATCTTTATTGGCGTGGAGGCGGAGCAATCAGACTGATAGTTACAAATACACTTTCAAATAATGGGGTGATCTCAGCCAATGGTGATATGACTTCCAGTGGAGGAAGTATCTATGTAACAGCCAAGAATATTTCTGGTACTGGGACTTTCAGTGCCAATGGCGGAGTTCTCTATGCAGCTGGAACTGTTACGAATAGCGGAGGTGGCGGGCGAATAGCATTGTATTATGAGAATCTTTCGTTCTCTGGCAAAGCTGAAGCTCTCGGAGGTTGCAGTCAGCATTATAATGGATATTCTTCTACTTGTGGCGAGAATGGCACAGTCGGGTTCTTTGATACAGTCAATAATAATCTTTTAGTTAATTCTTCGTGGCTATTCCAGAAGAACGATAATCCATTTAATTTCAATAAAATTACTTTTGAAGGAGGGACAGTCACATCAGAAAAAGAAACTAATATTACTGCCAATGAACTCGTTATAGATAAAGCATCGCATTTCACATTAGTGGAGAATCAAATTATAAATATTCCGACGATTTCCATCAAAGGCACTTCTTATTTAACTTTTTCTGGGAAAGAAAATCTGACGGCTAACACTATAACAATCGCAGAAAGTTCTATGGTAAATATAGTGCCAGAGCAGACGCTGACGCTTTCACTTGCCAATCTTAATATCGAGAGTACAGCATCTATTTCTGCTGATTGGAAAGGATCTATAGATGGATTTGGCGTGCCTCCATCTGGGAATGGTGGGGCAAGTTATGGTGGAGTCGGAGGAGGCAATACAATAGAATCAACATATGGGGATGAAAGAGAGCCGACAGATTTCGGAAGCGGAGGCACGAATAACTATCGTGGAGGCGGAGCAGTAAGGCTCATAATAACCGATACTCTCTCGAACAATGGATTGGTAACTGCTGGTGGTGATGTGACTTCCAGTGGAGGAAGTATCTATGTGACAGCAAATAATGTATTAGGCAGTGGCTACTTCTGGGCAAATGGAGGAGGCTCATCTTGCACAGGAGATTGTTATAAACCAGGAGGTGGAGGACGTATTGCTATACATTACAAAGTTTATTCTTTTACCGGGCAAGTATTAGCAGATGGGAATAGTAATTGGGTTGGGACTTCTACTGCCGGTACTGTCAAACTGATAGATACAACTATTCCTGTACCAAGTTCTGAGAAATCAATTACCTCTTTTAATTTTGAAAGTTTAGATCCGAAAGTTACAGGGACTATCAATGATACGGATCATACAGTGAATCTGACAGTGCCATATGGGACGGATATAAAGACTTTAATTCCAACGATTACTATTTCAGAGAAGGCTAGTGTAAGTCCAAATAATCTCTTGGCCCAAGATTTTACAAATCCTCTAACATACACAGTCACAGCCGAAGACAATTCTCCACAGTCATATATAGTATCTGTCACAGTTTCTCCAAATCCAAATCCAGATCCTCCTGATTCACCTGATGATACTGGCGACCCTATCATAAGCTCTTATACTCTCAATGGTAGTAGTGGAGACATAACAGCCAATCCTTTAATGAATAATGTCTCAATGATTTTCCATTCGAATAAAAAAGTAAATTGGATGTCTATCAAGCTTGAGAATGAATCTGATGCAAGATTATATAAAATATTCCAATCAGGGAGTAGTTGTGTAGATGGGACGAATATCTGTACGAAAGTTTGGAATGGCGTTCTCTCTGGTGGGGGGCTACTTCATAATGGAAATTATAGAATCAAAGTTCATATTAAAGATGTAGACAATAGAGAATATTTTGAATATTTGGGATCACGTATTATAGTCAATTTATAATTTTAGAAATATTATGAGTTGTGATATAATATTTGTATGATAAACAAAAGTTCTATTAAGGTCATATTTGCTTTCACAGGGGTGATACTTCTGGGGCTTATTTCATTGGTTGTTATAAATTCCATGAAAGGCGATTCGGAGACACAGAAAGCCAACGTGAATTTGACAAAATAGGATTATTTGATAGTATAGATTTGTAGCCGTAGAAAGCAGGCATTTATAAGTCCTGCCGAGGTCGAAAGTAACTCTATTATATAGAGTTATCTACGCAACGGCCCTAAAGGGTCTTTTTTAGTTTTAACAAGAAAACAATTATGCCAATTACATTAGAAAAAAAGAAAGAACTTGTGGCTGGTTTAGAGAAAGCACTTAAGAATGCTAAATCTGTTGTTTTTGTGAAATTTGATAAATTGACAGTAGCCGACAACAATCTACTTCGTCGCAGTCTTCAGGCTGAGGAAGTAGGGTACAGTGTAGCAAAGAAAACTTTGCTCAAGCGTGCTTTGTCTACTTTTGGAATTACAGGAGATGCTCCCGAAATAGAGGGGCAGATAGCAGTGGCTTATAGTAATGACTTACTAGCAAGTTCACGTGGAATCTTTGGTTTCCAAAAGACTCACAAAGAAAATGTTGCAATCGTTGGAGGAGTTTTCGATGGTAGATATATGTCTGCTTCGGAAATGATTTCAATCGCTACTATTCCTCCATTGCAGACTTTGCGTGGTATGTTCGTCAATATCATCAATTCACCAATTCAACGTTTTGCTTCGGTCTTAGACCAAATAGCAGCAAGTAAGTAATTATTATTTAATTTAAATTAATTTTATGGAAGAAACAAAAGTAACAGTTCCTGCAAAATTCAAAGACATCGTTGCAACTATAGAAGCAATGTCAGTTATTGATTTACACGAACTAGTAAAAGTATTAGAAGAAAAGTTTGGTGTTTCCGCTCAAGCAGCAGCATCCGCAGGACCTGCAGTCGCAGCCGAAGCAGTAGAAGAGAAGAGTGCTTTCACTGTAGAGCTTACAGCCGCAGGTGAGCAGAAAATCGCAGTTATGAAAGTTGTCAAAGAAGTTCTAGCCCTTGGACTCAAGGAAGCTAAAGACCTCGTTGATGGCGCTCCATCAGTACTTAAAGACGGTATGAAGAAAGAAGATGCTGAAGATTTCAAGAAGAAATTAGAGGCAGCTGGAGCTAAAATTACGTTGAAGTAATTTTAGAGCCGGAGGCAGACGTGCCGAGGCGGGGTCGTGGAAATTTTCAGCAGAAAATTATCCGTGACAAGGTAACACTATAAGAGACCCCTCCGCCTACGGCACTTCCCCTTAGCAGGGGAGGACGATCAAAAAGCACCCTTGCAGGGTGCTTTTTGTTGGCGTATAATGCAGGGCATGGAAACACTAGCAAAGCTATTCGGGGGTCAGGCACGAGTCAAAATAATGCGCCTATTTTTATTAAATCATAACAGTACGTTTGAAGTTGAAGATGTCGTCAGTCGCAGTAGAGTTACCAAAGCCAATTCTCGCAAAGAAATCAATGCTCTGTGTGCGATGGGTTTCGTAAAGCAAAAGATGGTTGTCCACGAAGGCTCCCGTGGAGCAAAGAGAAGGGTAGCCGCTTGGCAATTAGATACTACATTTCCTTATATCAATTCTATCCGTGATTTACTTGTAGACCCGTCCCTTCTTCTCCGAGAAAATTTACCCGCAAGATTCAGGCAAATTGGCAAGATTAAGCTTATGATAGTATCTGGTATATTTATCGGAAGTGAAAAGAGTAGGGTGGATATACTGATAGTGGGCGACAAGCTTAAGAAGAATATCATTCAACAGGTGGTTAAAGGGCTCGAATCAGAGATAGGTAAAGAGCTTGACTATGTAGTCCTTGATTCCGATGAATTCAAGTATCGTATAGATATGTACGACAAGCTCGTTTGTGATATCATCGACCTTCCACACGAGAAGCTTATAGACAACGGGCAGTTATCCACATATATATCTAAAAAGAAATAGTAATGATATAATAGTAAGGTACTTCACAAGGTCGAATCTTTAATAAGTACCTTATTATTTTTTTATATATTAATCATATATTTATGACGTTCATACAAAATTTAGGATTAGTTCTCAATGATTCTTTATTGAATCTTTGGTATGGTTTTATTAATTTCGTACCTAGTTTACTGTTAGCGATTATTTTATTTATCCTTGGTTGGGTTATCGGCTCAGTTGTAGGGAAGGCAGTTGCTCAAGTCATCACTGCTCTCAAAGTCGATAAGCTTTTTGAAAGTGCAGGAGTTGAAGAAGTTATGGCTCGTATGGGGATGAAAGTAAATGTCGGTAAATTCTTCGGAGTTATAGTCAAGTGGTTCCTCATTATCGTATTCTTGATGGCTTCTCTCCAAATCGTTGGACTTACACAAGTCAATGATTTCCTTCAGACTGCAGTTTTGTTCTACTTGCCGAAAGTAATAATCGCAGCAATCGTCTTGATCATCGCTACTATTATTGCAGAAGCAATGCAGAAATTGGTCTTGGGTTCAGCTAAAGCAGCCAACCTTTCTTCTGCAAATATGCTCGGGACTATTACCAAGTATGCTATTTGGATATTTGCATTTATAATTGCATTATCTGAGCTTGGCATTGCAAGTGCCTTTATGCAGATTCTCTTCACAGGCGTCGTCGTGATGCTTGCTATCGCAGGAGGTCTCGCATTTGGTCTCGGTGGCAAGGAAGCTGCCGCTCGTGCTATTGAGAATATCTCTAAAGATATGTCTAATAAGTAGAAATGTAATCTCTAAAATAAAGGGGAATTTGGGCCGCAGGCGTTAGCCTGCGGCCCTTTTCTTTTTTATTAAAAAGTATTTGGATTGACTTAGAGTATAGCTTTGATATACTTTAATTATGACTAACGTAATACAATTTGTTATATCTTCTGGGGAGGATGGCTACTATGTAGCTGATGCTGTCAATTTACCTATCGTAACACAAGGAAAAACTCTTGATGATTGTATTTCTAATATGAAAGAAGCTGTATCTTTGTTTATGATGGAGAACAAGTTATTTTAATTCCAAATCATACAACAATAGACAGAGGAACATTGTCTTCTATTTATAAGAAGTTATTATTGTATATAGATGAATCGGAAATCAAATCATATTTTTATACAGAATAAAATATAAATACTGTTTTTGTTCCTGACTGTGCAAAGTAATTTAATAGCAAAAAACCTTTAAAATAAAGGATATATTGGGCCGCAGGCTAAAGCCTGCGGCCCTTTCCTTTTTACCCCCAATTTCGCTTCACCCCCACACCTACTTTTTTATTTTTTTATTATGTCAAAATTTTTGCATTATTTATATCATATTTTTTACACTTTTAAGGCCTATATATAGCTTGATATATAAGGATAAAAACATAATTATAAAAAAGTAGGTGTGGGGGTTGACTTTCTTTTCACTTTCCTATAATATACGAATCACGATGTTAATGAATAAAAATCACCAAGAAAAGCGGTAAAAGTAAGACCAATTGGTTTCGCTTTGTCCGCCGAGAAGGCGGATTTTTCTTTTGAAAACATTGAAATGATATTTGAAAACTGAATGCTGTTCCGACTCACTGTTATCCTTTATTTTAGAGGGTCTTTTGAATCGAGTCGGAAACAGAACACAACAATAATAGAAGATGTACAGACACAGAAGGAAGCGGTTCCTGAGAGTGCCTGCATCGCATTCCGACTTTGGTCGGAATGGTTTTCAGATTTCCTAATAGGAAATTAAGAGTATATGGCGGATGCCTAGACTAAAAAAGGCGATGAAAGACGCAGCATGGCGGCGATATGTTTCGGGGAGGTGCCTAGCAACCTTTGATCCGGAAATTTCTGAATGGGGAAACCCTCCTTTGTAACCCAAAGGAACCTTTGCACTTGATGTAAAGGAGCATACCAAGGGAAGTAAAACATTTCAGTACCTTGAGGAAAAGAGAAAAATATTTATTTTCTGAGTAGCGGCGAGCGAAAAGGAAAGAGCCCAAACCGAGAGTCGCAAGACTCGAGGGGTTGTAAGGTGACAATGTAGATTTATCTAGAGAAGTTACAAAATATGTTATTAGATTAAATTTCTGGAAAGGAATGCCACAGACGGTGATAGCCCGGTGATCGAAAATTTCATATCTTCTTGATTGT
>JBAYKP010000010.1:0-28114 GCA_041664465.1 Minisyncoccota bacterium | reverse complement strand
ATATAGGCCATAAATTAAAGAAAGAATAAACAATGAATAAAAAATAATCGCTGGATAACCTCCAGATACTCCAGTATCATAGTAAATATTGTGAGCTCTATCTGACCAGATTTCATTGTGATATTCGGGAAGCATTATTTTGGAATCTAAATTTTCCTGAAAAGCAATCATGTAATTCTCTGGCCCATAGCCAAACCAAGGATGCTTGTCTATTGATTCTTGGGCTATATCAGCAAAGATAAAACGAGTACCTCCGGCAACTTTGATAAATGATGTATGCAACTTTGTATTAGGATTGACTAATTGCCTCCAACCAATAGTAAAAGATATAGCACCAAGAATTATTAAGATGATGGCTATGATGCGAATATACTTTTCCTTGGAGAATAATAAATAAAATACATAGGCTACAGCTAACCCAACTACAATACCAAGTACTGCTCCACGCGCATTACCTAGAATTCCAGTCCCAATGAAAAGCCCATAAATATTTATAAAAATTGGAGAAAAAAGTATTATAAGAAGTTCTATTCCTAGCCACCACTTTTTTCTATTATTATGAATAGTTTTAGAAGCCAAAAGGAAAAGTCCAAAGGCAAGAATAAAGATGAGATAAGCTCCTGCAAAAGAAGAGTTCCCTGCTAAACCTCCACCTCCATCATCTTTCAAAAGATGAAATCCTTCAATCCCACACCAGACAGAAAGAGCTAAAACAAAACCACCACTTACAAACCATCTCATTAACTTATATAAATAATCAAATCCATCTCTTTTTATCAAGGAAGTGATTATGAGTGCAAAAGCCAATGTGTGGTATAGAGTCAGTAATCCTGTTCCTCTACTGATAGATGACCAAAATGAAAGCATCGGACTAACAGCCATAACTCCAGCAATAGTCATCCATATAATAAAACATAATAACGGTAAGAAATATAATAAAGTCTTTTTACTAAGTCTATAAGAAGAATCTACTACAAGAGCATAAATCCAAAAAGCTGTCAGAATTTCTACAACACCATAAAATAGAAATGTCTTAGGGCTAGTGTAGGGAAAAATAGCATTACTAATATAAAAAATTGGCAACAAAAAAACCAAAAAGTAACTGCCATACCTTAAAATTTTATCTATATTTTTCATTACGTATTTATTATAACAAAAATTCGCCCCTTTGTATTCCTTAAATACAAACCTCCCCTACCCCTCCTTATCAGGAGGGATTTGGCTTCCCCTGATAAGGGGACTGAGGGGTTTTATACATACAAAAAGCCACCCTATAAGGGTGGCTTTTTGTGGTTCGCAGTTTTCCTTCTGTTTAATTACAAATCTCTAACTAGTTAGCTGTGATATAGACTGTACCAGTCTTCAAATCATCAACTCCCCAAATTTGTACAATACCAGTAGAATCAGTTTCAGCAGCAGACCAGTTAATACCAGTTGTTGCGGCTGTGTTGATCTTTATACCAGCATATCCAGCATTTCCACCGTGTGGAATATGTGCTGTAAGAGTAAATATTCTTGTCTGACCTGCGGCAATCTTGTCCCAAGTAGTAAGAGTAGAACCCTTTAATGTTGCTCCTGATACAGCAGATGATACTACGATAGTTCCTCCTACGCCGAATGTAGTCTTGGTAGGAACGTTAACTTGACCAACTGCGAATCCAGGAGTGTTAATGAAGATATCATTACCAGCTGGAGCTGTAACAGAGAATGAAAGCTTGTAATCTCCACCTGTATTAAGGGTAGTAGATGTGTTTTCATTGGCTGAAACTGCTGAAGTTGGATAATCTGCAGTATTTACTAGAGCGAAAGTAGGAGCATACTGGAATAGGTGCTGTGCATATCCTGTAACATCAGGAGTTGCATTAGCAGCAGTATACAAAGGACCACTTGTGCCTGTAACATTTGTTACAACAGCAGTAAGTGTGTCACCTGCAACTACATAACTACTAGCAATATGATTTACCTTAGCCCATATTGACAATGTCTTTGTCGTATCTGCAGCAATATTGAGATCTAGTTCTGCGAAAGCAAATGTACCAGCTCCTGCTACGGAGTCAAGGACTGTTGTACCATCACGAAGCTCTATTGAAGAAATACATTGTGCGGCTGTACATGTACCAGCTGTGGTAATAGTACCAGTAATGTCTGTAACATTTACTATACCATCCTTTGCTTTAAGGTCAAAATCCATAAGCTTAACAGAAGTCAAAGTACCAGCTGTGGTACTAAGACCAGAAACTGATTGAGCTACTGGTGAACTTGTACTCAAAACGTTTGTCAATGTACCTGTTGCTGTGGCAGCATCTGCTAGATCCCAAGTACGAGTTCCAAGAGTTGTGAAGGCGTATGTATCTGTGATACCTGCACCATCAACTGCTCTTAATGAACTAGTAACAGCAACTACAACATCTGTATTAGCTGCTGTAGCTGTAGGACGACTAACTTTCACTGTCAAAACCTTTGTTGTGTTAACTGGAACTACAAAGTTCAAGTTGTTGAATTCAAGTCTCCATGCACTACCTACTGTAGTCTCAGTAACTGTTGAAGGTGAAAGTGGTAGAGTTGCTAGAACTGTAGAACCATCTAATAGAGTTACAGTATCTGCAGAAAGCCAGATACGAGTAGCAATGTCTAACCATAGACGAGTAACTTTCATATCTGATCCAGTAGCCTTAACCTTGATACCCATAACTGCCTTATTCTCACCTCTGTTTACAGTTGTAGAGTTTATAGGAGTTGAATCAAAAGTTACTGTTGCTGAACCTTCTCCTGAAGTTGTAACTACTGGAGTTGCTGTACAAGCTTGACCTGTAGTTGAACTAAAGGCTGCACCTGATGCACATCCTGCTACTGTACTTGGTATTGCTACGCAAGCTACGCCAGTTGTAGAACTGTATCCTGAAGCTGAAGTACATCCTGCTGGGAAGTTTCCTGAAACGGAACCTCCAAGACCAAGATTTGCTTTAGCTTTAGACAAATTACCAAACAAACCATCAGCTGTTAGGCTGTTGTTTGCTTGCCATGCCATTACCTTCGCCTTTGTCAAAGGACCGAAACTTCCATCAGCTGTTGCGCCTACTAAAGTTTGAAGAGTTTTGACATAGTCTCCTTTACTTCCAACTTTTAAAGTTGAAGGTCCGAAATCATAAGAAGCAGCAGCTGTTGATGCTACCATCAAAGCTAAAGCGAAAAATGTTCCGATTAAAAATTTTTTTAACATATTTATTAATTGTATGCACTTTTAAATTGATTTCGACTTATCTAGAGGCATGACTAATAAAATAATAAGTGCCCTAGAAAAAACCAATGTGTGTGCATATATTGATTACTAATTATTTTTTAATAATAATTAATAATCTTTTTACTGAACTTTTTTATAATGTAACTTCCTCGTAAAGAAGCAAAGCTTCCACGAGGCATGCTCTCTATCACAGTCCTCCGCTTCTCTATCAAAAGCAACGGTGTAGTAATAAATATACAAGAAACAAAATAAAAAATAGTAAACGAAAACCATAAACAATGATCTGCTTGCTTCATTCATAAAATATTCTTGCGAATAAATTATAAATATAGACAAGCATATCTGCCTTGTCGACAGGGCCGATACACATCTTAAAAATTTATATTTTATTCCTCTTTTATCACCCGCCTCTATCAACGGGATAAACTTACCTCTCTATCAAAAAAGTAAGGCTCACCCAATCTCTATCAATCGGGCGACTCGGAAAAATAAAAACTAAAAATTTAAAATGGTTTGACCAGTGAAAACGAAAGTGCCATTACCTTCTTGGTATTAGAAATTAATGGTATTAAATTTTCAATGATCCTGTCTCTCTGGTAAAGCTAAAAGCTATACATAAAGAGATACTACATACTAGCATATAAAGCATAAAAATGCCAACACACTAATATGTAGCCTTATTATATAATGGGGATAAATAATATGCAATAGATATATGGGTGGGTGTGGATAAGTAAGGAGGGGAGGAATTTAACCCAGCTGGTATCTACTCCATCTCTTAGCACCTGTCTTCTTGATTTGCCCTTTAGCAACTAAAGAGTTTAATTCGCGTTGAATTGTCTTCTCAGAACAGTCTGTAAATGAAGAGGAGATGTCCTTGATGGAGATATCTTTCTTCCCCGCCTCATTGGCGGGCATACCTTTTATAAGATTCAATATTTTTTCAATTCTATCTTTCTTATCGGTCAGATTAGTAGAAGACAGACTATGTCTATCAGACTTGAAAGTTTGTAAAGGACTTTTATTATTTATAAAGGACACACTATCTGATAATGTCCTTTTGTCTTTTATATTACCGACTAGGTCTTGCCTAGTAGAATCTGGAAGAGAAAACATCTGATCGTCTAGGACGAAAGTGAAGTGCTTGTCTTTCTTCTGGTGGCTCTCTAGCTCCCCTATTAGAATCATAAATTCTTTCTTTAAAATAGCAGTATTCATCTCTGAAATGAAACCAATCGTATAGGCAATCTCCACAAAAGAAAGGACCTCGTATACATGTGACAAAGAAGATGAAATATGATTGTGCTTATCCAAAGGAGATAGAGTAGAGAGCTTGTACATATCGGAGAGGAGCTCTACGCCAAGCTGGCGGAGCTTGCTCTTCAGGGCATCATCTATATCCATACAGTCAGTGACCATATATAAAGCTGTAACTAGCTTTTCTGTCTTTTTGTTTGCAAATTCATAAATATGCTTGCTATTTAATGACTTTACATCTAGGACATTGCTCTGCCCATATGAATTTAAAGATGTCTTTTGTGTGTCTTTTTGATTATTCATAGTGTCTTTTTTCTCGTCAACGACAAGAAACTTATGTCTTTAATCTGTCCATTATATACCGAAAAATTTTTGGTGCAAGCCCGAATTAATTTTCCTCCCCTGTGAAGGGTGAGCTTGGGTCAGGGACCCAAGTGCAAGACTCATTGAGATTTTTTATTAAAAAATCCAATGAGTGGACAGTCCCTGTAAGGGAGGTGCCGAAGGCGGAGGGGTTAATTACTTATTCACCCCCTCGCCCTACGGGCACTCCCCCTTTGCAGGGGGAGAGGAATTCAAATACCATTCCCCAATTTTTTTCATATTATTTTTTATGCTATAATAAGAGAATATTATGGCAAAAAAAGATGTGGAAGAGGAATATGAGGATGAACCAAAAAAGGGAAAAAAGTCCAACAAAAAAGGACGAGGAAAAGTAGAACTTAAAGATGAAACAAGGCAAAGTATCTGGGGGATTTCATTTCTTGTTTTTGGACTTTTGATTTTATTAACAATGTTCCGACTCGCTGGTCCGGCTGGAGATTTCATATACAAAATATTGAGTGCATTGTTCGGCTTCGGGTACTACTTGCTCCCTATCATTCTGGCCGTCGTCGGGATTTCTTTCCTGAAAAATGGTGGAGTAGAAATTGCTAAACTTAAAACTATCACAGGATTCTTGGTATTACTCTCGGCCTTGGGGATAATGGACGTCGCCTCAAATGGATCAGGGGCCTCCCTCATCATTACTTATGGCGGGTATCTCGGGAGTATGGTCTCATGGCCGTTCATCAAACTCTTCGGAGTTTATGGGGCGATACTTATCCTAGGAGCAGTGCTTATAACTTCTCTGATAATTTTATTTGATGAGAAGCCCAACTTAATTGCTCTTTGGAGAAAAATAAAAGAACTAATGGGCAAAGAAGTTACTTTGCCTTTTACGGGTGATAATAATAAAGATGCTGAAGAAATTCCAATAGAGGAAATCCCAACTCCTACAATAAATGCCGATACAAAAACACAAGAGCTAGAATATACTGAAGGTATGATAAAAGATGAAAAAGTAAGCCGCGCTTCAAAGGACGTTGCGCGGCACGATTTCGCAAAATCGCATACCAACTACGTCCCTCCCCCACTCTCTCTCCTTGAAAAGGACAAAGGCAAACCGAACATCGGAGATATGAAAGGCAATACGAATATCATCCAGAGGACACTTCTCAACTTCGGCATTCCTGTCGAGATGGATGAAGTAACTGTGGGCCCCACCGTCACTCGCTATGCTCTCAAGCCTGCCCAAGGAGTGAAGCTCTCGCGTATAGTCGGGCTCCAGAATGACTTGGCTCTGGCCCTCGCTGCTCACCCTATCCGCATCGAAGCACCAATCCCTGGCAAATCACTCGTCGGAGTCGAGATACCAAATAAAGTGAAATCTACTGTCGGATTGGCCACCTTACTCGCTGATGACAAATTCCAAAATTCTCCGAAGCCCCTCACTGTCGCCCTCGGCCGTGGACTCTCTGGTAAGGCCGTCTTCGGCAACTTGGCGAAGATGCCTCACTGCCTGATCGCCGGTACGACTGGCTCTGGTAAGTCTGTGACTATTCACTCTATTATTACTTCCCTCTTATACAGAAATGGACCAGAAGATATGAAGCTCATAATGGTAGATCCGAAAAGAGTCGAGCTCACTTTGTACAATAAAATCCCCCACCTCCTCACTCCAGTCATAACTGATCCGAAGAAAACAATTCTCGCATTGAAGTGGGCAGCCAAAGAAATGGATCGTAGGTATGATGTGCTTCAAGCCGAATCTGTCCGCGATATAGAGTCTTATCATTCTACTGTCTATGCCAAGTCTAAAGAAGGTGAAGCCGAGAGAATGCCATACATAGTGATAGTCATAGATGAACTTGCCGACATTATGCAAGCATATCCGAGAGAGCTTGAAAGCGCCATCGTCCGCCTAGCTCAAATGTCACGTGCTGTTGGAATCCACATCATACTCTCTACTCAGCGACCATCAGTCAACGTCATTACTGGACTTATCAAGGCGAATATTCCTACACGTATTGCTCTCCAAGTCTCTTCACAAATAGATTCAAGAACGATTCTGGATCAAGGAGGAGCTGAGAAGCTCCTAGGTGCTGGAGATATGCTCTACGCCAGTGGAGAAATGAGCCAGCCTGAACGCTTGCAAAGTGCTTTCATTTCTGAAGATGAAGTAAAGAAAGTCGTAGAATATTTGAAAAATGCTTATATAGATGAAATCCCAGATATGATCGTACTCACAGGAAATATTGAAAAGGGAAACAGCCTGTTTAGTGATAGCATGGAAAGTGGAGATGGTGAAGATGACTTGTATGAAGAAGCCAGAGAGATAGTAATCCGCGATCAGAAAGCCTCCACTTCATATCTGCAGAGAAAGCTTGGCGTGGGCTATGCTCGGGCGGCCAAGCTTATAGATATGCTAGAAGATCATAATGTCGTAGGCCCAGGGAATGGAGCAAAGCCAAGAGAAGTAATAGAAAAAAGTGTGAATAATACGGATGATATTGTGGTGGGATAGTGGTATAATGGGAGTATTGTGTAGTTTGTTCTTTCTAGATTTTTTTAATAGCTTCTCTCGAAATGCACACAATAATTTTCTGCTGAAAATTTTGCTCGTACTCGGCCCGACGGCCTCCGTAAGGCATTTCTCAAGAACTATTATAAAAAATCTATACGGGCTAAGTTCTGGTATATTTAAATATAATACAAAATGAAAGAGATAAAAAACAAAAACATAAAGTGGTGGTTCTCGATTATATCTTGTCTGATGCTCTTTATAATTATTGGAATTTTTGCTTGGGAGAAAACTTCATTTTTAGTAAAAGGAATACAAATAGAAGCTAGGATAGAACGTGATAAAAATACTTCCATTACAAAAGTTATAGGTAAAGCACCAAATGCCACTTATATAAGCTTAAACGGAAGAGAGATATTCATAGATAAGGATGGAAGTTTCAATGAGACTATCGCCCTTATCCCTGGATTCTCTGTCGTCACGATTGATGCTACTGATAAGTTCGGCAAAAATAAAGAAAAGAAATTCCAATTGGTTTATGAAGGAGAGGCCCCAGCAGTCGCAATGTTAAATAATTAATAATAATTAAAAAATAAAAATAGTTCCGCAAGATTATTAAAATTTTCGCCGCTTTACCCAGAGTACTGGGGCCTACACGGACAAAAATTTTAACAATCTTGCTACACATTTTTAAAAAACATATGATAAAAAAAGCAAAAAAGGCTCCAAAGGAAATGGGCAGTGAGATAGAAGATACAATCAGATCTATTCAGACCAAGTTCGGAGAGGGTGCAATAATGAAGCTAGGAGATGCTCCGAAGGTAGATATAGATGTAATCCCTACTGGGTCTATCGGACTTGATATGGCTCTCGGTGTAGGTGGAGTGCCTCGTGGAAGAATGATAGAAATATATGGACCAGAATCTTCAGGCAAGACAACCCTTGCCCTACACATCGTCGCTGAAGCCCAGAAGAAAGGCGGGGTTTGTGCTTATATAGATGCGGAGCATGCAATGGACCCAGACTATGCCCAGAAGCTTGGAGTAAATATAAAAGATCTTCTAATCTCTCAACCAGACAATGGCGAACAAGGTCTTGAGATCACAGAAAGCTTGATACGCTCAGGCAAGATAGATGTCGTCGTCATAGACTCCGTCGCGGCTCTTACTCCGAAAGATGAGATAGAGGGAGATATGGGTCAGCAACATATGGGCAAGCAAGCCCGCCTAATGTCGCAAGCATTGCGCAAGCTCACTGCTATCGTTTCTCATTCTAAGACTGTTGTCATTTTCATAAATCAGATTCGTATGCAGATAGGAGTGATGTTTGGCAATCCTGAGACGACTCCCGGAGGTAAGGCCCTCAAATTCTATACTACTATTAGACTTGATATAAGAAGAATTGCACAAATAAAAAAAGGTGAAGAAGTCGTCGGAAGTAGGACAAGAGTGAAAGTCGTGAAGAATAAAGTTGCGGCTCCATTCAAACAAACAGAATTCGATATACTATATGGCGAAGGAATTTCTCGTGAAGGAGAAATAATGGCACTCGGTGAGAAGCTAGGAATCATAAGTAAGACAAGTGGGGCAATATTCTCTTATAACGGAACTGCTAAACAAAAAGAGAAAGGTCCGGTAGAGGAAATCAAACTTGGACGTGGCTACGATGCGGCTCGCACATATCTGAGAGATAATAAAAAGCTCGCCGAAGAAATATTAAAAGAAGTCAGAAATCGTTTCGGAGAAATACAGGTGGCAAGTAGTGGAGAATAAACCTCCCCTACCCCTCCTTATCAGGAGGGGTTTTGCCTCCCCTGATAAGGGGAGGTTGGAGGGGTTTGATTGAGAAGATATTTCTGTTATACTCACTTTGTTATTAATTAAATTTTAAATATATGCTTGAATACAGTGAAATACGTGCTGGGAAAATAATTATATATGAAGATGAGCCTTGCGAAGTATTAGACAATCACGTCGCTCGCACTCAAATGCGCAAGCCTCAGAATCAGGCGAAGCTTAAGAGCTTGCTCTCTGGGCGTACTTGGAATGCAACTTTCCACGCTGCTGATAAAGCCGATGAAGCCGATATCATCAAGAGAGATATAAAATTCTTATATTCCAATAAAGGTGAATACTGGTTTTGCGATTTAGATGACCCAAAGAATCGCTTTAAAATAGATGAGAAAATTATTGGAGATGCAAGTACTTATCTAAAGGCTGATAGTAAGGTTACAGCTATGATCTGGGATGATAACGATGAAGAGAAAATGATTAAAATTATTCTTCCTGTTAAAATGGAATTCACAATTAAAGAAGCTCCCCCATCTATCCGTGGGAATACTGCCAACGGTGGAGGGAAGCTCGCAGTACTTGAAAACGGCATTAAAATTGGGGTCCCCTTCTTTGTAGAAGAAGGCGACAAAATAGTAGTGAATACTACCACCGGCGAATACGTAGAAAGAGTTTCAAAATAAATATTTACTTCTCCATGCTTTGAAGGACTTTGAGATAAAGGTCTTCTACAATCTTCTTCTGGGCAAGGCCAGTAGTCACATAGTGATCAAGCCCAGGAGCAGCATTGACTTCAATAATAAAGTATTTGTTGGGTTTCTCTTTTATATCGCCCTGTACCATAAAGTCCACACCACAAAGTCGCAACCCCATATCCCTTGTAAGCCCTACTGCAATCTTCTTAAATTCATTGTGAATTTGATTTGTCACATCTATTGAATCCCCCCCGGAAGATAGATTGGCATTATCTAATATATATATAGTTTCTGACTTTGGTAAAATAGATGAGAGCGTATAACCTTGGCGTTTTAATTTATTTTTAATAATCGTACTCTTGTTGTCAATTTTGATATCGCGTTTTATTTTAGAGAAAGATATTTGCTTTTTTTTAATCAAATTCTTTATCGTTGACTTACCATCCCCTGTCACATTTAGTGGGATTCTCTCGTAAGCCGAGATGATATGATCATCTAAGACCACGACTCTATAATCCCTGCCCTCTATATACTTCTCTACCAGAGCAATTTTATCTTTCTTGAAGATTCTTTTCATCGTAAGATAAAATTCCGTTTTATTATAAATTTTAGTTACTTCACTACCCTGACTTCCACTATTGGGCTTCACGATAAATGGGAAACCGAGAGTTTGACCATATCTAAATGCTTTATCTATAGTATCTTTAGAGCCAATTGCCTTGGCCCAAGCATCACTATAGAAAGTCCGGCCTAGAATAGTCGGATAGCCCATTCTCTTCATAAAGAAATTCGCGTAACCTTTATCGGTAGCAATTTCCGATGCACCGAGAGAATTCAAATCTAGACAATTATACCTGCCATATCTTTTCTTGCCATTTTTAAATGTAATCTGAGAGACTATCCCCCATTTGGGCTCTATGAAAACCTTCGCTCCAATTCTAGGAGCAATCCTCTGTAACATTTTTGCTAAAAATGGAATTCTTCTTTTCTTCTTCATTTTAATAAAAAATAAAAACTCTCCCGAAGGAGAGATTTTATAAGAAAATATTATACAATATTAATTCCTGCAGAACGAGCACTGCCTTCTACTATCAACATTCCCCCTTCTATGTCTTTGGCATTCAAGTCTGGCATCTTCTTCTCTGCGATAGCACGGACTTGGGCTTTCGTGATAGAGCCAACCTTAGTTAGATTCGGCTTACCTGATCCACCTTCTACTCCTGCGGCTTTAAATATAAGACCTGAAACTGGTGGAGTCTTCACCTTGATATCATAAGTACGATCTTCGTAAACTGTGATAACTACTCCCACTATCTCTCCTGCGTCTTTGGCAGTCATAGCATTGAACTTCTGACAGAATTCGGCAATGTTCACTCCTGCCTGACCAAGTGCTGGACCTAGTGGAGGAGCTGGGGTGACCTTTGCAGCTGGTATTTGTAATTTAACTTTTTTTGTGATTTTTTTTGCCATATATTTGAAAAATACTTAATAATTTGAAGCTAGCGTAACAGTCTTGATATTATCTTAAATTTTCTTAATTTGCAAGAAATCCAATTCAACGGGGGTTTCTCTACCAAACATTGAAACGAGAACTTTGACTTTACCTCTTTCATTATCTACGTCACTAACCTTTCCTTCAAGCTCTTTAAATGGACCCTCAGCGATACGAACCATTTCCCCTACTTCAAGATCAATCTGGTGCTTGGTCGGACCATTATTTTTATCCATACGTCCAAACAAATCATCTACTTCTTTCTTATTGAGTGGAACTGGATTGACTCCTGCTCCGACGAATCCTGTGACACGAGGAGTATTACGAACAACATACCAAGAATTATCATCCACAATCATATCCACTAAGACGTAACCGGGATAAACTTTCTCTTCTATTTCTACTCTTTTGCCTGCTTTTATTTTAATTTTCTTTTCAGTAGGAACAACGACGCTGAAAATCTTATCATTGACTCCGAGTGAATCAATACGCTGTTTTAGATTACGCATAACTGCATTCTCATAACCTGCATAAGTATGAATTGCGTACCAATTCCTTTCTCCTCTTAATTCTTGTTTTGCCATAATATTTAATAATTATCGTAGTAATAATGCTTTCTCCAAACCTCTACTAAATAAAAAGTCTAGTAATCCTAGGTAGTAAGCGACAAATAGAGATATAGCGAGTACGGCGATAGTGAAATAAAAAGTCTGCTTGCGAGTAGGCCATGTGATGTGCTTGGATTCGGCATAAACTTCCTTGAAAAATTGAGTTATTGAGTCCATATATAATTTAATTAGTTTTATTAAAAAACACCCTGGGGGTGTAATAAGTGTATATTACCACTAGAAGCGAGATAATGCAAATAGGGCCCGAAGCGAAGCTTCGGGCCCTATTGCTATGTGCTGTATGTTACGTGTTATACGTTATTTTATCTCGTAAGTAATACTGATATTTGAAGTAATTTTATTCTCGCCTTTTGGTAGGACTGGAGCAGGAACTGCAGATGATACACTATCTGCCGTCATAGTCTTCTCTCCATACATAGGATAACCTCCCCCACTATTCTCGTTGAAACTTACTACATGACCTAGACGAACACCAAGCTCAGAAGCTAAAACTTTGGCTTTCTCTCTTGCATCAAGAATTGCTTTGGAACGTGCTTCTACTTTGAAGCTCTCCTCATCATCAATAGAAAATGTTGGACCACTGATATTCGTAACTCCGAGAGTAGCTAAACCTGTACGAACATCGCTTGCACTATCAACTGCACGAACTTTGACTGTAATAGATTGCGTAGCTGTATATCCTGTAATCTTTGGGTCACGAGTTGGGCAAGGATAAGCCATACAGACAACCCCTCCACCCTCATAAGAATACTTTGGATTAAGCCCGCCGTATTCTGACTTGATATCTTTATCATCTATCTTCTGATCTTTTAGATATTTTAATACTTTACTAATTTCTACATTTAGTAAATCTTGCGCTTCTTTGGCAGTTTTACCCTCTTTATTCAAATTTATATATAAAGAAGCAATATCAGAAACTGCAAGTGCCTCACCTATCCCTGATACAGTAATAGTATTCACAGGCTTACTGCCAAGAATAGCACTACCTTCATTCCTCACTTCATTCACTGTCTTAATAACAAAATAACACGAAATAATTACTAATAATATAAAAACCGCACAAGTTATTTTTTTGTTGTTGTTTAATAATGTTTCCATAAAAGTATTATAGCATAAATACAAACCCCTCCAACCTCCCCTTATCAGGGGAGGCCGAAACCCCCTCCTGATAAGGAGGGGGTAGGGGGAGGTTTATTCTCTATTCAATGCCACGATTGGATCGAGGCGAGCGGCATTACGAGCTGGGAAAACTCCGAAAACTATACCGATAATCATAGACACTGAAACAGAGACTATAATCCCCCAAATAGGCACGATAAATTTCCAATCAAGACCTGTACTTTGGGCAATCTTTGCCACTATAAAAGCAAGGAATGAGCCCCCAATAATCCCGATAATCCCTCCAATAATAGTCAGGAGCACTGCTTCAATCATAAACTCATAAAGAATATCACGACCTCTGGCCCCAAGAGCTTTCTTGAGCCCTATCTCACCAATTCGTTCTGTCACAACCACATACATAATATTCATTACCCCCACTCCCCCAACGATAAGTGAGATAGAAGCTATCGCAATAAGTAAAAATGTGATAGCTTGTAAAATAGTATTGAAAGTTCCTAAACTCTCTGCTGATGTTTGCACTTTGAAATCATCACGACTTGGATCAGTAATATAATGATTACGTCTTAAAACATCAATGATATCTAAAGTGATAACATCTACTTTTTTATTATCTTTTAATTGGACAATAGAATAAATAAGGTAATCAATACCTAAAATTTTCTTTTGTAATGTATTGACCGGTATGAAAACCTGCTGGTCATCAGTCGTAAACCCACCTAAATATTCATACACTCCAATGACTTCAAAATTATAATTCCCGACTCTGATCATCTTGCCAAGTGGATCTGCATCACCAAATAAATCCTTGGCGAGAGTATTCCCCAAGATCGCCACTTGCGATAATGATTTATCTTCTTGATCGCTATAAATTCTTCCTTTCTCTACAACTCCTTTATCAATATCAAAACGAGCAGCCGATGCTCCAAAAATAAATGAGGTTTTCGAAACACCCTTATAAGTTACAATCTGTTGGCCCATAGAAGCTCCATAAGCATTCTTCACATTGGGAAGCTTTTTTATATCCTCAACATCACGAATTTTTAAAGTCATAATAGGAACTGCATTCATTCCAGAATTATTTGGCTCACTTGAAGTACTACTAGAACTTGATCTGGCCTTAGTAGAGGCAGGAACAGACGTTTGAATAATAACTGAATTAGAACCGAAAGCTTCAACTTGTGCATTGATATAACTTTTAAATCCTTCACCCGCTGAAAGAACAAGGATGACTGTCCCGATACCGATCATAATACCAAGCGTCGTTAAAAGCGTCCTTGAAGGATTAGATTTTATTCCACGTATAGCTTGTTTAAAATAAATATTATACATTTTAAATTAAGTTTAACTATTCATAACGTAAAGCAACTATTGGATCTAACTTCGCCGCCTTCAAAGCTGGGTAAAGTCCGAAAACAATACCGGTCAGAATTGAAACAGAAACTGCTAATATAACCGCAAATGGTGAGATGATGAAAGCCCAATCATACCCCGCAAAACGAGCGCCGAGAGCCACTATATAAGATATAAATATTCCCAAAATAATTCCTAAAATTCCACCCGAGAAAGTGAGAACAATGGATTCAAGAAGGAATTGATTTCTGATATTTTTCCTCGTGGCACCTATCGCTTTACGCAGTCCTATCTCACGTGTTCTTTCGGAAACTGTCACGAGCATAATATTCATAATTCCTATCCCTCCGACTACAAGAGAAATACCGGCCATAAGCCCCAAGAATATACGGAGTGTATCTGTGATCCCCGTCAAAAGTTTGATGGCATCAGCTAAATCGCGGACAGAAAAATCTTCTTCTTCTGTCCCGCGAATTCTATGCTGTTCTCTTAGAGTTCTAGTGATATCTTCCATCGCTATTTTCACATTAGTAGAATTATCAATCTTAATACGGATAAATTGAACATAATCAATGCCAAGAATTTGACGTTGACCGATAGAAAATGGAATAAAGACTTGATCATCTTGATTCTGAAATGCGACAGTTCCTAACTTTTTCTGTACCCCTATAACTCGGAGTGGGACACTGCTGGTAACATTATGATCATTAGGATTATTATCGGGGATTTTAATTTTCACAACAGAACCTATTTCATTACCATTGGGGAAAAGAGCTTTCGCCACATCATAACCTAAGACTATGACATTACTTCCTGCATTACTTTCTTCTTCTGTGAAAAAAGTCCCTTTAATCATTTCAGTATTTTGTATTTTTGTATAACTTCCATCAGTCGCCACAAAAGAAGTATCCACACTTTCATGGCCAACAATAATAGTTGTGCTACCACTGACGAAGGATGCGACAGCAGTGACATTGGGTACATTGCTCTTGTCTTTAATTGCATTAGCGTCAGAAAGTGTTAAAGTTTTAATTTGGACTCCAAAAACAGATGTCGGTGGACCATTCTCATTACTTTTCCCTGGGAGAACTCCCACTAAATTTGTACCCAATTTTGTAATTTGTCCCAAGACTAGAGATTGAGCTCCTGAGCCAAGTGAAATAATAATGATGACGCCAGCAACTCCAATGATAATGCCGAGAATTGTCAAAAATGATCTACTTTTTCTGGCAAGCAAATCTTTAATCGTCGTCTTGATTTCTTTAACTAAATTATTCATCCTCTTTAATTTCTTTTGAGTGAACTCTCTCTTTCTCGGGTACGAGCATATCAGAAATAATTTCTCCGTCTGAAATAGTCACGATACGATTCGCGTGGAGAGCTACTTGCTTGTCATGAGAGACCAGAATGATAGTGCGACCTTCTTTATTTAATTTCTCAAGAATGTTCATGACAGTTGCTCCACTTTTTGAATCCAAGTTACCTGTCGGCTCGTCGGCAAAAATAACTTTCGGATCGCAGACAAGAGCACGAGCTATCGCGACACGTTGCTTCTGTCCACCTGAGATCTGATTACTCATAAAGTGAAGTCTTTCCCCGAGGCCCACCGCTTCGAGAGCAACCTTCGCGCGACTTTCGTGATTATTTTTATCTCCACTATAAAGAAGCGGAAGCATTACATTGTCTAAGACTGAAGTACGAGGAAGAAGATTGAAAGATTGAAAAACGAAACCGATACGGTTGTTCCTAATACGAGCAAGCTCATCATCATTAAAATTTTCTGTATTCTCTCCATCGAAAAGATACGTGCCAGTCGTCGGACGATCGAGGAAGCCAATAGTGTGCATAAGGGTGGATTTACCTGAACCAGATGGCCCCATAATAGCGACAAATTCTCCTTCCTCCACAGACAAATCAACACCACGCAAGACTTTAGTGATCACGCCTCCATTATCGTAATTTTTAATTATATTTTTAAGTTCTATTAACATTTTACTATTTAATTAAGATTACAAATTCTTCGCCAACAGAGAGACCAGAGAGAACTTCTACTAATCCACCATCACCTTCCAATCCTGTAATGACAGGAACGGATTTATATTTCTTTGTGCGGGGATTGGTAACGATACGAAGCGTCCTATCCCCTTTGCTATCTGTCACAATAGAACGTGAAGGTATAGCAATAACACCCACTTTTTCTTTTACTTTAATCGTCATATTGGCAGTCATCCCAGGTCTTAATTCTTTTAACTGTTCGGTACTAACTATAATTTTATAATTGACAACTCCAGAAACTAAAGTCGAAGATGGATCAATCTTGGTAATAGTACCCTTGAAAATTTTCTCTGGACCGAAAGAATCGTAGGTAATATCAATGGGCATACCGAGAGCTAGATTACTAATATTGGCTTCATTTATGTTTGTCTCTATATAAATATTGGAAACATCTTGAAGCACTATTGCTTCCTTTTGAGCCATAGCTTGCTCGCCAATCTTGATATCAATACTAGTAATAGTCCCATCAGCGGGAGCGGCTATTATGGTGTTGTTGTATCGTGCTAGAGCTCCTTGTACTTGACCCTCTGCCGAGAGAATATCAGCATTGGCCAAATCTATATCAGAACCTCTGGCTTTTGATTTCTTTATAGCAAGCTCAGCAGTACGCTGATCTATAGCAAACTTTGCCTGAGAAAGTGCTGATTGATATGCATTATAATTTGCTAAATAATTGGCCGCTTTCTTATTGGGTATTTCTATCTCCCAATCTGTTACATTTATACTGGTAGTACTTGGAAATGTAATATAGAGACCGGAATCACCGATAGGCTGAGCAATGATAGTGTTGTTGATACCATTACCATTAGTAAGACCTGATGCTGTAAAACTTGTACCTCCTACACTATAATATGAAGTGATGTGGATAGTGCCTTCTTTGCCCAATTTATAAGTCCCACTTATTATTGGTGCGGTATAGTCGCTACTACCATCCTTAGGAACTGCAACAGGAGTTGAATTTAAAAGATTCTGATATGCATTATTGACGGCGATATCTTGTGTTAGTTTGGTTTGATTGAGAGTTATTTCTGAAAGTGCTATTTCTTCGCTTGATGCTCCTTCTATGGTCTTCTTAAGTCTAGCTACTGCGGAAGCGAGAGCTCCTCGAGCTGAAGTAAGAGCGGCAAATTCAGAGCCCCCATCTAAAGTCGCAAGGACTTGTCCATCTTTAACCTTATCTCCTACTTTTACTTTTAAAGATTTCACAACTCCTGTCGCATTGAAAGACAAATTCAAATCCGTATTGGAAACGACCTGCCCAGTAGCTAATACCGTCTCTTTCAAATCTGAAAGTTTGGCAATGTCAGTTACGGTGTTGATCGCACTACTTGGAGTTTTAAAAATAAGATAAGAAATAAAAACAAGAAAAATTATTATAATCCCCCATGCACGCTTTCTTCTTATATTTTTTTTAAAAAATGATTTTACTTTTTCGTTCATGATTTAATTTTTTATTTAATTGCGACTAGCTCTACGTCAAAGACTAAGTCGGCATTGGCAGGGATTCCAGAACCGCCTGGTGGGTTTGCTCCATAAGCCTCTCCTGCTGGTATCACTAGACGACGAGTACCTCCGACTTTCATTCCGGGGATTCCATCGGTCCATCCTTTGATAACACCAGAGAGAGGAAACGTAACTGGTTCTGTTCCAAAATCTTTAGAGGATTGAAAGATGACCCCTGTGGCAGCAACCGCTCCTGTGTAATGCACACTCACTGTGTCTCCGGCTTTTACTAGTGCCCCTGTGCCTACGACTAAATCTATCTTTTCTAATTTAGAAACTTTTGAAACTGGAGTGAAATTATTTAATTTTTTTGTATTTGTATCCATAGTTTTTTGTTGTGTTGATGTTTCTTCTGTTTTTAATGTCTCACTTGTTGGTGTCTGTGCTTGCTCTGCATCATTTGCCTTTTGAGCTTCATTCACACCTTTTATGCCTTCTAATGGGTCTTCTTTGGTAATTTTATGCATAAGAGCATAAACAACAAGCCCAATAAGTATGGCTACAATAATAAAAGAAGCTATCACCCCCATATTCCCTTTTTTCATACGTGATTTTACGAAATTAATTAATAATATAAGTATATTATATCATTATTATTTCCTTGATTCAATGATTGAAGTTGCTACACTATTTGGTACGATATCATAACGGAGGAATTCCATTGTGAATCCTGCGCGTCCTTCGGTCATAGAGCGGAGTGTCGTCATATAACCGAACATTTCAGAAAGTGGCACAACAGCTTTCACTGCTTGATTCATCCCACGTGCTTCCATACCTTCTATAAGTCCACGCTTGGAAGAGAGTGATCCGGTAACGTCTCCCATAAATTTATCAGGGGTGACTACTTCTACTTGCATCATTGGTTCTAGAATCACTGGGCGAGCAATCTTACATGCATCTTGTACTGCCATACTTGCGGCAATCTTGAAGGCCATTTCATTAGAGTCCACATCGTGATACGTCCCATCATAAAGTTCCACAGAGACATTCTCAAGTTTGAATCCGGCGAGTACTCCTCTATCCAATCCTTCTTTGAATCCTTTTTCACAAGCAGGAATATATTCTTGGGGAATTGCTCCTCCTTTGATAGTGTTTACGAATTCAAATCCTTTTTCTCTCTTTGTATTCTTTGGCAAATCTTCAGCCTTGATACTCTGATCCATCGGCTTGATACGAATCTTGACGTGACCATAGTTACCACGGCCTCCTGACTGTTTGATATATTTACCTTCCATTTGAGCTTCTCCTGTAATAGTCTCACGGTATGCTACTTGAGGCTTACCAACGTTTGTCTCTACAGAGAATTCTCTCTTCATACGATCAACGATAATTTCAAGGTGAAGTTCTCCCATTCCAGCAATGATTGTCTCGTTAGTTTCGGCATCAGTTGTTACTCGAAATGTGGGGTCCTCTTGTGCCAAGCGTGATAGGGCCATACCCATTTTCTCTTGATCTGCTTTTGTCTTTGGCTCGACGCGTAATTGAATAACTGGTTCTGGGAAAATAATTCTATAAAGTTCTATTGGGTGTTCTTCATCACAAAGTGTATCTGATGTAATAGTATCTTTAAGTCCGACAGCGGCGGCGATCTCCCCAGCATAGACTTTCTTCACTTCTTCACGATCGTTGGCATGCATACGAAGTATACGTCCAATTCTTTCTTTATTTCTTGTGCGAGGATTATAAACATAACTTCCAGCGGAAAGTGATCCTGAATAAACACGGAAGAAAATAATTTGCCCAACGAACGGGTCAGTCGCTACCTTGAAAGCAAGAGCAGCAAATGGCTCTGCATCACTTGCATGACGAACATCCTTTTCATCTGTATCAGGATTGATTCCTTCGATAGCCGGAATATCAAGTGGTGAAGGCAAGTAGTCTACAACAGCATCAAGTACAAGCTGGACTCCTTTATTCTTAAGAGCTGAACCTGCAAAGACTGGGAAAATTTCATTGGCAATAACTCCCTTTCTCATCAACTTTTTCAAAGTATCAATATCTGGAATTTTCCCTTCCAAGTAATCATTCATTACTGCATCGTCTTGCTCAACGATTTTCTCAATAAGTTCGGCGTGATATTTTTCTGCATCAGCGATCAGATTTTCTGGCAAAGAACTTAAGTCTTTTTCGATAACTTTATTCCCCATCTCCCCTTCGAAATAGTAAGCTTTCATCTTTAGAAGATCCACAACTCCTTCATGATTTTCTTCAAGACCAATAGGAATCTGCATTCTGATAGCTTTCTTTGTAAGACGATCAAGAATAGTGGCATATGAATGTTCGAATGATGCACCTGTACGATCAAGCTTATTTATAAAACAAACACGAGGAACACTTGCTTCATCAGCATAACGCCAATTAGTCTCGGACTGAGGCTCAACGCCTGCTACTCCATCAAAGACAACAACAGCTCCATCAAGCACACGAAGTGAGCGCTTCACTTCCACAGTGAAATCAATGTGCCCTGGGGTATCAATAATATTGAAACGATGTTTTTTTGATTTATCTGTTATTTCTGCATAAGTCGGAGTCCAGAAACAAGTAACAGCCGCAGATGTAATAGTAATTCCACGCTCTCTTTCCTGCTCCATCCAGTCAGTAGTAGTCTCCCCATCGTGAACTTCACCTATTTTGTGCGATACACCTGTATAAAAAAGCACACGCTCCGTCGTTGTAGTTTTACCTGCATCGATGTGAGCAATAATACCAATATTTCTTACTTTCTCTAGTGGGTAATCTCTTTCCATATATTATTAATTAAATAAAATTTAAAATTTAACTTACCAAGCAAAGTGTGCGAATGCTTTGTTGGACTCTGCCATTCTGTGAGTATCATCGCGTTTCTTGATAGCAACACCTTCGTTCTTGGAAGCAAGAATGAGCTCTTCGGCTAGCTTCTCGTGGATGGCTGCACCTTTCTTACTGCGAGCAGCATCAATAATCCATTTCATAGCTAGGGCAAGACGTCTCTCAGGGCGAACTTCGCGAGGGACCTGGTAGTTCGCACCACCGATACGACGTGAACGAACCTCTACCGTCGGACCTGCATTTTTCAAAGCTGTATCAAAAACTTCAAGAGGATTTGGGTTGCCTGTCTTTTCTTTGATAATTTCAAAAGCTTTGTAGACAGATTTGCGAGCTGTCTCCTTCTTGCCATGAAGCATAATGTTGTTGATAAATTTGCCTAACTTCTGAGAGTTATACATTATATCTGGAGCTACTATATTTCTATTTTTGATTTTTCTTCTCATAATTTTTTAATTCGTAATTATTTCTTTACTGCTGCTTTAGGAGTCTTGGTACCATAGAGACTTCTTGACTGACGACGCTTCTCTACTCCTGTCGTATCTAGACGTCCGCGGACTATGTGATAACGTACTCCGATAAGGTCTTTCACACGTCCTCCACGGATCATTACTACTGAGTGCTCTTGTAAATTGTGCCCTTCTCCCGGAATATAAGCTGTTACTTCCATACCATTGGTAAGACGGACACGAGCTATCTTACGGAGAGCTGAGTTAGGCTTCTTAGGTGTAGTTGTGGAAACTTTAGTACAAACTCCACGCTTAAATGGCGCTGGGTAATATACAGGCTTGTTCTTGATAGAATTAAAACCACGAGCCAAAGCTACGGCTTTAGATTTCCTCTTGATTGATTTACGATTTTTGCGAACTAATTGATTGATTGTAGGCATATTATTTAAAAAATAGTCGAAACGACTAGTCCAAATACTTTACTATAAAGTGCTAAATAAAGCAAGCATATTGGCAAGTTGTCGTTTACCCCAATGAAACCCCAGTAATAAAATGAAAAGCAATGAAAATAATAGGGGCAATTTTTGCCCAAATGAAAATTATGAAGAAGAGAAGCAAGAACATTCCCCACTTTTCTAAGAAATTCTCAATATGTCTGTATTTGACGGGAATAAATGAAAATAATATTTTTGATCCATCAAGAGGTGGGATAGGGATTAAATTAAATAAAGCAAGAACCAAATTTAATATAACTATAATAGAGGTAATTTTATAAAATGGACTAGTGAGAGGAATTCCCAATGATGGAGCAAATCTGATGAGAAGACCAAATAAAATAACAAGCACTAAGTTCGCCAAGATCCCGGCAATAGCTACTAGGAGGGTCCCCTTTTTCTCATTTCTAAGATTAGCAGGATTATAAGGCACAGGACGAGCCCATCCAATCACAAAGCCAGCATTAGCAAAGACAAGAAGTAAAGGAAGGATAACTGAACCAAAAGGATCTAAATGTTTTAGAGGATTTAAAGTAAGGCGTCCACTATTTTTTGCTGTATTATCGCCAAGAAGATAAGCTGTGTATCCATGAGCGAACTCATGAACCACTACAGACATTATAAGTACTACTATATAAAATATTCCATCGACTGCTTGCATACGTATGTTTTATATGATAGCATATGACTCACATATGGCAAAAGTCTGCGATATAACAAAAAAGGGCTCAATAATGGGTGGAGGATACTCCAACGTTGTTCGTGCTACCAAGTTCAACCCTACTGGTATGGTCCGCAAATATCCTAATCTTCAGAAGAAACGTATATATGTCCCTGAACTTAAAAAGTACTTCCCTCTTACAATCTCAACCAAAGCTATCAAAACTATCAATAAGCACGGAGCCTACGCAGTCTTAAAAAAAGCTGGAATCATAAAATAAAAATCTCGACATTGTCGAGATTTTTATTTTATGTTCCTCCCCTCCTTACTAAGGAGGGGAATGAGGGGAGGTTCTTAATTAATTAGGAACCCCTCCCCAACCCTCCCCTTAGTAAGGGGAGGGGGAAATCAAATGCTTTCCATCACTTTCAAAAATTATATTTCCTATGAGAGCTGTGCTTAAAAATGGAATATGAAGGAATGAAAGTCTCTCAAGCAATTCCTTGTGTGGATGGCCATATTTATTTCCTTTATCTACTGAAATTATTGCTATTTCTGGGCTAACTTTTTTAAGCCACAAAATACTAGATGAAGTTCTTGATCCATGATGCCCAAGTTTGAGCACATCAGCATCAAGCGTCTTATCATTCTCGTTCCATTCTATAAGATTCTCAGTATACAAGCTTGCATCTCCAGTCAGCATAAATGAATTCTCTCCATAGACAAGCTTCCCCACAATTGAGGCATCGTTACTTTCAAAATTCGTAATATCTCTATCTGGAAACAAAATATCAAAATAAATATTCCTCTTATCATCTAAAATTATATGCATACCGCGATGTGCAATTATTTTATTTATTTTTTTCTGTACAATTTTTTCTTCTAAGCTAGTAGAGACTTTTGAATCTCCAGTCCAACCATTCTCTAATATACTTCTCACTTTATAATTATCCAGTAGTAACGGAAATCCTCCAATATGATCTTGGTCGGGATGCGTTGCCACTATCATATCAATAGACCTATCGGCGAAAGGCATGACTTTTGAAAGTCGTGAAAGTAATGTCGCATCTGGTCCCCCATCTACAAGCATTTGCCGTCCATTCGGAGCTTCTATATAGATAGCATCACCCTGCCCTACATCTAAGAATACAACTTTCAAATACTTGTTATTTTTATGATTTAAAGCTAAAAACCATATACTAATAACAAAGATAATAAGTATGATAACGAGTAAATATGGTAAATATTTTTTTATGCGTTCCATATGCTATACTTTATATATTAACATTAAACATTATAAATAAATATTATGGAAACATTTATAGCAAAAAATTTTGAATTAGGGGAATTAAAAGGTATCAGTTCTAAGACAATAGAAGAACATTTGAAACTTTATAAAGGGTACGTCACAAATTTAAATACTATATTTAATAAATTGTATGAATTAAAAAATGACCCAGAGAAAAATGCATTCATTCTAGGTGAATTAGAGCGCCGTATCGGATTTGAGTTTGGAGGTATGCGTAATCATGAATATTATTTCTCTTCATTATCCGGAGGAAATAAAGAAATAAATAAAGAAGGTGCTTTATACAAAGCTTTAGAGAAAGAGTGGGGCTCATTTGATAATTTCTTAGCTCATTTTAAATTCGTGGCAACGACTCGTGGAGTGGGATGGTCTATGCTTTATTTTGACAAAATAAGTAATAAATTAATAATATCTTGGGTGGATGAACAGCATATGGGGCACCTAGTTGGTGCCTCCCCTATTCTATGTCTTGATATGTGGGAACATTCATACTACCTCGACTATGTTCCAGCAGAAAAGAAAAAATATATCGAGGCTTTCTTCGAAAATCTAAATTGGGAAGTAATAGAAAATAATTTTAATTTGTTATTTTAAAGAAATCTCCACAAAATAGCTCTCTTCCTATTATTTTATCCCTTAGGTGATTCTACTGAATCAAAAACTCTGCTGAGTTTTTTGCTCGCACTCGGCCCTTATCTCACGATATGATTTACTAATCAGGCCTGCGTGAGGCTTTTTTCAGAGACTATTTTGTTTTGATTTCTTAAACACCCACCAGAATAAAAATCCATAAATTAAAATTGTAAGAACGAGTGGAAAAGATTGAATAGAAATGCTAGCAAATGGAAGTGAGCCAAAAAAGTGAATGACAGAAAGCATATATAAAAGCATAATATATGTTATATACCCAGATATTATTACAAAAACAGGAATTATAAATCCAATCATCCCTGTGATGAAAATGAAAAACATCACAGTAGGGATAATTAGTAATATCAAGAAGTTCGCCGGCAAAGACACAAGAGATAGAATCCCCGTCAAATACAAAAGTATAGGTAATACTGAGATGGTGGCGGCGACAGTTGAAGCCACCATTTCTCTGACTCCATACCGAAGTGGCAGATACTTAAACCAATTTATAATTTTTGGTGTAACGAAAAGTACTCCCCCAGTTGCAATGAAAGATAATTGGAAAGACATGTCCGAAAGGACTCTAGGATCATAAGCAATCATTAGAAGTCCGGCGACGATTAAGGCTCTGCCTGCTAAATACTTTCTATCCGTCATTCTTCCGAGTAACATAATAGAAGCCATTATGCCTGCCCGAATAGCAGTCGCACTGGCTCCAGTCATAATAATAAATAAAATTATAACTACAAATCCTAAAACTATAGATATAGTTGTGGAGAAAATTAATCCAAAAAATTTCATTACATTATTTGCAACTATCGAGACATTGTATCCTGAGAGAGCTATGATATGTATCGTTCCTGTATCTATAAAATCTTCTCTGGTGTCTTCATCAAATCCGCCTCTGGCTCCTAGTATTAAACCATTTGCCAAGTCACTCTCCGGCATTGGGATAACATTGTTAATATTTTGCATAAATGAAGCTCTCACTTTATAAAGCCAGGTTTTCACCTTACTTCCATTTCCTGTTGAAAGAATTTCTATTTCAGCGTTCTTAATAAGATAATAAATATCTTTATTGGCTAAATATCTTTTATAATTAAATTCTTTCCCCGAATTCGTCGTGAAATTCTCAGGTTCTTCTAAGACTCCTTTTACTTTCACTTCGTCTCCATAGTCCACCTCTTCCTCTCGTCCAACAAAAACCAAAATATTGATATCTTGATTATCAATTTTAATATTCAAATGTTTATTCTTTAATCTTACATCCGGGTCATCATAAACTACGCCAGTAAATTCCACCATTTTCCCCACCACATTACTATAGTCTGGTGCTTTTGGTATGAAAAAGAAAAATCGCACCAATGCAATAATCATTAGTGCGATTATTAAACTAATTTCTTTTTTGCTTTGCTGCATAAGTCGTCGCTATTTCATCGGCTTTATCATTATAAACATGACCTGAATGCCCTTTCACTTTCTGCCAAATTATTTTCCCTTTGAATTCTCTCACAAGTGCTATCAATTCTTGCCATAATTCTTGATTCATAACTGGCTTCTTGTTTGCAGTTCTCCACCCATTTTTCTCCCAACCGAAAATCCAATTAGTTATACCATTAAGTACATAGCTCGAATCCGCATTTATAGTAACATCATTTTCAGCTAGGCCTTGCCTAGCTGAGATATATTTCAGCGCTTCTATGCAAGCTTTGAGTTCCATCCGATTATTCGTCGTATCTTTATCGTGTCCCCCAAGTTCATCGACTATTTTACCCTCCACTACTACCACCGTCCCCCATCCTCCAGGGCCAGGATTCCCAAGTGATGAACCGTCAGTATAAATCTCTAAGTTTTTTGACATAAAATTATTTTAACACAAAATATCAACAATTCTTAATCTTAATTCCGTCTTACCACCAAAAGTACTTTTCTCAAAAGTCGCTACCAAATTTATCCTCTCTCCTACTGCAATTTTACTCCCATAACTTTCTTTATTCTTAAAGAAGATTATTGCCTTCACAATTTTCCCTTTACTATTGGGGAAGCTTAATTCTAGATGGTTTTTCTCTTTCCCAAATTCTTTCGCTCCTACTATGGCTACATCTTTAAAAAGAAATTTTGGCTTTGGATTTCCTACTCCATATGGTGCAAGTTTCTCTATTACATTATAATTCGCATTCGTTACATCGTCCATATTAATAGTTGCCTCAACTCCTGTAGATTTTGCTTCTTCTTCCACCTCCTTGTCTTCTCCATAAACCTTAAGTATTCTCTCTTCAAGGAAATGTATCTCCTCATGTGCCACAGCAAATCCCCCCGCCCCCGCATGCCCTCCGAATTCAAGTATACTATTCTCTGGCAATGCACTCATAATTTCTACCAAGTTTACCCCACC
The DNA here is from genome assembly GCA_041664465.1 of Minisyncoccota bacterium. GTDB lineage: Bacteria > Patescibacteriota > Minisyncoccia > Phycocordibacterales > UBA9973 > UBA8515. The sequence continues at coordinate 1,395 of JBAYKP010000010.1, read as the reverse complement.
ATAAGAACGGCAAGAGCCTTTCAGTACATCACTACCATCAGACCCCCAGACGAACACTGGCCTTTTATATTCTTCTACAATTTTTGAAGCAATAATTCCTAAGACCCCTATCCTCCACAATGGATTGCCTATTACTATCACCTTCTTCTCTTCTCTTTTACTCATCGTCTTTTTCACTTCTTTCATCATATGAGCCACCATTATTTTCCTCTCATCATTTATTTTAGATAAATTATCTGCCAAAGTTTTTGCAAGGACAGCATCCGTCGCAGAGAGAGCCTCGAAAGCCATCATCGGATCCGCCATTCTACTTGCTGCATTAATACGTGGAGCAAGAGTAAAAGTGATATCTTCCTCTGTCAGTTTTGTCATCTCCACATTTGCTTTCCGGAAAATTTCTACCATTCCAGGTCTTTTGCCTTTTTGTAAAACCTTAAGTCCATAAAATGCAAAGACACGATTCTCATCAATTAATGGCACTTGGTCTGCCAAAGTCGCCATCCCTACCATATCGAGAAGCCATTTCTCCCAACCAGTATTTATTTTCCAATATTCTCCATATTTTTGGATGAGAGCTTGCACGAGTTTAAAAGCTATCCCCGCTCCGCAAAGCATTTTATCAGGATACTGGCATCCTTCTTGTTTAGGATTTAGAATAGCGTAAGCATTTGGCAAATCATCGCTTGCCTGCCCATCTAACTGCTTTAGCTGTTGTCGTGGCAAGTGATGATCTGTTATTATCACATCTATCCCTCCAGCTTGTGCTTCTATAACTTCCTCTATTGCTGTAATCCCTAAATCAAAAGTAATAAGAAGCTTCACTTCTTCATCAATAAATTTCTTTATAGCATCCATATGAAGTCCATAGCCTTCATCATGACGATGCGGTATGTAAATAGAGAAATTTTCATACCGAATTTTATTGAAAAAGTCGTGCATTATTACAGCCGAAGGTATACCATCACAATCATAATCGGTATATATAACTATCTTTTCTTTAGCTTCTATGGCTTCAAAAATTCTAACAACGGCCTTTTCCATATCTTTCATTAGATACGGATCATAAAGCCCCTTTTCATATGAAGGATTTATAAATTTCTCTCTGTCTTCTGTTTTTATTCCCCTATTTTTTAGCAGTAAATCTAAAAGTTCAATTTCATTGGGCATAATTTATTATAGCATTTTTAAATTACTTCATTCTGATAACATCGTTCGCAATACACTATTTCTGGTCTATCTGGAGCATAACTCGTTTCAAATTCATTACTACACCCTTCTTTCATACACTTACGATGCCAGAGTTTTCTAGGATTTTCCAAATTAAGCCTTTGATAATAACGACAGTTATGACAAAAATGTGGTAATGGTAAATTTAATTTTTTATATAACTCAAGT
>JBAYKP010000009.1:0-33807 GCA_041664465.1 Minisyncoccota bacterium | reverse complement strand
TGATGAGAAGAAATTTAAGAAAGAGATGATTGATTGGTTGAAAAACTTCGATGAGTCTCAAATATTTGGGGTTAGTTTGGAGTAATAGATTAAAACTAAGGAAGTCGGACTTCCTTAAATTTAGACAAAATAAAAAAGGCCGCCATAACACGTAACCTTATTTCCTTTTATCAAGAATGAAATGGTCTTGTTTCATTCTTTATTATATAGACCCCAAGGTTTACTTCCTTTGGGACATCAATACTCAAGAGAATTTGTCTTGAGTTTAACTTCTTTTCTTCTGGAGATTTTTTAATTTTCTCCACAAGATTTTTTTCCGTTGCTTCTTTTTTCTTTGCCATATGATTTGGTTTTAAATTAAAAATTACTTCATTTGGATATCATTTAATACCCAATTACCCAATTTGTCAATTTTGGGGATTTTATTAAAATTCATTAATTTGGTATACTAATACTTATGAAAGATTCTAAAAAAGATACAAATGAGAATATCGCCTTATATCGTAAGTACCGTCCAGAGAATTTTGGAGAGGTTATTGGGCAGGATCATATAGTGGGGGCTATAGATGGAGCTCTCAAGGCTGGGAAAGTCTCTCACGCTTATCTTCTTTGTGGTCCACGGGGGACAGGTAAGACTACCATTGCCCGCATTATTGCCAGTGAGCTTGGTACATCTCCCAATGATATATACGAGCTAGATGCAGCTTCAAATCGTGGCATTGATGATGTACGTAGTATTCGTGATAGTGTGCACACAATGCCTTTCGATTCTAAGTATAAAATTTACATTCTTGATGAAGTGCATATGTTCACCAAGGATGCATGGAATGCACTTCTTAAAACCATTGAAGAACCTCCCCAGCATGTCATATTTATTCTGGCTACGACAGAGCTTGAGAAAGTTCCTGAGACTATCGTTTCTCGTTGTCAGAGTTTTACTTTTAAGAAACCAACGGATGCAATTCTCTCTTTGGCTGTGACAAATGTAGCAAAGAAAGAAGGATATACACTAGAGGAAGGTGGAGCAGGGCTCATTGCTCTTCTAGCTGATGGAGCTTTCCGAGATGCGTATGGAACCTTACAGAAAGTTATTTCTTTCTCTCAAAATAAAAAAATAAGTTTAAAAGATATTGAAGAAGTTACTGGGTCCCCAAATACTGTTCTGGTAGACGAATTCTTAAATGCCATTGCTACAAAGAATATGGAAGAAGGATTTCTTTGTATTAAAAAAGCAAGTTTACAGAATCTAGATATGGCTATCTATTTGAAAATGATTCTGGCTAAATTAAGAGATGCCTTGATGCTTCGTTATGCTCCAAAAATGAAAGGAGAAATAGAGGGTAATATTTCCGAGCATGATATGGAATATATCACTGCATTAGTATCTTCAAAGCCAGAGCATATTTCTTCATCTACTTTATCTATATTACTTTCTGCTTATCAGTCTCTACGTAGTTCTCCGATCAATGAGCTTCCCTTAGAGATGGCATTGGTAGAAATTCTAAATGAGAAACAATAATCCGCCTACATATAAAATTATGGCGAGACAAGACAAAATTTGGGATGTGATAGTGATAGGTGGTGGAGCATCAGGAATGTTTGCTTCTTCAATTCTAGGTGCTCGTGGTAAATCGGTGCTTGTCTTAGACAAGAATAAAAATCTTGGAGAGAAATTAAAAATTACTGGTGGTGGTAGGTGCAACATCACGAACAATGAGCCAGATATCCATAAAATGCTAAAAGTTTACGGAGAAGGGGCTCCGTTCCTTTACTCACCATTTTCTATTTTTGGAGTAAAAGATACTTTCAAGTATTTTGAATCTCGCGGACTTCCTCTCGTAGTTCAAGCTCGCAACCGCGTCTTCCCAATTACTGAAAAGGCCTTAGATGTATTTAAGGTTTTGGAGAAAGAGATGAAAAAATTTCACGTAGAGGTAAAAAGTAATTGTGCCGTAAAGAAAATAAATGTGAGAAGCGATAAAGTAGAAAGTATCGAGACGAACAATGGGCTTCTTTATGCCAAGTCTTTCATTCTTGCTACTGGGGGAATGTCGCATCCAGAGACTGGCTCAACAGGGGATGGATTCAAGTGGCTTCGTGATATAGGACATACTGTGAAAGATTCAAGTCCAGATATTGTGCCCCTTGCTGTCGGTGACCTATGGGTGAAGAGCCTCGCAGGAGTATCACTTTCTTTTATGAAGATAAGTTTCTATCAAGATGGTAAAAAGCAGTTTTCTAAAACAGGCAAGATTTTATTTACACATTTTGGACTTTCAGGCCCACTTATTTTAAATAGTTCGAAAAAGGTAGATGATTTGTTACAAAATGAAGGCAAGGTTACTGCCCTGATAGATGCATATCCAGATACCAATGAAGGGAAACTCGAAGAATCTATAATTAAAGTTTTTGATAATAATAAAAATAAAGTATGGAGAACAATTCTTAAAGAAATAGTTCCAGAGGGGATGGCGAAAGCGATAGAACTCATAAATATGGGCTTAGATTTCAATACAAAAGTTCATAGTATTACGAAAGAAGATAGGAAGAAATTTGTAAAACTTCTAAAGAATCTCCCCGTCCATATTACCAACTTGATGGGCTATGAACGAGCAGTAGTAGCTGATGGAGGAGTATCACTTAAAGAATTAGATATGAAAACTATGTCTTCAAAACTTTACAAAAATTTATTTATTACAGGTGATTTACTTAATATCAGTAGAAATTCAGGAGGATACAGTCTCCAAATTTGTTGGACAACTGGATATATAGCAGGACAGTCTGCATAGTAGAAAGTCTTTCTAATTTGTTTCTCTTCTATAAATAGCGACTAGACTATAAAGCAAGCTCAAGACGAGTGGGCCTATGAGTATACCGACTGGGCCCAAGAGAGAGATTCCACCGAGAATTGCGAACAATGTAAGGATTGGCGGGATTTCTGTATTTTTAGAAATGATATAAGGGGAAAGGACGTTATCTATCGTACCGACTAATAGTATGGACCATATAAGTAAACCTAAAGCATGAAGAGGCAACCCTGTGAAATATAAGAAAAGCACCGCAGGAACTGCGACAATAGAAGTTCCTAGGTTGGGAATGAGAGAAGTCATCCCAGCGACGACTCCCCAGAGTGCAGGATTGGGAACTCCAAAGAACCAAAGACCCATGAATGCAAATACCCCTTGAACAAGAGCAATAAAGAAAGAACCTTTAATGACTCTGTTTACAGCATTTTTAAGATCAGAAAGAATTTCATGGATATTCTTTTCTGAAAGAGGTAGAAATTTTATCAATCCTTCTTTCCAACTTGCTCCATCTTTAAGTATATAAAACATAGTGAAGAATATAAGCACAAGCATTATGATAGTATTGAAAGTATAAGTGAAAAAATTACCGATGTTGCTTGCTAAGAAAGAAGTGAAGCTTGCGATTTTCCCATAAGTATCAAAAGTGAAACCTTGTGGCATTACTTCGTTAATAGAAGTATCTATCTTGTGAATAAATAAATCTGTATTGCCATTTACTATGACAGATTGATAAGCATTTTGTGCCTGATTGAAAATGACACTTCCCATAAAGAAAAGTGGTACACATAATACTATAATGAAAATGATGATTGTAATTAAAGATGCCAGACTAGAATTTTTCTTTGTGATATGATTCTTAATCCATGTATAAACTGGGTTAATCACTACGGCAAAAGCTGCTGCGAGTATAAAGATAGTCAGAAATGGGAGAAGTATGAATAATGTCAGAACAAGCACAACTGCTAAAAGTGCGAACAAAAAATATCTCTCAGTTTTAAGTGTTTCCATACTCATATTATAACAAGAAAATTGTATATAGGCTATATTTAGGCGTTATTTGTTTTTAATTTTTATGTATTATATAATGCCTATATGACTTCACGATTGTATGTTTTACCCAAAGGAGAAGATAGCCGAAAAGGGCTATTTTTAAAATCGTGGAACAGTTTAGGTCTCAATGGTAAGATCACAGATTTATCCATTATAGATTCCTATCTTATTCAAAGTGGATTCTCTGTTAATGAACTAGCAAGGGTAGCTGCCGCTTTTACTAATCCAATTTTTGAAAAGTTTTCAATAAATGAATTACCCAAAGTAAAAGATTTTTCTTATATAATTGAAATCGGCTTTCTGCCGGGGGTGACTGACAATGTCGCTCATACAGCGAGAGAGACGATTGTAGATCTACTTCATACCAAAGAAAATATTTCATTGGAAGTTTTCACTTCAAAAGTTTTCTTAATTTCTGGAACAGTTAGTATGGAAGATGTTAAGAAAATCGCTTCGTCTCTTTATAATCCATTGATAGAGCAGGGGCATATATATACCATAAAAGAAATTAGGAAAGATAATAATCTGCCATTAGTTATTCCAAAGGTTGTCTTATTAAAACAGACTCCCGTGATTAATGTTTCTCTTTCGGTGTCAGACGAAGAACTTATTAAAATTGGTAAAGAGGGAATCATAGGTAATGATGGAGTGAGACGAGGTCCGCTGGCTCTTGATTTGGAGTCTATGAAAGTGATTCAGAAACATTTCCAAGAACTTGGAAGGAATCCAAAAGACATAGAGCTTGAATCTTTGGCTCAAACTTGGTCTGAGCATTGTAAACATACAATTTTTGCAAATCCGATTGATGATATCAAGGACGGCTTATATAAAACTTATATTAAAGGAGCTACCAATACAATCCGCAAGCAAAAAGGTAAAAATGATTTTTGTGTTTCAGTCTTTTCTGATAATTCTGGCGGAATTATTTTTGATAAAGATAATTTGGTGACTCATAAGGTAGAGACTCATAATTCTCCCTCAGCTCTAGACCCATTTGGTGGAGCAATCACTGGGATAGTAGGAGTCAATAGAGATACTATTGGATTCGGACTTGGAGCAAAACCTGTGGCCAATATGTACGGATTTTGTTTTGGCGATCCTTATGACACTAGAGCTCTCTATAAAGATAAAAATTTAACTCAAAAGATGCTTCCTCCTAAAAGAATTATGGATGGAGTGATAAGAGGAGTAAATGTGGGAGGTAATTGTTCTGGAATTCCGACGGTTTCTGGCTTTGTCAGATATGATGACCAATTCAGAGGCAAGCCACTTGTTTTCGTGGGGACAGTTGGTATTATCCCAAGAAAAATAAATGGGAAGCCTTCTCATTTGAAAGAAGCTTTAAGTGGAGATTACGTTGTAGTCGTCGGAGGAAGAGTCGGAGCAGATGGAATTCACGGCGCGACTTTCTCTTCTGTGGCGATGGATTCTACTAGCCCTGCCACGGCAGTGCAGATAGGCGACCCCATCACTCAAAAGAAATTAAGTGATGCGATTGTGAAAGAAGCAAGAGGTATGGATCTGTATACAAGTATTACTGATAATGGAGCAGGGGGAATTTCTTGTTCTATTGCTGAGATGGCCAAAGAGTGCGGAGGAGTAGTCGTTGACTTAGAAAAAGTTCCATTGAAATATCAAGGGCTACAACCTTGGCAAATTTGGATTTCTGAATCACAAGAAAGAATGACCCTCTCGGTCCCTAAAAATAAATGGAATACATTTAAAGAATTAATGGATAAAAGAGGAGTAGAAGCGACAATCGTCGGTGAGTTTACAAATTCTGGTAAGTGCATCGTGAATTATAATGGCAAAGAAATTATGAATATTTCCTTGGAATTTTTGCATGATGGCTTACCAAAGAAGCCACTTACAAGTTCTCCGATTGCTCATCATTATGATAATCCTAAAACTCTAAGTGGGGTATCACGAACAAAAGCATTAGAAGAATTGTTTCAAGATAAAAATATTAGCGGATTTTCATTTGTGAGTGAGCAGTATGATCATGAAGTTCAAGCCTCCTCAGTATTGAAGCCATTATCAGGAAGAGGGCGTATCAATACTGATGCGCAAGTCCTCCGACCAGTTCTTTCTTCTTCTAAGGGAGTAGTAGTAGCAAGTGCTCTTTATCCATCGTATTCTCTTATCAATACTTATCATATGGCATCTTGTGCTATCGATACCGCCATCAGGAATGCCATCTGTGCTGGGGCATCACTTTCTAATCTTGCAATACTAGACAATTTCTGTTGGTGTTCATCTTATGACCAGAATAGATTAGCGGAGCTCATAGATGCACTCAAAGCTTGCTACCACTTTGCAGTAGGCTATGGCACGCCCTTTATTTCTGGGAAAGATAGTATGTTTAATGATTTTAAAGGTTATGACGATAAGGGGAATCCTGTAGCGATTTCTATTCCTCCCACGCTTCTCATTTCAGCTATTGGAGTAATGCCAGATCTGAACAAAACTGTTTCCCCAGAATTTAAAAAAGCAGGGGATAGTATTTACTTATTAGGAGAGACGTATGATGAATTGGGAGGCAGTGAATATTATAAAATGCTTGCACATAATGGTAAAGATAAAAATGCTATTGGTAATAATGTACCAAGGGTTGATTCAGAAAAAAATATAAAAACTTATAAATCTCTTGAAAAAGTTATTACAAAAGAATTAGTATCTTCTGCTATATCTTTGGCTTCTGGAGGATTGGCAGTTGCTATTGCGAAAGCTTCAGTCGGAGGAATGCTTGGATGCAAAATTTCCTTGAAAAATATTCTTGGGGAAATCTCCGAGATAGATCAGGCGTTGTTCTCTGAAAGCCAAGGTAGAATTCTTGTAACAGTTTCCAAAGAAAATATAAATAAATTTGAAAAGATTATGAAAGGAATTTCATATGCCAAGATTGGGGCTGTACTTCCAAGTGATAAATTTATTATTACTGATATGAAAGGTAAAAAGGCAGTCGAGTCCAGTGTCAAAAAATTATTCAACCTTTATCATAATTTTTCTAATAAAATGAAATGAAAAAAAATACTATACAAAAACCAAAGATTATAATAATGTCGGGATATGGACTTAATTGCGAAGAGGAGACCAAATTTGCTTTTGAAAGTGTAGGTGGCAAAGCCGATATTGTGCATATCAATGATCTGATTACGAGCCCTAAAATGCTTTCAAAATACCAGATACTAGTTTTCCCGGGAGGATTTTCTTATGGGGATGATACAGGCAGTGGGAAGGCTTATGCGAATAAATTCAAGAATCACCTCTCAAAAGAGTTAGAAGAATTTTTATCTCGGGATACTTTGGCTATTGGTATTTGTAATGGATTTCAGATATTGACTTCACTAGGCGTCTTGCCAGGGGCTCTCACTCATAATAAAAATGGGCAGTATATCGACAGATGGGTAGATTTGAAAGTTACAGGGAAGAGTCCATGGCTCTCTGGTATAAAGAAAATATCTTTGCCTATTGCTCACGGAGAGGGGAAGTATTTGATAAGTAAAGTAGAGTATAAGACAATGATGAAAAATAAAGAGATAGCTTTCACTTATGACAAAGGAGAGATTTGCAAGTTTCAAAATTTAGAAGCTAATCCAAATGGAGCGAATTATGATATAGCAGGGGTCTTAGGATATAATGGGCGAGTCCTTGGGATGATGCCTCATCCAGAACGGGCACAATTCTCGCACCACTCTCCTTTATGGCAAATGAAAAAACAAAAATCACGAAATACAAAAGAAGGCGATGGCATTATCTTATTTAGAAACGCAGTAAATTATTTTAATAAAAAGCAAAAATGAAAAATTTAAATGAAAAATGTGCAGTTTTTGGAATCTGGGACGGCAAAGAAGCTTCTCGCTATACTTACTTTGGGCTATTTGCTCTTCAACATAGAGGTCAGGAACAAACTGGCATTGCTTCTACTAATGGCAAGAAAATATTTTCATATAAACACTCTGGTTTAGTAAGTCAGGTATATACAGAGAAAATAATTAAAAAGTTAGAAGGCTTTTCTGCTATTGGGCACAATCGTTATTCTACTTCTCGTGGCACTAGCTCCAAGCATGCTCAGCCTATTATTGTGAATGATACTTTTGCTTTTGCTCACAATGGGAACCTTCCTTCCACGAAAGCATTGGAAGACTTTTTGAAAAGTAATAAAGTAAGCATTAAGGGAGATTCTGACTCTGAGCTTATGGCGAAAGCCATTGGCTTTTATATGGGGAAGGGATTACCTTTATCAAAGGCAGTAGAGAAAGCCTATCCACTTATGACTGGGGCATTTTCTTGTGTAGCACTTTCTAAGGAGGAGCTCGTGGCTTTCCGTGATCCCAGAGGAATCAGACCATTGGTAATTGGTATCAATGACAAGGAGACAGTTTTCGCTTCAGAAACTTGTGGGCTTAGGACTGTCGGAGCAAAATTCTTAAGAGAAGTTCTCCCCGGAGAAGTTGTAACTGTTTCTAAAAATGGAATGAAAAGTAAAATCTTGGCCAAACAAGATCCCAAATTTGATATATTTGAATTCGTATATTTCTCTCGTCATGATTGTAAAATACAAGGGCAATCAGTCTACGAAGTTCGCAAAAATTTTGGGAAAATGTTGTATAAAGAAAATCCTAAGATAAAGCTTGATGTCATAGTCCCAGTCCCTGAGACAGCGATCCCTGCAGCTATTGGATATTCTCATGCCTCTGGCGTCCCATTTGAAATGGCATTGAATAAGAATAGATATATTCATAGGACATTCATTGAGCCGACTCAATCAAGCCGAGAAGAAAAAGTGAAGATGAAATTGACCGTTCTCCGTAGCATTATTACTGGGAAGAAAGTTGGCATTATAGATGATTCATTAGTTCGTGGAACTACCTCAAAAGAGATAGTTAAAATGTTCTTTGATTCTGGGGCCAAAGAAGTTCATTTCCTAGTCGCTTCAGCACCAGTCAAATTTCCTGATTTTTATGGCATAGATACACCTCGCCAAGAAAATTTAATTTCTTCCCAGAAGACAATAAAAGAAACTTGTGAATTTATAGGAGCTACTTCTCTTTCTTTCTTGTCTATAGATGGAATGGTGAAAGCCATAGGAATACCAAGGGATAAATTATCTCTCTCTGCATTTAATGGCGAGTATCCACTACCAATCTTTGAACACGAAAAGGAGATTAAATATGATAGTTTAAAATTTAAAAATTAATTAATTTTTTTATGAGAATAGCGTTACTTATCTCAGGTGGAGGGACAACGATGGAAGCCATAATCAAGGCCTCTCAAAATGGGGCACTTCCTAGCGTCACCCCTGTTTTAATTATTGCTAGTAATGAAGATGCCGGTGGTATAGAGAAAGCCAAAAGGCTTGGGATAAAAGATGAGGATATAATAGTTATCAATCCGAAAAATTTTAAAAATAGAAATCTATTTGGCGAAGAAATTATAAAAGAATGTAAGAAGAGACAAGTTGATTTTATTGGACAATATGGATGGATGGTAATGACTCCTGAGAATGTTATAAACGAATTTGATGGGATGATTATAAACCAGCACCCAGGACCACTTGATACGGGGAGGCTTGATTTCGGAGGGCCGGGGATGTATGGTATGAGGGTTCACCTTGCAAGGCTTTCTTTTGTAAATAAAATAAAAAGGGATTTCTGGACTGAAGCGACTGCTCACAGAGTGACAGCTAAATTTGATGAGGGTGTAATCTTAAAAAGAAAACAAGTTCCAATCTTACCCGACGATACAGCTGAGAGTCTACAAGCACGAGTACTTCCAGTAGAACATGAAGTTCAGATAGAATTATTGAAAGATTTTATTGATGGCACTGTATCAGAATTCCACCGTGAAGTTCCACTTGTTTTAAGAGGGGAAGAGGGAATATTAGAAGAATCTAAAAAGCTCGCTTGCAAAATGTATCCAAATGGATAATAAACAAAAATTACTTTTTACCGGTACGGGTAAAAAGTTCTAAGGATGAAGATTAATTTATGAAAAATAACAAACAAAAAATTTTAATAATTGGAGGAGGGGGGAGAGAGCATGCGATAGGGTGGAAGATTAGCCAGTCGGATAGATGTGGGGAGCTTTACTTTGCTCCGGGGAATGGCGGAACGGCAAGCCTTGGCACAAATGTGGATATAAAGGCGACAGATATAATGGCCTTGGTAGAATTTGTGAAAAAAGAAAAGATAGATTTGACTCTGGCTATACCGGATGACCCTCTGGCTCTTGGAATTGTAGATTTATTCGAAAGAGAAAATTTACGAATTTTCGGACCAACTAGGAAAGCAGCCCAGCTTGAATCCTCGAAAGCTTTCTCCAAGCAATTTATGAAGAGGAATAATTTGCCGACAGCTTCATTCGAAGTATTTAGTGATTTCAATCAAGCAAAAAGATATATAGAAGGGCAGAGCCTGCCAATAGTAGTGAAAGCAAGCGGACTTGCCTTGGGGAAGGGCGTAATAATCGCACAGAGTAAAGATGAAGCCATAAAAGTGCTAGAAGATATATTGGTGAAAAAAGTATTTGGAGAAGCTGGCAATGAAGTAGTCATAGAAGAATTCCTTACAGGACCTGAAATTTCCATTCACGCATTCTCTGACGGTATCTCTTATAAGATGTTTCCTTCTTCACAAGATCATAAGAAAATAGGCGAGAACGATGTAGGCTTAAATACTGGAGGTATGGGGACGATTGCGCCACTTCCATTTATAAATAATGAACTTATGGCACAAATAGAGAAAGAAATAGTTGCTCCGACGCTGAAAGCAATGAGAGATGAAGGCGTACCTTATAATGGCATACTTTACCCCGGATTAATCTTGACGAAAGATGGTCCTAAAATTCTTGAATACAATGCCCGCTTTGGCGACCCAGAAACGCAAACTTATATGAGATTGCTGGATACAGATTTGTTAGATATCATAGACGCTTGTATTGATGAGAAGCTTGACCAGATAGAAATAAATTGGAAGAAATTATCTGCTTGCACTGTAGTAGTTGCCTCGGGAGGTTATCCAGAGAAATATGAAAAAAGGCGAATAATTACAGGAATTAATTCATCCACCCCGTCTCTACGAGCCACCCCTCAAGAGGGGAATAAAGATGTTATCGTTTTCCACGCTGGGACAAAGTATGATGAAGAAAATAATCTTATTACGAATGGGGGGCGAGTGCTTGGAATAAGTGCGACAGGGGATAACTTAGAGGAAGCCTTGGAAAGTGCTTATAAAGCCGTAGAGGATATATCTTTTGATGGAATGTATTATAGGAAGGACATAGGCAAGAAGGCACTTGCAATACGTATGTAGTTTGGTAATATAAAAGTAAACATAAAAACCCACACCATGAAGAAAAAAATACCTGAAGATGAAGAAATTCATCTGGATCAAGCGTGTGACTCTGAGCCAGAGGAAGATAATTCTTCCGATTGGAATGGAAAATAAAAAACAAGGCGCCCTGATGGACGCCACGTTTTTTTATTTATCCCAATCAAAAGAATTTTCTCTGTCAGGTCCGGTGCCGACTGATATGATTTTCACATTAAGATCAGATAATTTATTCTTAATATAGTTTAGATATACAGATAATTCTTTTGAAACTTTCTCTTTGTCATTCACTCCAAAGTTCGCTTCTCCCCAGCCAGATAGTTTCTCTGTTTTTACCCCTGTCACTTCATTTAGACGAAGAGGGAATTCTTCTACAAGCTTACCATTCACTTCATATCCTGTTACGACTTCAATATCCTTTGCGGGGCAGATGTCTGCTTTGTTTATAAAAATTAAATTAGCCCCAGAAAGCTCTATGGCATGACGAATGGCAAATAGATCAAGCCAGCCACACATACGTGGACGTCCGGTCGTTGCCCCGAATTCATGCCCAGCATCTTGGAAAAGTTTCTCTGTTGCCCCATCTTTAATTCTAGCGGGGAAGTCTCCACCACCAACTTTGGTCGTATAAGCTTTTATGACGCCGTATATATTGCGTAATGCAGTATGAGGGATGCCCAGACCTAGACAGACATTGGCTGGCAGGGTATTGGAGCTTGTCACATTGGGATAATCTCCAAAATCAATATCAAGCATTACCCCTTGGGCCCCTTCAGCTAAAATATTTTTCCCTTCATTTAATCTTTTTTGTATTAAGAAAGATAAATCACAAATTTGTAATTTCTTCAATTCTTCCATTGCACTTTCCCACTTTTCTCTGGCTTCTTTTATCTTTTCTTCGGGAATCTCGAAACCATATTCATTCTTGTACATATCAAGCAGATGCATATGTAATTCTCCAAGTTCTTTTTCTTTTTGTTTGAAATCTTCAAATTTTATATCGCCAATGAGTAAACCTTTCCTTGCACGCGAGTCACTATAAGCAGGCCCTATTCCACGAGAAGTCGTACCGATTTTACTGCCACTCTTACTTCTGGATGATTCTTCGGCTTGGTCTATGAAAGGATGCAAGTATGAGACTAGTTTGGCACGATCAGAAATATAAAGACGGGAGGCTATATCAAAGCCCAAGCTTTTAAGTAGGGCTATCTCTTTGATCAATGAAACGATATCTACGACAACTTCATTACCGATATATAGTTCTACATCTTTTCGTAAGCATCCTGATGGCACGATATGGCCGATGAAAGTGATATCACCTGATTTGATAGTATGCCCAGCGTTCGCTCCACCTTGGAAGCGAGCGACACCACTGTAGACTCCACCTGAGAGGAGCTCATCTATATTTTTACCTTTTCCTTCATCTCCCCATTGAAGACCGACGACACAATCCACAAATCCTTTTTTATTTTTTTCCATATAAAAATATTTATTTTCCTAAGCTATAGTTAGGAGCTTCCTTAGTAATAATGACATCATGAGGGTGGCTTTCTTTTAATCCTAATTGTGTGATTCGGACAAAGCGAGCTTTACTCTGGAGAGTTTTAATATCTTTTGATCCGCAGTATCCCATTCCAGCTCGGAGTCCACCGACTAATTGGTAAATCACTTCTGAAAGTTCACCCTTGAATGAGACTCGGCCGACGATGCCTTCAGGCACTAGTTTCTTGATATCATCCTCAGTATCTTGGAAATATCTATCCTTGGATCCTTCTTTCATAGCTTCAATAGAGCCCATTCCACGATAAGTTTTGTATTTTTTACCTTCATATATTTCTGTCTCACTAGGGGACTCTTCTACGCCAGCGAAAAGTGAGCCAGCCATTATAGAGCTTGCTCCGGCAGCCAGAGCCTTCGGTATATCTCCGGTGGAATGTATTCCTCCATCGGCAATGATTGGCACGCCAGTACCCTTGAGAGCTTTAGCGACTTCATATACAGCCGAGAGTTGAGGATACCCGACGCCAGCTATTATACGAGTAGTACAGATGGATCCAGGGCCAATGCCTACTTTGACTCCATCAGCGCCAGCTTTGACGAGGGCGAGAGCCCCTTCGCCTGTGGCAATATTACCGGCAATGATTTCTAACTTGGGGAATACTTTTTTTATTTTCTTTACCATTTCTATCACTCCCTTGGAATGACCGTGAGCAGTATCTAGTACTACCACATCCACTCCATTTTGCTCCAAGGCCGTCACTCTCTCTATAGTATCCTTTGTGATTCCGACTGCGGCACCGACTCGCAATCTACCGAGATTATCGCGAGAAGATTCGGGGCGGGATTTAACTTTCATTATATCTTTATAAGTAATGAGTCCGATTAGCTTATTCTCTTTATCAACTATTGGCAATTTCTCTACTTCATACTTTGTCAGTATTTTCTCAGCTTCTTTTAGATTGGTGCCGATGCTGGCAGTCACCAAGTTTACTTTTGTCATTACTTCTGTCACAGGCAGATTTAAATTCTTTTCAAATCTTACGTCACGATTGGTAATGATTCCTTTTAGCTTGCCATCTTTATCCACTATTGGGATACCGCCAATTTTGTTATCTTCCATTATGCGGACAGCCTCTTTGAGTAAGGCTTCTTCTCTTAATGTTATAGGATCGTTGATCATTCCGCTTTCTGATCGTTTAACTTTGCGGACTTCCTCTGCTTGCTTCTCTATGCTCATATTCTTGTGGATAATTCCTATTCCTCCGACTTCTGCCATCGCTATTGCCATAGCACTTTCCGTGACAGTATCCATCGCCGCAGAAACAATAGGCACATTGAGCTTTATCTTCCTAGTCAAATAGGAAGTGATATCAACTTCTCTAGGTAAGACTTCGGAATATAATGGTACTAATAGAACGTCATCATAAGTGAGCCCTTCTTTAAAATTCTCTATATTTTTTGTAGTCATATATATCCACATATTAGCATATAAATAAACTCGAAGTAAACTCACTTTTATTCACCCACAAAAAAATTGACAATATATATATTGTATTAGAGTGTCTACAAACAAAAGAAGGTACACACACACAATATATATAAATTTAAAATTAGAATCTATGAAAAAAGTTACATTGGTTGTCATTCAGACGGCCTTAGGAGTTTCAGAACTAATCAGGGAAAAGCTCAAAGAAAAAGCTCTCGGATTAGTTTATGAGCTAAAATTCGGGAAGAGTGGGCATATTAGGCTAGATACTTTTCTAGAAGTTCCAGAGGGAAAAGAATTTGTCATTTTCGTAAATAATCCTTTTCAATCGAAAGACTATCTTGGTTCTCAAAGTTTTGAAACGTGGATTGATGAGATAGCAAAAGGAATTGATGATGAAGCGAAAACCATGGTTTCTTCTTTTATGGTTTTTGATGAGGAGTATTTTCATAGGGAAGGAATTTCCCAAAAAAGAATGGAAATAATCTTTCGAGATGAATTAAATATTCTAAAAAAAATTCATACGAATATGCCTTACAGTGGATCTTTTGATCCACAGCAGGCGACTGATTCAATATTTTTTTTGAATAACACTATCTTTTAATTAAGAGTAAATGAAAGAGGCTATTGGCTATTACTGACCAATAGCCTCTTTTTCATTTATTTTACTTTTTAAAAATATGAAATTAAGGAAGTCGGACTTCCTTATTTTTATATATTTAGCCAGATAGCGCCTTAGGCGCTATCTGGCAGGGTACCATAAAAAAATTGACAATATATAGATATTGTATTAAAGTGTTTACAAATAAACGAAGGTACACATAATATAAATATAAATCTTTTAAAATGAAACTAATAGAAACAATACTTGAATTTAGGGAAGAATTGAAAAATGAACTAGCCTGTATTACGACAAAAAAATCTGACACATCATCTATAATTCTTCTCAGTTCAGGAAATGAAATAAGTATAACCTCTGATTATAATCCAAAAGAATTCGGGTTTTCTCCAGAAGACTTTGTTTCAGTTCCTTGTAATTGTGGTTGTATTTTGGGTTTTAAGATTGGTATTTGTGTTGGAGTCGGGAAAGGCTGTTCTAAATCACCTGAACAAGATGAACTCTGGTTCTTCTTACAAGGGAATAAGGGAATTACCCATTTTTGTGGAGCTCGTGCAAATGATTTTGCAAAAAATGGTGTAGTTTTATTCAACCCAACAGAAGAAAGAATTGGTCCAATATCATCTATTAATTTTGGCTAATACTGTAATTTATTAAGGCACGCCCTTTATCGGAAACGGCTTTTTTATTTTTTTATAATAATTATTTATTAGGATATTCTCCTAAGTTTTGAGTATAAAGATATCTCCGCTTTTCTTATTTTCTTTTTTAAGATATTATAGGTCTATGAATTCTATACAAGTCCTTATCATTGATTACGGCTCGCAGTATACGCTTGTTATTGGTAGGACTCTGCGTGAGCTTGGAGTCCGAAGTATTATACTTCCTCCGAAGTCTGTCGATAAATGGTTAGAGAAGAATATGCCGAAGGCTGTCATTCTCTCAGGGAGTAATTATAGTGTGCACAATGACGGAGCTCCAGAAATTCCTTCCTCTCTTGATATAACTGGCAAAAATAAAGATAAGCAATATTTAATTCTAGGTATTTGTTATGGTATGCAATTACTCGCCCACAAAAAAAGTGGCGTAGTAGAGCGACCACTTGCCAATCGCGAATATGGTCCAGCCGAAGTAACTTTAGATATTACGCATCCGCTTTTTAGAAATGTCGCAGAGAAAACTGAAGTTTGGGCAAGTCACGGAGATACGGTGACGACTCTTCCCGAAGGTTTTACTTCTATCGCAACCTCTGGTGGAATTGCTGCGATGACCGATGAGAATGATAGGGTAATGGGCATTCAATTCCACCCGGAAGTTTCTGATACGAAAGAAGGTAAAAAGATATTACAGAACTTTTTAAATATGGGCGAGTGTATTTCAGATTGGAATCCTACGGATTTAATAAATGAAATTCAAAAAGAAGTTTTAGATATTGTGAATATGAAAAATAAAGAGACGCCAGAGAAGCAGAACGTTATCTTGGGTGTTTCTGGTGGAGTGGATTCTACTACGCTTGCTAGTATTCTTGCTCCAATCTTAAAAGAAAGGCTTATATGCGTCGCCATAGATACTGGCGGATTCCGAGAGAATGAATTAGAAGAATTGAAAATAAATGTGAAGAGTGCAGGAGTGGAGAATCTAGTCGTAGTAGAAGCAGGAGAAGAATTTATAAAAAATGTGGGGACAACGATTGATGGAGAAGAGAAGAGAGCTCAATTCAGAAATGTATATAAAAGAATTTTCGAGGAGCAAATAGTGAAGCACAATGCTTCGTTTATTGTGCAGGGGACTCTGGCGACGGATATTATAGAGAGTGGTAAGGCAGGAGAGTCTGCAATGATCAAGACGCATCACAATGTAGGTCTCTCATTTGAAGTAGAAGACTTGCATCCATTTAGGAATTTATTCAAGTATGAAGTTCGTGAGCTTGCTCGGGCTATGAACCTTCCATCGGCTGTATACGCTAGGAATCCTTTCCCTGGCCCTGGGCTTTTCTTGCGAGTTGTCGGTACTCCTGTCTCAAATGAAAGGATAGAGCTTGTTCGCCAAGCTGATAAAACAGTGAATGATATTTTGAGAAAGTATGATGTCGCCAAGGATATTTCTCAGCTTATTGTTGCTCTGCTCGGAGTAAAGTCCGTCGGAGTCAAAGGTGATGAACGAGTCTATGGATATTCTCTAGCAGTGAGAGCTGTACAGACTGTAGATTTTATGACCGCCAAAGGATATTACTTTAAAGAAGAAATTATAAATGAAATCACCAATGCTTTGACGAAGCACAAAGATATAGTTCGTGTATTTTTCGACTTTACACCGAAGCCTCCAGCCACAACGGAATTTGAGTAATCGGGAATATATTATTATTAATGTTTATTAGCAAGCTACATATCATATGAATAAAAGCATAAAGACAGCATTGGTTTCAGTTTTCAATAAAGATGGATTAGAAGAAATAATTAAACTACTATCCTTACACGGAGTGAAAATTATATCTACGGGAGGAACGGCGGATTTTATAAGGAAGTCAGGAATAGAGGTCACAGAAGTAGAAGCTATTACGAATTTCCCTTCAGTTTTTGGAGGTAGAGTGAAGACGCTCACGCCTCAGATTTTCGGGGGCATTTTAAATCGTCGCGATAATGAAAGTGATCAGAAAGAAAAGAAAATTCACAATATAGAAGACATAGATTTAGTCATCGTTGATCTTTATCCATTTGAAGAGACGCTCGCAAGTGGTGCAAGTGAAGAAGATATTATAGAGAAAATTGATATCGGGGGTATCGCACTTATTCGTGCTGCTGCCAAGAATTTCAAAGACGTCGTTGTCGTTCCATCTAAAAATCAATACAAAAAATTAAGAGGAATATTAGAAAAGGGTAATGAGACTACATTAGAAGAACGCAAAAAGTTCGCCGGTGATGCCTTCCAAGTGACGAATGCTTATGATAGAGCCATCTATGGATATTTCAGAGGGTTGTCTCTTCGTTATGGAGAAAATCCACATCAAAAGGGAGAATTCATCGGGGATTTAGAAGAAAGTTTTACACAGCTTCACGGCAAAGAACTTTCTTATAATAATTTCATAGATACAGAAGCAGCAGTAATGACTGTCCTTGATTTTAAAGATCCTGCCTTTGCAATTATTAAGCATATGAATGCTTGTGGGTTGGCAGTGAGAGAAGAAGGTCATTTGTTTGAAGCATACGAAGCAGCTTATAATGCCGATCCACTTTCAGCTTTCGGTGGGATACTTGCTGCCAATAGAGAGATAGGTGGAGATATCGCAAGTCTTATAAAAAAGCAAGAACTTTTCGTAGAAGTAATCATTGCTCCAGATTTCAGTAAAGAAGCATTAGAAATTTTGACTGAGAAGAAAAATATTCGTATTCTAAAATGGAACAATCCGATCCTGCCAGCCAAGCAGATGCGTACTTGCTTCACCGGTCTTTTAATACAAGATAGAGATATGCATACAGAAAGTGTAGAGGACTTCACTGTCGTTACCAAGCGTGCTCCGACAGAACAAGAGAAGAAAGATTTGGTAATGGCTTCAATCGCTACGAAGCATTTGAAATCCAACTCTGTCGCGTTAGTGAAAGATGGCACGCTTCTCTCGATGGGTTGTGGACAGACTTCGCGTATTGATTCTTTGAAACAAGCTATTGATAAAGCAGAGAAGTTTGGCTTCTCACTCAAAGGCGCGGTACTTTCTTCTGAAGCATTTTTCCCATTTCCTGATTGTGTAGAATTAGCAGGAGAGGTAGGAGTCGTAGCAGTCATTCATCCAGGAGGGTCCAAGAATGATCAAGCCTCTATCGACGTAGCTGATAAATACAATATGGCGATGGTGACGACTGGATTCCGACATTTCAAACATTAATTTTTTGTGATTGTTTTATATTAGAATAGTGATAAAATAAAACTATGAAAAAAGATATCAAAGTAGGCATAATTATGGGCTCGGATTCAGATTTAGAAGTAATGTCTGAAGTGGCGAAGGTACTGGAAGAGTTTGGAGTAACTTACGAAATGACCGTAGCTTCCGCTCACAGAGCACCGAACTTGGTACATGAGTATGCTGTAAATGCATCAACGCGTGGCAACAAGATTATGATTGCTGGAGCAGGTGGGTCGTTCCATTTAGCAGGGGTACTGGCGGCCCTCAGTCCCTTACCTGTCATTGCTATACCTATCAAGGCCAAAGCACTCGAAGGGCTTGATTCACTTCTCTCTGCTGTCAATATGCCTCCTGGGGTACCTGTTGCCGTAGTCGGCATAAATGCTGCCAAAAATGCAGGATTACTTGCTGTACAAATGCTTGCAATGTCTGACAAAGATTTAGAAGACAAAATGCTAGCGTATAAAGCAAAGATGGAAGCCGACAATGAAGCCAAGGGGGAAAAATTACAAGAACTCGGATATCAAAAATATTTAAATAAATAATTTATGGCTGATTTATACAAAGATGCGGGAGTAAATATTGACGCAGGGAATGAGACCGTTCGTCGGATTAAAGATGACGTTGCGAGTACCCACACGAAGGCTGTACTGACTGGCATTGGAAGCTTTGGTGGACTTTATGATATAGGCGAAATTTTGAAAAGTTACAAGAGCCCAGTCCTTGTGCAAAGTATAGACGGAGTTGGCACCAAGCTTTCTGTGGCAAAAATGATGAACAAATATGATACCGTCGGAGAAGACATAGTGAATCACTGTTGCGATGATTTACTAGCGATGGGTGCACGCTCTCTTACATTCTTAGACTATGTAGCTCATGACAAACTAGATCCCAATGTGATGGAAGCAATGGTCTCTGGTATGTCGAAGGCTTGCAGAGAAAGTGGAGTCTCACTTCTAGGTGGAGAGACGGCCGAGATGCCGGGGACTTATATGAGTGGAGAGCACGATATCGCTGGATGTATTACTGGAGTAGTAGAGAAAGACAAAATTGTAACGGGAGAGAAAATAAAAGAAGGAGATATTATATTAGGATTAGCTTCTAGTGGTTTGCATACGAATGGCTTCTCGCTTGCTCGCAAAGTTTTGTTTGATATTGGCCTCTATAAAGTAGATACAAGAGTAGAAGAGCTCGGCGAGACTGTCGGGGTGGCACTTCTAAAAGTTCATACGAATTATTCTAAACCCGTTCTAGAAATGCTAGATAGTGGTATAGAGATCAACGGCATTGCACATATTACTGGTGGTGGTTTTATTGAGAATATTCCACGCGTACTTCCAGAAGATCTTGATGCCGAAATTACCCTTAATTCATGGCCTATTTTGCCGATATTTTCTCTTATAGAGAAGATTGGCAATATCACACAGACGGAGATGTATAGAGTATTTAATATGGGGATTGGTTTAATGTTAATAATTTCAAAAGAAGAGAAAGAGAAAATCGTTGAGATTTTAAAAAATTATTCCGATTATAAAATGTTTGAAGTTGGGAAAATTATTAATGGTAATAAAAAAGTAATTTTAAAATAATATGGATCCCGTACGAAATAACGGGAAAAAATTATAAATTAAATAGTTCTGTCAAAATAAATAATGATAGAATTTCGTACGGGATGGACATAGAAATAATAAAAGAACATATAGGGGATGTACTTCGAGGGACAGATTTTAAAAATATAGGAGAGAGGAAGGTGGGCAAAGTACGCGACATCTATACATTACCAGACAAAATAATTCTCATATCTACCGACCGTCATTCATCCTTTGATCGCATCATTGCGCATATTCTTTTCAAGGGGGAAATTCTCAATCAGATCAGTGCCTTTTGGTTTGAGAATACGAAGGATATTATAGGCAACCATGTGATCAGTATTCCAGACCCCAATGTTTTAGTGGCCAAGAAGTGTACTCCGCTTCCTGTCGAGTGCGTTGTGCGTGGCTATATCACAGGAGTAACAGGGACTTCACTTTGGACTCATTATAAGGATGGGCAAAGAGATTTCGGGAATTTTGTTTTATCAGAAGGAATGAAGAAGAATCAAAAGTTGGAGGAGCCCGTCTTCACTCCGACCACCAAATCCGATGAACATGATAGACCTATCACTCCAGCCGAGATAGTATCCGAAGGATTGCTTTCAAAAGAATTAGCCGATGAAGTAGAAAGAGTAGCACTTGCTTTATTTAAAAGAGGCCAAGAAATTGCACTCTCACACGGGCTTATTCTAGTAGATACCAAATATGAATTTGGACAAGATAAAGATGGCAAGCTCACTCTCATAGATGAGATACATACACCAGATTCTTCTCGTTATTGGAAAGCCGATACCTATATGGAGCGTTTCAATAAAGGAGAAGAGCCAGAATACTTTGATAAGGAATTCCTCCGACTATGGTTTAAAGATAATTGTGATCCATATAAAGATGCTGTCATTCCAGATGCTCCCGCCGAGCTCGTCGCCGAGCTTTCTCGTCGCTATATTGAGATATACGAGACGATTACAGGCAAGCATTTTGAACATAATTTTGAGATACCAATATTAGAGAGAATTACTAAAAATTTAGAGAAAATATAATATGAAAGCTATAAATCCATTAGACGGAAGATATTATGATACAACGAGAGCCTTAGAGCCATATTTTTCTGAGCAGGCTTTGATGAAGTATAGAGTGATGATGGAATGCAAATATTTAATAGCTTTATCTTTTTCCCGCAAAACTGATTTAAGGAAGTTTAATGAAAGTGAAGTAAAAAAGATTGAGAATTTATATGAAAAGTTTGATGATGTCTCATACGAGAAAATAAAAGCTTTTGAAGCTACGACCAATCACGACGTGAAGGCAGTAGAATATTTTATAAAAGAAAAGCTTAAAGCTACAACCTTGAAAGACAGTATTGAGTGGGTGCATTTTGCATTAACATCTGAGGATACGAATAATATAGCTTATGCTCTCATACTTAGGGATTCACTTGAGGAAATTATGGTTCCAGAAATAAAGAAAATAATTTTGGAATTAAATACTCTGGCAAAAAAATACAAAGATTTACCAATGCTTGCTCGTACTCACGGACAGAGTGCTTCGCCTACTACTTTTGGCAAAGAGATGAAAGTCTTTGCCCAAAGGCTGGATAGAGCACTAGACCATTTATTCGGGCAGAAAATTTTGGCCAAATTAAATGGTGCCTCTGGAAATTATAGTGCTCATATGGCAGCCTATCCGAAAGTTGATTGGATGAAGTTTTCAGAAAATTTTATCAAGCAATTTAATGTTCTAGATAAGAAACCTAGAATCTTAAAATTAGAACCTAATCTAATCACTACTCAAATTGAACCGCATGATTCATATATAGAAATTTTTGACCGATTGAAACGAATCAATAATATGTTGCTTGATTTCAATCAAGATATGTGGAGATATATTTCTGACAACTGGATTACTCAGACTCCAAAGAAAGGGGAAGTAGGCTCTTCTACGATGCCTCACAAGATTAATCCGATTGATTTTGAAAACAGTGAAGGGAATTTAGGCCTAGCCAATGCGTTGTTTGAATTCTTTGCTCGCAAGCTCCCCATTTCACGTTTACAACGCGATCTTTCAGATTCGACAGTAGAGCGTGCCTTTGGTACAGCTTTTGGGCATTCTTTCCTGGCTTATGCTTCTCTCTTAAAAGGATTAAGTAAAATTTCTATAAATGAAAATAAAATAAAAGAAGATTTATTAGCTCATCCGGAGATTATCGCGGAAGCTATCCAGACAGTTCTCCGTCGCGAGAATTACCCTATTCCTTATGAGGCCTTGAAAGAGCTCACCCGTGGCAAGCAAATCACGATGGCAGACTTCGCTACCTTTATAGATAATTTGAAAGTAACTCCAAAAATTAAATTAGAATTGAAGAAGTTTACTCCACTTACTTATACAGGTCTTGCAAGTAAAATTGCTGGAAAATAATTATTTTCTATTTTGAGCAACTTTTAAAACATTGCGGAATAGCATCGCGACAGTCATAGGTCCTACTCCACCAGGTACGGGGGAGACGAAGCCTGCTACTTTCTCTGTCGATTCCAAGTCTACGTCTCCGATGATTCCCGAATCTGATTCAGAAGAACCTGCATCTATCAAGACGGCTCCCTCTTTTATCATATCTCCTTTGATATATTTACCCTTACCCATTCCTGAGATTACCACGTCGGCTTCTTTCAATATTTCTTCTTTATTTTCTGTCTTACTCCGGATAGTTTCTACTTTTAAATTTCGGAATTCTAGAAGTGCCGATACTGGCTTGCCGACGAGCTTGCCTTGGCCCATTACTACTATTTTTTTATTTGTCAGATCTAGATTAAGAGAGTCTAAGATAGCCATACAAGCTAGAGCCGTAGGGAAGCCCAAGAATAAATCTCCACTGTAGAATTTATCACTTGTCGTTGTACTCAGGCAGTCCACATCCAAATGTGAGTCCACGGCATCTAATACTTTCACTTGGTCTAAGGTTTCGGGTAATGGTAGCTGGACGATGACCCCGCACATATTCTCTATTGTATTTATCTTTTGTATTTCTTTTACTAGGTCATCTGTTGATATGTCACTAGGGAAGAATGCTTCGTGGAAACGTATGCCAAGTTCTTCTGCTTTGCGTCGCTTCATATTTACATATTGTAAAGGCACTGGATTATCCCCCACAAGTATATCGCAAAAAACTGGCACAAAAGGTAGTAAGGCTATTTCTTGTTTTACTTCGGCCAATATTTCTTTACTTAATTTTCTTCCATCTATAATTGTTGTCATTTTTTAATATAATATTTATATGTTCATATATTAGCATATTTTTTTGGTATTTTCATTAGAATTGCTTTTAAATTATATTTTGATAATATATGAGGATGAATACACTTTCAAATTATGATTTACGTAAATTGCTCATCGCTCTATGTATTTATCTTACATCCTTATTTGCTGCCAATACCTTAGGGCTCAAGATAATGCCTTTCTTTTTTGGTTCTCATATTTCGGTAAGTATTATTTCTTTTCCTTTTGTTTTCATTATGACGGATATTATAGGTGAAGTTTATGGCAAGAAAATTGCCAAGATGTTCGTCCTTGCAGGAATTGTGAGTACTGCTCTATTCATACTCTATTCTTTAATTTCATTAGCTTTGCCGTGGGCGAAAGCTGGACTTTGGGCAAAGGAAGGATATAATTTGATGTTTGGTATTTCGGCTCGTATTTCTGTCGCATCATTGGTGGCTTATGCTATTGGAGAATATCAGGATGTTATTTCATTTTTCTTTTTTAAAAAGAAGTTTAGTGAGAAAGGGTTTTGGCTTAGGTCAAATTTATCAAACCTCTGGTCTCAATTTTTGGATACAGTCATATTTATGTTAATTGCATTTTATGGAGTTTATGATAATCATACACTTCTAATTCTAATATTGACTTGGTGGCTATATAAAGTAGCAATAGGCGCAGTCTTTACCCCTCTATCATATTTAGGAATAAAAATTTTAAAACATAAAGGTAAAGAAGAGAATATAAATGAAAGTAATACCAATCAAAACCAGAATATTTAAAGAGAATGAGAATCTTATAAATTTCATTACTTCAAATATAAAAAAGTTAGAGGACAATTCAATTCTTGTAATTACTTCAAAAGTTGTGGCTCTTTCGGAGGGGCGAGTAGTAATTATTAAAAATGAAAAAGAAAAAGAAGCATTAATAAAAAGTGAAAGTCAGTTCGCAATGCGGACCAAGTTCTCTACTCACAGGAAGTACGTATGGCTAACTATCAAAGATGGTATGGTCCTAGCGGGGGCGGGGATAGATGAATCAAACGCAAATGGTAAAGTTATTCTTCTCCCAAAAGATAGCTTCCAGAGTGCCTCTATTTTACGTAGAAAGTTGCTAAAGTACTACAACGTAAAGAACTTGGGGATTATCATCTCTGACAGCCGTATATTGCCGTTACGGGCGGGTATTGTGGGGGTAGCTCTTGGTTATGCAGGGTTTAAAGGGGTGCGTGATTACAGAAATACTAAGGATTTATTTGGCAGAAATTTGGAATTTTCTCGTACAGATGTCGCCGATAGTCTGGCAACTGGGGCGGTACTTCTAATGGGCGAGGGCAGAGAATCTCAACCGTTGGCTATTATTACTGACTCAAAAGCTGTTTTCGTAGATAAAATAAACAAAAATGAATTGAGTATTGACCCGAAGGATGATCTCTATCAGCCTCTTTTCGCAAACATTAAGAAAATAAAATTGAAAAAATAAAATATTTTATACCAAACTTTTAAGCCCCTGACTAGGCGGTAAAAACGAAAACATCTGCTATACTAAAAGGGTTAAATAATGTAACAAATTTTTAATGTCTTCCTTAGCTGGGGGATTTTATTTTTATATATAGATGAAATTAAAAGAACACGAGAAAGAAGATATGCAAATGCTAATAATAATAACGTGGCCCATCTGGGTCCCAATCGTCTGCTTTGTCGTGTATTTATTGTATTTGATAAGTAGGTAGGGGTGAACTTTTGCTGACTGTCATGGTCTCAAAATTACACAGTGAGACCTTATAAGAACATTCTAGCACGCCTTCTACTCTTGTAAGTAGCCGTCTCGGTCTAATGGTTATTTATGCCCATAGACATAATAGACACTATAAAAAGAAACTAAGGAATGTCTAATAGTAAAAAACAAAAATCACCCATCCTTCCTGTAGGTGATTTAAGAAGTTTTTTAGATAGCTTACATCTGCCAGGGCCAGGGTAGGAAAACCTGAATTGGATTTACGTATGGAAACGCATCTCCAACTTTGGGCTTAAGAATGTCTGCAAGATATCGTTCTATTCCATCACGATATGGACTAAGAACTGGTGCCCACGTCACATATAGATTAGGATAAGCTGTAATAGCTGTATCCCTACGATGTGTCGAAAGACGATCTCGAATAATTCCTTGTCCGACTCTGATCACTGGACCTCCTGCTTGCCAGATAATATATACGCCCTCCATGTTGTCAAAATGATTATGATTCAAATTTACACCCATGAAAGTTCCCCATACATCACCTTGGCACTTCTGTCATTCTGGTTTCATAATCAGTATAAAGCAAACCTATGATACTATTTTTTATGTCCTCTATCTGTGTCGCCATTCCCCGGTTTGGGAATTCTCTCAACAGTAGTAGTATTTGGACGTCGCTCAGCTTCTCTCACAGGAATGAATTGACCATTCTTGGAGTCTCTACCAAGCGGAAACGTTTTAGATTCTTTACTCATCTTATTTAATTGTATTGCTTGTTGGACGTCATCAGATATGATAAAGTATAAGTATTAAGGCTTTACTGTATTCATAACTATATCGAATAATCGACACGAAGCGTTTAGGAAGGAAGCTCCTATTTGATTTAAACGCCCAGAAAGACTACCAATTATTGGTGGTCTTTCTTGATTTTTAATACCAATTAAGTTTATTAAGTCGTTCCATAAATGATTCAGAAACTTTTATAAATTTATCTATTGATCCATCAAAAAAACCAACTTTTAAAGGTCCCCAATTTCCACCTTCTTTTTTTGCTATTTCTATAAGTTGAAGAAAAGGACTAGTAACCCCCCTGTCATGTTTCCAGCCAAATCTTCCTATTGGACCCCAATTACGTTCTGTTATTTCTGAATATACTAATGCAAAATATATTTCAAACTCATCAAAAAAAGTTTCATAACTTCCCCCCAGAAATAGTAAACCCTCAAGTGGATTCCTCAATATTTCAAATAAGTGCTCACTCCGTGGTGCAAGTTTTTTCTCTTGTCCAGGTATCCATTTCCATGCATCACCTATATCAGAAAGATTTGTGGTAATTGGGATAACGATTGGGTAGCGTTTTCTATCAGCTGAAAGAACTGATACTGAAGTTTGTAATATCACTTTTAATATATCAAATCTTTTTGCAGCTAGAGCTGATATACCTGCCGAATACATTAATATCTGTGTTGGATACCAGCCAAAATGAATCCAGAGCTGCAATCCAGATGACCCCTTATCTGTCTCACTGAGGTGAGTAAATATTTTTTCAAGTAAAAGGATTTGATCAGAATCACCCCATTTTGCAAGAAGAATAACTATCTGTTGCAACTCTACAACTAATTCTTCATATTGTTTTACTCTCTCTAAAAAATCTTCTTTGAGTTTTTCTAAGGAATTGTTATTTTCTACAGGAAAATTTTGAATACTAGTTGCACTAATAAATTTTTTAATATGTTCAGTAACAAAATCATCAAGCTTAATTCTGTTCCTTGGGTCAGATAGTAATTCTTTCATTATATTGGATATGTTTTGTTCTACGGTCATATTTTTATATAGATTTAGTTGATAATATAGTAGCTACAACAACACCTTGAATTTTTAATTCTTCTGATGCTAATGGTAATATTGGTTTATACTCCGATTTTGTGGAACGAGGCATAAGAATAATATTGCCATCACTTGATCGTTGTAGTTCCTTTATTGTTACACCATCTGACAAGCATGCCACAACTTTTTGTCCTATTTCTGCATGATCTTGGTGACGAATAAGAACAGTATCACCATTACTAATACCTTCAAGATTCATAGAATCTCCATCAGCCCGAACAAGATAATAATCATATCCAGGTTTAGCTAATTGTGTATCAACTTCCATATAACTATCAATGTGAGTATCACTTAAATTTGGGGTCCCACAAGATGCAAGATTTGCATATAAAGGAACATTTACAGTAGTTGGTGGAATACTTTTTAAGGAATCAAGAGCCTTTTCCAAAATTATGATATCTGGCATTGTATAATATGCTCTATGTCCACCACGAGTACTATCTCCAATTTTTTGTAAAAGACCAATTCTTACTAATAACCTGAGATTATTGGGCAAAAAGTTAGATTTTTTATCTCTTAATTCTTCATATACCCACGATCCTGCTATTTTTGAACCTCCAGCCTTTTTTAATACAGATATACATGCCCGCAAAACATCCACCCATTCTGGGTGTTCGTAAGATAATAATTTAACTTTATCAAAAATTGGCAATTCGATCATATACCCAAAGTATACCAAATGCTACCAAATAATGCAAGTGATAGGTTCTTATTCTGTAAATAGCTCAAAGTACCTCTCTTCTGCCCAAGCCTTAAGGAGCTTTTTGAAAGCTTCCACATGCCTCTCTTCTAATGGCTTATCATAAATAATTCCGTTAGGAGCAATAATGTTGAGTTCTCTTTGAGTTTTATTTGGATTTTTCTTCCATTCATTTAATATCACATATATTTTCTCAGCTTCAAAATCAGTATATTTTTTCATTTCACTTTTTATTTGTCCAACTTCTAAAAGCATTCTTGCACCATTGGGAGTTTCATATTTACTTAAGAGATTCTCATAACCAAACTTTTCCATATCTTTGGTTGCAATAGGTATTCTTCGAATATAATAAGATCTTTCTCCATTTGGATAAATAAATTCATATTGTCGATATTGAATCCCTTCTTCGTCAGTGTGTATATCTAACTCCCTAGCAAAACCATTATCTATGTGATCTTTCATTGCAAGATTCAAAAACTTCTCTTTTCCTTTTGCGTCGGAAGCTTCCCAGCATTCACATATAAGTTGTACCCTCATCCAAACAAAATCTGAACGACCATTTTTATCCATTAATAATTCCCAAGCTTTCTTTTTTGCCTCCTCATTATCACTTATAATTGCTCGAGTGATCATTTTATATGTATCGTTATAAGTCATAGCAGAAAATTTTCTGATCGTCTCTATTTCTTCTTCACCACTTTTTATTCTTTCCACAGTCTTTTCAATTTCAGTGAAAATCCTTCTATTTTTTTCTTTTTTTTCTTCTGCTTCAGCTTTACGATAGAAAATACTACCAGCATCATTGGCACAATATAACATTGCATTTGCCTTATAATTCTTTACTTGTTCAGCATAATAATCTCCACCAAAATAAACAATTATAAGAGGATTTATTTCATCTATTTTTTCTTTCCAATTTAATTCTGTTTGGTTTACATAATGAAGAGTTCCTAGATCAAAATCAGCTAGTAATTCTTTGAAATATTTATCATCTCTAATTTCACGTGGTTTTTTTCCTGCCACGTCATTAATTGGAACATATCCAATTAGAAGAGTATTTATTTCCATAAAACATAAATAAAATTATAATGTCTTACAATTTCTAACAATTACACTTCCTATTGTTACTCCAGATACAGTTCCTTGAACTTTAATAGCTTGTCCTTTCTTTAATTGAGCTAAAATACCTTCTTCTGTTTTATTAAACATGCATTGAACTTTATCAAAGGCTACTGATTCATTAGTTTGGAAAGTTATATAAGCTTCATCTAAAACATCTTTTCCAATAGTATCTACTGTACCAGAAATCTCTACTAGTTTTCCTTTATATAAATTATCACCATTAACTTCATTTGCTTTATATGCTTGTCTTAAAGTTTCGGCTTCCAATTTAATAGCTTCAACTTTTTGTTCGGGTTGACTTTGTGTTGAAGTCTTAACCGTACTAGGTTGATTATTCTCTGATGACGAACCAGCTATCGCTAGTACTACAATAACGACAATAACCCAGAACCACCACTTTTTATAAAACTTCTTTTTCTCTTTTTGTTCCTGATTTTCCATTTTAATTATTCTTTGCGTCTTATTATTAATATTCAAGTGTGGAACGCAAAAATCCATCACTTATAATTTGTTATAAATTCAATATTACATTATTTAAATCATTGAAACCAAAAGGTTCTATTCCAAACTTTTGAAGTTTAATAAGTGACACACTATTCCCATCTTTTGTTATTTCTTTTATTTTATCTTTTGTTAATACCCAAAAACACCATTGATTCATATCTAAAATATCAAGAGTAACATGATCTTGGTGTTTAAAAAGAGAAAGTATATAAATATCTGATTTATAATCTATGGGTCGCTCGCTTAGTTTTGTGTTCACTAAACTTCTATCAGTAGATGCATAGAAGAGAGGTTTTGCCTTAAGTCCACTCCAACTTATACGTGAATAATCTTCTTGATCCCAATCTTGAATGTATGAACAACACTTCACTTCAATATTTTTACCATTTGGGGCAATTACATCTGAGTCACCCCAAGGATTGCGAACATCAATTTGCTCACTTGTTCTTAATGCATTTTCTACTATAAATTCTGCTAACGCTCCTCTTAAAACATTTGAATTTAAATTTGAAAATCCATATTGCCAAAACTCAAGCACAGAAAACTTTTTATTTCCTACATTTTTAAATTGTTCATTGCCAGTGAGTTTTTTCACTGGAATTCTTTTATACATTTTGTAGCGAGTTTTAAACCTTGGTGAATTTAGATAAACAAAAATCCCGTCACCAAGTTGATGACCCTAAGGTCACCCATATCTGTTTCCAGATATGACTCGCTACAAGTAACCCTGACGACGGGGTTTTTATCTTGTAGCGAGTTTTTCAGACCATACCCTAAAAACACAATGCTTGTAGGGGTTAGGTCACTATATTAAATTGTTAAAGTTATTATACCTTATTTTATAAGGTCGCACCATACTAGCTTAATCCAATGAATTTGTGTAGTCTCCCAAGAAAACCAACTGTGCATAACTATTTATGAGTATTTTCAAGCTTTCTGTCAATTTACATTTGAATAAAAATAAGACAAGAATTTAATACATTTTTTTCTTATTCATTTTTTCTATTTACATTCTTTACACAATATTTTTAAGACCAAAAAACCACTTGCATTAATATGATTTATAGATATATAATATAGACACAACTGAATAAAACTTAACTGTCCCTAAATTGTGAAATTAAGATTGGTCGGCACCGAATCTTAACATTATCAGGGGCTTTTTTATTTCCACTTAATTGAAACTTAAACTGATTACCTAAAATGAATTAATAATTTTAATTCTAATAATTTTATGAATGATTTAAAAATAGTTTATATTCCAATTAACAGTCTCAAGCCATCTGAATACAACCCACGAAAATGGAATGAGTCACAGACTAATGCACTTCGTGAAAGTATAACTCGTTTTGGTTTAGTAGATCCTGTAATTTGTAATTCAGCTCCAGGAAGAGAAAACATTATTGTCGGTGGCCATTTTCGTTTCAAAGTAGCAGTTGATCTTGGCTATAAAGAGATGCCTGTCGTTTTTCTAAATATTCCAGATATTGAAAAAGAGAAAGAATTAAATATTCGTCTTAATAAAAATCTTGGTGAATTTAATTTTGAATTACTTAAAGATTTTAGTGAAAACTTTCTTGTTGATGTAGGGTTTTCGAGCGAGGAGATCGACTCTGTCTTTGATGTCGATACAACTCCGGAACAATTTGATTTGAATTATGAATTAGAAAAAATGGACATTAATAAAATTAATGTCCAGAAAGGAGATATTTATGAAATAGATGGATCACGTTTGTGTTGTGGTGATTCAACAATCGAAACAGATATGATGAAATTAATGTATGGAGTCAAAGCAGATATGGTATGCACAGACCCCCCTTATATTTTGGATTATCTAAAAGGTAAAACTAAACAGAAAGATGGAGTGACCGTTGGATTTGGTGCAAAGAAGAATCATAGATATCTTGAAACAGAATCATTGCCTGATAATTTTACAGACTTATGGATGACTAATGTTTCCAAAGTTCAGAAACCAGATTTTTCAATTATGATTTTTGAAAATCCTAAAAACTTAAGAATTATTTGGAATGCTCTAGAGAAGTTCTGGAAGTATCGTAACACAATCACATGGCATGTGCCAAATAGAATGCAGGGATTTTCTGCAAAGTATAAATTCTTTAATAAACACGACATTGCTCTTGTTGGTACTGGTGGTGAGATTGAACTAAACCTAGATCCTGAAACAGAACCTCTGTTTCAGAATGAATATGAAAACGCATTATTCGCTACCACGGGATCTCCTACATGGGAAAGTTATGGTAAGGGCAAAAAATACTGCCCAACTGATTTTATCACTCATATTGCAGCGGATAAAAAATCATCAGGGCAAGATATCATCTTTGGAACAAAACCTTTGGAACTACTTATCCCATATATCAAAGTTCTTACCAAGCGTGATGATTTAGTTTTAGAGCCATTCGGTGGTTCAGGTAGCACTTTAATAGCTTGTCTTAAATTGGGTCGGAAATGCCGAATTATGGAAAAGTCCCCAGTTTATACAGAAATAATAATTAAGCGTTGGGAGAAACACACTGGTAAAAAAGCTATTAAGATTAACTAACAAATTCTATGTCTAATGAAAAAATATCCCGTGGAGAGAAGAAAAGAATAAAAAACTTAGATGAGCAAGAAAAGAAACTAGAAGATGTAAATTTATCAGATCCTGATGGAGATAAAAAGATAATACCAACAGAAGACTTTTTCAGCCGTGAAATTGAAAAGATTAAATCCAATAAGGATATATCTGATAAGGAAAAGGAAAGATTAGAAAAATTAGCAACTGAAAAAGAAGAGAAGAAAAAAGAAATAACATCACAGCTCCGTAAAACTCCTATAGTACAATACGCTTGTGATAGAACTGGAACTGGACGTTCAACCTATTACAAATGGCGTGCAGATGATCTTATCTTTGCTCGAGCTGCTGACCGTGCAATACAAGCAGGTTGTTTTCTTATCAACGATTTAGCTGAATCAAAACTTCTAGGATTGATTCAAGAGAGCCATCCTACTGCTATTATTTATTGGTTAAAACATAATCATCCAAAATATGCTGAAGTAAACAGAATTATTCATCAATATGAAGTTTTAACAAATAATAAACCAAGCGTTGAGGAAGAAAATATTGCAGATCAAGAAATGGCAAAAATAATAGGAAGTAGAATGATGCCAACAATGACAAAAGAAGAAGCACATATAGGCGGAATGCGATTAAAGCAGGAAGAGGAAGAAGATGAACGGAATGTTAAACAAAATGAAAGATTAAGATCTTTTGAGGAAGAATTATAAATTGGAAGCAGATTCTCTTGGAGATAAATCAATATTTATGTATTGTAAATTATCAAAATTTTTTAATCTTGACTTTAATTCAAGTTCAACCTTAGGAACTAATTCTTTTATCTCTTCAATACGATAATTATGATCTCCTTTTTGGGGTCTATTTCTCTTTGTATAATGTTGACCAGTAATATAAATAGCATTTGTGGCTTTAGCTAAATATGCATAATCAGGTAACTGTCTTTTTATTCCATGAATATATGAAGGCAATGACGGATCTCCTTTAGGAGATGAATTTTCTAATTTCTTCAACTCAATAACAATTCTACAACTTCCTAAAATTACCTTAAAATCAACAGGCCCATTACCAGTACCAACCTCTGATTCAAAAGTTACATTGGGAAAATGATGGAAATAAGCCAAACCCATACCTCTAAATATTCTACCTATAACAACTTCTCTTTGCGGATATAAAGTTGAATTCTTTTCATACCATGTATCTCTCCATCCATCTGCTACAGATAAATGATCTTTATATATACCAATCAATTCTAGGGTTTTATTCAACAATTCGCTACAATTATTTATTTCTTTGACATCTTTTATTTTGATAAATTTAGAGTAAGATTTAATAGCAAGAATTTTTAATATATCTTTTTCAAAATTATATCCGCTAACTCTTTCCTCGGTAATTAATTCTAAATACTTTTTAAAAACACTCCCTTCTTCTAGAAAAACTTTTCTTACATCATTAATATCAATATCACTAACTTTCTTGCTTAAAAAAATTGAAAAACGACGAGCTAGTTCAGTGTCTTGTTGAAGAATACCCTTAACTCTTGATTCAATATTATCATTATCAAATTCAGAAGCTCTTAGTAATCTCTTAGGGACAAAAATTACAGCAGACCCTGGATGTAATAAATTTTCAGGTAAGTCATAATAACTTCCACCCTTCCATTCCATCTCTTCAAAATCAAATCCATCATGATTAACGGGTAAATTTTTTAATGGAATATTTAATAATCTACATTGATCTTGAGTATAATTTATCA
>JBAYKP010000008.1:0-41652 GCA_041664465.1 Minisyncoccota bacterium | reverse complement strand
GTTGTCCCTGTGACCGTGGCGGAGAGATTAGTGACGGCTAATGTGCCTGTTAATGCTGTCGGTGTGTTACCTTGCAATGTTAACAATGATGTGGGAGCCACTGTCCCGATGCCGACGTTGCCGTCGCTTCTAATACGCATACGTTCTGTCCAAGCGTAATCACCACTGCCAGGATAAAACATATTATAAAAAATTAAATCACTATCATACGTGTTACCCACTGAATTAAATGAACCAAATCCTGCACCAGGTCTTCCAAGTGCAGTAGTTAAACTAACTACGCCTGATGTTGCATCATTCCAATATTTACCTTGTGCAGATGTTCCAACTTTGACATCTAACTTACCGTATGGTGCCGTCGTCCCGATTCCAACGTTGCCGCCGTATTGCCATGTCATAATGTCTGTTCCAGCATTATCCTCAACATACAAATTTGCCTGCGGTGCAGCATTTGCTGCTGATTTCCAATAAGAACCAAAACCTCCTCCACCTCTCATACTCCCAGCATCATCTTCTGTTTGAAAATTTAAAAGAGAACCAAGCCCAGCGGCAGCAATTCCTGTCGTACTCATCCCTAATATTCCTATTTGAACTGGTATATTAGTTGAGGTAGTTGATTTAAGAACATGAAAAAGTGCTTCTGGTCCCGTCGTCCCGATGCCGACGTTGCCGCTAGTGTCAATAACGAATGCTGGAGTTCCACCCGCACCTTGTGTTGAAACTGCAAATTTAGTAGAAGGAGTAAAAATGTTGAAACTATAATTACCATTCCCAAATATTGCTCCAGTACTACTATCAAGTCCGACATATGCTTTCCCGCTTGTATTGTTGAAAGTCATATATGAAGCATTGGTGCCAGTTGTTGATGAAAGCCTTAGTGCATCGGAAGAATTAGCTGTGTTTGCGTGAATTACCCCATTTACTTCCAACGCACTTCCCGGCGCCGTCGTCCCAATACCGACTGAGCCGGCTGCTACTATTAACCCATAATTATTTGTTGCTCCACTAGCTGAAAAATAACCGCCAACATTTGTAGTTCCAGCACCCGTGGCTTCTCCATCAATAGCATAATTATTTGCATTAGTTCCACTATTTATTACGACAAGCCCTTCTGCCAGTGTTGTAGCGATACTTACTTTATAAGAGGCACTACCAACACCACCAATACTTAACGCGGACAAAGGTCCCGTCGTCCCGATTCCAACGTTGCCGGCGCTTGTGATTCTCATTCTTTCAGCAGAAGAGCCACCGTCTGCCTTTGTCGCAAATGTTAAATAGCCACCTCCATCTGTTCCTAAACTATCCGCATTTGTAACATACCCTCTTATAGCTGCAATCCCATATCTTCCTGCTCCCGCTGTACCAGCATTGGCAGTATTTATAAAATCTAAACTGCTTATAAAACCATCATTTGTTGTTGTATTTCCTGCAATTTCTAACGATGTACCCGTAGAACCATAAACACTCAAATATTTAATAGCACCGTATCCTGCCCCGTCATACCCCGGTGCCGTCGTCCCCACTCCTACCCTATGATTCGTCGCATCTACGAAAAGTGAATTCGTATCTACTGTCAGATTGTGAATGCCAAGGTCTACATTTGTTGTTCCTCCTGTATATGGAATGTAGCCTGAGGCAGTCGCATAGTAGGCTCCGTGTTGGCCATCAAGAAGATCAGCATTTAAATTTGTAACGAGTGTATTGGAAGCAACGACAAGTGGAGCGGTACCTGAGGCCAAGGTAGAGGTTAATTGTCCTGACATATTGAGAGTGGTAATACCAGAGAGTGCTCCAAGAGAAGAGACATTGAATCCTGAAGAATTGAGAGAAAATGTATCATCAACTCCATTCCCAATAGTGATTGTCTTGGCATTAACATTTGTTCCAATTAGAATACTGCCCGTAGTTCCAGAATCTAAGGTAAGTGTTCCAGTAGTGCCAGAGTTGATAGTGAGCGGAGAAGCTGGAGCAGAAGAGATAGTCAAAGCTCCGGAGTCTGCGATGTTATTGGTCGTGAATGTCTGTGAGCCAATGACCGTACCTGTGATGAATGTACCTACGCCAGCATTGCTGATCCTAGTAACTCCATTGAGAGAAAGAAGACCGGCTGTGATAGCTACATTGCCAGCGGTGGCAGTAATGTTCCCAGTGGTTGCAGTCATTCCCGAAGTTGCGGTAATAAGTCCTGAAATGGTAGGCGTAGCAGTCCAAGCAGTACCTGTGACGGTAAGATTACCGCCTAATGTTGTGAGATTAGCACCTGAGACTGTGAAAGTATTGTCTAAGGTCGTTGCTCCGTGGAGAGTGAGAGCTCCTGGGGTTGTCGCTGAACCGATAGTATTGATACTTGAAGCACCAGAACCGAAAGTGTTGGTAAGAGAAGCACCAGTTCCAATAGTGGAAGCACCGGAAGATGTGAGAGTAGTGAATGAACCTGCTCCGCCTGATATTGCTCCAGATCCAGATGAGATAGATGTAAACGTTCCAGCACCTGCTTTAGAAATATTCCAAGTATTGGAAGTACCAGAGATATCTTTACCTGTACCAGAATTGGCAATGGCTAGGACATCCCCTGAAGCGGTGGCACTACTGCTGGTTAGGAGTAATACATTGCCAGAAGTGACACCTGTGGCAGTAATGGAATTAGCAGCTCCTGTCGTCCCTGTATATGTTTGGGTGAATGTTCCAGTACCAGAAGCAATAACCAAGTTTGAATTATTTTGAATAGTAACTGCACCATTTGAAGTTAATCCACTAGTTGCAGTAATGAGTCCAGAGATAGTAGGAGTAGCAGTCCAAGAAGTAGGATTGATAGTGAGAGTTGTTGCTGATTTTCCAAGATTGGTAGCGGTGGAATTGACAGTGCCGAGATTGAGAATTCCAGCTGAATCAAGAGTGGTTGTTCCACTTGTTGCAGTTTGAATTGTCAAATCACCAGATGTATTAGTCCAGCCAGATGCACCACCTGAAGCAAGAGTTAATACTCCAGTACTGTTTCCAATACTCGTCGCCGATGTTCCAGTGGAATTGATTAAAGTAGTTCCAAGAATTGTAGTCGGACCATTTAGTGATACTGCTCCTGTACCAGTACTAAATGTGTATGCTCCAACTTGGGAGATATTGTTGTTGAAAGTAGAAGCACTATTGACAGTGAGTGTATCCGTGCCTGCATCTCCTATGATTGCATTGTCTAGCACAGAGAGACTAGCCACAGTCGTGGCTCCACTTGTGACTGAGCCTGTAAGGACTAGACTGTTGGCATAGATGTTACCTTCTGCATCTACGATGAACTTCACAACGTCAGCCACCGAGGCTCCGATAAGGTTACCATTAGCTACTGAGGAACTAGGATTTATATATAGAGAGGCATTAGAAGCATTTGAAGTACCACTAGGCCAAGTGGTGAATGCGTGAGCAAGAGTAGGGACACGATTGAAGAGGGATACTCCAGTGGAGGTGAAGTTGGCAAAGGTAGAGTCATTTAAAGTTGGAGAGTTGAGGGTGCCATTTTGAGTAACTGTATGTATAGCACTACCGACATTGTTCACACTAGAAATATATACGCGATCGGTCTGAGTAGTATTGTGATTGATGTTGTTTAGGATGGCAAGCTCGATACCGGCAAGTCTGGGTAATACGGATGGATCGTATTGGTTAATGAAGACGTCACGTTTCTGTATTGCCGTAGGTCGTGAGACCGAAGGTCCTGAGCCAACAGGCGAAGGAGAAAGGGTTTGAGCCGAAGGAATCTCTTTCACTAAGACTGGAACCTCTTGTATATAAATTTTTGGATTGACGTCTGTAATACCTAGGAATGAGCGAGCACTAGATCTAATATTATTAGTAATTGAATCCATTCCAGATGAGAATCTATTAGCAGAATTTTCTGCATTGTTTATTATTCCTCCGATGAATGACCCCCAGCCAGATGAAACTCCGCCTGAGACATTGGATAATGAGCTCCCGACGGATGCCGTAGTCTGTGAAAATGAACGTCCCGCTTCCGAAATTGACTTGCCTTCTGGCAGCAAGTCCCGAATCCTAGATATCTTTTTGTCCATCTGTCCCGCTACTGGAATTTTTCCAACTGAGGCCAAATCAGAAGATGTATCAATTTTAATTTGCGAATTCTCAGACAAATAATTCGCAGATGAAACTAATGATGAACCTAATGCAGATGCCAGTTCTTTCGTCTTGCTGAAAGAATCCTCTCCATTATCTACGAGTCCTCCAATGAATGCTCCCCAACCGTATGCAAGTCCATCTGAAATATTTGTAATTGAACGTCCCGCTGCCGAAATTTTCTTGCCTTCTGGTAGCAAGTCCCCAAGCCCAGATTTTTTTTCTTTTGTGACAGCAATTACTTTTCCTCCAAATTCTTTTGCTGAATTTATTTTTTCTTTTATAGAATTTATTTTTGCTATTGCAAAATTTCTGGATGAACTTTCTACTGCCTCTCTCGCATTATTAACTCCATCAACATAAACTTCCCCAATATTTTTTAAAGTTGGGAATGGATTTGGGAAAGTTGATAACTTAGGAAAAGTCGGTAGTGTAGGAAAAGTTGGCAAAGAAATATTTTTTATTTTTGATGTGAATGCCGTACTAGCGAGGACAAAAGATGGAGCTCGGAAATGAGGAACTAGATCAGAATCATACTTTTTGAAAAAGTAAAAACCAGTAGAAGAAAATGCCACAAATAAGACGAGGGAGGAGACTAGAAAATTACGAGGAGAAAGATGCGAAACGAAATCTCTGACAGCCAATTTCTTGGTAGAAACTTTCTCAAGGAAATCTCTGACTAGGAGCTTTCTCTTGATAGCTTTTTGTTTAGAAATATAATGCGTGATCTCTTCTTCGGTCGTGAACCAGATCCCTCCTTTTTTGACTCCCTTAATCTCGCCACTGCGTATCAAATAACCGAGATAATCCTGAGTGTACCCAGAAATTTTGGCAGCTTGATTTAAAGAAATGACATTTTTAAGTGATTGCATTGTTGTCTATATTTTGTAAAGATATCTCGGATGAGCGAGAAAATTATTTTTATAATCTCGGATACCCGACATATGAAAATACTACTTATATTATAACAAAATAATAAAGTTATTCAATCAAAATACACCGAGTTATCCACAGATTTGATTTTTTTATTTTTATCACACAAATTTAACAACAAATAAAGGGTTTTTAAGCTATTATAAATCAATAAACCTCCCCCTACCCCTCCTTATCAGGAGGGGTTTTGCCTCCCCTGATAAGGGGAGGTTGGAGGGGTTTGTTAGAAAAAAATAATTTTTTATTTTCTCTTCCACTCCTCT
This sequence comes from Minisyncoccota bacterium, assembly GCA_041664465.1. Taxonomy (GTDB): domain Bacteria; phylum Patescibacteriota; class Minisyncoccia; order Phycocordibacterales; family UBA9973; genus UBA8515. Next base: position 36,334 of record JBAYKP010000008.1, on the reverse strand, counting down.
ATCTTTTTATGGTCTCCAGAAAGCAAAACTTTTGGCACTTTGTATTTCTTATTTTTATGAATTATTACTTCTGGACGAGTATAAATTTCACTGCTAGAAACTCTCTCTTCCTCTCGTGAATCAAAGTTCCCGAGTACCCCTTCTATCTGTCTGGAAAGAGAATCTATCAAAATCATCGCTGGGATTTCTCCACCAGTGAGTACATAATCCCCCACTGAATATTTTGTAGTCTTTAATATTTTATCTACTCTTGCATCTATACCTTCATAGCGTCCACAAATCAAAATTACATCTGTATATTTTTTAGAAATTTTCTTAGCTATTTCTGTCGTAAACTTCTCGGTACTAGGAACAAAATTGATGATAATGATTTTCGATTCTGCAGAATCGTGTCGCGTAGTGTCCTTTGAAACGCGACGCTGGTTTTTGGTTTTTGCTTTTCCATTCTTAATTCGTAATTCGTAATTTTTAATTTTTCTCAGAGTCGCCTCAACGGCTCTGAGTACTGGCTCCGCCATCATCACCATCCCTGGTCCTCCTCCATAAGGTCGCTCATCTATCTGCCGAGACACATTTCCATCGGGCCAAACTTTTTTATATTTACCACTGACAAATTTACGAGGGTTTATGAAAGAGACAGAAATCTTTTTCTGTTTTATCGCCCGCCCTAAAATAGACTCCCCTAAATAGGAATCAAACATTTCGGGGAAAAGTGTAATTATATGAAATCTCATAAATTTTATAATACCACGAATTTCATAAAACAAACAAAAAGGCCCCACAGATGAGGCCGTTTTATTTATTTTATCTAGATGCCTTTGAGATCATCAAGTGCCGCATCCACTGACTTTGAAGCTTCGCTTGCGGACATACTAGGTGCAGATTGCGCCTCTACTTTCTCTTCCCTTTCAGTATGAGGAGTATCTATACGTCCTCCTTCTGGCTCGTTGATTTTCAAATTAACGCGAGCGTTGTTCTTCATACCGATAACACGTAATAGTGTGCGGATAGCTTTAGCTGTGTTTCCTTGACGGCCAATTATCTTACCCATATCAGCACTGTTGACTGTCATTGTAATAAGAACACCCATCTCATCTACTGTCCTATCAATCTTCACATCGTTTGGATTATCCACCAATGCCTTCACAATATATTCTAGAAATGCTTTGTCGTCTGCCATATAATAGTATTTAGTAATTAATCTTAATATTCTAGTGTACCGACTACACTATCTCCCTAATATATCACATTTTCGTTTCTAAGTGCAACAAGCAAATTTTAAATAAAACAAACAAAAAGGCCCCCACAGATGGGACCGTTTTGTTTGTTTTATGCTTTTTTAAGTTCTTTGCGAGCCTTAGTAGGAGACTTCTTGGAAAGGACGTTTTTCTTCTTCCCTTCTATCAATTTCTGACTTACGAGGAAATTGTGAACTGTGTCGGAGGCTTGAGCTCCTTTGCCAATCCAGTAAGCTATGCGGTCCGCCTTGAACAAAACCTCTCCTTTCTTTAAATTGTATGAGCCTAAAATTTCCTTAAACTTTCCACTTTTTGCAGAATTTTTAGAATCTGTCAAAAGTACGCGAAAAGCCGGATCATTCTTGCGCCCTATTCTCTGTAATCTTATTTTTAACATATGTAAAGTTATCCTATCATAAAATAACTAATGGAGCAAGCAGATAGAGCCTTAGACTCTAGATAGAGTCTAAGGCTCTATCTGATCGCGTTCAATTGGATGAGTCTTAAAAGGTCAGGAGGAAGCGAGAATCCAATTCTGTAAAGTGCATTTGCATAAGGGACTACCTCCACATAATTCTGCTCATTGTAATAATAAGTCACTAGAGATTTCAAGGCATCTATGTGGTTTGGATTGATTTCTAATGTTTTTTGCAAACTACTTATAGCTTCGTCAAATCTCTTCTCTTTAAAATATAGTAACCCCAAGTTGAAATACACATTATCATAACCCGGATTGACTTCTATCTCCTTTTTATATTCTTCTTCCGCTTCTTTATCTTTATCCTGATTAGCATAAACAAGACCGAGGTTGTTGTGAGCCATTGGTTCATTCGGATTTAGAGCTAATGCAACTTTATATTCTTGCTCTGCACCATCAATGTTGCCATCCAAGTAGTACATAGCTCCTAAATTATTATGATTAAAAGCAAAATGGGGCGAGGTTGTAGTAGCATTCTTCCAAAAATTAATCTTATTCTTGTAATATGAATTACGATATATAGTGACGATAGAGAAAATTAATATTATTGATAGACTTACAATCAACAAAATATTCACCCCTTCGCCCTTTGGGCACTCCCCCTTCACAGGGGGAGAAGATTTAATTTTATTTTTAATAAAATTTGGAAGTCGTATCATCCCTAATCCTAGAATCACAAAGATAAATCCAAACATCGGAATGTATATTCTATTCTCAGAAAATTCTGGATTGGTTCCAATTGGTTTTATTAATGTCAGAACTATAAAAACGAAAAACCACAAGAGTCCAAAAATAATAAATTTAAAATTTCTCTTTTCACTTAAGAAAAACCAAACAGTGAGCAAAACCAAAGATAAGATGCCATAAAGCATAATCATATCTTGCATCACAGGAAAAACGGATAAATCAAAAGGTAGAAATATTTTGCCGATAGCTGGAATGAGTGATGATAAATTATGATAAATAGAGAGAAATATATTGTAAGGAGCATTGCCTATAAAATTATGAAAAACTAACATACGAATTAGGAACCAGAAAATCCCAACTGAAAGCCATAAGAAGAAAAGCTTTGTGTATAATTTGTAATCTTCAGTTATTTTTTTATATCCCACAAAAATTAAAATATAAAATATGAAAATCCCCGGCAAGACGGCAGCTGTCTCCTTGGTGAAAAGAGAAAAAGCAAGAAAAATTAAATTCCAGAAGAGATATTTATTCTTTCTTGTTTCTAAATAATTTATCAAGAAAATGAGCGACGGGAAGACAAAGATAGCGAGGAGCGAATCATTACGCCCAGAAATGAAAGCCACAGTCTGCGCCGTAAGTGGATGAATAGCGAAAATCAATGCAAACAAAAATGCTGTTAATTTATCAATATTTAATTTGAGTAAAAAGGCAAAGAGTAAACATAATGCCAAAATATGTAGTAATACATTGCTAAAATGCGACATGAAAATGATAGCTCCCTCTCCAAACTGAGCATCTAACATAAATGTAATTCTTTCAATTGGACGGTAGAAAGTTCCTCCATTTTGGGGTGTTCTAAATATATCTTCCTTAAAAGCTTGGGGAATGTTTCCTAAATTTTTATTGAATTGATATTGCTCTGTCACAAGGACATTATCATCTAGGTAGACTATATTTGAAAAGAGTGTAGCACCATAAACAAAAACTATAAGAAAGCTAATCCAAAAGAATGGATGCCATCCATTTAAGAATACTCCCCGTAAATTGTTTTCTTTATTTTCCATTTTTTTGTGCAGTTATCGTTATTACTTCCCCACTCAAAGAGAAATATAAAAGCAAATTTATCAGGAAACAAGGTATCAGGAAAATAATAAAGAGAAAAGCATGCCAAATTATTTTCGGATTAGAATCCCTATGTGAAAGCCATTCAAAGAAATATGAATCCGAATCAGTGACTAAGTTCAGTATACTTTGCGTAGAAGTAAAAGTAGAATATTCCAAAGAAAACGTCTCCAACTTTTTAATTTTGAAATTATATTTCTCTAATAAAGTAGTGAGAGACTTAGGAGTGAAGAAAAATAGATGATGTTTCAAGTCAAGTGCCAGCCAATATTTACCAGTGAGCCTTCTTGTCCACGCATTATAATTGGGTACTTCAATGAACAATACGCCTCTCTCATCTAATAATTCATAAATCTTTTTTATATATTCCTCAGGCTTCTCTACATGCTCAAGAACGTGGAGAATACTAATGATTTCAAACTTATTTTCAAAAGAGAGCAGAAGCAAATCTTTATTATAAATTTCTAATTTTAATTTTTCTTTTGAGAACTTATATGCGTTGATTGCTATCTGCGTCCCCACCACTCTCTCATAATGGAAATATTTTCTCAGAAAATAAAGTATGAAACCTCGGCCACTGCCAATATCTAATATGCTTTTTGCACTTTTATTTAAAGAGTGAATCTTATAAGACCGCATAAAGCGGAACATCTTCACGATAGATTCTATGATGCTACTAAATCTTCCGCCAGTATCTTCTTTATAATAATTATTATAAACTTCTATTTGGTTTAGAATATTAAATTCTTCCTTTTGTTCATCCTTACGAGCAAAAATCAATCCACAATCTAAGCACTTATAGAGTTTGTGGTCTTTGGTCTCTAGGACAATTTCCGTGTTTTCATTTTGGCAAATCATATGAATACTTTATTTTTTCTTTTTATAAATTTTCCGTATTTGCATTTTAAAGAAGAACTTAAATGCTGTGAAAAGTGTCAGGATTCCATACTCTAAACTCCTTTCAAAATTTATTGACGAAGATTCTACTGCGTATCGGACAGGGACGGGAATATCTCCAATACGGTAGCCTTTCTCTACTATTTGAAATAAGACTTCTGAGTCAAAGACAAAGTCATTTGAATTATGCATAAAATCAATTGATTCTAATACTTCCCTTTTGTAAGCACGGAGACCTGTGTGCCATTCTGATAAATTCTGCCCACTTAATACATTTTCCCAAAAAGTGAGCATTCGGTTAGCAAAATATTTATAAGTAGGCATCCCTCCTTCTAGTGCTTCCTTTCTAGAGCGTATCCGAGACCCTAGCATTACATCCACATATCCTTCTTCTATGAAGCCCACTAAATATTTGATAACTTTAGCATCATACTGATAGTCTGGATGAATCATCACAATAATGTCTGCTCCTCGCTCCAGAGCCACAGTGTAGCAAGTCTTCTGATTAGCACCATAACCCTTGTTTTTATGATGAACATAGACTAAAAGATTTAGTTTTTTTGCCAAAGCTACTGTCTCATCTGAGCTACCATCGTCCACTAATATAACTTCGCTGACGATATTCATCGGTATATCTCCCACTGTCTTCTCAAGCGTAGCCTCAGCATTAAACGCAGGAAGGATAACGATAACTTTTGGTTTTTTATTCATATAATTTAAACTTTTTTAAATACAATTTTATTAAAATAAATATAATTCATACAAGCGATGATGATGGCTGAGAAAGCTTGAGCGAAAAGATACCAGAGTCTAATTATATCAACAAAGAAATACATTAACAAAGTATTAAATCCCAGCATCACAATATTATAAATAAGAAAGTGAAAGAATTGCTTATGCATTCCAGATCTTTCATAATTTTTAAACACAAAAAACTTTTGAAGCAAATAACTAATGACAACTGCCAAGCTGAAAGAAATAACAGCAGAAGTCAGATACCATAGTTTGAGATAATGAACCAAGATGAAAAGAATCGCCAAGTTTGATCCCGTAGCCACACACCCCGCAAAGATGTACCTAATTATTTGATTATATTTTTGTATAAGATTTCTAATCATTTAAAAAATTTCTAGCAATTAATGATAACATAATCCCCGAAGTTTTTATAATATTTATGCTATACTAACATTGTGAAAAACAAGAAAAGACACAATAAAATAGGAGAGAATGTATCTACGAATAGATTTATCGAAGGGATTATAACCATATCCCACAAGGGTTTTGGTAGCGTCCGGGTAAAAGGTCAAGATGACCCTATAGAGATAGATCACAGCTTCCTACATACTGCTTGTCATGGTGATACTGTGAAAGTACTCCTACATCCTAAACGAACAGACAAGATTCAAAATGGTGAAGTCGCAGAAATCTTAAGACGTTCTAAAAAGGGATACTCGGGAGTACTTGAAAAAGAAAATGATACATACTTCTTGATACCTAGCGACCTTCGGATGTATGCCGACATAATAATTCCCGAGAATAAACTAGCTGGAGCAAAAATCGGACAGAAAATATTTGTGATTATTACCGACTGGAAAGATGCCAAGAAAGCACCAATCGGAAGAGTAGAGAAAGTTTTAGGTCAGCCAATGGAACACAATGCTGAGATGGAAGCTATCGCTTTAGAAAAAGGTTTCAGTGCCGACTTCCCTACTAGCGTCAAAGAAGAAGCCATACAAATCGCCAATGAGGGAATAAAAGAAAAAGATTTGAAAGACCGTCGTGATATGCGAAGTGTAACGACGTTTACCATTGACCCCATAGATGCAAAAGACTTCGATGACGCTATCTCATTCCGTAAGCTTCTAAATGGTAATTACGAAGTCGGTATTCACATCGCTGACGTCTCACATTACGTCAAACTTAACACTCCACTTGATAATGAAGCTCAAAGTAGAGGCACTTCCGTCTACCTTGTAGACCGTACTATACCAATGCTCCCAGAAGAACTTTCTAATGGACTTTGTAGTCTGAATGAAGATGTAGACCGTCTTACTTTCTCTGCTATCTTTGAACTTGATATGAATGGTAAAATTTATAGTGAATGGTTCGGCGAAACGGTCATACATTCGGATAAAAGATTTACTTATGAAAATGCCCAAAAGATTCTAGATGATAAGAAAGGAGTCTTCTATTATGAGCTCTTTACTTTAAACTCCACTGCGAAAAAGCTACTCAAGAAAAGATTTGATGAAGGAGCAATACTCCTAGAACAAGACGAGGTGAAATTCAAACTAGATGAAAGTGGCGTGCCTTTATCTGTCTATACTAAGGCCCGCGGAGATACGAATAAGCTGGTGGAAGAATTTATGCTTCTAGCCAATCGTCGCGTAGCTGAATATATGTCTAGCAAGAAAGGAGAAAAACAAGGAATATTCCTTTACAGAATTCACGATTTGCCAAATAAAGAAAAAATGGAAGACTTGGCAATGTTCTTGAAAAGACTTGGTTACCACTTGAAACTCAAAGATGGCATAATCCCCTCTGAGGAAATAAATGCTCTCATCGGCAAGCTTGAGCACAATCCCCTTCGCGATACAGTCCACACAGCTATCATCCGCACAATGGCAAAAGCAATCTACTCTACGAAAAATATCGGACACTACGGACTTGGATTTAAATTCTATACGCATTTCACTTCACCGATACGAAGATACCCCGACGTAATAGTCCATAGACTTCTAAAGGATTTCTTGGGTAAGAAAATAATTCCAAAAGAAAAATGGTATGAGTATGAACATATGAGCGAGGAAGCTTCTAGCCAAGAGAAAGAAGCTGCTGAAGCCGAACGTGCATCTATAAAATACAAACAAGTAGAATATATGTCTGGGCGTATTGGGCAAACTTTCGGCGGTATCATTACCGGAGTGACTGAATGGGGACTCTATGTAGAAGAAAGTGAAACCAAATGCGAAGGGATGATAAGAATGCGAGACTTGAGGAATGATTACTACGTTTTCGATAAAAGATTTATGAGTATCAAAGGACAGAAAACGAAACGGAAATATACCTTGGGAGATAAGGTTAAATTTAAAGTTATGAAAGCCGATATGAATAGGAAAACTATTGATTACGAATTAGTATAATACATAGGACCGTCCTATGTAGTAATGTATGAGAAAAAGAAACAAAAAAATATATTTGATAATTATTTTTATCTTGATAATAATCATAGCTCTTTTTATCTATGTGAAAGAAATAGAAGCTCCACAACCAGTAATAAAGGAGGAGGTTAAATCTACAATTGAAATTAATAATATAGAAAAATATAAAATAATAAAGGGAGGTGAGATAGCCCCTGAAGATAAGGCAAATAAGAAAAGAGTGGTACTCCTCACTGTGGACGATGGACCAAGCGTAAGGACGAAAGAAATGCTAGCTATATTAAACAAGCATAATGCCAAGGCGATATTTTTCATAAATGGAATGCACGACAAGAATAATGTCGGGGTGATAAAAGAGATAAATGATGAAGGGTTTGCCATCGGCAATCACACTTGGAGTCATCTTAATCTCAAAAGAGAAAAGGATAAAAAAATGATAGAGAAAGAAATAAATAGAAATACAGATCTCATCACGAAAATTACAGGGGCTCCGCCTAGATTCTTCCGTCCACCTTATGGAGAAATTAATTCGTATGTAAAAAGCTTGGTGAAAGATGATGGGATGATATTTATGAATTGGTCCGGAGCAGCAAAAGATTGGGAGAAGTCTACAGTAGAGAAAGATGTCTTTGTGAATAATGTCATGAAAGATTTGCATCCTGGAGAAATAATCCTTATCCACGAACACCCTTGGTCCGTCGCCAATCTAGACGGACTATTAACTACTCTTGAAGAAAAAGGTTATACTTATGTTGATCCAAAGGATATAATAGAGTAATGAGAAATAAAACTCCATATATTATAGTAATAATCCTAATAATTATATTTAGGGGTATTTTAATAAGACAACAAGAAATAGCAAATACTCCAATAAAAAATGATACAAAAAATTTAGTGATTATTGATAAAATAGAAACAAAATTATCTGAAAGTATAAATAAAACAGTAACTTCTACCGTAAAAACTCCTATAATACAACAACCCGCATGCCCCATCCCCCAAAAAAGATATGAGGATATGTGGCTTCTGGATATTGGACAAAATATCAGTCTCCCTGAAATTACATACATACCAGAAGATTTAGTAAAAATTCCAAATATTTTTGGAGCTAAATCTGATATCTGTCTTACAAAAGATACGAAGGATAATCTTGAAATAATGCTGAACCAAGCGAAGGCAGATGGTTATAATATAAAAGTTACTTCTGGTTTCAGAACATACAACTATCAAACAGGCCTACTAAATACAGCTATTGCTGGAGGAAACTTAAATGCAAATCTATCAATAGCCAAAGCCGGATATTCAGAGCATCAACTGGGAACGGCAGTTGATCTGTCTGGCGAATCAATTGGTTATACAAGTGCTGTAAAAGTTTTCGATAAAACACCTGAAGCCTTATGGTTAAAAAAATATGCGAGTGATTATGGATTTATAGAAAGTTATCCAGAGGGGAAAGAAAATATTACTGGTTATTTATATGAACCATGGCATTATAGGTATGTAGGATTTGATAATGCAAAAGAAATATTACAAAATGGGCAAACAATTACTGAATTCTTACCGCAATAATATATTTAACTATTTATTATAACGTTCTGGTAACCTACTTTTTATTTCATTATAAACAGCCATATAAAATGATGGCTTTGTTACCCAGTCACTTTCATTACTATCTACTATCCAATTTACCAATTGTTCATTTGTATATTCACTTACAATCTTCTTGTCTTCATCATATGACATCTGTTTAATCTCTAAATTCTTGAATTTTTTGTGTTTATCTGAAAGTACAAAATGAACAAATTTCTTAAATAAAATATCATTTTCTGTTATTTTATTTTCTTCGTTATTCATCTTTTTATTTTTATTAAAATCAAATTGTATAATTTCTCCCATATATATATTATATCATATTAATCATAAGAGTTCTCCAGATAGAGGTCTCGCCTCTATCTGGTTATTTGGCGTAAGAGGTGGCGTCTTCGAGGCGGATGGAAAGAAGCTTGGAAGCACCCTCGGAAGACATAGTGACTCCATAGAGGACTTGGGCTCGAGACATTGTCTCGCGATTGTGAGTGACGACTATTAGCTGAGAATATTTAGAAAGATTCTCGAGCATATTGCCATACTTTCTAGAATTTGCTTCATCAAGTGCAGCATCCGTCTCATCGAGGACTAAGAATGGTGGAGGGTTCACTTGTGAGACGGCAAAGAGAAGAGCAATAGAAGTAAGAGACCTCTCCCCACCGGAGAGCATATGTAGGTCTTTCACTTTCTTGTGAGGCAAACTAACGTTGATCTCTATCCCGCGTTCAAAGCCTAACTCATTTTCTCCTGTATCTTCATCTTCTTCGTCTCCATCATCGTCTTCTTCACTTACGACTTCATCATTCTTCTTAGACTTTTTATGCTCCATTGTAATAGAAAGGAATGCTCCCCCACCGCCGAACATAAGGGCGAAGAATTCTTGGAATTGTTTGTTGATCTTCTCCACTCCCCCTTTGAATTCTTTATCGAGAGTTTCTTTCAATTCTACAATAAGCAGACGGAGAGACTCTATACTCTTATTCAAATCTTCAAGTTCTCGTGCAAGGAAAACATCTCGCTCTACTGTATCATTATATTCTTTCATTATATCCCCCGCATCGCCACTTCCAGAATCTTCAAGCTTAATCTTGATGCGTTCTATCTTACGGCGAAGTTCCTCTTGAGAACTTCTATCTACATCATTTTCTATTTTCATCTGAGCATAAGCTATGACTTCTCGGCCAATGAGAGCTCCACCTTCGGCAAGCTCCATTTCAAAAGCAGTTTTAATCGTTGCCAACTTTTCTTCTTGGAAAGTGAGGGTATGAATATCGGAAGTCACTTCATTCCTTTGCCTTAGAAGCTCATAATGCATACGCTCATTATCACGAAGTACTGACTCTCCTTCACGCTCTTTCTCTTTCAAATCATTTATTATATTTTGGATATTTTGCTCAGCAACTTTAACTTGATTGATTTCTAAAATAATATTATCTTTTTCTTTCCCCATTTCTATATACTCAGCATTTTCTTCTAATTTTGGCTTTTCAATTTCATCATTATTTCCATTATGCAAAAATGAACCTAGTCTACTTTTTATATTATTCAAGACTTCTTTTACCCTTGGCAAATCTTCAAAGGTTATAGCTTCTTCTATTTGGTGTTCTAATTCTTCTACCAAGGATTTCCAATCAGATTCTTTAATAACACGTTCTTTGACTTCTCCTACTATTGCGAACTGACGCTCTATCCCCTCTATAATACCTTCTATGCGACCCAAAGAACGGGCAAATCCATCTCGCTGGCTACGCAAAGAGTAAAGTTCATTTTCTTTTTCTTTTATTTGTTTAACATTTTCACTCTCTTTATAATCCGCATTTTTCAAATTTTCTAATTCACTTATCTTTTGGTCCAAAGATAAAACTTTCTCATCTAATTCTTTGCGGAGAGATGATAATCGTGAAGTCTCAGTATTTATATATGTAGATTCACCACTAAAATAAGTCTGGTACAAATCTCTGAGATCTTCACGCAGACTGCGTGCTTTCTCCACTTTCTCCACTTGTTTCTTTAAGAAATTTAAATGAGGGGAGACTTCACGACGCAGAGCCTGTACTTCTTTCATATTTATAATTGTCTTCTCTAATTTCCTCTCTGATTCTTTTATACGGTATTGATATATTTTAAGTCCAAGAGCATCCTCAATCATACTTCGGCGGTCTTTGTTCGAAGCATTGAGAACTCGGTCAGCTTCACCTTGAGAGATGATATGGTGGCCCGAGCTACCGATATTGACTGATGCGAGTAAATCTATGACATCTTTCAGCCTGACTTCTGTACCATTGATGCTGTATTTATTGGCACCATCGGCAAAGACTTCACGTCCAATCGTCACTTCATCATAATCAAGAGGTATACCCAAGCCACTATTGGTAAAAGAGAAAATTTTATTACTATTATCAAAAATTATATTGACTCCTGCCCGATTAGAAGATGAGATAGTTTTAGAACCTTTGAAGATAAGATCAACGCCACCTTTCCCACGGAGAGATTTCATAGACTGCTCACCTAAGACGAAACGTATGGCTTCTACAATATTGGATTTGCCTGATCCGTTGGGCCCGACTACACAAGTGATAGGATTAGAAAAAGATAGAGAGCTTTTCCTCCCAAATGATTTAAACCCGAATAATTCTATAGATTTGAGTGTCATTTTAATCTAGCCAATCTTTAACTTCTAATGCTTTTCTGGCAGCAGCTTGCTCGGCTTCTTGCTTGGAGTGACCTTTACCTTCAGCGATAACATCAGAGCCAAAAAAGATACCAACAGTGAAATGCTTGTCGTGATCAGGACCAACTTCGCTTATAACTTTATAAGAAGGAGTGACGTTTAGATATTCTTGAGACTTCTCTTGAACCAAACTTTTCGGATCACGCCAAAGTTTCTCTTTCACTATCGTATCTACTTTACCGAAAAGGGTCTCTGCGATGAAATCACGAACGACATCATAACCTTGATCAAGATAGCAAGCTCCAACGTATGCTTCGTAAGTATTGGCCAAGATATAACTACGAGCTTTACCTATATCTTTGGCTTCTCCCTTAGATAAAAGTAAATAATCATTCATCCCGAGAGAGAGTGCCACTTCGCCTATAATAACGGCATTCACAAGAGCTGATCTATAAGCAGTGAGCTCGCCTTCGTCACAATCAGGATATTTGTTGTAAAGATAATCCGTCACAATGAGCTCAAGAACAGCATCACCTAGGAATTCGAGGCGTTCATTGTGCGAGAGTTTCGTGCCATTACTTTCATTGATATATGAGCGATGAATAAAAGCTTGTTCTAAGAGCTTTTTATTTTTGAAAATTATATTCGTCTTTTTTTCAAATAATGAGAAATCAATCATGTGAATTCTAGGCTTTAGGCTCTAGGCTTTAGTTATTAGCTAATGCCTAAATTCCTAAAGCCTAATGCCTATGTTGTTAATATTTCTATGGCCTTTGTAAGAAGTGAAATCATATTGTCATACATTTTAAGATTGGCAACTTCTTCCATTTTAAACCATTTTGTATCGTCGAGTCCGCCATTATCTTTCTCAAGTGTCAGATTTTGATATTTGGCCTCTGCCAAGAAAAATGCAACTTGCTTACGAATCTTGCCATTCTCTGGATGACAAGCTACGTATTCACTACGCCCTAAGAGCTCTCTTACTTTCACATCTATGCCCATTTCTTCTTTGATTGCTCTTACGGCTGCATCTTCTTCACTTTCATTTTCTTTAACGCCACATTTAGAAAGTGTCCAATATCCAAACACATCATGAATGAAAGCAAAATAAATTTGGGAATCGTCGATGGCATAGACGACAGCCCCAGACTTCTTCTCAATTGGGAATTTGCTCGGATCTGTCTCAAAGTGTTTGTGTTTTTTATGAAGACCTACATCATCTTTGCCTGGCTCGCCTATCTCTTTATAGACGCCACCTAAAACCCCATTAATAAAGCGGCTTGAATTCTCTCCGCCGAAACTTTTTGCAAGCTCAATGGCTTCATTAATAGCAACTTTGGGAGGGACTTGCTCTCTATCACCGAAAAGTAATTCGTATAATCCTAGACGAAGAATATTCCTATCAACTATAGAAATTTTATCAATAGGCCAATCGGGAGCAGCCTTCTCTATAATCTCATCTATAATGGCTTTCTTTTTAGTAATACCTAAGAATAACTCGCTCATAAAATGCGAGTCATCAAGACCTGGACCAAATTCTTCTATATTACGAGCAAGCATTTGAGGAAGTGGAGTATCTTTCTCCACAGCGAAATCCCACTCAAAGAGTGTCTGAAGTACAATTGAACGTGAAAGGTGCCTGTTTGCCATAATTTAGTTTAATAGGCTCTAGGCACTAGGCTTTAGTTTTTCTAATGCCTAAGGCCTAAGGCCTAACTTCTATTTCTTCTTAGCTTGTTTCTTTTCAACTTTTTTAACCACATCTACTACCTTACGGCCACGATAAAATCCGCAATTCTTGCAAACTACGTGAGTCTCTTTTGGCTTGGTACAGTTAGTACAAACCGCAAAAGTCTTGGCTTTTAAAGCATGATGTGATCGACGATTCCCTGTATGGGCTCGTGTATGTCGCATTCGTATTACCATATGAATAGTATACCGATTTTTACTTAAAATGCAAATATGCTATTATAAAAATATGGAAAATACAAACAAATTAGAACACATCCGCCACTCCCTCGCCCATCTATTAGGAGCCTCTATTTTGGAGCTTTATCCAGGCTCACAAATCACACTTGGACCAGCAGTGGATAATGGATTTTATTATGATGTAGATATTAAAGGCAAAATTACCGATACAGATTTAGAAAAGATAGAAAATAAAATGAAAGAGATTATAAAGACGTGGGAGTCATTTGAAAAGAAAGTTCTATCTAAAGAAGAAGCACTCGAAATGTTTGCCGGTAATATATACAAAGAAGAACTCATAAATGGAATAACAGAAAAAGGAGAAGAGATTACAGTCTATACTTCAGGAGACTTCTCTGACCTATGCCGTGGAGGACATATAAAGAATATGAAGGAGGTGCAAGATGGCTCTTGGAAGCTTGACCGTATTGCAGGTGCATATTGGCGAGGAGATGAGAAAAATAAAATGCTGACACGAATATACGGACTTGCCTTTGTAAACAAAGAAGAACTTGACGCATATCTAAAAATGCAGGAAGAAGCTAAAAAAAGAGACCATAGAAAAATAGGGGCGGAGCAAAAACTCTTTACTCTTTCCCCTCTCGTAGGATCAGGACTCCCTCTTTTACAACCAAAAGGAATGATAATAAGAAAAGAAATTGAGAATTTCCTTTGGGAATTGCATAAAGGCAAAGGTTATAGCCAAGTCTGGACTCCACATATAACAAAAAAGGAACTATATGAGACTTCTGGTCATGCGGCAAAATTCGGAGAAGAATTATTCCGCGTAAAAGGTGGAGATGAAGAATTCTATATGAAGCCGATGAATTGTCCCCACCATATGCAAATCTTTTCTGACAATCAATTCTCTTACCGTGATATGCCTGTCCGATATTTTGAACCAGCAACAGTTTACAGATATGAAAAGGCTGGACAGCTTTCAGGCCTCACTAGAGTTCGTGCTATCACTCAAGATGATGGCCACCTTTTCTGCCGAATATCACAAATAGGGCAAGAAGTTAGTACTATAGTTGAGATAGTAAAATCTTTTTACACTACAATGGGGATGATGAATGGATACAGAGTAAGCTTATCTGTACGAGGAGATGACCAAAGTAAATATTTAGGAGAAAATGAAGTTTGGGAAAAAGCAGAAAGTACTTTGGAACAAGCAGCAAAAGATAATAAATTAAATTATGAAATAGTCAAAGGTGAAGCGGCATTTTATGGGCCAAAATTAGACTTTATGTTTAAAGATGCTATCGGCCGTGAATGGCAACTGGCTACAATCCAATGCGACTTCAACTTGCCTGAAAGGTTTGAACTCAAATTCATAAATGAAAAAGGAGAGGAAGAGAGACCTGTAGTTATACACCGTGCAATTTCTGGATCAATTGAGAGATTTATGGGCGTAATGATAGAACATTTTGCTGGAGCATTCCCACTCTGGCTCTCCCCTGTTCAAGTCACAATCTTGCCAATCTCAGAACATCAAAAAGAATACGCCGACTCTATATATGCGTTACTTAAAGAAGCTGACATAAGAGTAGAGCTTGATGATTCCAATGAATCTCTAGGTAAGAGAATAAGAAATGCCAAAATGAGCAAAGTGCCTTATGTAATAGTAATAGGTGATAAAGAACGCGACGCGAAAGTTATAACTGTCGAAGGCCGAATAGAAAAACTAGAAGGTATTACAGTAGAATCCTTCCTAGAAAGATTACAAAAAGAAATTAAAGAAAGAACCTTAAACTAACCAAACAAAATCTCCCCTAGGCCGTGCCTAGGGGAGATTTTGTACTAATCTAAATCAGTATTTATCCATTCAAAAAGCTCATTTATATGTACTTTCTTTAGATATTTAGGCATCATATTTTTATTAATTATTTTCTCCTGTTTTCTTTTGTTTCCAAAATAATCTTGGAAACTGGAATGTGAGAATATTTTTAAGTAATTTTTAGCTTTTTCTTTATCTCTTATCCCACTTTTCTTCCAATCAGATTGAATGAGTTTCATGCAATTTAAATGAATATAAGCAAATAAATAATTAAAATAATTTTCTTTATTTATATGTTTTGCTTTAAATTTGCCTTCAAAAAGCGATCCTGTGCGTTTATATTTTTTATTAAAATACATAACATATGCAGTAGATACTTTTTGCATATATTTAGAAATATTCTCCTTTTCTTCTTCCCCTAGGCCTTGCCTAGGGGAAATAAGAAATAAGTGAAAATGATTAGGCATTAATACCCAAGCAAGAATAGACACAAGGGGTGTCCCCCTTTCTAAATCATAGGCTTCTATTTTTATATTTACAATAGAATCTCTGAAATTAAAGTTCTTCTCAGAATTACAAATATATAAAATTTTTTCAAAACGATCATAATCTTCTTCATCTAAAAATATTTTGTGTTTTCCATTACCACGATTATAAATATGAAAATATTCATCTGAAACTAATTTAATATTTCTAATACTCATAATAATATTATATATTTTTATACTCCCCTAGGCAAGGCCTAGGGGAAATATTAAAGATAAGTTATTGGGATTCCAAGTCTTTGTGCTTCTTTATATTCCCAATTGGCACCATGAGAGCTTTCCCAGCCTGGCATAAAATAGAATTTTGAAATAAAACCAGACTCTATTATTGGTAAATAAAAATCTGTAAGTATACTCTCAAGGTATTCACCTTTTAATAGCTTCTCTTTGAATTTTTGCATTGGTTCTTCAAATGGCATTTGATCAAAGACGATTAAACCCTCGTTTTGTAATTTTATTATAGTATTATTAAAAGCATTTAAATTTTTATCAACACTACCTAAACCACCTGTACCAATTGGTCCACAAACCTGGATAATAGGCTTTGGCATTTTATTAATTATCCTTTCTGCAATAACAAATAAATCAAGAATGGTTTTTGCTTTTTTTAAATCACACCAATCTTTTTCTGTCCAATATTCTTTTGTTTTTTTACTTAATTCCATAATAGTCTTTTAAACAATGGTCTTCGTGGGTGATAAGAGGCATATTTAATGCTTCTTCTAATGTCACCCAAGCAAAATCTTGGTGCTCATTTTTCTCAATTATAATATCTACCTTTTCTTTTAGTTCCGTCTTATGGTAATGATAGAAATATTTCTTATCAGGATATTCTACAAAAAAAGTTTTATGGAAAACTAAATCATCCTCATTTAAAATTAATCCAGTTTCCTCTCTTAATTCTCGGAGAATAGCACTCTTTTCATCTTTATCTTCTTTATCTTCTTTATCAATTTTCCCAGCAGGAATACCCCACTTACCACCTTGTGATTTATTGTTATGTCTATGTAGTAAAAGAATTTTACCTTCAAGCTCAACCAAACAACCAACAACTTTTATGTCTGGAATAAAATTATTGGGCTGTTTATTGTAAATCATATATAAATTCCTATTCCCCTAGGCAAGGCCTAGGGGAAATTTTAAATATCTAGATTTGCCATTTTGGCATGAGAGGTGATGAAAGATTTGCGAGGAGGAACTTCGGAGCCCATGAGCATATCAAAGACTTTGTTGGCCTCTTCGGCATCATTCACTCCTACTTGTTTGAGAATTCTCTTGCTTGGATCCATTGTCGTCTCCCAGAGTTCTTCGGCATTCATTTCTCCGAGACCTTTATATCGCTGAATGTGAATCTTATTGGATTGCTTTTTGGTATTTGCTGTTTGGTTTTTGGAAGATTCTTCAGATTCCTCTTCACTATCTTCCCCACCCCCTTCTTCATTTGCAGACTCCGTTAATAAATCTTCTAACTTTGGAGCATCTTTGCCAAGAATCTTGTCGCGTTCTTCGTCTGTATAAGCATAAGAAATTTCTTTACCAATCTTTATTTTAAATAGTGGGGGCTGAGCAATATAGACATAGCCAGCATCTAGAACTGGACGGAAATATCTATACATCAAAGTTAATATAAGTGTACGAATGTGCGCACCATCCACGTCGGCATCAGTCGCAAGAATTATCTTGTGATAACGCATTTTACTGAGATCAAAAGTATCTCCGATAGAAGTCCCCATAGCTATCACTAGATTCTTAATCTGCTCACTTCCCAACATTCGATCAAGACGAGCACGCTCAACATTTAGAATTTTACCTCGGAGTGGCAAGATGGCCTGAGTCTTCCTATCGCGTCCCATCTTAGCGGTACCTCCAGCGGAATCTCCCTCCACTATGAAGAGCTCTCCACTCTCAGCATCTTTGACCTGACAGTCTGCAAGCTTACCAGGTAAGGTCATTCCTTCAAGTGCACCCTTACGTAATATTGAGTCCTTAGCTGCTTTGGCCGCCTTTCTGGCACGTAAAGCAAGGAGGGATTTACTAATGATGGATTTAGCTTCATCTGGATTCTCTTCTAAGAAAGAAGTAAAAGCATCACCGAAAACTGTCGCGACTGCACCTTGGGCTTCAGTTGTACCAAGCTTTGCTTTCGTCTGACCTTCAAATTGGATTTCAAGTAATTTGACAGAAACAACAGCGGTGAGCCCCTCTAAGACATCATCCCCCGTAAACCCTCCATCAGCTTCTTTAATTAAATTATTCTTCTTACCATAAGTATTTAAAATTCTCGTGAGAGCAGTTTTGAATCCTGTGACATGAGTACCTCCTTCTGGGTTATGAATATTGTTTGCAAAAGGAATAATATCGGAGTTAATACCATCTACATACTGAAGTGCTACTTCAACCCCCACTTTATCAATTTCCTTTTCTACATAGAAAACAGTAGGATGAATAGGCTTCTCGGATTTATTGTAAAACTTCACAAGAGAAACAAGACCTCCTTCAAAATAAAAAGATGTGGAAGGTACTTCAAGATCTAATTCTCTAAACCAGAAAGCATTCTCATAATCACTGCTCTTGCCCTTACCTCCTGTTATAGGATCCCACTCCCTAGCATCAATGATATCTATACGAAGACCCTTCACCAAGTAAGCTTGCTGACGTAAATGAGCAACGATTGTATCCCAGTCAAATTTAACTTGTTTGAAAATTTCTTCATCAGGCTGGAAAGAAATAATAGTTCCATGATTTTTAGTACTTCCAACTTTCTTGACAGCGGCTTTCTTTTTACCTTGAGAATATTCTTGAACATATTTACCACCGTCTTTATGAACTTCGGCTTTTGTATAAATCGAAAGAGCATTCACTACTGAAGCCCCCACCCCATGAAGTCCTCCGGTTGCTTTTATATAACCAGTATCTTCGCCTCCGAATTTACCTCCAGCATGAAGAGTGGTCATAACAGTTTCTAAAGCAGAGACTTTTGTCTTTAAATGGATATCAACGGGAATACCACGGCCATTATCAACTACACGAACAGAATTGTCCGGTAGCATAGTAACTTCAATATGATCACAAAATCCTCCCATCGCTTCATCGCGTGAATTGTCAAAAATTTCCCAAACCAAATGGTGAAGTCCATCTATACCCGTTGATCCAATATACATACCCGGACGACGTCGTACAGGCTCCAAACCTTCTAAGACTGAAATCTGATCTGCTCCATATTTTACTTTTTTTTCTTCTTCTTTTTTTGCCATAAAAATAATTTAAAATTACCCTAATATGTGGGTAAGAACTTCATTTATTATACCAAAAAAATACTTAAATTCCTAATTTTTTTTCAATATTTAAGCCTTATAAATTAACACTATTATCGCACTTCCCAGCCTTCCAGAGAAATCTTTTCAGCAATTTTTTCCATTATAGGATTTACTTCTTCGTCTGTAAGAGTTTTCTCATAAGATTGGAAAACCAGACGATAAGCATAAGAAGTTCTTCCTTCCTTTGTAAACTCATCAAATAGATATGGATCTTTAATTAACAAGTCTGTTCCATTTTCTTTCAAAATATTTTTTAATTTATTCTTATCTTCACTTGCGGGGACCCAGACAGCTATGTCACGAGAGATGAAAGGATAGTTAGACCACATTTTAAAAGAATTAATTTTTGTGAATTTTTGCTCCCCGAGGCCTTGCCTTGGGGCATCTTTTGGCAAGGCCTCCGTACTCAAAAATTTCTCCAAGCTCATTTCAACAACGTTCTTTTTGTCTCCATATGCTACATTCATAATCTCACCATCTTTAGAAAATACAGTTCCTATTTCAAAAACTTTTATTTCTTTCATATCGAGAAGTGGCAAATTTAAAATGTTTAATTTTATACTTTCTTTCAATCCATCTGTGATATTATTTCTTAAGAAATTTTTACCCATGGCAGAAGCTAGTACCTCTACATCTCCTTTATCTCTAAATGAATAAGTCATAACTTCACTATAACCATCATTTAGAAGTTTCTCTCGTACTTGAAGCATTTTATGATAAGTATTACTAGTTTTGGAATCATTTATTTTTATTTCTGGTAATTTTTCTACAAGCTTATCATAACCTACTATCCTAATCACTTCTTCAGTCAAATCATGAGGGCCAGTTAAATCAAGTCTTAGATATGGAACTTGTATCTTATACTCTCCTTTATTTTCTTCGTATACAAATTTTAATTTTCTCCAGACGCTTTCAATCTCTTCTTTCGAAAAATTTGAACCAAGTCTTTTATTTATATAATTTATATTTGTTTCTATAATTCTTTGCTCTATTTTGTTGGGATATACATCTACTATATTTTCTACTTCTCCTCCCGCCAAAGAGTAAATCATATCTGTTATTGAATCCATAGTAACAAAGCAGAGTTCAGGAGATATTTCATTCTCGTATCTCTTCACTGCATCTGTCTGAATGCTTATCTTCTTTGCTGTCTTCCTCGTTATTGTAGGATTGAAATTAGCAACCTCTATGACAATATTTTGTGTATTACCATCTACTTCAGCCCTTGTCCCACCCTTAATACCTGCTACAGCCAGCGGATACTTTTCATCTGCAATTACGAGGATAGAATCATCTAAATTCACTTCTTTTTTATCTAAAGTCGTTATTTTTTCACCTATTTTACCATTTCGAATTATCAATTTTTCACTTGCAAGTTTATCTAAATCAAAACAGTGAATAGGCTGCCCTAAATCAAACATAACAAAGTTTGCGGCATCTACTATATTGTTTATCGGCTTTTGGCCTATAGCTTTCAAATTTTCTTTGAGCCATTCTGGACTCTCCCCGACTTTAATATTCCTAACTACTCGCCCCATATAACGAAGGCATTTATCATCTTCAATATCAATCTTTAAATTTGTTGATTGAGCTTCAAATTTTTTATAATCTTTTTCTTTTATCTTCAAATCAAAAATCATTGAAATCTCTTTAGCAATTCCCCAATGTGAAAGGCAGTCATGTGCTCTATCTGGCAGAATCTTAATCTCAAAAATATAATCACTGATATAACTCTGATTCATTACTGATTGACCCTGATTATCAGAGTTCTTCAGTTTTTTTTCATCAGAGTAAATCGGTATCATATCGTCTACTTCAAAAGAATGGAAAATAATCCCGTCTGAAATAATTTCAGGTGTAGGTAATTTTTCTTCAAAATAATTTTGTAACCAATTGTGAGAAAATTTCATAAATTATATTTGATTAAATCTTAAATCACCCTGATAAGCAGGTCTTATATCTGGCATTAAATATTTGATAACCATAAGTCGCTCAAGTCCTGGACCAAAAGCAAACCCTTGATACTTTGTAGAATCAATGCCACATTTATCAAGTACATTTGGATGCACCATTCCAGCTCCCCCCATCTCTATCCACTTGTCTTTATATTTCAAATCAAATTCTATTGATGGCTCTGTGAATGGGAAAAAGCTTGGTCGAAAACGAAGATTGGTATCTTCTCCAAGAATCTTTTTATAAAAATAAGATAAAGTTCCTTTTAAATCTGCCATAGAAATATTTTCCCCAATAAAAAGTCCTTCAATCTGATAAAATTGCATTTCATGTGTAGCGTCTGTCGCTTCATTTCTGAAAACTTTCCCGGGTGCAATAATTGCAAAAGGAGGCTTCTTGCCACTTTTTGCAAATTCTTCCATAAAGCGAATTTGCACAGATGAGGTGTGCGTGCGGAGAACTTTATCAGGGTTGCCTTTTATATAAAAAGTGTCTTGCATATCACGGGCAGGATGATCCTTGGGAACATTCAATGCATCAAAATTGTGATATACATCTTCGAGTTCAGGCCCAACAGCCACTTCAAAACCAAGCTCTGTGAAAACTTTTACTGTGTCATTTATTATTAATGATAGCGGATGTTCTCTTCCTTTTTCATTACTTTCCATATATAGAATATACTCCCAATTTCTTATATAGTAAACCCATATATTGAAATTGCAGTCCTGTAAGGGGCATTTTCGTGCCTTTTTATCAAAACTCTAAATTTTAGTAGTTCTACTACTAAAAAGTCGCTTGGTAAGTTTACAATATTCACACTCCATAGAGCCTGTGCCATAAGGTTTGAAATTGCATACTCTCTCTACGAAAGAGCCAGATGATAGAGCTTCGTCATATTCCTTGATATCTTTCTTAAGTAAATATATCTGCTCGTCGGTAACTCTCGTCTGATACATTGCATTCTTATCCCCTGCCTCTGCTTCTAAGAAAAGTAATCGAGAATTTGTAACTTTAACATCATCTCTCTCTCCTTTTAGAAGATAAGAATACATAGCGAGCTGGCGCATAAGGTCCGACATATATCCTTCTTCGTTTATCTTTTCTATTACTCCCTTTGTTTTAACAGAACCTGTTTTAAAATCCGTTACATATATCTCTCCACTAGGCAAATATTCGGTCAGATCAATCTTGCCATACATGGTAAGATTTGGAAAATTTTTCCTATCTATAAATGAGACAGAACGTTCTGATTTGTATTCTTTCTCTAAATGAGAATAATAATTGTCTATCCAATTTTTAACTGCACTGTACGCATCTATGCTTAACTTTCTTAAACCATTTTCACCTACAACTCCTTCCTTTTCAAATAAAATATTTATCTGATTTTTTATTTCTTGTTCATTTGGCAATCCTTTGTTGTTCAAAATGTATTCAATCGTAGCATGTACAACAGTACCTAATGATAGATGTACCATTTTTACTTCTGGTAATCGGAGGAAATTTCTAAAATACCATTTCCAAGGACATTCAAAAAAGTTATTGAGCATCGAGACAGAAACTCTAATACCACTATAATTATCTTTAACTAATTTCTTTATATCCTCTATCATATCCCCTTCTACTTTGATATTTTGACTTGCATAAACTTCTGGACCAACCTCGAGCAATTCCTTCTCTGTCTCTTCGGCTGTTTTCTTTATGAAATGCAAATCGTCTAGATCTTTTATTATCGAAGCAACTTCCATAACAGAACCATTATAATTCTCGACTGCATATGAAAGTGTACAGAACTCCTTGGCACGAGTTATAGCGACGTAGAGCTCACGCTTCGCCATCTCTACACTTCTCTTTGCTATATGCTCTTTAATCTTTTCAGGTAGTGTAAATCCTCCTCTCTTCTCTGACATCAAAGTCTCTTCATTCATGTGCGCCACCCAGACAGACTGGTACTCTAAACCTTTTGACTTGTGCAAAGTCATAACCTTTATGCCATTATCATTTCCAAATTTAGCAAGCTCTATATGAGTATTATAGGATTCTAAACGATCTATGTATTCTAAGAAGTCACCAAGTGACACTTTCTTATTCTTCTCTTCAAAAAGCATTGCGAGGTGGATAAAACTACGAACAACTTCTACTCTAGTTAACAATTCATCACTCCCTTTTGAAGTATTTATAAGAAGTTCATTGCCTATACTACTGACAATGCTACTAGGTAATTCACCGTGTAAAGTATTTATCCAATTTTCTAATTGTTTGCCCCATTTTGAAATTGGATTCTCCCCCGCGAAAAGATGATCTTCCTCACCATAAGAAATTAATTCTCCGATTGTTAATTTATCTGGTTTTGTATTTTTCAAAAAGTTATGTGCAACTAAATATGGTATACCACTCGTCTTATCTAGAATAGATTGTGAGAGAGAAATGGCGCGGCTCGGATCAACAATTATATTTAAAACATTTCTCAAGAAATCTCCTTCAACCACAGAGAAGAGTGACAAACTTTTACCTGACGTCACAGGAAGACCCATGTCAGATAAAATAGAAATAGCAGAGCGGACATTATAATTCTTGGGAACTAATAGAGCACATTCATTGGGATCCATACCTTTCTCTATTTTTTCTTTGAAATAAATTCCGGCCCCAATAATTTCATCCCGAGGGAAACTATAACCTGAGAGCATTATCTTGTGATCACCTTTTCTATTACTATTCAACTTCTCATCTGTGATAGAGCTTTTAAGAAGATTATCAGCAATAGAAAGTATCGGTGCTGTCGAACGATAGTTCTCAGTCAAAACTATTAGACGAGCCTTACCGAATATATGTGAAAATTCTTCAAAATAAGAGAGTGACGCACCAGAGAAAGCATATATGAGCTGTCTATCATCCCCTACTACGAAAATATTGGGCTTATCGGTATCAAACCAGACAGCCTTAAGGAAACTATTCTGAACTCCACTTGAATCCTGATGCTCATCCACTAATACATACAAATAATTCTCTCTTATATCACTACGTACATCATCATAATCTTCAACCAATTTTACTGCATATTCTAAAACATCATCATAATCAATAAGAGACATCTCCTTTTTCTTCTCTTCATATAATCTATAAAACTCTACAACTTCTTTCGTCTTATTGAGTTGCTCGATTTTCTTTTCTATTTCTTTTTTAAGTTTACCTTTACTTTCACCCCTAGTAGAAATACTTTCTGGATCATCTTTAAGATTCTTAATATCTTTTTCTATATATGAAAGAAACTCGGGAGATGAAATTCGCTCACGTTTAAGAATTGAGATCAATTGCTTTAAATCACTAAAATAAAGTGCGGGATTACCACGAGGAGATATATAATCCCAATCATTGTTATGTAAAATTTCATCTACTAAAAATACCGCTTCATTATCCGACAGAAGTTCTGGCATTTGAGGAAAGTCCAAGAGTTCATAATGCTTCTCGATAAGATTATAAGCAAACGAGTGAAAAGTGGAAATACTAACATTCCTTGCATCATTACCTATATAATCCTCGAGTCTTTTCTTCATAGCAGAAACGCCTGAGTTCGTAAATGTAAGACATAGAATACCATCAGGAGATGTGTCCGTCTTCTTCAAAATATTACCTATACGAAGGGCTAGGATCTGCGTCTTGCCTGTACCAGGACCAGCCACAACCATTACAGGACCATCTATAGTCAGGACTGCCTCCTTTTGGGCTTTATTCAGCTTGTTATATGCTTCATCGTATATAGAGTTATTCATATATTTATTATATCATTTATAAGCTGATAGTTTGAATAGTGACATCTTTACCAAACCATTCTTTGCTAAATTTATCAAAAACTTCACTTTCTTTAGTTACTAAAATAGAAAGCTTTCCTCCATGCTCAAAAAATGCCTCTTTTAGGGGAAATTCTATAAAATACTCTTTCAAGTATTCAGGAATTAAATCTTCTTGATAAATCCAATTCTTTATTTGTGGATATGTCTTTTTGAAATCATCACGCACAATTCCATAATGCGTACATAGAAGTGCCCCACTTTCTATGTCGCCACCTATCATATCTTTGAAATATTTTATATATGAAAGTGTATTTCCACCATTTTCTATTAGATAAGCTAATTGAGGAAGTGGAATTTTAATATAATTCTTTACATTCTCTTTCAAGAATTTTTCATAGACTTCTGATAAACATGTTCGAGGTGTGGCAAAAATTACAACTGGCTTTCCTTTATCTATCGACTCGACAGTTGGACGTACAATACCAAAAAGAATCCTGCCAAAATACTTCTCATCTTTCCAATCTCGAAGCTTATCATAAATAGTTGAGCTAATAGTATTACAAGCCAAGACTACTCCCATACATTTTTTTTCCCCATAAAGAAAATCCAAGGCGCGGGTTGCAATATTAAAAAGTTCATCAGGAGTCTTGCCTCCAAATGGCACGTTGGCCTGGTCACCAAGAAAAATATAATTATACTCTGGAAGCTTTTCCTTCAAATGTTTCAACACCCAAAGCCCCCCTAAACCTGAATCAAATACCCCAACACTGCCTTTATTCATATTGGTATTATAGCATTTTTTATTTAGTCAGATAAATCTCAGCTAGGCCTTGCCTAGCTGAGATTTAAACATAAAAATATATTATGCTATAATTAACTTTATGAAAAAATCTTATATATATGCACTATCTGCAACCCTTCTCTGGGGATCATCTGCTGCTGTAATAAAACTTTTACTTAAAAATTTAAACAGCCTACAAATATTACTTTTTGTTTCAGGAATCGCTTCAATTAATCTTTTTTTAATCGTATTGTTTCAAAAGAAAATACCAATTATTCAAAAATATAAAATAAAAGATTACTTAACTTTTGCTTACATGGGATTCATTGGTGTTTTTATATATTATTTATTCCTTTATTTAGCTCTTTCTTATTTAAAAGCTCAAGAAGCATTTATTATAAATTACCTTTGGCCAATGATGATTGTAATTTTTGCTGTACCGATTCTTAAAGAAAAATTAAACGTAAGAAAAATTTTAGCGATTATTTTTTCATTTATAGGAGTTATAATTATTGCAACTAAGGGCAATTTTAGTATTTTACAATTTACGGAGCCGTTAGGTATATTACTTGCAATTATCGCTGCAATGGCATATGGATTATTCTCTGTTCTAGGGAAAAAACAAAACTACGATAAATCAACTAGTATGTTATTTTATTATATTTCTACTTTTATTTATACACTAATATTCATAATTTTTTTAAGTTTTGTTCCACAAATAACATTAGCTCAACTTGGAGGATTACTTTGGATGGGAATATTTACAAGTGGTGGAGCATTTCTGCTCTGGTTCTTAGCACTTAAATATGGAGATACGGCAAAGATTGCAAATATTGCATTTCTTACTCCATTCTTTTCTTTGATTTATATATACTTCCTACTTCATGAAACTATCTTAATATCTTCTGTTGTTGGATTATTGTTTATATTTATAGGTATTTTTATACAAAATCATATAACAAATAATAAATCTCTGAGGTAAAATCTTTCTTATTATGCTCAGCTAGGCCTTGCCTAGCTGAAACTATCATCATACCCCAACCATTCAAATATCTCTTTTATAAAAGACTTTTTATTAGGAAAATATTTTGGAAAAGCTTCTCTATTTAAAATTATATTTTGAATTCTTTTTTCTCCAATAAAATCTAAGTAGCTTGAATATTTATAACTATCTAAATATTCTATTGCTTCTTTTTTATTTTTAATACCTATCTCTTTCCAGTCTTTTTGTATCAATTTTATGGGATTCAAATGCACATAAGAGAATAAATATTTAAAATAACGATCTTTGTCTATATGCTCTGACTTAAACTTGCCTTCAAACAAACTTCCGGTTCTTTTATACTTTTTATTATAATACATAGAATAAGAAGTGCTGAGTTTTTGCATAAAATTACTTATATATTCATCCTCTGTTTGAGTAATTAACATATGAAAATGATTTGGCATTAAACAATATGCTCCAATACTAACTATTGGTTTCCCTCTCTCAATATCATATAAAGTTTGACCTTTAATTAAATTACCAACTTTCAAATACCCTTTTTGGTTACAGGCATACATAAGTGCAATAAACCTTAAATAGTCTTCTTCATCGTGAAAAATTTTCTGTTTACTATTCCCACGATTATAGATATGATAATATTCTCCAGAAACTAATTTTACTTTTCGAATTGACATACTTATATAATATCAACTTCTTCTCAGCTAGGCAAGGCCTAGCTGAAATAACATCTAATTACTTTTGGAGATAAGCGAGCCAGTAGTCGCGTTTGTATATGCGGTCATTCATAGTATTGTAATTGGTCTTTTTTTCTAGGCTTAAAATTTTGAAATATTTAGTATACATCTTTATAAAATCTTCCCGAGAAAAAACTCTTTCGGTTAGTCCAATATCTTTTAATATATAAGTATCATATTCCCTGCCAGGACTAATCTTAAGTAGATTCTTTACATTCTGATTACCATCTTTACAGAGAGCTCGAACAAAAAAATATCCGCCTTTTTTCATAATTCTATTTACTTCTTCTAGATAAACCTCTCGCCCTTTTTCATTTAAAGAATTTGAAGATGTAATATCTAAAACTATATCAATTGAGTTGTCAGGTATTTCATATTTCTCTCCTATATCCCCTAATCTATAGTCTACATTTACCCCCATTTCAATAGCGCGAGTTTTCGCAAGAGCTAGAGCAGTTCTAGATATTTCTATACCTATTACTTTGTTGTCTAAATCGGCCAAATAATTTGAATTCCTACCTGTGCCACAACCGAGATCAAACACAATCTTGTCTTCCACTTTATATTTTTGTTCTTTCTTAAGAAACTTCAAAAATCGTAGTGTGTCAGCTTGAGGGCCGTCCTTACCCGTTACAAATTTTGGATTTTTGTATTCCCTATCCCAGACATTTCCTTGGTGTGTCATACAATTTAATTCTAACACTTTTATTAGACCGTTTCTACCACAATTTCATTCGCAGAGTTATCCTTTTTCTCTGATCTAGAACAAGCAACCATTACAACTCGGTCGCCTTTACTTAATATTTTATTCTTTAAACAATATTCTCTTAAATTTTTAAAAGCAATTCCAATTTCTTTATATTCATCTATCAAAATAGGCAGACATCCAAAAGAAATATTTAACTGACGATATGTCACAGCATTATGTGATACAGCAATAATCATAGATTCGGGTTTATGACGAGAAATCATACGAGCCGTATAGCCAGTCTTGGTCAATGCAATAATTGCTCTTGCGTCTAAATCATGAGCTATCTTTACGACAGAGCCAGTCACGGAATCTGTGATACTACGCTCTCCTCTTTCTAATGTTGGTATTAATTTTCTTTCGGGGTAGCTGTGCTCAATATCATAAGCAACTTTGCTCATCATTTTAACTGCTTCTACTGGATACAAACCGAGGGTTGTCTCTTCAGAGAGCATCACCGCATCTGTGCCGTCAAGAATTGCATTAGCAATATCAGAGACTTCAGCTCGAGTAGGCACAGGACTCTTGATCATTGATTCAAGCATTTGCGTCGCTGTTATGACAATCTTGCCCTGTTCATTACATTTCTTTATTAGCATTTTCTGAATCATCGGTACACGCTCTGCTGGGACTTCAATAGCAAGATCTCCACGAGCAACCATCAGACCGTCACAAAGTTCTAGTATTGCATCTATATTCTTTACAGCTTGCGGTGTCTCAATCTTGGCAATTATCAAGGCTTTGGATTTTCTTTTATTTAAGATAGTTCGAAGATCTATAACATCCTCTGCTGTTCGGACAAATGAAAAAGCAAAGAAATCTACCTTATTCTTAATACCGAAATCTATATCTTTAATATCTTTCTCTGTCAGTGACTTGATAGAAAGATCTGAATCGGGAAGATTTACTCCGCGACGACCCTTTGTCTCTCCTCCTACTATAATTTTGCATAATACTTCATCTCCTTTTATACTTATTACTTCAAATTTCTTTTTGCCATCATCCACCATTATCATATCACCTTTCTTTACCTCTTTAGGGAAAAGTGGATAATTAATAGAAACTATCTTTTCATTGCCAATTATTTTCTTTGTCGTAATTATTATATTCTTACCGGCAGTTAACTCTACCTTCTCAGTAGAAAATTCTCCTAAACGAATTTTAGGACCTGAAAGATCTTGCATTACTGCTCCTATGAGACCAGTCGCCTTCATCGCAATTTTAAAATTATCTACTTTTGCCTGGTGTTCAGCAAAATCTCCGTGTGAAAAATTGAGACGTACAACATTCATACCTGCTTTCAAAAGCTTGGAGAGCATTGGAACTGAAGAAGTGGCTGGGCCTATGGTAGCTACTATTTTTGTCTTTTTAATCATAATAAATAAAGAAACCTTATACAATAAGGTTAAAGTTATACTCTTATATTATAGCATAAAAATCACCAAAAATCAAAAACCCTTATTCTTTATCTGTAAACACCACAATTCTACTAGGATGACTTTTTGTAACTTCATCCCAAATTCCTTCGCAAGTAATAAGATTAAGGTGTATCTTGCCATCAGTTGAACTAAAAACATCTGTAGCATCTGCGTTCGGATTATATAATCGTTTTTCTCTCACCACGAAAGTAATAACACCCCCTCTTTCATCCTCAGTATATATTTTGTCTCCTTTTTGCAACTTGTTTAAATTATCAAACACTGCTCTCTTATTATTTTTCCAACCAGAGTGTCCAGCAATAACAGCACTACCAATTTCTCCAGGACGGGTCCCTAGTTTATACCATGCTACTTCGGCGGGGCCTTTCGGAGCATCCATGACTCCATCGAGAGTAAGACCTACATATTCAACCGCGACATCAACTTTAATAACTGGAATTTTAAGACGAACTGGCAAAAGAGAATTCGCTTTCCCTTGAGAAGCAAGGGCCACCTTACTATCATTATATAAATTTTGAAAAACAAAATAAGAAACAGCCCAAGCAAAAAATATAAACCCAATAATAGTTATTGTCAGTAATTTTCTTTTTAATAATTTTTTTATTAATTTCATATATAATCTAAAATCAAGACCTTCGGTCTTGATTTTGTTACTTTTTTATTTATCTAAACAGATTAAGAAAGTTAGAAATAAAAAAGCTAAAAAACGAATTATTTTCTCCTCTTGGAGGGAACCCAGTTTGGGGAAGCTTAGGAATTATGACAGGAGTTTCTATTACAACTGGAGTTGGGGTTATTATATTGGCATATAAACAGAGAGATGGATTACTAGAAGAATATGCATTGTAATTGGTAGCATTTGGATCTTTACATCCATAAGTTATACTGCTACCTCCACCACTTGCTGGTTGTATATATGTATTCGTAATTGTACAAGTCTTATCTACACCTGAAGCAAGAGAAATAATACCTCCGGGACAACTAGCAGAAAATGATTGTGTGTAATTTGAGTCAGTCGTTTCTGTAACAGTATGTGTCCCAGCAGAAACTTGTGTAGCTACACCTGTAAGAGTAGATACCGCATCTATAAATAATGGAAAGTCAGAAGCAACTTTAGATCCACCACCGACTACGACTTTTGTCACAGTAAGATGAGGCTTCGTACATGTCGGTACAGTAATAGCAACATCCGCATTGGGAATTGTAACTGTCCCACCGAAAGCCAAAGCTCTTCCTATCCACTTCACGCCTTCATAGACAGTAATTCCTGCAGCATCAATAACTGTTCCTTTAAATGAAATATTCGTACTACCACTTGCGCCAATAGTTGTCGCTGCTGTTGGAGTCCAAAAGACATCACATTCTGATGCCCCATCTGCAACGGCAACGTGCGAATTCACTACGGTCGTAAGAGCATTACTAGGTCCAGACGTTCTAAATATGTATGTTCCTGCTCCACTTAAAGTAATGCCAGCTGTCCCTATGGACATAGCACCTGAGGCAGTAGTTGTACAATATACTCCTGGTGTATAAACCCCAATGGTACCGTGAGTAGTATCGGCAGCTAAATCAATAGCCCCAGCAGCAAAACTAAATGTACAAGGTTGATTATTAAGATTGGTCAGGGCAGTCCCTTGATCTGTGCCAGCTTGAGCATATGTACCAGGATTAGTCGTACCATTAGTCACTACAGGCACTTGGGCTCCAGGTCCAGTAGTATACCCAAGATCTCCACTAATTGCAGTAGTGGTCGATGAGTTAGAAAATGTGCTAGAGAGAACACCATAATTTCCAGCTACCCCGAGTTCTGGAGTTGTCGGTAATGCTACTGCATAGATTATCCCAGCAACCCCTAGAGTAAATACGAATGCTAGTACAATTTTCGAAATTTTATTAAGTTTAATTTTGTTCATATATTTTTATTTTTGTTAATTCACCCACACGACCATCCTCTGATAAACTATTCTCCTTTTGCCATTGTTTAGTAGCTTCAGTTGTCTTTGAACCTAATACCCCATCTATTACTAACTCTCTATTTAATTTATCATTCAAGAATCTCTGAAGCTCTTTGACATTTTCACCCCTACTCCACAATCCAAGAGTCGCAACTCCTAAGTCATATTTCTTAATAACTACATTATTCATACATCTTGCTCCGGTAGAAATATTAAATATATTTCCATTTGAACATCCTTGTGAAATAAGACTGTTGTTAATACATCTTGACCCATTAGCGGTGTTGAATATATTGCCATTTGAGCATCCTTCTTCATTGGTGTTTGGCGTTGTATTTGAAATTACTCCATTGTTGTCGTTATTAGTGTTTGAATTAGAATTTACATTTGAGTTTACATTCGAGTTTGAATTTATTTCAGAATTTGTGTTTGAAGACCCTCCTGCTGAAAGAGCAACAGTACTAGCATCCAATGTAACTGCAGTTTGAGCTAAAGCTCTACCATTTAATACTGCTCCTGTGTTTAAAACAATTGCTGTCTGGTCTAAAATGTTTCCATTAAATGTTGCTCCTGTACCTATAGTCGTTTGCCCTGCTACAATCCAAAAGATGTTGCGAGCTTGTGCCCCACCTGAAAGAACGATACTTTTAGCTGAACTTATATCTAAATTTTGAGCTACTACAAATATCCAAACATCATTGGCAGAGCCTGTTAGAGTAACATCTGTAGGAATTGTTACTCCTGTCCCCCATTTATACAAACCAGGGGCCAAAGTCATACCACCAATGTTCCCTGCTCCAAGTTCTGTAACCGCACTTAATGATCTCCCTGCACCATCTGTATAAGCAGTTTGCATATCGCCGACTGCGGTAGAAATATTGGCTGGTGTTGGAGTAGCATAACTTGGAGCATAAACTTTACCTGTTACCAAAGATGTAGTAGCGTATGCACCACCTGCAGGAAGGATTAAACCAAACCCTGTGATATAAGTTGCCTCGGCTGGACTAACTCCTATATCGCCCACGACAGTCGTCGCCCCAGTAGTTGAAATTCCTGTCTTAGATAGAATCACAAAATTTCCTGAAGTGCCAAGATTGATACTTTCAGGACCTGCTGCATAAACCCCACTTGCACTTAAAATACTTAAAACAAAACCGAGAACAAATACTTTTATTATTTTTTTCATATATTTATGTTATTATTTGATAATTTTATTTCTTATTTTTAATTTTTTTAATTTCTTTTTCTAATTTTTCAATATTCTTTTCTAATTTTTTAGTATATTTAGTAATCTTATCTTCAAGCTTACTGGCGTGCAAAGCGATAGTCTCAGCGACAGCCATCATTTCTGTAACATCTTCCATTACAAGGAATATCATAGGTGAGAAGGATGCTCTATCATTACTTTCCTTAAGATAAATTTGATGAGCATTTAAAATCATTGTTTTGTTGCCAATTGAAGAAAAATCTTTAGTAATCTCAAAACTTTTGAAGAAAGTATTCTCTGGTAAGATATCCTCGAGAAGTTTCCGTAATGCAGGAATATTTAATTTGCGACCTAAAATTTCATAGATAAATTTACCTTCTGTTTCTTTCGGTTCGACCTTAAACATCCTATAGAAAGACTCATTGACTGCCATGACCCGAAGATCTTTATCAAGAATTATAATTGGGCCATTCATTATATCTATATCCACAACTGTCTTGATATAAGTCCAACCTTCTTCCAATAAATGATCAATGAAACCAGACTTTGCAGTATTAAGGGTCTGCATTATCCCCTTTTTTGTAATCTCCATACTTATGAAGACGTCCTATCTTACAAATCATTACAGCTATCTATTATTACTATATAATTGTATAATTAAATCAGAAGAGAATTACTCCTCTCAACAAGAATTGTAATATTCATGTAATGATAAAAACCGTATGGGAGACTTTTGTCCTATATGGTATATGAATATGCTTACTATTATTAAACAACGTATGTAATGAAGGTGTAATAAGAGTGCCTCCTATACGTCATCACTTATGATGAACCTAAAACAAAAAATTAAAAGACAGCTAATACTAACCCTCGCTCACAATGATTTTGAAAAAGGGCTTAATCTACATGCTTTCTTTAAGGTTCATGACCATCAAATTAGTGAAGATTTGGTACAAGACACCTTTATGAAAACATGGATTTATCTTGTAAGGGGAGGAAAGATAAGTATGATGAAAGCCTTTCTTTACCACATTCTAAATCACCTTATAATAGATGAGTATAGAAAACACAAGAATATCTCGCTTGATGTACTCCTAGAAAAAGGGCTCCCAGAACCTGATACTGGCCGTACAAATCGTCAATTTAATATTTTAGATGGTAAAACTGCTTTTGCTTTAATTGGACTACTTCCTTTCAAATATCAAAAAATTATGAAAATGAAATATATACAAGATTTATCTCTAAAAGAAATGTCTCTAATAACAGGACAATCCACAAGAACTATTGCGGTACAAATACATCGAGGATTAGAAAAACTTAAACTTTTATATAATCCAACATAAAAATTATTGAGGTGTAGTTTACTATACGAGGAATTGAGGGTATAATTTACTTGTCGGTATTTTATTTATACCTATTTTATATGCCTGATATTAATTTACTTTTAGATTTATTAATCAAATTCGCTTGGCTCGGTAACTGGCTATTCTTCTTTTTAGCATTTACTGAATCTGCCCCACTTATTGGGGTATTCATTCCGGGAGCCACGCTTGTAACAGTAGGTGGGTTCCTCGCCTCTCAGGGATATCTAAACGCTTGGGATATATTACTCTTCGCAACCTTAGGTGCAATCATTGGGGACTTCTTCAGCTACTCACTTGGTAGATGGGGTGGAACATGGGTAAAAGAAAAAAAGATAATTAATCAAAATATCCTTATCCATGGTGAAAAATTCTTTTACAAATATGGCAATAAGAGTATCTTCTGGGGTAGATTCTTTGGCCCCATTCGAGCCATCATCCCCTTCATCGCAGGATTACTACGAATGAAAAGAAAGCCCTTCATCTTCTGGAATGTTATCAGTGCTATATGTTGGGCAGGATTAAACGTGGCAACTGGATATTTCTCTGGGGCACTCATCATTACTATTTTCAAAAGATGGTCCAAGGGAATAACTTATATATTAATCTTGGCCTTAATTCTTAGCCTCTTCTACTGGTTTATAAAGAAGCGTGGGCAAACTCTTGTAAATTCTTTCCGAGAAGACAGTTTGAACTTCCTAAGATATCTTGGCCGTCAAAAATGGTTTAATAAACTTAATGCTAAATATACAATTATTTCTGATTTCTTTACTGAAAATAAATACGCTCCAGAAAAGTTATACGGCAGTACCCTTATCTTCACTTTCTTAATTATTATTTATATTTTAATACTAGTTTTAGATGTGTTTTAAATTAGAAAATACGCTTTAAATCATTGAATGAATTGATTACTTTCCATGCTTCTTTTTCAATGATTTTACCTTTGAAAGTGATACCGTGTCCTGTCTTCTTAAACATATTGATATCGTTCTCTCCGTCAGCAATACAAGCACACTCCTCTATATCTACTCCAAGCATCTCACAGAAAGTTTCCAGATGGGCAAGCTTGGACTCTTCATCATTTCCACAAGAATGGATACCTTGCAGTCTACCATTATCATCAAAAATAAGATCATTATTTGCTTTAAAATACTTTATACCTAAATCTTTTGCCACAATATCAACTACTATATCAGTAGCCCCCGAAACTAAAACCAAGATATAGCCTTTCTCTTTTAAATAATCTATTGCTTCACGCACTCCCTTATTGTATGAATACTTAGAAAAAATTTTTACGATACTTTCCCTATTAGCATCTTTATGCTTCATATATATTTCAATAACTTTATTATTCCATTCATCATAAGTTATTAATCCTTTTCTGTATTCTTGGTAAAGTTCTCTATCTTTTTCTACTGTTACACCTAAGGCAAAACTCAACTGTTTCCAGCTACTTTCCTCTATTAAAGTCTCATCTAAATCAAAACAAATTAATTTGATACTCATAAGTTAATTGTATCAGATAAACTAACTATTAAAAAACACTTAGAAGCCCTAAGTGTTTTTTAATAGAAAAAATTATTTGAAAGGGTTTTCTCCACGAATAATGCGGATCAAGAACAATATAACCGCTATTACTAGAAGGATGTGAATAAATCCCCCAATTACATGGAAACCTATGAACCCAACCAACCATAAAATCAATAAAACTACTGCAATTGTTGTAAGCATATAAGTAAAAATATTTAAAAAATTAATAAATTCCATTAAAAAATCGACCTGGCAAACATTGCGGTGTTTGTTGGACAAAGTTCGAAACTATTTCGAGCAAAATCCAAATGATTAAAACTACTAATGCGGACGAGGCAGGGCGAAACAATTTGTCTGGGGTTTTGGATTCGCCCTGCCTCGGCT
>JBAYKP010000007.1:0-42223 GCA_041664465.1 Minisyncoccota bacterium | reverse complement strand
TGATGAGAAGAAATTTAAGAAAGAGATGATTGATTGGTTGAAAAACTTCGATGAGTCTCAAATATTTGGGGTTAGTTTGGAGTAATAGATTAAAACTAAGGAAGTCGGACTTCCTTAAATTTATTAATATATCACAAATGTGCTAAAATAGCTTTATGCAAAAAGCTAAAAAGAAAACATATAAGAATGGGCTTCGGGTTGTGACTGTGCCTATGAAGGATAATCCGACTGTAACAGTATTAGTACTTGTAGGGACAGGGAGCGATTATGAATCCAAGGAGATTAATGGTATCTCACACTTTTTGGAGCATATGTGCTTTAAGGGGACGCTCAAGAGGAATTCTGCTCAAGTTATTTCTCATGAACTTGATTCTCTGGGGTGTCAATATAATGCTTTCACAGGCAATGAATATACTGGCTATTATGCGAAGGGGGACTCTAAGAATTTCAAACAAATTTTTGATATTGTTTCAGACATATACCTCAATTCTACTTTCCCTGTTAGTGAAATGGAGA
Source organism: Minisyncoccota bacterium (assembly GCA_041664465.1). Taxonomy (GTDB): domain Bacteria; phylum Patescibacteriota; class Minisyncoccia; order Phycocordibacterales; family UBA9973; genus UBA8515. The sequence continues at coordinate 41,707 of JBAYKP010000007.1, read as the reverse complement.
AGGAGAAAGGAGTTATAATAGAAGAAATAAATATGTATGAAGATATGCCACAAGCTCATGTCTCTGATTTGTGGAATGAAGTTCTATATAAAGGTGAGCCAGCTGGACGAAGCACACTTGGAACCAAAGAGAATATTTTAAAAATGGTTCGGGATAATTTTGTAGAATATAAGAAGATGCATTATGTAGCAGAGAATACTGTGGTAGTAGTAGCAGGAAATATAACAAGTGAAGAAGTTTATAAAGAAGTAGATAAATATTTCAAAGATGTGTCAGTAAATAAAAGTGGTAAAAAAGTAAAAACAAAAGATGTCCAAGATAAGCCTAACATATTAATAAAACACAAAGAGACAGATCAGACGCATTTCATATTAGGAGTTAGGAGTTTTAATCTTTTAGATAAGAGGAATACTACTCTTGCTCTGCTTTCTGGAGTCTTAGGGGCAGGGATGAGCTCACGACTTTTCTCGAAACTTCGTGAAGAAATGGGAGTAGCTTACTATGTGAGAGCCTCGAATAATCCTTCGCTTGATCACGGATCTTTCCAAATATCTGCTGGAGTAAATAATGAGAGAGTGGTGGAGGCCTTAAAAGAAATTATTAAAGAATGTAATTTGCTTGTTAAAGAAAAAGTAAAAGATAAAGAACTAGATAAAGTAAAAGCCTTAATAATAGGGAATATGAAGATGTCTCTTGAGGCCACCGATGACATAGCGAACTTTTTTGGTGGAGGGGAGCTTATGAAAAAAGAGATTAAAAGTCTAGAAGAGAAAATAAAAGAGATCAAAAGTGTGACATCAAAAGATATTCAAAATTTAGCTAAAATTATCTTTAAAACTAAGAATTTAAACCTTGCCGTGATTGGTCCATACAAAGAAAAACAGCAATTTAAAGCAATTCTTAAATTCTAGGCATAAAAGGCTTTTTTGTGATAAAATAGCCTTATGCAAGAAAACAATAAAAATATACGTCTTTCAATTTCCAATGACTCTATCATAAGGGTAATTCTTTTCGGTTTAATTTTTTACGCCATATTTAAACTCACGAACCTTATTCTGATAGTATTAACCTCTATTGTCATAGCTTCTTTTGTGGTTTATGCAGTCAGTAAGATGAATAGATATATAAAGAATCGTACTGCTTCGGTCATAATTATTTATGTTATTTCTATTGCTGTCGTCGTCGGACTATTGTCTGTATTCGTCCCTGTGTTTATCACAGAAATGTCTGACCTTGTCGGTCAACTTTCAAAGTATATTCCAAGTAGCAGTATTCTAAATTCTTTCCAAGTAGATACCATTTCTGGAGCGAAGACTGTGGTCTCTAATATTTCACATAACGCATCCCTAGGAGATGTTGTGAAAAGCACTCAGAATCTAGTAGAGAGTCTCTCTGGTGGATTCTTCAGTATTTTTGGAACAGCTTTTGGAGGGATGCTCAACTTATTACTTATTTTCATTATTTCATTCTATTTATCCATTACTGAAAAAGGAATTGAAAATTTCTTACGCATAGTTAGTCCAGATGTCCACGAAGAATATCTGATAAGTTTATGGCAACGCACAGAAAGGAAAATCGGTCTTTGGATGCAGGGTCAAATGCTTATGGGTGTGATAGTTGGAGTCTTGGCTTATTTGGGGCTTACTATTATAGGAGTGAAATATTCTCTTGTTCTAGCTCTTATGGTTATTATAGCCGAGCTTGTACCTTTTGGTTTGGTAATAGCCACGATTCCGGCACTTCTATTCGCCTATCTAGATGGTGGAGTGACTATTGCCGCTATTACATTAGGCTTCTATCTAATACTTGGTCAATTTGAAACATATTTGATTTATCCTTTGATTGTGAAGAGAGCGACAGGTATCTCACCATTGGTTGTCATTCTATCAGTCTTGATCGGGGCGGAGTTAGCAGGGATTTGGGGTGTCTTCCTTGCAGTTCCTACAGCTGTATGTTTGATAGAATTCTTTGATGATTTAGAAAAGAAAAAGATTTTAGCTAGGGGAAATTAATATATGAATAAAACATTCTATCTTACAACTACGCTTCCTTATGTAAATGCGCCACTTCATATGGGGCATGCTCTTGAATTTGTACGAGCCGACGCAATTGCTCGTTATAAAAAATTAATAGGATTTGATGTTTATTTTAATACTGGCACGGATGAGCATGGAATGAAAATTTATGAAAAGGCCAGAGAAAAAGGTATAGATGTGCAAGACTTTGTGGATCAAAGTTTCGTGACTTTCAAAGAGCAATTAAAAATGTTTGGCGTATTGGAAGATATACATTATGTCCGGACAACAGATGAGAGTCATATAAAAGCTGTGCAAGAATTCTGGAAGAAAGTTTTTGACAATGGATATATCTACAAGAAACAATATGAAGCAAAGTATTGCGTAGGTTGTGAAAGTGAGAAAACTGATTCAGAATTAATAAATGGAGAGTGTCCACTTCATCCGAATCAAGAATTGAAGCTCATAAATGAAGAGAATTACTTCTTCAAATATTCTCTCTTTGGGGATAAACTTTTGAAGTTTTATGATGAACATCCAAATTTTGTGGTGCCCGATTTCCGTCTGAATGAAATTAAAAATTTTGTGAAAGATGGACTTCAAGATTTTTCTATTTCACGCCTGAAAGAAAAGATGCCGTGGGGCATAGAAGTACCCGGAGATGAAAATCAAGTGATATATGTATGGTTTGATGCACTGGTAAATTATATATCTACGTTAGGGTGGGGACAGACCCCTGAAGAGACCCCCTCTGCCTCTGGCATCTCCCCCTTAGCAGGGGGAGAAAAATACGAATCCCTTTTCCAAAAATATTGGGTGAATGGCAATCCTACGCAATATTGTGGAAAAGATAATACTCGTTTCCAAGCTGCAATGTGGCAAGCTATGCTTATGGCCGCTGATGTACCAAACTCACACCAGATAATAGTGAATGGGTTTATAACAGCCGAAGGAGGAGTACGAATGTCTAAATCTTTGGGTAATGGTGTTGACCCAAAAGAGATAGTGGAAGAATATGGCACAGATGCATTACGATATTTCTTGCTTCGTGAGATTTCTTCTTTCGAAGATAGTCCTTTTACCCTTGAGCGTTTCAAAGATTCTTATAATTCAGGCTTAGCAAATGGGTTGGGGAATCTTGCATCTCGCATCTTAACTTTGTCTGAAAAGTATTTGGAGAAGTGCCCAGAAATTCCAGAGAAAACAGATTTTGCAGAATATTTTGAAATTTATGAAAATTTTGATTTAAAAAAAGCTACTGATTATGTATGGGGAAAGATTGCAGAGCTTGATAAAGTAATTCAAGAAACAGAACCATTTAAGATGGTAAAAGTGGATGTTGAGAAAGGAAAGGAAATGATAAAAGATTTAGTGTTGAAATTATACATAATCGCTAGAATGCTTAATCCATTGATGCCAGAAACGAATATAAAATTAAAACAATTAATCAAAGAAAATAAAAAGCCAGAGACTCCACTTTTCTTAAGAAAATAATTTTTTCTAACAACTATAAACTAGCTACTAGAACCTAATTCATGCCTAAATACATAGATATACATGCGCATACGAATTTTAAAGCCTTTGACGAAGATCGAGATGAGGTTATTTCTCGTGCGGGAGAGTCTGATACTTGGGTGATAAATATTGGGACACAATACGATACTTCTAAGAAAGCGGTAGAGATGACCAATGAATATGAAGGGGTGTATGCGACTATCGGCCTTCATCCTATACATACAGGTGCTTCGTATCATGACAAATCAGAACTTGGGGATGAAGGTAAAGAATTTACATCTCGTGGAGAAATCTTTGATAAAGATAAATATAAAGAGCTTGCAAGACTTGGTAAGGTTGTAGGGATAGGTGAATGCGGACTTGATTATTATCACCTATCAGAAGATAGTATTGAGAAGCAGAAAATTGCTTTTATTTCTCAGATAGAACTTGCAAATGAATTAGGGTTGCCTTTGATGCTTCATGTTAGGAATAATTCAGAAGATAAAATTCATAATGCATATTTTGATGTTTATGAGTTAATAAAGAAATATTCTAAATTAGGGAATATTAAGGGTGTCTCTCATTTTTTCGCTGGCAGTGTAGAAGATATGAAGAGGTTTGTAGAGATGGGTATATTCATCTCTTTTGCTGGGCCTATAACTTATAAGCCAAGACCTGAAATTTGTGATTATGAGGCTGTTATAAAAGCAACCCCATTAGATATGATACTAGCCGATACGGATAGCCCTTATGTGGCCCCAATACCTCACAGAGGTGCTCGCAATGAGCCATCTTATGTGAAAGATATAGTGGCTAAAATTGCTCAAATTAAGGGTTTAGATGAAGAAAAGGTTGCAAATCAGATAGTTCTTAATGCTAAACGTCTTTTTGACTTATCTTAAGAAATCTGTTAGTATAATTACACATTTCATTTGTCCCGACCTTATAGTCGGTACACACAGGTCCATAATGAAATAGTATTAAAATTAATAATTAAGCGTATTTTACGCTAAAAGTATGGCTAAAACAAAAGAAGTTGTAGTTGACACAGAGTCTATTGATACAGACGCAAAGTCTTCTATATATGAAGTGGGATATATAATGCTTCCAAGTATTCCTGAGGAAAATCTTGGTGGTGAGGTTACAGTGTTCAAGGATTCTTTGGCAGAAATGGGGGCAATCTTTATCTCTGATGAATATCCTAAGATGATGGAACTTGCATACGAGATGTCTCGTTCTATTGCCAATAAGAAGCAAAAGTTTTCTTATGGTTATTTCGGTTGGGTAAAGTTTGAGTGTTCCACAGAAAGTGCAAGAGTTATAAAAGATTCTTTGGATAAGAATGAGAAACTTGTCCGTTTCCTTATGATTAAAACAATTCGTGGCAATACTATGTCTACGAAGCGTGCATATGGCAAACAAGATGGTTTCAAACGTCGCTCCACTCCAAAGTCTGAGGAGTCCCTACCTATCAATGAAGAAACGATAGATAAAGAAATTGATGCTCTTGTGGTATAATTTGGATTAGGTTCTAGGAGCTAGTTTCTAGGTTCTAGAAAATTATTATTATAATAAAAACTAATTATATGTATTTAAACAAAGCAATTCTTATAGGGAATTTAACTCGTGATCCAGAATTAAAAGCTATCGCTTCTGGGAACAAAGTCTGTACTTTTAGTATCGCCACTAATCGTACTTACAAAGATTCAAATGGTGTCAGACAAGAAAAAACTGATTATCACAATATCGTAGTATGGGGCAAGACTGCCGAGAACGTAGCTACATATATGAAAAAGGGAAGCCAAGTATTAGTAGAAGGCCGAATGGAGACTCGTAGCTGGGATGATGCTGCTACCAATACTAAAAAGTATCGTACTGAAATTATCGCAGATACTGTGCAGTTCGGTGCAAAGAGTAGTGGAGGATCGTCTTCCACTCCAAGCGGATCGAATGCTTCTACTTCTAAGAAAGAAGAAGAGATAGATACGATAGAATATCCAGAAGAGCAAATAAATGCAGAGGATATACCGTTTTAAATTAACAGCAGTCAGGCTCTAGGCGCTAGGAATCTAGCTAAAGCCTAAAGCCTAATTAACTAAAGCCTAACAATGAAACAAGATTACTTTTCATCAAATAATATTAAGCATATAGATTACAAGGATACAGAGCTATTACGTAGATTCCTTACTCCTAGTGCTCGTATGCAATCTCGCAAGAGAACAGACGTGACTTCCAAGAATCAACGTAAGCTTGCCGTCGCTATCAAGCGCGCTCGATTTATGGGATTGTTACCCTATATTGCTAAATAAAGATTTAAAAAACACGTACCAGTCCGACTGGTACGTGTTTTTTGATTTAGCTTGCGGGGGGGCTATAAAAAGGTATAATATAGATATTAAAAATAAGGGTTTAATCTTATAAAATCTTATGAAAAAGTTACTAATTGGGCTGTTCATCTTTGGATTTCTAGCTGTTAGTGCTCCGCAAGTTCATGCATCTATATTAAGTGATGCCTTATTAAAAATACAAAATCTTCAGAAAGAGGTTTCTTCTTTGAAATCTAAGCTAGGAGCTTATGCTTTAGGCTATACGCCGTCTTATACTAATTTAGATAGTAGTACGTCTTTAAATTCTTCTAGCGGGACTGGCTCAGTAACTGTTGATGATAGTTGTGCAAGTGGTGCGATTTATAGTAATATAACAGGAGCAAAATGCCCTAATGTAGCTGCTCCTATTACTCCGACGACAGACGGAACTCCTCGTATATCTTATTGGTCAGGGAAAATTAATCAGCACGTAGATATCGGAGCCCAAATGTGGCAGACAGATGCCGATGGAGTTTCTGGTGCCGATATAGACAAACTTACATATTGTAAAAAATGGTATCCGAAAACAACGAGCGTAGTTGAATACAAGAATGAAACTATTAATGCTTGGCATGATAGAGGAAATGTAAATGATTATCAAAATACAAGAATATCATATAAATGTGTTTCAGATAGTATTTTTACCGCTTCAACATTAAAAACTACTGCAGATATTTCTGTTCCTACTAGTAGTGCTTTTGTTACTGCTTCTATAGTTGGTAGTTCAATCAATAAAGAAGTTTCTTATTGGAAACTTCTGATTTCTTGTGAATCGGGGGTTGTAGTTTCTAGTGATAAGCCTAATTTATGTGGAACTGAAATTCGAATGGATACATATAATATGGCTAATCCATCAGAAGATTATTTATTATTAACAGCAGGAGTTAAAAATAATAATAGTGTTTCATCAAAATTAACTCTTTCTCTCTCTTCATATAGTTCAAGTAATGTTAGAATTAGAGAAGATAAAAAAGAAATTATAATTCCTTCATCTAATATTACGACTCCTTCAATCACAGTTTTGTCTCCGAGTGAAGATGGTAAGTTTTTGCCTGGAAGTCAAATACCTATTTCTTGGTCAAGTAAAAATACTCAGTCAGATGCAGTAGTTGATGTTTCGTACTCATCTTGTAATGATGGTTCATGCCCTTCTTATTGGATACAACAAGGATTAAATCCAACTGGAGGATTTTCATGGCAAGCTAATGTTGGTACAGGATTTTGGTATATAAATTTTGATTTACGCTCTAAATTAGGAGTTGGAAGTTACACTCTTGATCACAAAAGCATTCATATTTATGTTGGCCCATCTACTGTTCCTGTTCTAAAAGTTTCTTTAGATTCTTCAAGTCCTGTTAGTCAAACAATAGGTGCTGGTGCCGGTAATGTGGTTTTTGCTAGAATAAAAATATCCGCAGGTTCTCAGAATGTAAATAATTTAAATGCAGTTCAGATTCTTTCTGATTTATCCAATGCTACTAAATTAAATAGTCTATCTATCTATGATGGGAATAAAAAAATTGGTAGTACAAGGTCTAGTTTAGTTTATGATGGTGAGTCTTATAACTCATGGGCTTATTTAGATAATAAAATATCAATTCCAGCTTATACCTCAAAAGTTTTATCTATCGTTGCAGATACATCTCCTATCGGATCATCTCTTTATTTTAATGGCAATGTTCGTCTAGGTGTAATGGGATTCAAGGCTGATTATCCTGGTGTAGTAGTTAATCCAGATAGTGCAGTTACATATGGGGCCATGGTTACGGTTGCTTCAATTCCTGTTGTTATTGATACTGGTTGTGCTAATGGAGCGATTTTTAATTCTATAACAGGGCAGAGATGTTCAATAGAGGTAACTCCTTCTATTAAAATTCTATCCCCAAATGTAGGATCTACATATAATGCTGGTCAAACAATTCCAATAAATTGGACTGCAGGCAATCCAGGACTTTCTTATATTAATTTTTATAAAAGTGATGGAACTTATTCAACACCAGCGAGGGTTAAATCTAATCCAGATACTTCAGGTTATATGTTGTATACTTTCCCTTCAGATATACCCGCAGGTCAGTATAAAATATATGCTTTTTATGAAAAAGTTATAAATGGTATTTTTTCTTCTATAAAATTATATGAAAGTGATGGCTACTTTAATATAAGTCCTTCTGCGGGCATAGATATGGGTTGTTCTAATGGGGCGATATATAGTAATACTACAGGGCAGAGATGTTCAGTTGTTATAGATAATGGTTGTAATGGTACTAGATATAGTACAACAACAGGGCAAGAATGTAGGGTAACAGGAACAACTATAACTAATCCGACCAAAAGAGTTCTAAGATGGGGATTGATAGGAGATGATGTCAAAGCTCTTCAAGAATTCTTGGGGATATACGCAGATGGAGTGTATGGACGAGGAACAGCATCTAAGGTAAAAGAATGGCAAGCATCCCAAGGCCTCTATGCCGATGGAGTATTTGGAAATACAAGTCGCCAAACAGCAGGACTGGATAATTAATAATTACCAATTAAGAATTAAATGCCTCGCAAGTAAACTTGCGAGGCATTTGCTATTATTTAGCAGGGGCGTATTTATTGCAAATATTTTTTATCTAAGTTGTAGAGATTTTAAGAGAGTATCTAATTCTTCTCCTTTGATTTCTCTATATTCTCCTTCATTTAATTTTCCTAGTTCTATATTCATCACGCGGATGCGTTTAAGGTTTATTACTGTGTGATGTAGGGCTTCACACATACGGCGGATTTGGCGTTTTTTGCCCTCAGTAAGAATAATATTGAAAGTATCTTTTGATTTACTTGTAGTCTTCCAGACTTTACACTTTCTGCTTATAAATTTATCAAAGTGGACGCCATTTGCCATAAGCTCTATAAATTTGTCGGAGAAGTTTGGCTCTACTTTCACTACATATTCTTTCTCATGCACATATTGTGGGGCTAGAAGTCTATCTGTCATACGTCCATCATTTGTCATCAGTATAAGCCCTCTTGAGTCCTTGTCGAGTCTGCCAATAGGGAAGACAGAATTTCCCCTATCCTTACTAAGGAGAGGGCTAGGGAGAGGTTCTGGGAATTTTGTCACAGACAATATGTCTTTACTTTTTACATCAGGGTTGGTAGATACCCCCACTGCTTTATTATAAGCATAATAGACATAATTTTTCTTTGGTACTTTATCACTTACAGTTACTTCGCCATCTCTGTACACTTGGTCTCCGAGTACTGCTTTGCGACCATTGATAAAAACATAGCCTTTTTTAATTAGTTCATCAGCGCCTTTTCGCGTAGCAAAATTATGCAATGCTAAGTATTTATTTATTCGGAGTGGGTAAGATGTGGACATGATTATGTTTTAGTCTAGGTATATAATAGAAACCTACCGCTAATATTATGCTTAATATTATAAAAAGATATTTAACTGGTAGAGCTAGGAATATAAGAGAAGCTAGTATTGGAGCGATAATATATGCTACTGGGTTCATATCTCTAAATATTCCCAGCAAATATGAATCTTCTTCTTTGACGTGAGTAAAGAAATAAGTCTCTGATGTAGTTTCTATAATACTTGCTCCGACACGAGTCATAAACAAGATTAATGCCCAGATGACAATACTTCTAGTTGTGATGAAAGCTACTCCAAGTGTGGAAATTATGATGATAATAAATCCTATATACAGAAGAGTTCTTTTATTGAAATGATATTTATCGATAAGGGTCCCAATCGGTAGTCCTAAAATTATAAATGGAACTAGCATTATGGTGAACATTATCCCGATTTGATTCCAATTGAAAAGAAGATGGTTGTATAAATATATCGGAGTGTAGACAACCATCCAAGAGAAGAAGAATTGTAATATGAAATTTATCATTACAATAGCTAGCATATGATGATTAGTTTTTAGAAATTTGTACGTTTCCAAGAATGGAGTTTTCTTGTATATTTTATCTTCAAAAGTTCTCACAGATAATATGAGCCCTATAGTCATAGCTATAACCATAAAGAAAGCTAAGGTAAATATTGCTTTATATCCACCCTCCTTTGTTATTAAAAGGACAGCAATACAAGGGGACATCATCCAAGCTAGATTAACTATAGTTAGATATAATCCTCTGGTCTTGCCTATGGTTTGCGGATCACCAAAATGCTCTATAAATATATCAATACAGAAGAAGACGAGGGTATTGGTTGTTGTAAATAATATGAATGAAGTTCCTACTACATAAGGGTTGCTAGATGTTATAAGTCCTACAAGAGCAATCATATTAACGAGAAGAAATAGTAAGGTTAATCTTCGGTTACCAAGATTTTTCAATATATTTGAACTTTTAGTTAAAAGAATAAGAGTAAGAAGGGAAGCTAATGCATATAAGATTCCTATGAAGCTCTCCTTCATAATTCCAGTCAGAAATATCGAACTCACATATGCCGAGATAGAAATATGTAAGGTAAATATAAATGACAAAACATACATTCTTTTTATTTTATTCATTTGATTTTTGACCCCCTCCGCCTTCGGCACCTCCCCCTTACTAAGGGGGAGGCTGGGTAGGGGTCTTATTAAATACTTAATAATACTGGAATCACAAGGGGTCTTTTAGCTGTCTTCTGAAATAGGAATTTAGATATATTGTCTCCTAAATTTGTTTTGATATTATCAAAATTTATTGGGTTCATTCCTGTCGTGCCATCTTCAATTGTTTTCTTTATTATGAGTCTGACTTGGTGAAGTAATTCCTGATTCTCTTTCAGATATATGAATCCTCTGGAGATAATATCTGGCGATTTACGAAGTTTACCACTTTGGGAATCAATAGTCGCGATAAGGACGAACATCCCATCTTGGGCAAGCATTACGCGGTCTCTGATGACGACATCTTGTTCATCTCCGATAGAGAACCCATCTACCATCATTGGACTTGCTGGGGCTTTCTCTTTACGGAGAATCATTTTATTGCCATTATCTACTATCTCTATGATAGATCCATTATCTGGAACGATTATATTATCTCCCGACATACCAAGCGACATTGCTACTTCTTTGTGTTTGACAAGCATTGAGTGCCAGCCGTGAATAGGGATAAAGAATTTCGGATGAGTTTTCCTATGAAGCCATTTGATATCTTCTTGATTGCCGTGGCCTGTGGCATGAATGTATTCTTCACTTGTTCTATAGCTTATAATTCGGACGCCATGGCGAGTTAGATTATCCTTCAAGTGCTGAACAGCAATCTCATTACCAGGGACAATAGAAGAAGAAAGAATGATTGTATCTCCTGGACGGATAGTAAACTTCTTGTGAGTTTTATTGGCCGCACGAGATAGAGCCGCGAATTCTTCTCCTTGGGCTCCCGTCATCATTATAAGGATTTTATTGGGTGGATAATTATCTACATCTTCCACTGGAATGATTGTGCCTTTTTTAGGTTTGAAAATGCCAGCAGCTTCACATACCTCCATATTGGTCTTTAGAGATCTACCATCTAGGATTACTTTTTTACCAAGCGATTCAGCTATTTCCACAATTTTCATCAAGCGAGTAATAGAAGAAGCAAAAGCAGAAATAATAATACGTCCCGTGCCTTGTCTTATCAATTTATCCAAACCTTCGTGGACACGAACTTCTGGTAATGAAAATCCCTCGTTCTCTATATTAGTTGAGTCAGTTAAAAGCAAGAGGACTTTCTCTTTATCAAAGAATGCATATTCTTTCTCTTCTTCGTCACTGACTTTTCCATCTACTTGATCAAGCTTATAATCTCCTGGGGTAACGATAGAACCATAAGGAGTCTCTATGACGATACCCATAGAATCAGGCATGGTGTGAGTCACTCCAAAGAATCTTATACGTAAATTCCCTGCGTAGATGACAGAATCTTTCTCCACGATATGTGCATTAAGTGCGGGGAGATGAGAGAATTCTTCTTGCCTTTTCTTCATAACAAGAATAGAAAGATTTCTAGAATATAATGGGGGATTACCAATACGGCTCATCACAAGCGGGATACCGCCGATGTGGTCTAAGTGTCCGTGAGTAACGAGCATTGCACGTATCTTGTCTTTTCTTTCTTCGAGATAAGTAGTGTTTGGTATGATATAGTCTATCCCTGGAGTATCTTCTGTTTTGAATTGCATACCAGCATCGATGACGATAATATCATTACCGATTTCAATGGCAGTCATATTCTTGCCGATTTCTTCTACTCCTCCAAGAGGAATTATGCGAATAACTCCGGGTTGTGGAGGTGGGATAAGGTTTGTCTTGTTCTTTTTAGTAATTGGAGTATTTTCTTTTGGAGGGGTAGGGGACTTGATATGAGGCCTTCTTCCGCCTTTAGAGCTTCCATATTGATAACTTCCGCGGCTCATTTTGTTGTTGTTTGTGTCTGGTTTGTGCATAACTCTTATGTTATGTCTATTCCTTCCATTCATTCCTGTTTTCGGTTTTTCGTTCATATTTTTATTGTTTATTAATTATTTAGTAAAGATTTTCCATACATGATCTTTATTGGCATACCATGTATAGATAGATGTGAATCTATCTGCTGGATTTATTAATGTATCCAGATTTATATTATTAAGTTCATTTGATGTTGTATATAGATATTTCGGTGAATATATAAGCAAAGCGGGGAGATCTTTATTAAATTCTTCTATAAAGCTTTTATATTTTTTATTTCTAGCTTCCTCGTCTATTGTCTTCTGGGCATCTTCTAAAATTTTATCTACTTTAGGATTATTATACATAGATATGTTAAGACCCGGATTTTTCCTCTGAGAAGAATGCCAGAAAGAGAAAAGATCAGATTCGTGACTTATCTTTTGACCAAAAAATAATGCTTCGTATTCACGATTTTGTATAATTTGATTAAGTGGACCCATCTCATATACTTTCTCTATATTTACATCCACTCCTATCTTTGAGAGCTCAGCTTTAATTATTTCAGTACTTCGTTTAAGCTCTGGGGTGTTGCCGGTAGTCAAAGAGAATCCAAGGCGAACAATAGGGCCATTATTTACTTTCACTTTTTCGGTGATTGTTTTTTTACCTACTTTTCTTGTCTTATTTATGGTTGTTGTGCCTCCTTTGGTCCTTATGCCATCCTCTCTCATTACCCAGCCACTTTTATTGAGTAATGCATTGGCTTTATCTAGGTCTATGCCTGTACTTGTATTATTATTCTTAAAGATAGTCTCTGGGATAGGGTTATTGATAATTGTTCCATAACCGTAAAGCACTTGATTTACTATTTCTTGTTTATCGATGGCGTAATTTAAAGCTTTAACGACGTTTGGATCAGCAAATATTTTATTATTGGCACTATTATAAAATAATCCAAATATCCTTGGAGTGGATGCGGTATGTATTGTATTGGAACTTTTTTCTACGGCACTGGCATTTTGAGAACTTATGCCCCCAGCTTGGTTTATAGAACCATTTAAGATAGCTTGCACTAAATCTTTTTCATTTGAGAAAGATGTGATAGTTAATTTACTAATATGAGGAGCTCCAAGAGTAAAATCTGAAAAACTTTTGAGGACGTATTCTTCTGGAATTCCATCTTTATTTTTGTTGACAGATTTTATTTTATAAGGTCCTGATCCTATTGCTTTAATATTAAAAGGGGAGATGTTGAACTCAGAATCTTTTACATTTTGCCATATATGCTTTGGCAAAATGCCGATAGTCATATTGTCTAAGAAAGAGATATAAACTTTATTCAGAGTAAATACGACAGTTCGATCATCTTTCTTGGTTACAGTTGCAATATTCCAGCCATTTTGAGTGCTTTTCAAAAGGGGGTCTTTGATCTTATCAATTGTGAAGATAATATCATCGGCTGTTACCTTGGTTCCATCGTGGAAAGTTGCTTCTTTCTTGATTACGAAAGTGTAAGTTAATCCATCGGGAGAAATTGTGTAAGATTCTGCTAAATCAGGAATAAAAGTTCCATCAGGATTTTTCCTCATTAAACCACTATAAACAAGTGAAACGAGGTCTTTATCTGCATCTGACAAAGCTAATACTGGATTCACAAGAGTAGGCATTCCGATGATACCTTCTGTTATAGATCCTCCATTTTCTGGCACATCAACTAAGAATTTATCATTTAGTTTATTGAGAATTATAAACATTGAGATGAGAGCTACTACTACAACACCCACAAAAATATAGAATTCTTTTTTAGAGAATGATTCTAGTGCTTTTACAAGTTCTTGTTTTTTAGGAAATTTTAATTCTTTTAAGAATGAAAGAAATTTATGCATAATACGCTCTTGCGAATTAATTAATTTTTTAGTTAATATAAGTAAACACTACTTGATGAATATGGCGAAAAGAGATGAGAGCGTTAAAAGGATAGCGACAACTATAGTCACTACAAAGATGAACTTTTCAAATCCACGACGTGTATGGTAGAGGCCTCCTCCGTCTCCTCCTCCTAACACTCCCCCTAGACCAGCGTCAGATTGCTGGAGCAAAATAGCTGCAATTAGGATAATAGATAATATAATTTGTATATAAGGTAATAATTTAGCAATAATCGTCATATTTCATATATTACTATATTTATCCGAATATAGCAACCGGAAGCTCTTAGTTGTCAGGTTCAATATGTATTAAAATGTTTGAAATTTCTGGCATTTCTGTCTGTATTTTGTCTTTCAGTTTATGTGAAATAGAGTGTCCTTCCCTGACAGAAATACTACCATCTACTGTGATATGTAAGTCTACGTGATACTTCATACCCGTTTTTCTTATAAGGCACTTCTCAGTATCTAATATTCCTATTACTTTTTTTGAAAGTTCTTTTATTTTAAGAGCTACGTCATCGTGTGTATGCTCATCCATAACTTCGCCTAGTGCTGGTCTAAATATAAGATAGCAATTATATAAAATAAATAGTGATGCAAACAAAGCCGCCCAATCGTCAGCGGATTCGAATCCTTTGCCCATTATCAAAGCAATGGTGATACCTATAAATGCTGTCACCGAAGTAATAGCGTCGCTTCGGTGATGCCAGGCGTCAGCCTTGAGAGATGAACTTTTCGTTTCTTTACTTTTCTTTATTACAAGTCTATATGAAATTTCTTTCCAAATGATTATACCTGCGAGAATGAAGAGGGTATAAGCACGAGGCAATTCGTGGGGAGTATGAATGTTTATAATCGCCTGACGAGCGATAATGCCAGCAGAAATCATTAAAGATCCTACAACTAAGAAAGTGACGAGAGGCTCTATCCTGCCGTGGCCATAAGGATGATTCTTGTCGGCTGGCTTACTTGAATACTTGATACCTACGAGTACTAAAGCTGAAGAGAAGATGTCAGTGGTGGATTCTATTGCATCGGCAATCAGAGCATAAGAATGACCAAAATATCCCGCCAGCCACTTAATAGTCGCAAGCAAAGCATTACTTAAAATACTGAAGTATGTAGTTTTGATAGCCGTTTTTTCGTGAGACATAAAGGTAGTTTAGCATGAAAATAAAAATTATAAAATATGGAAATCTGATTTCCATATTTTTGTTTTGGCGGTGAGCGAAAGATATTAGGAAATTAAATACAAAATATGGTAAAATCTTTCCATGAAAGATTTTCACGATTGGAATAAAAAGAAAATAAAAATTGACGAAAACGAAATTTATAACCACCCAAAAGAAAAAGAAATATGGTGGTGCAGTATTGGTGTAAATATCGGTAGTGAAGTTTATGGAAAAGGTACGGATTATACAAGACCTGTGCTTGTGATAAATGCCGAAGGTAGTGAAAGTTTTATTGGTATTCCACTTACTTCAAATATTAAGAGTAGGAAGTATGCTTGTATTATTAAAACAGATGACGGAATATTACATACTGCTTTAATTTATCAAATACGAAGTTTTGACAAGAGAAGATTAACAGAAAGAAAGTATATTTTATCTAATGACGAATATATAAAAATAGAAGAGTATTTCAAAAAGCTCTATAAACTATAATAGCCCCTTGCGGGGCTATCGGCTCTTGCGAGCTAGAGAGGCAACCTCTCAATATTTGTATTATATCGCAAGCGAATTCAATATGCAAGGAAAATAGAAACCCCGCTTTCACGGGGTTTCTTGAAGCTTTTCGGCACTGTGACCTAGCAAGAACCGTTTTTGCTAGGTAAGGAAAGAAAAATACTGGTAATTTATATATTTTTTTGCTAGTATACCATTATGCCGAGGTGGCGAAATTGGTAGACGCACTGCGCTTAGGACGCAACGAGATTTATCTCGTGGAGGTTCGAGTCCTCTCCTCGGCACACACAGCAAAAATCGTGAGGCAAGACCTCACGATTTTTATTTATGGTTCTATATTATATTTCATCCAGAAACTTCTTTGTATATTCTTCGGGGACAGAAATAGTCTTTGAAACTTTCCAAATCATTTCAAACTGTGAAGAAAGCATTTCTACAAATTCTTTACTTTCAATAATAAAACCAAAGCATTCTTTTTTTGAGGATATAAAAGCTACTTTATTTTCATAAATCCAATACCCCATAGAGAATTCAACTTCTTTTGGAGCCAATCTAATTTCTCTCAAAAAGTTTTCTCCGACACCCAGATAAGGATGAGTCTTTATATCTACTTTCTGAGCTTGAGGCCAAATCGCATGGATATGAATATTTCTTTTTATTCTTTCTTTATTTAAATGTCTAAAAAATTCTTCCCCCAATATTTCAATCATTGCTTTTATTGGCCAATATGTTTTTGTTTCAAGATTGCGGTATAAAAGTATATCTCTCAGAGTATGAGAAACACCTTCCTTTCCTTCAAAGAATTGAAATTTTGGGCTTGTAGTTAAATTGCCTTTTTGGAGTTCTTTGAATAAATTACTGATCTCACTTTTTCCTCTTTCTAATTCTTTTATTTTTTCATTCAATATACTCTCTATCTGTTCTTCTTTACAAGTTAAAAATGTTTTAGTCCCATTCTTCTGAGATTCAATAATTAATCCATTACTTTGTAATTTTTTTAAGAAGCCATATAAAGAGGGGCGAGAGAGTCCAGTCTTCTTTGCTAAATTCCCAGCAGTTTGCTCTCCGTTTTCAAGCAGATTTAAAAAGGTTTTAATTTCTTCGTCTTTGAGACCCAATTTTTCGAATGTTTTATCTATCATTCTGGAAGTATACTCTTCCTTACTATGTTGTCAAATATGTACAACACTATATACACATTTTTATAAAAGGTATATTTTATATCTAAGGAAATATTTCTTTAATAACTAAAATCAAGGATAATGAAAACTTTTTTGATGCTACTTTTTGTTGCAATAGTAACTCTGACTTTCTGTAGTCATAAAAAAACAGTTAAACAAGTTAAAAATGAACAAGGACCAAAACTAAAAAAAGAAACCCCTATTCTTGCGATGAAATCAGTTATTTTTATACCAGTTCGTCTTACTAAAACCGAACCAATAAATTCTACTGATGATTCGTATGATACTTTTTCTGCTACTCTTTGTTTCTATGATTCTTCTGGAACGCCATATCTACTTAAGTTGTTTGCAAGTAAATCTCTCAATACGAGTCATGTAATTCAGCGTTCGGGCTTCCAAGATGAAATAGTAGAGGATTGGGATGCTAAAAGGAGAGAAGAAACACTAATGAAGACAAGAAATTTCTATTCCTTAATAACAGCAATCCCATTAACCGAATTGCGGATTGAAACTATTCTCGGGAAAAATGAGGTTTTTAAGATAAGACGTCAACGTAGAGATACTGATCTTTATCCAGAGATTGAAGAACTCTGGGGCCCCTTTAAGTTTTATTAAATTTAAAAATCCGTGGAAATTTGTTTAATAGATTTCAACGGATTTTTTTTGAGGCCTGGAGCGGAATTGAACCGCTGTATAGAGATTTTGCAGATCTCTGCCTTACCACTTGGCTACCAGGCCGAATAAGAATTCTAACTTTTTGCGAGCAACTCGTCAATTCGTTGGCGGTTTTTTTCGCCTTCATCTATGGCAACTTCTAAGAAAGGGATAGGATTTATTTTTAATCCCTTTTTTACATATTTACGAAGTTCACCTAGATTCCTTCTTATGAATCCATAAGCGGCTTTTTCTTTCTCTTGCGGAAGTACACTTATCATAATTTTGGCGCGCTTATTGTCAGGTGAAAGTAAAACTCTCGTGACTGTTATCATAGAAGTAGGTCCAGACTCTTTTTCTATGAAGGTGGCGGAAAGTTCTTTTATATGATTTGTTATTTTTTCTGATCTATATTCTGACATACAGTCCTATTTTATAGTTATTATAAATGCTTCTAATACATCTCCGGGGGCAATTCCAATCTTCGTTTCTACTTGGACTCCGCATTCATTTTCTTCAAGTACTTCTTTGGCTTTAATTTTATTCTGTTGAAGTTCTACTATTTTACCTTTGCCTATTTCAAAGTCACGTCGCATTATGCGGACTTGACCACCGTTTACAATTCTACCAGTGATTACCTTTCCTCCGACGACTTGTTTGTCTTTCGTAGAGCCGAAAGTTTTCAATATTTTTAGAGTCCCTGTGACTTCTACGGTTTCTACTCTTGGTTTTCTTTCCTCTATTATTATTTTTAGCCAATCTGTAAGTTTGTATATAATGTCGAAAGTTTCAACTGTAATTTTCAAAGTCTCATTCAAATCTCTTGCCCCATTATCAAGCTTCGTATTGAATCCTACAATGATAGTTTCTTTATTGGCATTTGCAGTCTTGAGATCATTTTCATTGATAGCTCCTACTCCCGCACTGATGATTTTGTAAGTTATTTCACTGTTGTTTAATTTATCTATTTCTTTCTCAATGGCTTCTTGTGAACCTACAACATCAGTCTTTATTATTATTGGTATTATTTTGCCAGCGTAATTACTGTCAATTTTATTAGTTTTATTACCTGATGATTCTTCTTTTATTATATTTATATAATTCTCTGCTTCCTTTTTTGTAATGAATGATTCAAAAGTACTTCCGACTTCTGGCATTGATTCAAATCCCACAAGACGAATGGGGGAGGAGAAGGTAGCTTCTTTTATTGGCTTACCTAAAAAGTTCTCCATTATACGAGTGGTCACTAAGGCTTGCCCTGCGACGACGAACATTCCTGATTTCAATGTCCCATTTTTTATAACGACAGTTGCAGAGATGCCTCTCTTGGGTTCACGATTAGCTTCAATGACTATACCAGATGCATTTAATTTGGAATCTCCTGTGAAGCTTCCCATATCTGCAACCAGAAGAATCATATCGAGAAGTTCGTTTACTCCAGTTCCAACTTTCGCAGAAATAAGAACGAAAGGAATATCTCCTCCCATACCCTCTAGATAAATACCTTTCTCCACGAGGTCCATTTTAGTTTTCTCTATATTTGCATTTGGTTTGTCTATCTTGTTTATCGCTACTATATATGGAGTCTTGCTCTCTATAATAGTATTGTAAGCTTCCAATGTCTGAGCTTTAACAGAATCTTCGGCCGAAACGACAAGGATGGCGATATCGGAAGCATAAGCTCCACGAGCACGCATTTTAGAGAAAGCTTCATGCCCTGGAGTATCTAAGAAAGTTATAAGCCTATTCTCTCCGGTTTCACTTTTATGGCTGACTTCATATGCACTGATGCATTGAGTAATACCACCTGCTTCGCATTCTGCAATATTGGACTTACGAATATAGTCGAGGAGAGTAGACTTTCCATGATCAACATGCCCCATTACAACAACGACAGGAGGGCGGACTTTATTATTTGTTTGTAATGGATTGGTTTGCATAATTTATTTTGATTTCTCTAATACTTCTTTTTCTTCTGTGGACAATTCAAAATCTGATTTACCGGCTATTATTGGCTTGGCAAAGATGCTCATCCGATCACGAGCATAAAGACTAGACATCACTACTCCATTGCCTTCATCATTTAGAAATGAGATGGCGAAGCTTTGATTACTCCCTGCATCTAAGAATGGATTGAAGCGAACAGTCTCGACGCTTCTGATGGATTTATCAAGTCTTTTATCGACAGTTACCAAATGCTTGTTTATCTCTATTTGAGTTTCTTTCAGTGTGGCCATTTGCTCACCTAGCCTTAGCATAACGTCTTCTAAGTTCTTGGCCTTAGTCCCAGCGAAAAACTTTCTAAATCTATACTCTGTTATGAGTACCCAGATAAAAAGTATTACAACGGCCCCTGCTAGTATATAAATTAAGATAGATATAGTCATAATCTTAAGAGAGTATATACCAATAAAGCATTTTTTACAACATATGGTATAGTTATTTATATGTTTAAGAAAAGAAGAATTTATTTAGATAATGCCTCTGCGACTCCTATCGACAAGAGAGTTTTAGAAATTATGGCCTCATATAATCAGGACTTTTTTGCAAATGCCACTTCTATACATAGTAGTGGAGTAAAAACTAGAGAAATAATAGAGAAAAGTAGAGAGAAAATTGCAAAGGAAATAAATGCTCACAGTGATGAGATAATTTTCACAGGAAGTAGTACTGAAAGCATAGCCCTCGCTTTGCTCGGAGTTATCTTAAACCAAAAACCAAAAACCAAAAACCAATTTATTCCGCATATTATCACATCTCTGATAGAGCATCCGGCTGTGTTAGAGAATTGTAAGATGCTTGAAGAAAGAGGTGAAGTAGAAGTAACTTATATAAAAGTAAATGAAAATGGATTAGTAAATCCGAAAGATGTGAAAGAGGCAATTAAAGGGAATACAGTTCTAGTATCCATTATGTATGCCAATAATGAAATAGGCACAGTACAACCTATTGGGGAAATAGCTAAAGAAATAAGACACTATAAGAAAGGGAAATCTAATTTTCCTTTATTCCATACCGATGCTACTCAAGCGATGAATTATTTGGAGACTTCAAATGTTGAGAAATTGGGCGTGGATATGATGAGTTTCAATGGTTCTAAAATTTATGGACCCAAAGGGATAGGAGTTCTATACAAGAAAAGAGGAGTAGAACTTACTCCAATATATAGTGGAGGAGAGCAAGAATTTGGATTAAGATCAGGGACGGAGAATGTAGCACCTATCGCAGGTCTTGCTTTGGCGTTGGAGATTACAAATAAAATAAAAATAAAAGAAGTAGAGAGACTTACCAAACTTCGCGATTATGCAATAGAAAAATTATTAAATATAAAAGTAGGTGATTACAAAATAATTTTAAACGGAAGTAAGGAAGTCCGACTTCCTAATAATATAAATATTTCTATATCTCTTATTACTAGCGAACTTCTTGTCATAGAGCTTGACGCCAAAGGGATAGAAGTCTCTTCTAGGAGTGCTTGCAAAGAGGGAGGAGAAGATGAATCTTATGTATTAAAAGCATTACGAATAGCACAAGGAGAGAAATTAAATGAGGAAGAAGGTTCTCTACGTATAACCCTCGGACGTCAGACAACAAAGAGAGACTTAGATAAATTTGTAAATGTCTTGGCTAATATTTTAGAGAAATATAAAAAGTGGAAATAGTAGACAGATATGTTATAATGACCTTATGGATATCAAAGAATTAGACAAAAAACAGCTTATATTACTTACCTTACTCATTACTTTTATCGTGTCTATTGCGACGGGTATTGTGACTGTCTCCCTTATGAATCAAATGCCGAAAAGCGTCCCTCAGACTATCAATAATGTCATTCAAAGAACTATAGAGAAGGTAACCACAGTAGAGACTCCAATAAAGAGCGACAATGCAACTTCCGATAAAACCAAAGAAGACAAATCTTTGATTGGTGATGGAGATGCTATCGTTAATATCTATTCAGTAGATACAAAAATAATAAATAATTCTACCTCTACCACAGGGACAACGGCTGTAGATAGTACACAACCAGGAGTAACGACAGATATAAAAGCTCTTGGACAAGGAATCATAATCTCAGACGTTGGCTTGGTTTTAGTGGATTCATCTATTTTGAATGAAAGTTTAGTTTATAAAGTAATTTTAAATAAAACAGACTTTGATGCGACAGTTTTGAAAAAGTTTGGTAATGGATTTACAATATTGAAACTTTCAGAAAAGAAACCAGTTGTGAAAACTCCAGAAAAAACTGATACGACAAAAACAATACAATAATTTTTTTTAAACAGTTATTATTAATTACTAGAAACTAACTACTAGCACCTAATTTATGCCCCCATTTAATCATTTTACAACTAAAGCAAAAGAAGCTATCAGGAAGGCTCACGAGCTGGCTATTGAGCGTGGGCAGAATCACGTGAATGCTCTGCATCTATTAACTGCTCTTATGATTCAAGAAGATTCCATCGTTGTCTCTATATTGGATCGTATGGAAGTAGATACAACCTTACTCATAGATAATCTAAGTGAGATGATAGAATCCCCTGAGAATAGGAATACTATCTCTCCATCTTATCAGATATATTTGACTCCCGATTTGGCCCAAGCCATAGAGAATTCTAGTAAAATTGCCGCCGATATTAAAGATGATTTTGTCTCTACTGAACATCTCTTCCTCTCTCTACTAGAAACTCCCGGAGAATCTAGGGAACTACTAGGGAAATTTAAAATATCTAAAGAAAAAGTTTTAGAAGTTCTTGGGTCTTTAAGAAAAGAAAAAGGCGGAGGAGTAGAAGTAAATAATGCCAAGAAATCCAAACTCATAATGAAGTTTACTAGGAATCTTACAGAGCTAGCTCGTCAAGATAAACTTGATCCTGTGATAGGGCGCGATAAAGAGATTATGCGTATGATGCAGATTCTTTCTCGTCGTACCAAGAACAATCCTATCCTTATCGGTGAAGCAGGCACAGGCAAGACTGCCGTCGCGGAAGCTCTGGCTCAGAGAATTGCCAAGAATGATGTGCCCGAGAGTTTGAAAGACAAAGAAGTAGTTTCTCTTGACTTGGGATTACTTTTGGCTGGGACAAAATATCGAGGAGAATTTGAAGAACGTCTTCGAGGAATCTTAAAAGAGATAGAAAGAGCAGATGATAAGATAATTTTATTTATAGATGAGATTCATACTATCGTAGGAGCAGGAAGCTCGGAAGGATCACTTGATGCTTCAAATATGCTTAAGCCTGCTCTTGCCCGCGGGGAACTTCGTGCGATAGGAGCAACAACCTTGAAAGAATATCAGAAACATATAGAGAAGGATCCAGCTCTGGCAAGGCGTTTCCAGCCCATATTTATAGATGAGCCAAGTGTGGATGATACTATTGCTATTCTTCGTGGACTTAAAGAAAAGTATGAGCTTTACCATGGTGTCCGGATTACAGACGACGCAATTATAACAGCAGTCAATCTATCTACTAGATATATTACAAATAGATACTTACCTGATAAAGCCGTAGACCTTATCGACGAAGCTTCTTCGGCCTTGCGTATCGCTCTTGAGAATAAGCCACCAGTCTTAGAAGATGCTCATAGGAAGATTATGCGTTTTGAGATAGAGAAAGAAGCTCTGACGAAAGAAGTCTCTTTGGATTCAAAATTGAAAACCGGCAAAAAAACAGAGGCAAGAATAAAAGAAATAGACAAAGAGATTAGTAATCTAAAAGAAAAAACTCACGAGATAGAACTAAAATGGAAAAATGAAAAGGAAACAGTCACTGAAATAAGAGCTATTAAAAAAGAGTTGGAAAGTTTGAGAGTAGAAGGTGAGAATGCTGAGGTCAGAGCCGATCTTGCTCGTGCGGCCGAGATACGTTATGGAGAAATTCCAGATTTGAAAAAGAAACTCGATACTAAGCTATTCCGACTTAAGAAATTGCAAAAGTCTCGACGAATTTTGAAAGAGGAAATTACGGCTGAAGATATAGCAGAAGTTGTCTCTATGTGGACAAGTATTCCACTTTCTAAAATGCTTGAAGAAGAAAGAGAGAAGCTAGCAAAAATGGAAGAGATCCTCCACGAGCGAGTGATAGGGCAAGATGAAGCCATTACAAAAATCTCAAATGTAATTCGTAGAAATAGAGCCGGCATAGGAGACCCCAATAAGCCTATTGGTTCATTCATCTTCCTTGGTCCTACTGGGGTTGGGAAGACGGAGCTGACTAAAGCACTTGCACAATTCATGTTCAATGACGATAAATCTCTTATCCGCGTAGATATGAGTGAGTATATGGAGCGTCATAGCGTCTCCAAGCTCATTGGCTCACCACCAGGATACGTAGGATATGAAGAATCAGGAAGTCTCACAGAAGCTGTCCGTCATAGACCTTACTCAGTTATACTTTTCGATGAGATAGAGAAAGCTCATCCGGAAGTTTTCAATGTACTTCTCCAAGTCTTAGACGAGGGACGCCTCACAGATGCCAAGGGTAGAGTAGTCAATTTCAAGAACACAGTGATAATTCTCACTTCCAATATTGGCTCTCAATTCATAGAGAAAATGGAGACCCTTGGATTTACCAATAATTCCAAAGTAGATGAATATGCCCAAACCAAAGAAAAAGTGCTAGAATCTCTCAAAGATTATTTCCGTCCAGAATTCCTAAATAGACTTGATGATACTATTGTATTTGATATTCTTTCTCTTGATGCTATTAGGCACATAGTAGACTTGAAGATAAAAGTAGTGGCAGATAGATTATCTGCGAAAGAAATAGGATTTGAAATTTCAGGAGAAGCTCTTACTTACTTGGCGAAAGAAGGCTATGATCCGCACTATGGAGCAAGACCTTTGGGGAGACTAATACAGAATAAAATATTGAATCCTGTTGCTAACTTCATAATTGGTAAAAGTGTGAAGAAAGGGGATAGCGTGGTGGTAGGAATGAAAGGCAAAGAGCTCTTGATAGAATTGAAGAAAACCTCCTCCGCTTCTGCTACGGCTAGTCAAAGGAAAAAGTTAGAGTCTAATATAATGATGGGGAATAAGGTGAATACAAGATAAAACAATAAAACAGTAGAACTACAAAACAGCCCGCCGGTTTACCGGCGGGCTGTTGACATTTTACGGTTGGAGAGGTAAGGTAAAAGAGATATTCTAAACATTTATAACCAAATTTTTAATGTTATGAACACGATTTATTTCAGCTCTTTAAAGTTTGTTACACCGCTTGGTAGAAGTAAAAATTTCCCACAATTGATGGGTGTAAATGATGCTGATGTTATTTTCAGCTTTCGAAACGTCACTGTTTCTGGTGACTCAGAGGCCACATATGTATTTTCTGTGGCAGGAATAGATGAAAAAGCTGTAGACAGTACAATTTCTAATGTGAAGAGAATTTTGTCTCAGCATGTTATGTCCATGTTAAAAATGGATAACCTTAGGTACCATTTGCCGGGGATTAAAAAAACGTCTTATGAATTCCATGGAGATTGGAAAAAGATAGTGAAAAAAGGGACTCAGCCTGATACGCTATATCAATTCATGGCGTCAACCGAGGTCCCAGAAGTTCACTTGAACTAAACCAGAAATGGTTAAAAGCAAAAGAAAGAGCAAACTTTTTCTTTTGCTTTTTCTTTTTGTCTAAGTTAGAGTTAAATAAAAATAAAACTCCCTGTACGTTGCCGCCAAGGAGTCTGATTTGGTTTGTTTAGTTTTTCTTGTTCCTTTACCTCTGTAAAGGAGAAAAACTAACCAATGGTCAATATGTGATTGTTTAAAAGTAATATATCATATTCAAGAATATAAACAAGCAAGTTGTGCACAAGGAATAATGTCCTTGTATTTTATAATAAGAGTTGTAAACTTAAAGAAGTAATAAATTTTATATGGAACAAGAGGAAAAAGTATTATTCAAAGCGACAGTTGTTATCCCAGTTAAGGAGGGGAAAGTTCTTCTTGGTATGAAGACGAGAAAGATTGGAGTGGGTTGCTGGAACGGATATGGTGGAGGAATAGAAGATGGAGAGTCTGTATTAGAATGTGCTGTCAGGGAACTTGAAGAAGAATCTGGATTGAAGGCTATGCAAGAGAGTTTAGAAAAAGTTGCGATAGTAGACTTTCATAATGAGAAAAGTGACGGAAGCACTTTTGTAAGTAGAGTTCACTTTTTCTTAGCTAAAAATTGGAATGGAGAGCCAATAGAGACAGAAGACGGTGCAATGATTAATCACACGCTTTTTGATATTGAAAATTTGCCATATGAAGCAATGATGCCAGCCGATAGAGAATTTTTCCCATTGATTTTAAAAGGAAAGAAGCTTTTGGTGACGTCATATTATTCTCCATTGCAAAAAGAATTAAAAAGAAAGGTAGAAATAAAGGAGGTAGAATTTCTACCAGAAGATTGAAAAATCGTGAGGTCTTGCCTCACGATTTTTTAATTGTGCGCCGAGTTGGACTCGAACCAACGATACCCAAAGGGTGGGAGATTTACAGTCTCCTGGAATAGCCGCTATCCGATCGGCGCAAATTATTTTCAATTATCAAGTGTCGGTCTATGTGTTTATTGTTTGATGGTTTAATTTCTTCAAAAAACCTTTTCACATCTTTTCTTCTAGTTAGATATAAATTATACCCACTAATACTTGATGGATTATATCTTAACCTTTTTAGCATTATTTGTAAAGATTTAAGTATTGGCAATGATCTGTTACAAAAAGATATTTGGATACCATATTTTAATTTATATACTGATCCATCTGTATCAAAAAATCCTCTTAAAAAAGCTCTTATAAACTCATCTTTATTAAAAATCCATGAAGGTACATTAACTTGGGATTTAACTTTATTTGAGACGAGACCTTTCTTAAATAGCCAGGAGGTTAGATCAACTGAACCAAGATAGACATCTCGATATCCAGTTTTACGGAGTGAAATTTTTGCATCTGTTTTAAATATTTTTTTAATAAGTAGGCTGACATGTTTAGCATATTTTTCCTCTTTATTTCCCAAACTAACAACGATTTGAAAATGACTTATGTGTCCATCCCCGAGCATTATACCAAAAAATTCTGCTAGATCTTCAGAATATTTATTAGGAATTTTTATATTATTTCTCTTCTTTAGATAATTTTTTTTTAAATAAGGAGTCGTTTTTATTTTTAAACGTTTCATTCTTCTAAAAACTGTTGATTCTTTTAGGTTCAAAATTTCTGAAACTTCACGCAAGCTCTTATTCTTTTTGGTATAAAGATAAGAAAGCTCAGAGTGGTATTTAACTTCTTCTTCTTTTGTCCAATGTTTAGCCATTCTTTAAATAATAACAAATTTAATAAAAAACTGCAATTGACTACTCTACCAGAGTTATAAATTTTGAAAATATATTATGACGGAGTATAATAAGTACATATGTCACAGCTTTATAGTAATTCAATTTTTTGGGTAGATATAGAAAAAGTTAAGCCGAATCCTTTTCAGCCTCGTCGTGAGTTTGACGAAGCAAGACTTCGAGACTTAGCAGATTCAATTCGTCAGTATGGAGTCCTTCAACCTCTTGTGGTTTCTCGGATTGAGATAGTAAAAGAAGATCAAGGTATAGCCGTAGAATACGAACTCATCGCAGGGGAGCGTAGACTTCGGGCTTCTAAAATTGCAGGCCTTGATCAAGTACCCGTTATTATTCGTGTAGGGGACGACAATATGGCCAAGCTCGAGCTTGCAATCATTGAGAACTTGCAACGTGAAGATCTGAACGCCGTTGAACGTGCTCGCGCGTTCTTCCGACTTGTAGAAGAATTTAAGTTTACACATACACAGATAGCAGCAAAAGTTGGTAAAAGTCGCGAATACGTTTCCAATACTTTGCGATTACTTGCCTTACCTCAATATATTCTCGATGCTCTTTCTGTCGGCAAAATAAGTGAAGGGCACACTCGTCCTATACTTATGCTAGTAGATCGTCCAGAAGAGCAGGAAGTTTTATTTAAGGAAATAATGTATAAGAAGCTCACAGTGCGTGATGCAGAAAAGATCGCTCGTAAGATTGCATTTGATAAAGTCCGCAAAAAGGAATATATGCAAGACCCTGAGATAAGCGAGATAGAAGGAAAGCTTCAAGAGACACTTGGTACAAGAGTTCATATAGAGAAGAAGGAGAATGGCGGATACATCACGATTGATTTCTTTACCAATGATGACCTCCGAACAATTCTAGACATTATCAAGTCAAAGAATGAAGGCGGTAATCCTCACAAAATGCTCGAGAATTATATTGCTCAAAAAGAATCTATTACAAATGATAAAGATCAGGCACAAGTTTCTGTTGCAGATACAGATAAATCGGCAGTGGATAATCCAGAAAATGATATGAATCTCTTAGATGATCGTACAGGAGAAGAGATCAAGAAAGCTGAAGAAGAAGTAGACTTATACAATATCAAAAATTTCTCAATTTAATTTTTGCCAAATGATAAGAATTTAGATAAGAGGCTATGCTGTTTTAGATATGCATTTATTTCTCTTCTCGCGAGGTTGGTCTTGGCATAATCAAGCCATTTAGAAGATGGATTAGTATTTTTATTTATTTGGATTTCTACTATGTCGTGAGTCTTAAGCTTGGTTCCCAATGCTGCATTTTTCCCATTCACTTTTGCTCCTTGGATGTGATTACCTATATCTGTGTGTATTGCATAAGCAAAATCAATAGGGGAAGAATCTTCAGGGAGATCTATGATGTCGCCCTTAGGAGTAAAGACAAAGATACGATCTTTGAAAAAATTCATTTTGATATGTTCTAAGAATTTCTCAGGCTTGTGCTCTTCCTCATTTTCATTTAATTCTTTGAGTTGATTTACCCATTCTAGATGTTTCGGATCAACTTTTTGGCTTGACCCTTTTTCTTTATAAATAAAATGAGCAGCGATACCATTCTCGGCATTCTGATGCATCTCGTGTGTACGTATCTGGATTTCTACGATTCCTCCTGTTCCCGTAAATATTGTAGTATGAAGGCTTTGATAACCGTTGGCCTTGGGCATTGCGATATAATCTTTTATTCTGTTTGGGACAGGGGTCCACTCACCGTGAATGATACCGAGGATATGATAGCAGTCGGCGACAGTATCTACCATTACACGTAAGGCGATGATGTCATAAATTTTCCCGATATCCATATTGTACTTTTGGAGCTTTCTCCAGAGGGAATATAAGTGCTTTTGTCTATAATCTACTACTGCATTCTTAATATGTGTTTCTTTTATTTTTTCTTTTATTATATCTCGGACTTCAATTAGATATCTTTCTTTGGCATCTTTCTTTTCATTTAATAAATTTTTCACTTCCTCATATTCTTTGGGATAAGCATACTCAAAGGCGGCATCCTCCAAGCGTCCCTTAAGACGTCCCATAGAAAGTCTGTCTGCAAGTGGAGCATAGATTTCTAGAGTCTCAAGAGCGATACGCTTCTGCTTGTCTGGGCGGACGTGTTTTAAGGTTTCAATATTGTGGAGTCTATCGGCAAGCTTGATAGTAAGCACGCGTAAATCTTCGGCCATTGAGACGAAAAATTTTCTCAAATTTTCTACTTTTCTTTCTATGCCTTTATATCTGACTGTTCCTAATTTGGTTACTCCCTTTATAAGAGTGACAATTTCAGTTCCAAACTCTTTTTCTAATTCTTCTTCTGTTACATTCGTATCTTCCATAACATCATGAAGAATTCCCGCGGAAATTGTTTTCGCTTTCATTCCCAGTTCAGCTAGATTTTTAGCTGTGGCGAAAACGTGGTTGAAGTAAGGTTCACCACTTTTACGAAGTTGCCCTTCGTGCGCTTTCTTGGCAAAGTTGTAGGCTCTATTTATTATATCTATATCTTCCTTCTTTAAACCTTCAACTAAGGATAATATTTCGTCAATGTTCTGCTTCATAATATATAAGTATAGCAAAAACTAGCCCCTTAGGGCTAGTTTTTATTATTTTTGATATTTTCTCCAAGTTTATGTGGGTTGTGATTTCTACACATTCTATTGCTACATCTCTCAGGGATTGTTTTCGTACCTTCCATCATTAGTGACCCACAGAGGTCGCAAATATTGCCAGTTGGTTTTGCTTTGATAGCATTCTTGCAATTAGGGTAGTCACTGCAAGAATAGAATATTCCAAAGCGTCCCTTTCGTTCCATCATCTTACCCACTTTACACATAGGACAAATTATATCCGTCATTTTTCTTTTCATTTCTTCTTCGTCTTGTTTTATGAATTTACATTTAGGATATCTTGAGCAAGATATGAATGTGCCCCCGCCGTCTCTTCTCGTTCTTATTACAAGTTTACCTCCACCACTTTTACCTTTCTTGTCGCCACAAGTTGGGCACATCTCTCCAGTTTCTTTTGGTCCTTCAAGTATTCCACCATCTATAGTTCTGGCACCGCTACATTCTGGGTAACGACTGCAAGAATAGAATTTACCCCCACGAGCAAGCTTGACTATCATACTACTCCCACAAAGAGGGCAGAGCATATCCTCGGGTGCTTCTCCCATATTGGTTGCTTTGGCAAGTTTATCTTTTTCTTTGACATCTTTCTGAAATGGTATATAGAAATCTTTCAAAGTTTTCACATACTCTCTTTTGCCATTTGCTATATCATCAAGTTCGTCTTCCATCTCGGCTGTGAAAGTATCACTGATATATTCTCCGAAATTTGTTTCAAGAAAAGTTGAGACGACATCTCCTGTGTCAGTAGGGAATAATGTCTTTCCTTCTTTTTTGACATAACCTCTATCTTCAAGAGTTTTCATAATTGAAGCATAAGTGGAAGGACGACCGATATCACGAGCTTCAAGTTCTTTTACAAGCCCTGCTTCTGTATAGCGGTTTGGTGGCTCTGTGGCTTTCTCGGTACTATTTAATTCTATAAGTTTAAGTTCTTCGCCTACTTTTACTTCTGGAAGCTCTACGTCTTCACCTCGAGCACCAAGGTCACAGATAAGCCACCCAGGAAATAATACACGGGAGCCATTGGCCGTGAAATCAGGGATAGACCCCTCCTCGGTCCTCCCCTTAGCAGGGGAGGAGGAAGAAATATTCGCTGTAATTTTTGTCTTCATTAATTTCGCATCTGACATCTGTGAAGAAACTACTCTTTCCCAAATAAGCTGGTAGAGCTTTTTCTGTTCCTCGTTTATACCTGCATTTATTTGTTCTATATGGGAGGGGCGTATTGCTTCGTGAGCTTCTTGAGCATTCTTAGATTTTGCTTTATATGTATGCTTCTCGGCATATTCTTTACCATACTTTTTCTCTACAAGAGTTATAATTTGATTTTGAGCAACGAGACTTAGATTCGTACTATCAGTACGCATATAAGTGATGTGTCCTGCTTCGTAAAGTTTCTGAGCGACTTGCATAGTACGTGAAGGGGAGAATCCAAGGCGTGTACTTGCTGTCTGCTGAAGAGTAGATGTAGTGAAAGGTGCACGAGGTTGACGCTTCTGTT
The DNA here is from genome assembly GCA_041664465.1 of Minisyncoccota bacterium. Taxonomy (GTDB): domain Bacteria; phylum Patescibacteriota; class Minisyncoccia; order Phycocordibacterales; family UBA9973; genus UBA8515. The sequence goes on along the minus strand of JBAYKP010000007.1, from coordinate 10,488 downwards.
CACTTGTCTTTAAATCTGTAACATACCATTTTTCTTTATTACCTAAATTCAAGATTTTATCTACAACTTTCTTATCGCGGGGTTCTTCTACGCAAGAGAGATGCAAAACCTCTCCCCCCGCCCTCTCCTTATCAGGTGAGGGAGCTTTGAAAATTCCTTGTATGGTCCAGTATTGCTCTGGAATAAATGCACGGATTTCTCTTTCTCTTTCCATTATGATGCGAAGAGCAGGAGATTGCACGCGCCCAGCCGAGAGTCCATAGCGAACTTTCTTCCAGATGATTCCCGAGAGATCGTACCCGACGAGTCTATCAAGCACACGCCTTGCTTCTTGAGCTTTCACAAGATCAAGATCAATATCACGAGGATTTTTCAAAGCTTCTTCCACTGCTTCTTTGGTAATTTCATAAAAGGCCACACGTTTAATAGGAGCTTTGACTTTTTTGTCTCCATCTAAAAGTTCTTTCAAGTGCCAAGAGATTGCTTCTCCTTCGCGGTCCGGGTCAGTCGCAAGCATTATTTGCGTAGCTTTTTCTCCGAGTTCTTTTAATTCGTGAACAACTTTTTCTTTGCCTTTTGAAATTTCATAACGAGGTACGAATCCGGCAGGAATATCTATTGCGTCTTTATTGGATTTCGGTAAGTCTCTTATGTGTCCCACACTTGCACGTACAGTAAAAGCACCATCCAAGTATTTCTCGATAGTCTTGGCTTTTGATGGTGATTCAACAATTAAAAGTTTCATACCTGTATATTAGTAACACCTTACAAATATTTTTGCAAATATTAAATTTATTTTTTAAATTTTATATCCTCCTAATTTCACCTAATTCTTCTTTAATTAATTCTTTTATTTCCATTATTGAGAGGAGGGCATTGGCGGGGCCGATGGGTAGACCGAGTTCGCGGATGAGGTCGTTGCGCTCCATTGGCTCACGGAGGAGCTCGATGATTTTCATTTCATCACGTCCGCAGTCGGCGTATTTTTCTTTGTCGGACTGCTTTGGTTTTTCAATATTGAATCCTAACGCAAGAAGAATTTCTTCACTATTAGTTACAGGGGTTGCACCCTGTTTGATGAGCCAATTAGTGCCGTTAGAATTAGAAGAGAATGCTGAGCCGGGGACAGCGAGAACATCGCGATTGTAGTCTACCGCCATTCTTGCAGTAATAAGCGTGCCCGATTTTTCTTCAGCTTCTATTATTAGCACAGCTTTTGAAATTCCTGCCATTAAACGATTTCTTTGAGGGAAAAAATATAATTGTGATTTTTCATCTGGTTTCATTTCAGAAATAAGACATCCATTTTTATTTATTATTTCTTGAGCAAGTTTTATGTTTGCTCTGGGATAGAGTACAGAATTATCTAAACCTGAGCCCGGGAAAGAGATAGTAGTGAGGCCTGCTTCAAGTGCAGCACGGTGAGCGATAGTATCTATGCCGATAGCAAGACCTGAGACTATTGCAATAGGGTAGCCCTTTAAACCCCGAATAAGTTTCTCACATATATCTCTACCATAAGAAGTGTATTTACGAGAGCCGACAACTGCCAAATATATCATATCTTCACTTGGAAGTTTACCTCTTATGTATAGAGTCTTCGGTGGTTGAGGGATTTCGTTTAATCCTTCGGGAAATTGTTCAGGTTTTAATTTATATATGTCTTCCATAAATTTTGGTTTTAGCTGTTTGGTTTTTGGTTTATTGGTATTTAAACTTCTAAAAGCAAACACCAAGAAGCAAAAAGCAAACTATTTGTGTATTATATCATTTTTTATTATACTATATATACTATGTTAGACATTAAATTTATACGTGAGAATAAAGATATTATAAAAGAGGGGGCAAAGAAGAAACATATAGAAGTAGATATTGATGCTCTTTTGTCTGCCGACGAGAAGCGTCTAGATCTTCTTTCTCGTGTAGAATTTTTACGAGGGGAGCAGAATAAGATGAATAGCTCTATTGCAACAGAGAGAGATGCTACTATTCGCAGTCAAATGATAAGTGAAATGAAGATTGTGAAAGATGAGCTTATGGGTAAAGAAGAAGAATTGAAAGCTGTAATGACAGAATGGCAAGGACTTATGCTCACTGTTCCAAACGTCCCCGACATGTCAGTCCCCGAAGGAGAGAGTGATGAAGACAATCAAGAAGTAAAAGTTTGGGGAGACAAACCAGTATTTAATTTTGAAGCCAAGGATCATATTGAACTTATGACGAATCTTAAAATGGTGGATTTCGAAAGAGGAGTAAAAGTTCACGGCTTCAGAGGATATTTTTTATTGGGGGATGGAGCACGACTTTCTATGGCCATCTGGAGCTACGCAATGGATTTCTTTTCTAATAAAGGATTTATGCCTATTCTTCCTCCAGTGGTAGTGAATAGGAAAACATTTTTTGGCACAGGTTATCTTCCCCAAGGAGAAGAAGATTTATATAAAACTCAAGATGGAGACTTTCTCGCTGGTACAGCAGAAGTACCTATTATGGGTTTCCATGCTGATGAAATTTTGAAAGAAGAAGAATTACCTAAAAAGTATTTAGGATTTTCGCCTTGTTACAGGCGTGAAGCTGGGAGCCACAGTAAAGATGTGAAAGGTCTAATCCGTGTCAATGAATTTTATAAATGGGAGCAAGTAGTTCTATGTAAAGCTTCTCACACAGAAAGTGTAAAATATCACGAAGAAATAAATCGTAATACAGAAGAATTTATAGAGTCCCTTGGGATTCCTTATCATACAGTTGTAAACTGTGGAGGGGATTTAGGTATGGGGCAAGTGAAGAAGTATGATGTGGAACTTTGGGTTCCAAAGGAGGGTAAGTATCGTGAGATTTCTTCCGCTTCATATTTCCATGATTTTCAAACTCGTCGCTTAAATATTCGCTACAAAGATGAAAATGGCAAGATGAATTATGTTCATTCTCTCAATTGTACAGCTATTCCTACTCCTAGAATATTAGTCTCTATGGTAGAGAATTTTCAACAAGCGGATGGCACGATAAAAGTGCCGACTGTTTTACAGAAATATTTTGGCAAAGATATTATCTCTTAGATAAAGATGAAGGATATCCCTACTCCACCACGAATAGCTCTCATCAAACACAATCGCAAAGTTATGAGGTTGCGTCTCGCTATATTGTTTAGCCTTTTATTTGTTTCTATAATTTTTGCCCTTTCCTATTTTTCTTCATCCCCGAAAATTTTAATCAATAAGGTCACAGTGAGTGGTAATAGTATTATAGATACAAAAGATTTAGAAAATAACGTCAATGAAAAACTATCAGGGAAGTATATGTATCTTTTCGCACGTGCCAACTTTCTAATATATCCACATAAGAAAATTTACATTAGTTTAATTGCAAAATTTCCTAGAATAGAAAAGCTTAAAGTAGAAAGAGAAGGAATGAATACTATACACATAGAAGTCCAAGAGCGTGCTGGCTCATATCTCTACTGCGGATTATCTATCCCTGAGAACAAAAAGGATATTGGAGAAAATTGTTATTTTGTGAATGATGATGGATTAATTTTTGATAAGGCTCCATATTTCTCAGGAGATGTTTATTTCAAATATTATACTAATATAAAAGGAGATGCTGATAATCCATTAGGTTCTCAAATGTTTACCACAGAAAGGTTCCATGAGCTTGTAAGATTTATAGATGGGGTCACGGCCTTAGGGTTTAAGCCAGCCTATCTAGTAATTGATAATAAGGGGATATATTCACTTTATCTTAAATCTACGGGGAGTAACTCTAATCCTAAAATAATTTTCAAAGAAGATAATGATTTGGCAAATATAATAAATAATTTTTCTACCGCTATGAGTAAAAAGGAATTTACCAATGAAATCAAAGGGAAGTATGATACTCTTTCATATATAGACCTAAGATTTAAAAATAAGGTTTTATATAAATTCGAGTAGATAAAAGTTCCGCAGGATTATTAAAATTTTCGCCGCTTTACCCAGAGTACTGGGGCCTACACGGACAAAAATTTTAACAATCCTGCTTCACTATTATGAAAAAATTCTGGGAAAAATTACCAAAGCCTTTCTTTTGTTTAGCACCGATGGCGGATGTCACCGATGTGGCCTTTCGTTGTATGTTTGCCAAGTATGGTAAGCCGGATGTCTCGTGGACAGAATTCGTCTCTGCTGATGGGCTTGTAAGTGAGGGAAGAAAAATTCTTAAATACGATCTTTTGTATACAGAAAAGGAAAGGCCAATAGTGGTCCAACTTTTTTCTTCGCACCCAGCTAAAATGCGTGAAGCTGCGAAGTATGTAGCAGAGCTTGGGTTTGATGGTATAGATATCAATATGGGTTGTCCTGATAAATCTATCGAGAAGCAAGGGGCTGGGGCGGCAATGATGAAAGATCAAAAGTTGGCAGGAGAAATAATCCAAGCTGTAAAAGATGGAATAAAAGATTCAGGCAAGAAAAATATTTCTATCTCTGTGAAAACTCGCATTGGTTATAATAAGAATCAAATAAATGAGTGGATTCCATTTCTACTTTCACAAGATATAGATGCTTTGACTATTCATGCTAGAACTAGGAAAGAGATGTCCAATGTCCCAGCTCGCTTCGAGCATGTGAAAAAAGCAGTAGAGATAAGAAATAAAATTGGAGTGAAGACTAGAATAATAGGGAACGGGGATGTTAGAGATTTGAATCACGGATATGAACTTGCGAAAGAAACTGGATGTGATGGAATAATGATAGGGAGAGCGGTGTTTGGGAATCCTTGGATTTTTTCGCGTCGACCCCTCCGGTCTAACGACCACCTCCCCTTAGCAGGGGAGGAAATAAGGAAAAAATTAAAAGCTATGTTAGAACACACAAAACTTTATGAAAAGCTCTTAGGAAAAGTGAAAAATTTTGCCAATATGAAGAAGCACTTTAAAGCGTATGTGAATGGCTTTGATGGAGCCAAGGAGCTTCGTATAAAGCTTATGGAAGCAGAGAATTTCAAGGAAGTTAGAGATATTGTGGATAACTTTCTTGTTTAAATAGATTTGTGATATAATCTCCCTAATGTATATAAATACAAAAAAGGCCAAAGAAGGAATCAATTTTTACGTATTTTTATCGTTTCTAATTAAAGCTCCGTACAAAGGAGTTTTTATTTTGTTAAATTATCTAAATAAAAATTTATGCAGGATAAATTAATCTTACAAGACGGAAGCGAAATGGAAGGGAAGAGTTTCGGGAGAGAGAAATCTGTCTCAGGTGAAGTAGTCTTTGCAACAGGGATGGTAGGTTATCCGGAAGCTCTCACTGATCCGTCATTTCGTGGGCAGATATTAGTTTTAACTTTTCCATTAATAGGGAATTATGGTGTGCCCCCAAAAGAAAAATGGGAATCAAATAAAATTCAAGTTAAAGGATTAATTGTATCTAATTACATAGATACACCCTCACATCATGAATCCAAACAAACCTTAAGTGATTGGTTGAAAATTGAAGGCATTCCTGCACTTGAAATAAAAGATACAAGAGATCTAACTAAAAAATTAAGAACGAAAGGTACGATGCTTGGTATTATGTCTTATGGCAAAGACAAAGTAAACTTTGAAGATCCAAATATTAGAAACTTGGTGGCGGAAGTTTCTACTCCGAAATTATGGCAAGTAGGTGATAAAGAGGAGACAGTCGTCGTCATAGATTGTGGTGTCAAATTAAATATTGTTCGAAGATTAACCAATCTGGGATTGAAGGTAGTAGTCGTCCCTTGGAATACTGATGTTACGAAATTACAGTTTCCATTTTCGGCTGTAATTATTTCTAATGGTCCTGGCGATCCTAAAAAAGTAAAACAAACAATTTTAAATGTTAAGAAAATTATTAAAAAGGAAATACCAATATTAGGAATTTGTCTTGGCAATCAGATACTTGCTCTGGCTTGTGGAGCTACTACATATAAGCTTAAATTTGGGCATAGAAGTCAGAATCAACCAGTTGTCTTGTCTGGTACGAATCAATGCTATCTGACGACGCAAAATCATGGCTTTGCGGTTAGAACTATCCCAAAAGGGTTTAAAGAGTGGTTTATCAATGCCAATGATAATACAAATGAAGGGATTATTCATGACACTTTACCATTTATGTCGGTGCAATTTCATCCAGAAAGTTCCCCTGGGCCACTTGATACCGACTGGATATTTGATTTCTTTTTGAAGAAGGCCAAAATAATAATTAAAAAATAATTTATGAAAATAACAACACATAAGAAAATTTTGGTTCTTGGCTCTGGAGCACTTAAGATTGGTGAAGCTGGAGAATTTGATTATAGTGGTAGTCAGGCTATTAAAGCCCTGAAAGAAGAAAAAATAAAAGTTATTCTTGTGAATCCAAATATTGCAACTTTTCAAACTTCTAAAAATCTTGCAGATGAAGTTTACTTCTTGCCAATCAATGACTACTTTGTAGAACGTGTTATTGAAAAGGAAAGACCAGATGGCATTGTCCTTTCTTTTGGTGGTCAGACTGCTCTTAATTGTGGTTTAGAATTAGAGAGAAAAGGCATTTTAAAAAAATATAATATCCAAGTTTTAGGTTCTCCCGTAAAGTCTATTCTTCTTACAGAAGACCGCCAACTTTTCGCAGAACATTTACGAGGGCTTGGCATCAAAGTTCCACCAAGTGGAGCGGCCACATCATTACGGGAAGCAATAGTAATTGCAAAGAGAATTGGTTTCCCGCTTATGGTCCGCGCAGCTTTTGCTCTCGGTGGGCAGAAATCAGGGATAGCTTCAAACATAGATGAATTAAAAAAGATCGTCAAGGGAGCTTTGGCCATTTCCAATCAAGTATTAATAGAGAAGTATCTCCATCATTTTAAAGAAATAGAGTATGAAGTTGTGAGAGATAAGTTTGATAATACCGTGACTGTTTGTAATATGGAAAATTTTGATCCTTTGGGTATCCATACAGGGGACTCAATAGTTATTGCTCCTAGTCAGACTCTTTCCAATGAAGAATATCATAAGCTCCGAGAGATAAGTATTCAGATTGTAAAAAGTCTTAATATTGTAGGTGAATGTAATGTCCAATATGCTCTCAATCCCAATCCTAAGAATAATGAATTTGATTATTATGTCATTGAAGTTAATGCTAGACTTTCTCGTTCGAGTGCTTTGGCTTCTAAGGCTACTGGTTATCCGCTTGCTTATGTTGCTGCCAAATTAGCGCTTGGTAAAAGTTTACTTGAAATAAAGAATAAAATTACACAAGTGACGCAGAGCTTTTTTGAGCCGGCTCTTGATTATGTCGTGGTGAAAATGCCTCGTTGGGATCTCGAGAAATTTACAGGCGTAGAAGAATGTATCGGTAGTGCGATGAAGTCTGTAGGTGAGGTTATGGCTATTGGTAGAAATTTTGAAGAAGCATTACAGAAAGCAGTGCGAATGCAGTCAGGCCAGATTGAAAGCGTCACAGATAATGGCTTTACCAATGGGAAAGAATTGAATACATTTTTGACGACGCCAACTCCAAAGCGTTTATTTGCTATCGCTTTATCTATGAAAAATGGCGTATCGGTGGATCATATTCACTCTATAACTGGTATTGATAAATGGTTCTTGTATAGAATTCTTGCTATTGTTTCAGCGGAGAAAGATTTTGCAAAAAGTAAAATACTTAATAAAGAAATTCTTCTATCGCTTAAACAAATGGGATTTTCTGACAAGAAGATTGGGCAACTGTCTCTTAAAACTGAATTTGATATTCGCAAAATACGAAAAAGTCTAGGGATTCTGCCTTCTATTTTTCAGATTGATACACTGGCCGGAGAATTTCCAGCGAAAACCAATTATTTATATCTTACATATCACGGTCATCATAATGATGTTTTACCACTTGGGAAAGATTCCATTGCTGTTCTTGGTAGTGGTCCATATCATATAGGATCTAGTGTAGAATTTGATTGGTCTTGTATCCACGCGGCGAGGGCACTCAAGAAACACAAGAAGCAATCAATCATTGTGAATTGTAATCCTGAAACAGTTTCTACAGATTATGATATGTCGGATCGTCTTTATTTTGAAAATATATCATTTGAAACAGTTTCTGATATTTATGAATTTGAAAAAGCGTATGGAGTTATCATCTCTGTGGGAGGACAGCGTCCCAATAATCTTGCCAAGAAACTTTCAAAAGAAGGATTTAATATCCTAGGAACGAAAGCTTCCAATATTGATAGAGCCGAAGATCGCAATTTATTCTCAGCACTTCTTGATAAGCTTGATATACTTCAACCTAAGTGGCAAAGTTTCTCAAGTATAAAAGAGGCAGAAAAGTTTGTAGAGGAAGAAGGCTTCCCACTATTAGTTCGTCCCTCATACGTATTATCTGGTTCTGCGATGAGAGTATGTTATAACAAAATGGAGTTAACTAATTTCGTTGGCAAAGCTGCCAAGCTTTCTCCGGAATATCCAGTGACTATTTCTAAGTTTATTGAGAATGCCAAAGAACTTGAATTTGATGCTATCGCCCAAAAAGGCAAGATAATGGTTTATGGGATTTCAGAACACGTAGAGAATGCTGGAGTGCATTCAGGGGATGCGACTATCGTTTATCCGACACAGCGTGTCTATGCTTCTACTGAATTTCAATTAAGAACTATTTCAAAAAAGATTGCAGAAGAGCTTCATATCACTGGACCGTTCAATATTCAATTCTTGGTGAAGAATAATCAGCCGTATGTTATTGAAGTGAATCTAAGAGCTAGCCGTACATTCCCATTCATTTCAAAAGCTATGGATGTTAATTTCCCAGAGCTTGCAGTTGATAGCTTCTTGGGATGTGCAATTCCACATACATTTATTTATCCCAGAAGTGTAGTAGTAAAATCATCACAATTTTCCTTTTCTCGTTTATTAGGAGCTGACCCTATTCTTCGCGTGGAGATGTCTTCTACTGGGGAAGTGGCTTGCTTTGGCAAGGATTACGACGATGCATTATTGAAATCTATCTTAAGTGCCAATAAATTTGATTTCAAAACAAAGGCTATTCTTTTATCTCTCGGAGGTCCAGTAAATAAAGCGAAATTTTTAGAAAGTGCTCAAATAATATGCAATCTTGGATATACTATTTATGCGACTGATACGACCGCATTATTCTTGAAAGATAATAAAATTCCTTGTCGTACTGTACGTAAAGCATTTGAGAAATCACCCAACGTACTAGATACCATTTATGGTAAAAAGGTAGCCTTTGTGGTAAATTTAAGTAGAGGAAAGACAGAATTAAAAGAAAGTAAGATAAAACGTTTGGTCACTGATGGTTTCAATGTCCGTCGAGCTGCCGTCGATAATCAGATTCCACTTTTTACGGATTTGAATCTGGCTCGTGCTTTTATCAAAGCCTTATCTATCTACTCTGTTTCTGATCTGGAAATAAAATCTTATCGAGAATATTTATAATCTAAATAATATTATGATCAACATACTTTCTACAAAACAATTCAACAAAGATGACATAGAGTCTATTCTGTCGCGGGCTTCTATAATGGAAAAGGATTTAAAAGAGGGGACTGTTAAGAAATTATTATCTGATAAAGTTATCGCTTGTGTTTTCTTTGAGCCATCTACTCGTACTCGTTTATCATTTGAGACTGCCGCTATTCGCTTGGGAGCCAATGTCATCTCTGTGGAAAATGCCGAAGTCAGTTCCTCAGCATTTAAAGGCGAGAGTATAGAAGATACCACTCGTATGCTTTCTTGTTATGCGGACGCTATTGTTATGCGTCATCATAAAGCTCTGGCAGCAGAAGTAGCGGCTAGCGTCTCTACCAAGCCAATCTTAAATGCTGGTGATGGTGCCAATCAGCATCCCTCACAAGCACTACTTGATGTATATACTATCAAGAAAGAGCATGGACGCCTTGATAATCTATCTATTGCATTTGTCGGTGATTTGAAGAATAGCCGTCCGCTTCATTCTCTAATGCCAATCTTTATGTTTTATCCAAACAATACATTTTATTTTATTTCTCCCAAAGAACTTGTGATTTCTGAAGAGTTAAGAGGGGAATTGAAAGACAAGAATATCAAATTTGTTGAATCACAAAATTTAGAGGAAACATTGCCGAAAGTAGATGTGCTTTATATGACACGTGTCCAGAAAGAAAGATTTACAAATATAGAAGATTATGAAAAAGTGAAAGACTCTTTCTTACTTAAAAAGGAACATTTGGAATTAATGAAGAAAGAATCCATAATACTTCATCCCTTGCCAAGAGTGAATGAAATAGATAAAGAGATTGATAATGACCACAGAGCCTGCTATTTCCGTGAAGCTCAAAATGGTCTCTATGTCCGTATGGCACTCTATCTTTATGTTTTTGGACTTTAAATAAATCTAAGGAAGTCCGACTTCCTTAATTTTGCATCATATGATAATATATAGAATATGTCCATAAGAAAAGACAATCTAGTTTCTGGAGAAATTTATCATATCTATAATAGGGGAGTAGATAAGC
>JBAYKP010000006.1:0-60225 GCA_041664465.1 Minisyncoccota bacterium | reverse complement strand
GCACTTTCTCTTTGAGAAAGCTCTGTGCTACTGCACAGAGGTGCTTTAGCACGCGGGGAACGCTAGTGAATACATTTATGAGTTTTTAATAAAATAAGTTCGAGCGGAATCATATAACCACACAAAATTTTAGATTGATTTAACTTTCAATTTCGTTTCTTTATTCTTATCTATTTTAGGAAGCTTGATGATGAGGAGGCCGTGCTTTTCTATGGCTTCAGCTTCTTCGGGATTGACTTCTTCTGGCAAAGAAATAGTTCTAGAAAACGTTCCCCAATAAAGTTCTTGAACAAAATAATTTTCTTTATTGATAGATTGATTCTCTTCTCTCTTCCCTCGGATAGTGATAGAATCCCGTGTAATATTTATAGATAGATTATCAGGATGAACTCCTGCAATCATTGCTTGCACGATGATTTCATTATCTTTCTGATATAAATCAATAGTAAGTTCAGCTTCCTGTTCTTCTTCCCATTTAGAATCTTTCTCTCTATTCTCTGATTCCTCATTATTTTTTATTTGCAGGTTTATCTTTTTAACAGGATTAGAAAGAGAATCAGTTGCTTCCTCTTCTTCATCTGCCAATCTAATACTACCTGTAAGACGTTCTAAAAATGATCTTTTTTTTGCCATATATAATTTATGAGACTGTTTGAACTTTTGGAACAATTTTACTTATTCCCATACGTTTTAATTTCTCAAATATAAGTATATTAATAATCGCGACGACCCATAAGAATCCGAAAACAGAAAGGAAATTTTCACCGCTTCCTTTCATTATAAAAAAATTAAAGACACTATGCAAGACGATAGCAGCAGTTATCCCTATAAGGAAATAAATTCCTCTGTTTTGCTTCAAATAAAACGATAATCCCAAGGCGCTTCCTATCATAGAGCTTGCAATGGCGTGAAGGAGGGTAGATCCTAGGAAGCGTAGGTTTCCAGTTAGCATTCCCACAATACTGCCACTTGTACTCAAGGGTTTGATAAGATATAAAACATTTTCAAATGCTGCGAAACCAAGGGCAGTGGCGATAAAGTACATAGGATAGTCTATAGGCTTCCGCACTATATTATTACCAAAAATAATAAATGAAACGCCTATTAATTTCAGAATTTCTTCCATCGCTGCCCATACTATTATTTGAGTTGTGTTGTCGCTAATAAAATTCAAAGAAAACTTTTCCATCCACATAGCAACGAGAACAATGATTCCTCCTAATATAAAAGATATAACTACAAGTCCAAAAGGTTCAGGCTCATCTCTATCTTCTTGGTACATCCAGAACCATAGCCAAAGGAGCGCTGGGGCAACTCCTCCTAGTATTGCATATAATATTGTGTTTGGATTTTTTACTAATTCAACCATATATTTTATATTGGTACTTCGTCTTTTAACTTTGAGCCTTCGGCCCTTCGCTTACTAGCTCAGGACCTCAGACCTCTCGGTCTTCGGCCATTTTTCTACCATTAATAATTTCTTATTTTTTATAGGCATTAATCCCCAAATTTCTTCTGTGACAAATGGCATAAATGGATGAAGGATTTTCAATATCTTAGTCAAAGTATCAAGTAAGAATTGAGCTCTAGATTCTTTATCATTATCTGTCTCATTTAGTAATATTTCTTTACTTTCTTCTATTATAACATCTGCAAAACGTGACCAAGTATAGTGATATATTTTCTCCCCGACAATATAGAATTTGTATTCATCCATTTCTTTGGTAATTTCTTGTATAAGTTCATCTCTTTCTTTTATCAATATTTTTTCTCTTTCGGTGTAATCTGTAAAATTCTCATTGTAATTGATATTTTCTGTACCACTTAGAACAAAGCGAGTTATATTCCAAAGTTTATTCGCATAATTCTTATATGCTCGTATTTTATCTTCCGACAAGGAGAGGGAAGTCCCAGGTGTGTTGCCGACGATCATTCCTATTCGGAAAGCATCAGTTCCATATTTATCTGTAAGAGTTAAAGGATCTATAACGTTACCTTTACTTTTACTCATTTTCTGACCCTTGGCATCAAGCACCATTCCGTGATAGTAAACGATTTTGAAAGGAATTTCTCCTGTTACATAAAGTCCAAGCATAATCATTCTTGATACCCAAAAGAAAACTAAGTCGCCGGCCGTTTCCATTACATCTGTCGGATAAAATGTTTTGAAGTCATTGCTCTGAGGATATCCTAGTGTAGCGAATGGCCATTGGCCAGAGGAGAACCAAGTATCAAAAGTGTCTTCATCTTTTCTTACGCTTCCACCACATTTAGAACATTTTATAATATTATTTTCTAAATCTACCATTCCATTTCCGCATTCATTACAAATTTTTGCAGGAATAGGGATACCCCAAACGATTTGACGTGAAATATTCCAATCCATTATGTTTTCGAGCCAGTGAATTGTAATCTTTTTGTAATGGTCAGGAATATATTTTATTTTGTCTTGATTTATTATCTCTAATGCTCTGAGAGCTAAAGGCTTCATTTTAATAAACCATTGATTTTTTATTTGGGGTTCGAGAATGGTCCCGCATTTATAACAAGTTCTAACTACGTGTTTATAATTTTCATCTATTTTTTCTACCAATCCTTTATTTTGCAACTTTTCAATGATTAAAGAACGAGCTTTCTTTATATGCATTCCAGCAAATTCTCCAGCTATTGGGAGAAGTTTTCCATTTTCATCTATTATTTGCTCTTTTTCAAGCCCTCGTCTCTCTGCAATTTCAAAGTCTACTTGATCGTGCCATGGAGTTATGGTCATTACTCCTGTCCCGAATTCCATATCTAGATTTTTATCTTTTATGATAGTGGCAGTGATTGGTCCGTTTATCCATTCCAAGTCTATTTTTTGTCCATCTTTATACTCCATATATCTTTTATCATCTGGGTGCATTACTACGTATTTATCTCCGAATTTTGTTTCAGGTCTTGATGTAGATATAATGAATGGTCCATATTTCAAATAGTAATATGGTTCAATTCTTTCTTCATCTTTGATTTCCAAATCTGAAAAAGATGTCTGGTGTTTGGTGCACCAAGATACTATTCTGTTACCTCTATATACAAGTTCATCATCATAGAGTTTTTTGAATGTTTGATAGACAGTTTTAACAATGCTATCATCTAATGTAAATTTTTCTCTAGACCAGTCGCAAGATGCCCCCATACGTCGTACTTGGTTTTTGATATTTGAAGAATTCTCTAATGTAAAATCTAAAATTTCTTTATATAAATCATTTCTATCCATTCCGAATCGTGTTCTACCTTCTTTTTCTAATTTTCTTTCATAGACTACTTGAGTTTCAAATCCAGCATGATCAAGTCCTGGGAGCCAGAGAGTTTTAAATCCATGCATTCTTTTGTAGCGGACTATCAAGTCCTCAATTGTCATTACCAGTCCATGTCCTGCGTGTAGAGAGCCATTGGCGTTGGTTGGGGGCATTATCAGAGTAAAGGCTTCTGCCTCCTTATTTATTATACCTTTCTCAATGCAAACATCAGGATTGAAGAATCCACTCTCTTCCCATAGTTTATAAATACGACCTTCTGTTTCCTTTGGGTCGTATGGCTTAAGTAGTTTAGGGTCAATGTTGGGCTCTGTCATATATGAAATATAACATATTTTGCTATAAAGATAAATTCCCCTCTGCTTTGATGGAGCTCATTCTTTTTGCAAACTTTTTGTTTTTGGTTTGGTAATAACCGGCAATAGCTATCATAAGGGCATTGTCTCCTGTAAGACTTTTGGAAGGGAAGTGAACTTTGATATTAAGGAAGTCGGACTTCCTTAGTTTTTTAATTTCTTTGGTCATGACTTCTTGTAAATATGTATTTGCAGAAACTCCACCTCCGACTATCAGAGTTTGTATTTTGTATTCTTTAATTGCTTTGATCGTTTTACATACTAAAGTTTCTACGACTGCATCTTCGAATTCACAAGCTATCTTTTGCTTTATTTTGTCATTTTGCAAAATGTTTGAATCTTTTTCTTTCATATCTCGTATTAGGTATAATACGGCAGTTTTTAATCCAGAGAATGAAAAGTCGTAATCTTTAGAATGAATCATAGGGCGAGGGAGTTGTATTTGAGCCCCTCCTCCCCTTACTAAGGGGAGGATTGAGGAGGGGTTCTTAATTTTTGGGAACCCCCTCCCAGCCTCCCCCTTGGTAAGGGGGAGGGGAATTAAATTCCCTCGCTCTACCTCCGCCATCTTGGAAATCTCTGGTCCTCCAGGATAAGGAAGTCCAAGCATACGAGCCACTTTATCAAAGGCTTCACCCGCGGCGTCATCACGAGTTTGGCCTATCTTTTTATATTTCATATTTTCTTTTACGAGTATGAGTTCTGTATGTCCACCGGAAACAAGCAGGGAAAGCATCGGGAACATTTTTTTATTTATATTCACTGTGAAAGTTTTACTTTTTTTGGGGAAGATAGAGAAGATGTGTCCCTCCATATGATTTACAGGAATGACTGGGATTTTATATTTTTTATTAAGTTCTTTAGCGAAGACTATTCCAGTCCAAAGAGCTGGCTCAAGTCCGGGCCCAGTCGTTACGACGATTCTATCTATCTGTTCTATTTTTATTTTTGCTTGTTTTAGAGTTTTTTCAAAAATAATTGGCAAATTTTTTATATGTTCTCTTTTGGCAAGTGCAGGGAAGACGCCCCCATATTCTTTATGGATTTCAATTTGTGAATTTATATTATTTGCCAAAATCTTAAAAGTGTCACCTTTACCTGACTTTTTTACCTCTACTATGGCTATGGCGGTCTCATCACACGATGTTTCTATTGCTAATATTCGCATGAAAGTACTATAACATAAGGGTTTTTATTTCGCTATCATTATGATAGAATAGATTTATATATGAAAAAAGAACGATTAGGATTTCATTTAGTTCTGCTAGGCCAGATTGCATCTGGTAAGGATACTCAGGCGGGTCTGTTAGAAAAGAAATATAATTTTTCACTTGTTGAATCTGGTAAATATTGGCGTAAACTTGAGAAAGAAGATAGCCCTGATGGAGCATGGCTTCGTCGCACTACTAGACTTGGTAAGCCCGCCCCAGTAGCCTTAATGAAAAGATTTCTTTTAGAAAATATTAATAATAGACCAAAGGATAAAGATTTGCTTTTTGTAGGGAACCCAAGGTTAAAACCAGAAGCTCAATTATTAAAAAAGATATTAAATGAAAAGAAAGAAAAGTTTTTTGCTTTATACATAACTCTTCCTGATAAAGTCGTTTACTCTCGTTCTTTGCGTTCAGATAGGTATGATGATAATAAAAAGAATATAGAGAGACGTATTAAATGGCACAAAGCCCAAGTTTCTAAATCGGTTAATTATTTTGATTCTCTTGGTAAATTAAAAAAGATTAATGGTAATCAATCAATAGAAAAAGTTCACGAAGATATAGAAAAAGCAATTTTATATTTTAAAAAATTAAACAAATAATATATGAAAATATTAAGTGAATTATTAGAAGATGTGAAAGTATTAGAAAGCCATGGCAATCTGGATGCTCACGTATCTTCCGTGTCACTTAATTCAAAGAATATTGAACCGCGTTCAGTCTTTGTAGCACTTGTCGGTAATGTTCTAGATGGGCATTCTTTTATAGACGAAGTGATAGAGAAAGGTGCAACGGTTATAGTGCACGAGAAAGATATAGAGGATTTAAAAGTTGGCATTACTTATATCAAAGTTGCAGATACTCATAGTGCTGTAGGGATAATTGCAAGTAATTTCTATGATAATCCTTCACAGAAAATGAAACTAGTTGGAGTGACAGGTACAAGTGGCAAGACGACGACGGCGACTCTTCTCCATCAACTTTTCCGTGATTTAGGGTATAAAGCTGGACTTATCGGCACTGTCGTAAATAAAATAAATGATAAAGAGGAAGAAGCTCATCGTACTACCCCTGACGCAGTAACGTTAAACGAGCTATTAGCTAGAATGATGGATGATGGTTGTGAATATTGCTTTATGGAAGTCTCTTCTCATTCTGTTTGTGAAGGGCGCATAGCAGGGCTTCATTTTATAGGAGGAATATTTACGAATCTCACGTTAGATCATCTGGATTATCATAAGACAATGGAGAATTATTGTGATGCGAAGAAAGGATTTTTCGATACATTACCTGCCACTGGTTTTGCTATTGCAAACATAGATGATGAAAAAGGGGAATATATGTTAAGTACAACGAAAGCCCATACTTATAGATTTAGTTTAAAGAAAGAAACAGATTTTAATGAAAGATTTGAGTCAAAATTAATTGGAGAGTTCAATTCTTATAATCTACTTGGAATTTATGCCGTAGCAACTTTACTTGGTGAAGATAATGCTAAATCTGATAATGTTGGATCGCCCGACTCTTTTATAAAAGAGTTTAGGGAAAAAGTAAAAGAAAAAATAAAAAATCTAGAAGCAGTTCCGGGAAGATTTCAATATTATAAATCTGTGAACGGAGTCACGGGTATTGTAGATTATGCACACAAGCCAGACGCACTAGAAAATGTTTTGAAAACCATCAATGATTTAAAGGGTTTACCGAAGCAAGGCTTCGGTAAACCCAAAGTGATTGCTGTTGTTGGTTGTGGAGGGGATAGAGATAAAAGTAAAAGACCAATAATGGCAAAGATTGGCTATGATATGAGTGATATACTTATACTTACGTCGGATAATCCTCGCACCGAGAAGCCGGAAGCAATATTGGAAGATATGAAGAAGGGCCTAGAAGGACTTTATTTAGAAGGTAAAGTTTATATTATTACTGATAGAGGAGATGCAATAGAGAAGGCTTGCAATTTAGCTTCCTCTGGCGACTTCATCCTTGTCGCCGGCAAAGGTCATGAGAATTATCAAGAAGTAAACGGAGTTCAAACCCATTTTGATGATATGGAAGAACTTAAGAAATGCCTTAAGTAATTAAGAATTAAGAATTAATAATTAAAAATTAAAATGCAAAGTGAAACTAAAACTTGTCAGAATTGTAAAAAGGATTTCATTATAGAGCCTGAAGATTTTTCATTTTATGAAAAAATAAAAGTCCCAGCTCCGACTTGGTGTCCTGAATGTAGAATGATTAGACGTTTTTCTTTTCAAAATACTTGGAATATGTATTGGCGTACTTGTGATAAATGTGGAGAAAAAACTCTTTCAATTTACAATCCAGAAAAAAAGATAAAAACGTATTGTCAGCCATGTTGGTGGAAAGATGATTGGGATGGCACAGAATTTGGGGTGGAGTATGATAAATCTCGTCCTTTTTTAGAACAAGTAAAAGAACTTATAGAGAAAACACCATACTCTGCTCTTACAAGTTTACATACAAGTAATAAGAATTGTAATTATGCGAATGCACTGGCTTGGAGCAAGGACTGTTTTATGATTTTCTGGGCAGACTTTTGTGACACTGTTTATTATTCTACTATAGTAAACACTTTGAAATATAGCTCTGATTGTATCCGTGGGTACTTCTCAGAACTTTGTTATGAATCTGTTGGTTTCAGTAGATGTTATAAGACATTTTTCTCTGAAGAATGTGATGATTGTGTAGATGTATGGTTTTCTAAGAATTGTTACAACTGTACTAATTGTGTTGGTTGTGTAAACCTAAGAGGTGAAAAAAATTGTATTTTTAATGTAAAATATTCCAAAGAAGATTATATAGAGAAGTTAAAAGAGTTGGATCTATCGTCATGGAAAAATTTAAACGAATTAAGAATAGAATCACAAAAATTTTGGCTTACGAAACCAGTCCGTGATTTTCATACACATTCATTAAGTGTAAATGTGTCAGGGGATTATGTATATGAATCCAAAAATTCTAAAGAAATGTATATTAGTAATGGAGCTGAAGATTGTAAATATTGTCAGTTTATAACAGTCAAACCAGCAAAAGATTGTAGAGATTATTCTGGTTGGGGAAATAATTCTGAATTAATATATGAATCTGCTGTTGTAGGAGAAAATTCAAACTCTGTTTCTTTTTCAGTAGAGTGTTGGCCTGATTCTTTAAATTTGCAGTATTGTTCTTGGAACATTGCAGGGAAAAATAATTTTGGATGTGTAAATTTGAAAAGAAAGAAATATTGTATTTTGAATAAAGAATATGAAAAAGAAGAATATGAAAAATTAAAAAAGGAGATAATAGAAGATATGAAGGTAAATCCATACATAGATAAAACTGGAAAGAAGTTCTATTATGGAGAATTTTTTCCACCTGAATTTTCTCTTTTCCCTTACAGTAAGTCCAACGCTATGCGTTTCTTCCCCAAAACTAAAGAAGAAGCGATATCTTCGGGTTATGAATGGTCAGATGTTGAAAATCAAAATCATAAAACTACACTTGATTCAAATAATTTACCAGATAGTATACTTGAGACAGATAATAGTATCTTAAATGAGATAATAGGGTGTGCAAATTGTGGGCGTGCTTATAAAATAGTAGAAGGAGAATTAAATCTTTTAAGAAAAATGGGATTACCAATTCCTCATGAGTGTCCAAAGTGTCGTGAGAATAAGAGATTCGAAAGAATGAATCCTATAAAGTTATACAAAAGAAATTGTATGAAGTGCGGTATCGATATAAATACACCTTATTCTAAAGATGGTCTAGAAATAGTATACTGTGCAAAGTGTTATCAGCAAGAATTTATATAATATGCAAAATTATAAACAACAATTTAAGGGGAAGAAGATTACAGTTATGGGACTTGGGCTTTTGGGGAGGGGGATTGGATATACTAAATTCTTGGCAGAATGTGGGGCTGATTTGATAGTGACTGATCTGAAGAGTAAAGAGCAACTTGCCCCAGCGTTAAAAGCCTTGGAAAAGTTTTCCGGTCATAAGCGTGGCTTAGGACCGATAAAGTTTGTACTGGGAGAGCATAGGCTGGAAGATTTTAAAAATAGAGATATGATTATCAAGGCTGCGGGGGTGCCTCTTGATTCTATATATATAAAGGAAGCAAAGAAGAATGGAATTCCAATAGAAATGGATGTCTCACTCTTCGCTAAATGTGCGCCAGAAGTAATGATAATAGGAGTGACTGGTACGAGGGGAAAGAGTATGACGACGACACTTATATATGAGATACTCCACGGTAATGAAAAATTATTATCCTCCTCCGCTAAAGCTACGGCGGGACGAGGGGAAAAGAAAGTTTATCTAGGTGGGAATCTTCGTGGTGTAGCAACGTTGCCACTTCTTAAGAAAGTGAAAAATGGAGACATACTTGTATGTGAACTTGATTCTTGGCAACTACAAGGATTTGGGGAGGCTATGCTTTCTCCATCTATTTCTGTATTTACAACTTTCATGCCGGATCATATGAATTATTATAAGAATGATATGGATAAATATTTTGGGGATAAAGCAAATATTTTTAAATTTCAAAAAAGTGAAGATACTTTAGTGGTTCTTCCAGAAATGAAAAAGCTGATAAACAAAGAAGATGTAAAAAGTAAATTAATAATTACTGATAAGAAAAATGTTGATAGTTGGAAATTCAATGTGAAAGGGGACCACCATAGGAACAATCTAGCTTGTGCTGTACAAGTGGCAAAAGTTCTCGGTATTCCTGGGGTAAAGATTAAAAAAGTCGTTTCAAAATTCAAAGGTCTCGAAGGACGATTAGAGCTTTTAAAAACTTATAAAGGCATAAAGATATATAATGATAATAATGCTACTACACCTGAAGCTACAATAGCAGGCATAGAAGCATTGGTTTCCCCTAGGCAAGGCCTAGGGGAGAAAAAATATGGAAGTCGGACTTCCAGAAATATAATTTTGATTTGCGGTGGGGCAGACAAAGGACTTCTCCTAGACAATTTTGTAAAAGTTGTGAATGAGAATTGTAAGAGTGTGGTGATGATACCAGGAACGGGGACGGAGAGGTTAATTACCAATTACCAATTACTAATTACTAATGAGGTAGGGAAAGATTTGAAGGATATAGTGAAAACGGCATTATCAGAAGCTAAGAAAGGCGACATCATCCTTTTCTCCCCAGCTTTTGCATCTTTTGGAATGTTTAATAACGAATATGAAAGGAATGATTTATTTATGAAGATAATTAAGAAGTTGAAATAAATGGAAAAATTTGAAATAAAAAATAGAAAAGGGTTAAAGATAGTTGGAAAGATTTTGAGACCAGAAAATCCAATCGGTCTGTCTTTTGTAATGCATGGGCTAAGTGGATACAAAGAAGAACTTCATATTGAAGTGTCAGCTCAAACACTTTTTGAAAATAATTATATAGTAGTAAATTTTGATGCAACAAATTCAAGGGGAGAAAGTGAAGGGAAATACGAAGATGCAACAATGCAAAAACATTATGATGATCTAGTTGATGTTATAAATTGGTCTAAGACACAAAGTTGGTATAAAGAGCCGTTTGTTTTAGCTGGCCATAGTATGGGTGGTTTTGCCGTGACAAAATACGCTGAGGAATTTCCTGTTGAAGTAAAAGCAGTATTTTCATTTGCTGCACCTTATTCTGGTAAAGATAATCTTGAAACTCATAACAAGTTTAGACCAGAAGAAATTAAAGAATGGAAAGAAACAGGATGGATGCGTAGGGTTAGTAATTCGAAACCAGGTTTTGAATTGAATCTTCCATGGTCTCATATGGAAGAAAGATTAAAACACGATTTAAAACCAATGGCATATAAAATTACTATGCCAATACTGTTTGTAGTTGGAGAAGATGATAAAAGTTGTCTTCCAAGTGATCAAAAGAAATTTTATGATTTATTACCCGAAGATACAATAAAAGAAGTTCATGTGGTAAAAGGAGCTTCCCATGTATTTCGTACCCCTGAGCAATTAGAAACCTTAAAAAATATATTTAATAATTGGTTAAAAAATTTAAAATAATAATATGAAAAAAGAAATTGAGAAAAAGCATACAAAGAAGCAGACTATTAAAATATTAGAAAGATTAGTAAAATCTTTAAATAAAGAGAAGTCTTTTAGAATGCAGATAAAAGGCAAGAAAGTTTATGTACCAAAAGAATCTAAAATTGAGATAGAATACGAAAAGGAGAAAAAAGAGGAAAAAATAGAAATAGAAATTAAATGGTAAAATAATTATGAAAAAATTAGAAATTGGGGCAATATATAAGCATTATAAGGGGACCAAGGTGAAGGTGGTCGGGGAGGCAATTCACAGTGAGACTATGGAGCCGATGGTTATCTATATACATCTAGAAGATGGGATCATTTGGGCTCGTCCAAAAGAGATGTTTTTAGAGAATGTTATGGTGGACGGAAAAGAAGTAGAAAGATTTGAAAAAGTTGATGGGGAAATTTTAATTAAACCAAGTAAATAATTTTATGAAAACTATATTAGTAGATGCGGTGTGGTGTTTTATAATAGAGAAAGAGGGGGAATTTCAGATCTTTAAGGAGATGTATAGTTTGCTTGAAAGTTATCCAAATAAAAAGATTGTTTTGACTGGGGCAAACGATGAACAAAAAATTAAGTTTGGTTTAGATAATATTCCTTACGAACTTTTTACTCTCAAACATAATCCTGAGAAAACTGATCCAAAATACTTTGAGACATTGTTGGAGAATTTTAATTTAAGCAAAGATGATGTAGTATACTTTGAGCACAGTATGGAAGCAGTAAAAAGTGCAGAATCAGTAGGTATAAAAAGCTATTTTTATAATAATAAGAAAAATGACTTAGAAAGTTTAAAAAAGTTCTTAGATGAAAATTTAAAATAAAATTATGGACCTAGACTTATCAAAAATTAAAAATGTTCACTTTATAGGCATTGGAGGGATTGGTATCTCGGCAGTGGCTAGGATGATGCTACATATGGGGAAAAAGGTGAGTGGCCAGGATATGCAAGGAGGGGAAATAGTGGATGAACTTGTAAAACTTGGTATTGATATAAAGATAGGGCAGTCTTATGAAAATATTCCTGAGAGTACTGACTTGATAGTTTATACTATTGCTATAGATACTTATGATAGAGAGTTGGCAGAAAAGATTAAGAATCAGAATGTAATTCCTGTGCGTTCATATCCGCAAATGCTTGATGTTATCAGTCGTGATAAATACACGATTGCTACTGCTGGCACTCATGGTAAGACTACTACCACGGCAATGATTGCACAAATTTTAGAAGAAAATGGTAACAGCCCAACGGTAATAGTAGGAAGTTTAATTATGGACAAAAGCCAGCCTTCGCATAAAGCTATGGCGAGCCGAGGTACGAATTTCATAGCAGGCAGTAGTGACATACTTGTCGTTGAAGCTTGTGAGTATCGTCGTTCATTTCTCAATATTAATCCGAAAGTTTTGGTTATTACAAATATAGATGAGGATCATTTGGATTATTATAAAGATATTGAAGATATAAAGAGTGCATTCCACGAGATGGCGATGAAAGTGCCTGCAGATGGCTTTGTAATTTGTAATCCGGATGATGAGAATATTGCGGATGTGATAAAAGATATAAAAGCCAAAGTTATAAACTGGCAGGAATTTTATAATAGTGAAATTAAATTAAAAGTTCCAGGGGTACACAACAAGAAGGACGCGGCGGCGGCGATAGCCACCGCCGCAACTTTAGGAATTTCCAAAGAAATTGCCGAACAATACGTCAGCAACTTTCCTGGTACATGGCGACGATTTGAATTCAAAGGTAAATTACAAAATGGAAGTTTATTATATGATGATTATGCTCATCATCCTCACGAGATTACTGCTACGATGGAAGGATTTAGAGAATTATATTCAAAGGAGTTGGGGTGGAAGATCACAGTAGTATTCCAACCCCATTTATTCTCTCGTACAAAGTTACTCCTTAATGATTTCGCTCAAAGTTTCAAAGATGCCGACCAAGTTCTAATTTTACCTATTTATTATGCTCGCGAAGTAGACGATGGTACTATCTCAGGTGAGATTCTTTCAAATGAGATAAATAAATATTCTAATAATTCTAAAGCATTTGGAAGTTTCGAAGATTTAGAGAAATATTTGGAAGTCCGACTTCCAAATATGGGAGAGAAAGATATCATAGTGACTATGGGAGCAGGGGAAGCTTTCAAAATTGGAGATTATCTTTTGAAAGAAAATAATAGTATAATAAAACAATGAGAAAATATTTTGTATTTCTACTAATAATATTATCTACCTTTATTGCACTTCCTATCTATGCTTTTACTCCTGTTAATTCTGGATTCATCCCCGGGCAAATTTGGTATTCTAAAGAGACTCTTGTAGAAGGAGATACTGTCAATATTCATACGGCTGTTTGGAACGGTGAGTCACATTCCATAATTGTAAATGTAGAGTTTTATGACAAAAATGTCGTTTTAGGCAGTAGAGATGTAGTATTAGCACCTTTATTATTAGAAGATGTATATATACCTTGGAAAGTTACATCTGGAGATCATACTATCTCAGCGAAGATTATTTCTTCTATTGCAACTATTTCAGGTAAAAAAGAAAAAGTAGTCCTCCCTCGTATTATAACTTCCAGTGACAAGCAATTTGTCTCTGTTGTTATTAAAAATAATGTTGGAGAAAATGTATCCGAAACAGATATTATAAAGAACAAGATAGTGGAGACAACTAGTGGAATAGTCAACATTGTCCCAGATAATGTCAGTACTTCACTGTCAGATAGTTTTACAGTATTAGATAATTTTCGTAACAAAACTTTAGCACAAGTAGACACTAGTAAAAAAGAAACTCAAAAAGAAATAGGAAAAGTTTTAGGTGTTTCTACCACAGCCAAGGAGAATCCTACGAAGATAAATAATATACCAGATGCCACAGAAAAGCCAATAGCCTACATCAAGTTATTCTTCCTATCAGTCCTCTCTTTTATTTTTGGAAGTAAAATAGTCTTTTATGGAACCATCATTCTCATAGTTTTCTTTTTTGTTAGATGGATTTATCGTAAAATAAGAAACAGATAAGAATGTTTGTCAAATGAAGGTATCTTCTAGTATACTATATTTATGAAGAGAGTCATTTTCGACATACTATTATTCCTTTTTATATTTCTATTGCCTTGGTGGGCGACATTTATTTGGGTGGTTATAGGCTTGTTTGTATTTATGAATTTCTATGAATTCCTAATAGCTAGTATTATAATCTATATTATCTCTACTATCCCTCCCAATACTATCTGGAGCAAATCCTTAATCGTTTACTCCTTCATAATAATTTTTTATTTATTAGTCCAGTACTTACGTCGTCATATAATTTTATATAAAAATGAAATTCCACATCAATCATAAATATATTAAGAGTGATATTGCCCCGGACGAGATTTTTCTTGATTCCAAGAATTTGCCAGAGTTCAATACTCAACAATTTGAAGGGCGTCTAGAGAAAGCAATACCAAAGAAATCCGTTTTCTTACTCGGGGCATTTTTCTTGGTCTGTGCTTTTATTTTTATATATCAATTAGGGAATCTTCAAATCATTAAAGGAGAGGCATATTTCAAAAAAAGTGAAAACAATACTCTAATGAAGAAGCCCATATTCGCCGATCGTGGTCTTATCTACGATAGGAATGGCGTATTGCTTTCTTGGAATACTTGGGATAAAAATAACGTAGATAAATTCTCGGCCCCAATACGGTCTTATATAGCCGATCCCGGCTTTGGCCTTCTCCTGGGTTATGTGAGTTCCCCAGCAAAAGATTCTTCGGGGAATTATTGGCAAGATTCTTTTATTGGTAAAGATGGAGTAGAGAAGTCTTATAATTCGAATCTGACAGGCAAGAATGGAGTTCGGATTACAGAGACCGATGTGAAAGGTGATATCCAATCAGAGAATGTAGTTAATCCACCAGTAGCTGGAGAGAATATCAAGCTTTCAATTGATAGTAGAATACAAAAGAAAATGTATGATTCTATTGCCTTAATGGCCAAGAATGCCTCCTTCTCAGGCGGAGCAGGCGTCTTGATGGATATTAAGACTGGAGAAATCTTGGCTATGACTAGCTATCCAGAATATAATTCAAATATTTTATCTCTCGGCAAAGATAGCAAAACTATAAATGGATATTTCTCTGACAAGAGAAAAGTATTTCTAAATCGTCCTCTCTCGGGGCTTTATGCTCCCGGATCTATCGTCAAGCCATTCCTAGGCTATGGGGCTCTAGCAGAAGGGGTGATAACTCCTCTTAGACAAATATTTGCCAACGGATCTATCTCAATCCCTAATCCATATTTCCCTGACAAGAAATCAATTTTCAAAGATCATGGATCATTCGGCTATGTAGATATGAAGAAAGCAATCGCCATTTCTTCTGACGTTTATTTCTATGAGATTGGGGGAGGGTATCAGGACCAGAAAGGATTGGGAATTGTGAATATTGATAAATACGCCAAGATGTTTGGCATCGCTGACAAGACGGGTATTGATATCGGAGGAGAAAAAGGAGGAGTGGTTCCAACACCAGATTGGAAAATGAAAACTTTCAAAGGGGATCAATGGCGAGTAGGAGATACTTACAACACTGCCATCGGTCAGTATGGATTCCAAGTTACACCACTTTCTATAGCGAGAGCTGTCGCAGGGATTGCTTCTTTCGGGATAATTCCTACTCCACACATACGACTTGCTGATAAAACTTTTGAATCAAAAGTTACAACCTTACCTATTGATAAAGACAAGATGACTACTATCTGGGAGGGTATGCGTATGGCCGTGACGGAAGGGACGGCGACAGCTCTCAACTTGGCCAATGTAAAAGTAGCAGCCAAGTCTGGAACCGCACAGGTGGGCTTGGGCAATACGAATACGAACTCTTGGATTATTGGATTCTTCCCTTATGATAATCCTAAATATTCTTTTGCTATTTTAATGGAGCGTGGTCCAAAGGCCGCATCAGGTAATGCGACACGTGTGATGAGTGAGGTCATAGACTATATGAGCGTCTATACACCAGAATATTTAAAATAGGCTCCTCTTGCCTTCTTTACAATAAATTGCTACAATCTGTCAATTATGGATGAAACAAGTTACATAACAGAAGAGAAAAGAGAAGCATTACAAGAAGAACTTAAACATTTGAAAACCTTTAAAAGAAAGGAGATTTTAGAGGCTCTGGAAGCTGCCAAAGCACTAGGTGATCTCTCTGAAAATGCTGAATATCATCAGGCTCGTGAAGATCAGGGGAAGACGGAGGATCGCATCAATCAGATAGAGTATATGCTCCAATCTTCAGTCGTAGTTAAGAAGCACCAAAGTTCTAAGGTAGAAATAGGCACAACAGTTGTAATCAAAAAGGAGGGAACCAAGGATACCGTTACTTATAGTATTGTCGGAGCTGAGGAAGCAGATATGTCCACCAATAAAATTTCAAATAAATCACCTCTTGGAGAGGCCCTATTCGGCAGAAAGAAGGGAGACGAACTTGCTATTAAAACTCCTAAGGGACTAGCCAAATACACTCTAATTGATATACAATAGGGCTATGGCATCTATAGAAGAATTACGCAGTGCGCGATTAGCAAAAATTAATAAATTAAAAGAAGCGGGCATGGACCCGTATCCTTCTTCTGTCCTACGCACCCACTCTATAAAAGAAGTTAAAACTAATTTTGATAAATTAGAGGGAGACAAGGAAAATATTTCTATCGCCGGTAGAGTGATGATTGTCCGTGGGCAAGGGGCAATATTATTTGTAGTTTTGCAAGATGGTGATGAGAGATTTCAAGCAGTACTCAAGAAGGATGAACTAGACGAGAAAGTTTTCAATTTATTTGTGGATACTATAGACAATGGAGATTTCATTTCTGTGACTGGTTCACTTTTCATAACACAAAGAGGGGAGCAGAGTATTTTAATAAAAGATTGGCAGATGGCGACCAAAGCTCTCTTGCCTCTACCTGATAAATGGCATGGACTACAAGATATAGAAGAGACTTATAGAAAAAGATATTTAGATATACTTATGGACAAGGAAGTCTATAATCGTTTTGTAATGCGTTCTAAAATAATTAAATACATTAGAAATTATTTTGATAATAAAAATTTCTTAGAAGTAGAGACGCCTATAATGCAAAATGAAGCAGGGGGTGCCATGGCAAA
This sequence comes from Minisyncoccota bacterium, assembly GCA_041664465.1. Lineage (GTDB taxonomy): Bacteria > Patescibacteriota > Minisyncoccia > Phycocordibacterales > UBA9973 > UBA8515. Next base: position 43,133 of record JBAYKP010000006.1, on the reverse strand, counting down.
AACTTTCAATACTCATCACAATGATTATGATATGGATATGGCTCTTCGTATAGCACTTGAATTAGAGCACAAGATGCTCATGGTGGGTGGCTATGAGAGAGTTTATGAGATAGGGAAGACTTTCAGGAATGAAGGCTCGGATCCTACACATTTGCAAGAATTTAGTATGCTTGAATGGTATGCCGCGTACGAGAGTTTAGAAATTAATATGAAATGGACAGAAGAACTTATCAAATCTATCGCCAAAGATTTGATGAATAAAACTATTTTCAAAGTTTATGATAATGATGGTAAAGAAACAGAAGTTGACTTAGATACAGATTGGCCAAGAATAACTTTTGCAGAATTACTTAAAAAAGATGCAAATATAGATATTGAGACTATTACTTTGGAAGAGGCTCGTATAGAAGCTTTGAAATGGGGAGTAAAAGAAGAGGAAGTGAAAAAGCTTGGACGAGGAAATCTTCTTGATAAAATTTATAAGAAATGTTCAAGGGATAAAATTATCAATCCGACTTTTGTGACGGATTTCCCTGGAGATTTGAAACCGCTTGCACAGCAGAATGAGAATGGCACGGCGAAAGTCTGCCAGCTTATTATCGCTGGGGCTGAAATTACGAACCAGTATGCTGAGCTTGTAGATCCTACTATTCAAAGAGAGTTACTTGTCGCTCAGAGTAAAGCCAAGAAGGGTGGAGATGAAGAAGCGATGGAAGTGAGTGAATCTTTCCTTACCGCTATGGAGCATGGTATGCCACCAATGACAGGATTCGGTATGGGTATTGATCGCCTAGTAGCAATCTTCACAGAGCAGAAGAATCTCCGCGATGTAATATTCTTCCCGATAATGAAACCCAAGGAATAAAAAACTAAAAATCGTCCCCAAGCCTTGCTTGGGGGCGATTTTAGTTATCCACAGGTTGGGGGTGGGAAGGGTTGTTTGTCTTGTGGGATGAAGTGGTGTATAATCTATGCAAGTGGGATGAAGTGGTAAATTAATTTTATCTCACAATATTTTATGCTTATCGGAGAATACACACATACACTAGATGAGAAGAATAGAATGTCTCTCCCCGTAAAATTCCGAAAGGAAATGGGGAAGAGTATTGTCGTTGCCCCTGGGCTTGATAATTGTCTTTCCATTTTCACCACGAAAGAATGGCAAAAGGTTTCAGAAAAGTTATCAGACTCTTCAATGCTCGCATCCGACAACAGAAGTTTCTCGAGATTTATATTTGGTCAAGCTGCCACCCTCGATGTAGATGGCAATGGACGAATACTAATTCCGGAAAATTTAAAAATACGATCCAATCTTTCTACCAAGGTAGTCGTCATCGGCGTTCAGAATCGTGCAGAAATCTGGAATGAGAAAGCTTGGGGCGATTACAAGAAGAAGGTAGAGACACAGGCCGACGCCCTCGCAGATAAATTGGGGCAGATAGGAGTTCTTTAATATGACGCATATATCAGTTTTGAAAGATGAGTCTATCGGTGGCCTTGCCATTAAAAAAGGCGACATCATAGTAGATGGCACACTAGGTGGAGGAGGGCATACATACGAGATGATAAAGAGATGGGGCAAAGATATTAAAATTATCGGTCTCGATCTAGACATAGAAGCCAAAGCTCGCACCCTATCCCTCATTGAGAAAATTCCCTCAGATTTTACTTTCATAAATAGTGGTTTCCAAGATATAGATAAAGTTCTTTCTGATTTAGATATTAAAGAAGTAGATGGAATTTTGCTCGACCTCGGTATTAGTTCATTTCAGTTAGAGACAGCCGGTAGAGGTTTCTCTTTTCTGAAAGACGAACCCTTACTTATGACAATGAAGAAAGATATTACAGAGGAGGATTTAACTGCTAGAGAGATAGTAAATACTTGGGGAGAAGAAAGTATCGCCGACATCATCTATGGCTTTGGAGAAGAAAAGTATTCCAGAAAGATTGCCAAGAAAATAGTAGAGGCAAGAGGAGAGAAAGAGATAGAAACGACGTTTGACTTGGTGAAGATTATAAAGGATGCCGTCGGAGGATATTACAAGGGGTTACGCATTCATCCTGCTACGAGAACTTTCCAAGCCTTACGCATAGCGACCAATAGTGAGCTTTCAAATTTAGAGAAAGGGATAGAGAAAGGATTTAATTGTTTGAAGAAGGGAGGACATATGTCAATCATAAGTTTCCATAGTTTAGAAGACAGAATTGTGAAAAGAGCATTTGTAAAATTAAAAGAAGAAGGGAAGGCAGAGATACTTACCAAGAAGCCGATAGTGCCAAGTGAAAAAGAAATAAAAGAGAATCCACGTGCCAGAAGTTCAAAATTGAGATTATTAGTTAAGACCATAGGTCGGACCTAGGGACGAATTCTTTAAAAAGAAGACCCTAGGTCCGACCTATGGACAACAATATGAGCAAAACAAAAGCAATAGCCAATGATATAGTCGGGAACACAAATACGCAAAGGATTTTATTCCGTATTCTTTTGGGTTCTTTACTGTCTCTTTTTATTGTTTATATATACATTATTGGCTCTATCACTTTTAATATCGTTGCTCGTAAATCCCTTGAGAATACTGCTCAAATTCTAGGAAATAATATAAGTAATCTAGAATTGAATTACTTAAGCATGGCAAATAATATAAATAAAGCACATGCCGAGACTCTGGGATTCGTAGATGCCAAGACCAATATATTTGCTACCCGCTCTATTACTAATGTCGCTATGCGCTAATGAACCTCTCGTCGTTTCAATCGCGAATAAGGATTGTCGGAGCCTGTATTTTCATCTTTGCTATTATATTAGTAGCGAAGCTTTTTTTTGTTCAAATAATTCATAGAAATTTATATACCGAGAAAGCTGATAGGCAGTATGCGACTCCTGCAAGTAACATATTTGATCGGGGTTCAATCTTTTTTACAAAAAAGGATAATTCCTTAGTAGCAGCCGCGGCTGTTTCTTCCGGCTTCAAAGTGGCAATTAATGCGAAAAATATAGTAGATGTCGATAAAACGTATGAAGCATTGGATCCATATATGGAGATGGACTATGATACTTTCGTCGCCAAGGCAGGCAAGAAGACTGATCCTTATGAAGAAGTAGCTTTCCATCTGACGAAAGAGCAAGTGACAGAAATAGATAATCTGAAACTTCCGGGGATTTCTATTTATAAAGATAATTGGCGATTTTATCCAGGGGGGGGGTTGTCTGCGCACACTTTAGGCTTCCTTGCTTATAAAGAGAATGATAAAGTTGGTCAGTATGGACTTGAAAGATTTTATAATTCTACTTTATCGAAACCGAAAGATGTCGCTTATGTAAACTTTTTCGCCGAAGTATTTTCTGGCTTGAAGGAGACGGTCCTCAATACAGAGAAGCAAGGTGATCTCGTGACGACCATAGAGCCCACAGTAGAATCTACTTTAGAGACGGAGCTTGGAAGTGCCTTTGAGAAATGGAATGCCGATGAAGCTGGGGGAATAATTATCAATCCCAAAACAGGAGAGATATATGCGATGGCTTCATTCCCCAATTTTGATTTGAATAAATTCGGCGAGGTGAAAAATCCGAGTGTGTATAGGAATATAATGGTTGAAGATGTTTTGGAGTTTGGTTCTGTTATCAAACCTCTGGTGATGGCTGCAGCCTTAGACGCTGGGGCGGTCACTCCTACGACGACTTATCTAGATAAAGGAGTAGTGACAGTTAATAAAAAAGATATTTACAACTTTGATAAAAAGGGGCGTGGAGTTATCAATATGCAAGCAGTGCTTGATCAATCCTTAAATACGGGAATGGTTTTCGTGGAGAATAAACTTGGCAATGATAAATTCCGTACTTATATGAAATCTTATGGTATAGGTGAGAAGACGGGCATAGACCTCCCCAATGAGACCAAGGGACTTATCAAGAACTTGGAAAGTCCTCGTGATATAGAATACGCGAATGCATCTTTTGGTCAGGGGATAGCCCTCACTCCAGTAGAAGCTATCCGTGCCTTTTCTATAATAGCCAATGGAGGCAATATGATAACTCCTCATTTAGTCAAACAAATACGATATAATGATGGGACGTCCAAGACAATAGATGATCCTCTCGTAAGTTCTGGTATAATAAAGGCGGATACATCTCTCACTATTACGAGGATGCTTGTCCACGTCTTTGAAGCTTATGATGGGGGAGCTCATAAATTCCAAAATTATAGCGTTGCTGCCAAGACTGGGACTGCTCAAGTAGCGATGGAGAAGGGCGGTGGATATTATACGGACCGCCATACGCATTCATTTTTCGGTTATTTCCCAGCTTATGATCCGCAGTTTATAGTATTTCTTTTTTTGAAAAATCCGAAAGGGGTCCAGTATGCATCCCAAAGTTTGATCCCATCGTTTATGAATATTACTAAGTTTTTATTAAATTATTATAACGTAGCACCAGATCGATAAAATAAAATGAAAAACACACTTAAAAAAATAATAATTACAATCATCACTTGGGAAGCCAAGATTATAATTCGAAAATACAAGCCGAAGATTATAGCTATTACAGGCTCAGTCGGCAAGACTTCCACGAAGGATGCTATCTTTACTGTCTTATCTAAATTTAAAACTGTCAGGAAGAGTGCCAAGAGTTTCAACAGTGAGATCGGGCTGCCACTGACTATTCTTGGATGCCCTAATGGTTGGAGCAACATTTTTATTTGGTTAGAAAATATTATACAAGGGCTTCACCTGATCTTATTTAAAAATTCTTACCCAGAATATCTTATATTAGAAGTGGGAGTAGGGAAGCCGGGGGATATCCGGAAGAATGTAGCCCCATGGCTTGCTCCTGATATTGTAGTTATCACACGCTTCCCGGATAAGCCTGTCCATATAGAATTCTTTGATAATGTAGAAAAAATTATAGAAGAGAAGAGTGCATTGGCTTATGCTTTGAAAAAAGATGGAGTCCTTATTTTAAATCATGATGATCCATTAGTCTACAATGTCCACCTGAAAGCTAATCGCCGTACTGTCTCTTATGGAGAGAATGATAATGCGACTTATAAAGCGACCCATCCAGTCTATATGAATGAAGAGGTGAATGGAGAGGAGAAGACTTGTGGTATAAGTTTCAAGCTTGAACACGAGGGCAATACTTTCCCTGTAATGTTGCCCCATATTGTAGGAATGCAATTCGTCGGCTCGGCTCTGGCAGCTCTGGCTTGTGCTGGGGAAGTAGGCTCAGACTTACTTTTATCTATTAAATATTTGAGCGAATATCGTACACCCCCAGGCAGACTTTCTCTCATAGAAGGTATAAACAATTCTACGATTATAGATGATACTTATAATTCTTCGCCAGTGGCAGCGATGGCAGCACTCGAAGTCTTGAAAGAAATGAAAGGTAAAAGGAAAATTGCTGTCCTAGGAGATATGCTTGAACTTGGTAAGTATACAGAAGAAGAGCATCATAACTTGGGCAAGGAAGTATCCAGTGTGGCAGATGTATTGGTAACTGTCGGACTTCGGTCCAAGTTTATCGCGGAAGGAGCGATAGAGGGTGGTTTTGATATTAAGAATATATATAGTTTTGATTCTTCATCAGGAGCGGCCGAATTCTTAGAGAAAACGATAAAAAAAGGAGACTTGATTCTAGTGAAAGGATCTCAAGGGGTACGCTTGGAACGCGTCGTAGGGGCCATAATGGCGCACAAAGAGCTTAAAGAGAAGCTCCTTCCTAGACAAGAGCAAGAATGGCAGAATCGGTAATTTAATCACTATTTTTGGTCCAGAGAGCAGATACGGAATGCCCATTATGAAGGTTGTCTATTACTTGGGCTATTAGGACAGCGACAGAAATGATTTCTATTTTCTTGTTGGCTTTTTTGATAGCTTCTAAGAAATCTTTACTTATTGGAACAGTATTTGTAAACCAAAGTTTTGAAAAACGAGATTTGATAATATTCTCTAAAGTTTTAGGACCAAAGTCGGCATGAGTCGCCATTGCGAAATAATTTCTAATATGTGGATGTTTCTTCCATAGAGTTTCTCCGGCATCGCTCACAGAAGTGAAGCTATTTATTAGATCATCTACGAATATAATTGTATCAATTTTTTCTGCTATTTCTCCCTCAGTATAAATATTTATGGCTCTTGTCGTGCCAGTTTTCACATCACGGTCTTTATCCACAATGATGAGAGGGACCTTGAGACTCTCGGCAATTTTGCGAGAATATTTTGATCCGCCCATATCCGCCGCTCCGACAGCAATGTGAGATAAATCGGGAAATTCGGAGAAGATATGGTTCATTATCAATTTAGTCGTATCTAGATTCTCCATTGGTGGATTCGTAGTGCAACTCGCCGCATTGTGTAATCGCAAGACCACCATACAATCCATACCAGCTGTTTTCAGTAATTCAGGATAGAAGTCACTTAGCTTCGGCTCTCTCAATTCTCTATTTTCTACATCCTGTCTTTGCCATATCAATTTCGGCATTATGACAGTAATTTTGTGAGGCTGACCATTCTTGATAGATCTTATGAAAGAAAGATAAACAGAAAAAGAAGTATCAATATTTTCAAAATTAAAACTAGTAAATATAATATAGACGTCTCTTCCTCGGACAGTCTCTTCTTGATGGGGAATCTTTTCTCCATTAGAAAAAGTTTTGATATGAAATTTTGAGAGAGAAATTTCTAATTTCTTCGCAACTTCTTCCCCCAGACTAGTATCTTCGCCAAAGACGAATAATTGTTTAGGATAAGGGTGGTTTAGATTTTCCATAATTTATATACCCATATTAGCATTGGGGGTTTCGTTAGTCAATTTGTCACAGGTCTGACCTGTGCAAACTATCTATTGACTTAATTTTTTCAATATGCAAATATATAAATATGTTAGATATTAGTAAAAATCAAAATTTAAATAAGAGCTTCTGGGGAAGTTTTTATTTCTATACTTTCAATTTGAAGGTTGATTTTTGTTAATAATATTTCTTACTTAAACTTATTATTAAAAACCAGCTTTCAAACAAAAGCTGGTTTTTAGATTCCGCCTTCTCGGCGGGTCGCCGATGAGGCGACTTTGTACATTGTAGTTCTTTATAAATCAATATAAATAATTTTTTAATTAACTTAAATTAATAGGAGGGAATGACTATGTGTTATTTTGTGAATTCAGGTGAAACTTCACTTGGTGAATTAAATGGTAATGGTGAATTAGATTTATTACCAAGAAGGGAATTTTTTGAAAAATTAAATTCCGACAGACCGAATATGGAATGTGGTGCGAATTTGCCAATTTACAACATCATGGATGAATTGCTCGCAGTTAGATGTAATTGTGGCAAAAAAGTTTATCATCCAGTTGCTGAAGGGAAAGTTGTCTGGTGGAAAATCATTACGCCAAGAAATTTGTTGACCTTAAGACAATTCTCATTGGGTAAAGCATTGGCAATATTACAAGAGTAACAAAATTAATTTTTTAATTATCTAGCAGCCTTAATCGGCGTAAACTATTAAAACACTCTCGGGGAACTGAGAGTGTTTTTTTTAAATATATGATATTATATAGCTATGAGTAATAAAGAAAATATGATAATAGGGGGACAAATTAAAAACGAGGGGCAAAATGATGTAGCAATAAAAGAAAATAAAATTGAAAAGCATAGCACTAGAGATATGATTTTAGATCAAATAATTGCTGTTATGAAAGAGAGAAAAGCTACCCCTAAGGGTGAGCAATGGGATGCTCTTTCTGAAGTCAGAGCTGGTAATTATTTTTCTAGAAGTACTATCAAAAGGCAATTTCCTAGTTTTGATGAAGCGGTAAAATTAGCCCTAGAAAAAGCTAAGAATGACGGCACTTATATATATTTAAATAATAATCATAAATAGAATTATGATTTTAATTGACGTACGAACAAAAGGGGAATATGAAGGAGGGCATATAGAGAAAGCGATAAATCACGACATTATGGAAATGATGGCTGGAGTTTTTCCTAATATAGATAAAAATGAGGAAGTGACTTTATATTGTGAATCTGGGAATAGATCTATGATGGCAAAAAGTATGATGGAAAATGCAGGATTCAAAAATGTGAAAGACGCTGGGAGTATAGAAAACTTAAGATGAAAATTCAATGTGACCCTACGCGGAATCGGACCGCGATTTTATCCTTGAGAAGGATACGTCCTAACCGTTAGACGATAGGGCCTTGGTAATTACTAATTAACAATTAAGAATTAATAATAGAATACTCTTACAAAATACCAGAAAAGTGACTTTTTTACAAGAAAAGAAAACGACCTGCTTTTATGTTTAGCAGGCGTTGATTCTTTATACGTATCCATTTAAGAATATATCAAAATCCGCCTCTCGACGGAAATATTTCCAATACATGGAACTATTTGTCAGCCTAAGCTCAAAGTTTGATAAATCCTGTATGAGGACTCTCTTTCGTGTTTCTTCTTTTATCCTTAATCTTTCTTCTAGTTTAGCTTCTGTTTCTCTTTTATTTTCCATGGGTTAAAGAATTATTTTTTTCATCATATTACCACTATTTTATTATAAATCAAGGGCTTTACGGAGATAAAGCATTGCATATTATACGGAGTAGAGATAGAATAATGTTAAAGAACAAGGGGGTAGGGGTGCTATTGACAAATTGGGTAAATAGTGATATACTACACCCAAGTTCATTGAAATAGTTATTGGTGAATTTAAGGAGATAAATTTTGTCTTTTTGAATTCATCAATAACATTTTTGTTTCATCTTTAAAAAAAAGATTATGAAAAAAGAGACAATGTTTTGGTTGTTAGCAGCAGTTTTGTTTTTGTTGTTTGTTAGCACTAGGCTTTTTCTAGCCATTGGGGATCAATTATCCCAAGGGCATTGGGAAAGAGCTATCTGGGCTCTTGTATTTTTTTCAGGCACACTAGCTGCTGGTGTGTTTGTATTTTTAATTTTAGTTTTCTTACGACGTAAAAGGTCGTAACGTAAATTAAAAGAATAGCGTGATTTCACTTTGTGGGATTACGCTATTTTTTATGCCATATATATTACATTATGATATAATACTCATATGCCCGAAGATATTGGAACATTGTATATAGTGGCGACGCCGATAGGGAACTTGGAGGATATTACTTTAAGGGCTATTCGGGTGCTTAAGGAAGTGGATTATATTCTATGTGAAGATACGAGGACGACGCAGGTGCTACTCAATAAATATGAGATTAAGACCAAGACAATGAGCTATCACGCCCACAGTACCGAGAACAAAGAATCAGTGATTATAAATTTATTAAAGAATGGCAAGAATTTAGCATTAGTTTCCGATGCTGGCACTCCGTGTATTTCTGATCCGGGGGTAATGCTCGTCGCTAATGCCAAGAAAGAATTTGGATACGATATCAAAGTCGTGCCCATCCCTGGGGCTAGTGCTCTCATCTCGGCCTTATCAGCTTCTGGGATTTCATCTGCCGAATTTGTCTTCTTAGGATTTCTGCCTCACAAGAAAGGTAGAGAAACTTTATTCAAAGAGATAGCTCATAGTAAAAGGGTGATGGTCTTCTACGAATCCACTCACAGGATTATGAAGACTCTGGCTTCCTTGAAAGAGCATTGCCCATTATTTAAAGTCGTCATCGGCAGAGAATTGACCAAGCAATTTGAGCAATTCGTAGAGGGGGCGCCAAGTGAGATTCTAGAGTATTTCACTATCAATGAAGACAAGCAGAGAGGGGAATTCGTGGTTATTGTGGAGCCTAAATAAATAAGTTATAATAGAAAAATGAGAAAAGAAAGAAGTTTGCTTTTTATTGGAATATGGGTAGCGATACTACCTGAGCTTGGGTTTTTCGATAGTTGGAGGAAGGTATTATTCATACTGACAGGTTGTGCCATTATTTACTTGGCATATTTGTTTTATAAAGAAGCCAAAGCTCGTATCAGTAAAGACGAGAATCGGATCAAATCATTTGTTGATAATATAGGGACAGGAGAATCAGATGCAAAATAAAAAGTCTATCAAGTTATTTATTCTTATCATCCTCGCATTGTTCATCGCGGGCTTGTTTTTTTATTTCAAATTACCCTTTTTAAATAACAAGATAGAATACAAAAGCGGAGACTATACAGACCAACAACAAGAACTTCTAAACAACAAAGAGGGTAATAAGGGAGAAGCTACTTTGCCTGCTCTAAATATTCCCGTCGTCAGTCCTATTATTGTCACCCACATAGATACACCGAAAGTTGTGAAGGCTGTCTACATCTCGGCTTGGGTCGCTGGATCATCCAAGTTTCGTGATAGCGTTATTAAAATGATAGATGAGACCGAGCTCAATGCTATCGTCATAGATGTGAAAGATTCTACGGGTAGAGTGAGCTTCGATATGCCTGTCCCAGAAATTCAAAAAGAGGGAAGTATCGAGAAGCGTATTGCCAATATTCGAGAATTGACGGACACTCTCCACAAGAAAAATATTTATATTATTGGTCGCGTTTCTGTTTTCCAAGATCCATATATGACCAAGAAGCATCCGGAATGGTCTGTGACCAAGAAAAGTGACGGCTCAGTCTGGAAAGATCGCAAAGGTTTATCATTCTTAGACCCTGCGAAAAAGGAAGTCCACGATTATATCGTCTCTATTGCCAAGGGTGCTTATGAAGAAGGTTTCGATGAGATAAATTTTGATTATATTCGCTATCCTTCCGACGGCAATATAAAAGATATCAATTATCATTTATTAGCCGGTGAGACTCGGTCAGATAATATAGAAAAGTTTTTCAAATATTTGAGTACAGAAGTAAAGAAAGAAAAAGATATTCCCATTTCAGCTGACTTATTCGGATTGACGACAGAAGCGACGGACGATATGGGTATCGGGCAAGTCTGGGAGAAAGCGATGCCTTATTTTGATTTCTTGTGTCCGATGGTTTATCCATCTCATTATCCAGCAGGGCATATGGGTTACAAAAATCCAAGTATGTATCCTTATGAGGTCATCAATCAAGCTCTTGTAGAAGCGATAAAGAAGACAGATAAAATAGCAGGGGACAAGAATAAGATTCGTCCTTGGTTGCAAGACTTTGATATGGGAGCTACTTATACGAAAGAACTTATCCAAAAGGAAATGAAGGCTGTCTATGACAACGGTCTCACATCTTGGATGCTATGGGACCCAGCGAACAAATATACTCCATCTGCCTTGAAGCTTGAAATTTTATAATAATTTTGCCATAATAAATACAATGAAATTTAAAATAAACTATAGAAGAGTCTTATATATAGTCGTCTCAATTATTCTTTTAGGTGGAGTTTTTGGGATGGGGATTTATATGGGGTATTCGCATCGTCCAGAGATAGATAAAGTGGCCTCTGTTACCAATAAGATCCCCTCATTTGAGACAACGGCTGACTTTACTGCTTTTTGGAAAGCTTGGAATGTCTTGAAAGAAAAGTCTATATATAGCGATAAGATTACAGATCAGGATCGTGTCTGGGGGGCGATTTCAGGCCTTGCAGGAGCCGCAGGCGACCCATATACCACATTTTTTAATCCAGAGGATAATAAGCTGTTTAAGGCTGAAATTAAGGGTTCATTTAGTGGTATAGGAGCCGAAGTCGGTATGAAGGACAAGGTATTGACCATTATCGCTCCGCTTAAGGATACTCCCGCTTGGAAAGCTGGTATTAAAAGTGGAGATAAAATTCTGAAGATAGATAAAACTAGCACGAATAATTTATCTACCGATAAGGCTATCAACCTGATGCGTGGAGAGCGGGGTACACCTGTCGTCCTCACCATTCTTCGTACTGGCGAGAACGAGACTCGCGAAGTAACAATCATCAGAGATATAATCGAGATTCCTACCATAGATACAGAAAGCTTGCCTGATGGAATTTTCCTTATAAAGTTTTATAGCTTCTCAGAAAATTCCGATAGTCTATTCGCCAATGCTTTAAATGAATTCCATAAGACGGGGAATCATAAACTCATTCTAGACTTGAGAGGTAATCCGGGTGGCTACCTAGACGTGGCGGTCAATATTGGCTCTTGGTTTATTGATGAAGGGAAAGTAATAGTCAGTGAAGATTTCGGAAGTAGTCGTAAGCCAGAGTATTACAGAAGTCATGGGCCTAAATTATTTAATGATAAACTACAATTCGTAGTTCTAGTGGATGGAGGCTCAGCATCAGCTTCGGAAATTTTAGCTGGGGCATTAAGAGAGCATAAAGTTGCTACACTAGTCGGAGAGAAGACTTTTGGTAAGGGTAGCGTTCAGGAGCTTGTAGATATTACACCAGAGACGTCACTCAAAGTGACTATCGCCAAGTGGCTCACTCCCAATGGTGTATCTATATCCCAAGCTGGTCTTGAACCAGATGTCAAAGTACCTTTTACCACCAAAGATCTCACAGCCAAGAAAGACCCCCAAATGAACAAAGCCGTAGAGATATTAAAAGCTAAAGAATAAATATATATGCGTGTAATTTTAACTACAGATGTGCCAAAAGTTGGTAATAGGTATGATTTGAAAGAATTCAAAGATGGATATGCCAATGTGCTGATAGCTCGTGGGCTAGCGCTTTTGGCTACGCCAAAAGCGCTAGCCGATCTAGCTCAAAGGAAAAGAGATACAGAGAAAAAGAAAGAAGAAGAAATGAAAACTTTTGATTCTTTAGTTGCGTCTATAAATAATACAAAGATAGAAATAAAAGCCAAAGCCAATGAAAAGGGGCATTTATTCAAATCCGTCAGTCCTCGTGATATCGCTTCCGCTATTAAAAGTATAACTGGGGTAGAAATAAACGAGGATTCTATCGTTATGGAGCATATTAAAGAGCTAGGCACACACAGTGTAGAAATAAAGAAAGGAAACAAGAAAGGAAAGTGTGAGGTGGTAGTAATTAAAACTTAATCCCAGATAGAGGTCTCGCCTCTATCTGGATATACTAAGAAATATGGAATACAAAGAAGAAATAAAAAATTGTCAGAATTGCAAGAAAGACTTCACTATCGAGCCAGATGATTTTTTATTTTATGAAAAGATTAAAGTTCCTCCGCCTACTTTTTGCCCTGAGTGTAGAATGATTCGACGTATGATGTGGAGAAATGTCCGTTCTTTGAATAAAAGAGAGTGTGGATTATGTAATCAATCTCTTATTAGTATGTATTCTGATATAGGAGCTCCTGTATATTGCACAGAGTGTTTTTATGATGATAAATGGAATCAATTTGCTACAGGGGTAGATTATAATTTCTCTGAAAATTTCTTTATACAATTTTCTCATTTATTAGATAAAGCACCTAGATTTTTTAATTATAGATATGGTAATTTGATTAATTCAGATTTTGCAAATTATTCAGTAGATAATAAAAATGTTTATTTATCTTTTTCTACTGTTGAAAATGAAGATGTAATGTATTCGGAAATGATTGATAAGTCCAAGAATACTCTTGATTGTTACGCAGTACAAAAATTAGATAATTGTTCTTATAATATTGACTGTGATGGGAATTATAATACTCATTATGCGGTAAAATCACGTAATTGCATTGATTCTTATTTTATTTATGATTGTATAAACTGTCAGAATTGCTTCCTCTCATATAATTTGAGAAATAAGAAATACTTTTACAAGAATCAACAACTATCAAAAGAAGAATATAAAAAAGTTGTTTTAGAAGCTCAAATGGATACTTATAGTGAGATTTCATCACTCTATGATTCTTTTGAAGATATTATTAAACATAAAGTAATACATCGTTTTGCTCAAACATATAATTCACTCAATATAATAGGGGACAATATAGCGAATTCTCATAATATTTATAAAAGTTTTAATGTACAAGATTCTGAAAATATAAAGTATTCCAATAGGGTTTTAATGCATACTAAGGATGGTATGGATCTTCAAGGTTTAGCATCTGGTGAATTGATATATGAATCTGTAGCGGCTAGTCTTAATACTTATAAAGATTATTTTTGTTATATAACACTTGAATCCAAAGAATGTGAATATTCTTTTATTTTGAAAAATTGTTCAAACTGTTTTGGTTGTGTTGGGTTAAAAGGTGCTTCATATTGTATTTTAAATAAGCAATATGAAAAAGAAGAGTATTTTGAAATGGTAGAAAAAATAAAGAAGCAGATGATAGATATGCCTTACGTAGATAAGAAAGGTAGAGTATTTAGATATGGAGAGTTTTTTCCATATGATATGAGTCCGTTTGGATATAATGAAACAAATGCTGTAGATTATTTTCCTATAGATAAAGAAGAAGCTAGCATTAAAGGATATAATTGGAGAGAAAGAGATAGAAGAGATTATAATATAACAATACAATCAGATGAATTGCCAGATAATATAAAAGATGTAAGTGAAGATATTTTTAAAGAAATAATTGGTTGCCCTAATGATGGAAATGAAAAGTATCAATGCACTACTGCTTATCGTATAATGCCAGAGGAATTACAATTTTATAAACAGAAGGGGTTACCATTACCTAGATATTGTCCCAATTGCAGACATTACCAGAGATTAAAATTTATAAACCCTATGAAACTTTGGCATCGTTCTTGTATGCACGAAGGTTGTACTAATGAATTTGACACAAGTTACGCACCCAACAGACCTGAGATAGTGTATTGTGAGAAATGTTATCAACAAGAAGTAGTATAAATAATTAAGAATTACATATATGAACAGGTGTTGATATATGTAAAAAGATAATATGGAAAATAAAGAAGAAATAAAAAGCTGTCAGAATTGTAAGAAAGACTTCACGATTGAGCCAGATGATTTTAATTTTTATGAGAAAATAGAAGTTCCTCCGCCTACTTTTTGTCCAGAGTGTCGCAGGCAGAGAAGATACTCATGGAGGAACGAGCGAACTTTATATAGAAGAAATTGTGATTTATGCAAGAAAAGTATAATTGCATTATACTCACCAGAAGGCCCTAACAAAGTTTATTGCCTAACTTGTTGGTGGGGAGACTCTTGGAATGCTAAAGAATTTAGCCAAGATTTTGATTTTTCAAGACCATTTTTTGAACAGTTTAGAGAGCTCCAAATAAAAGTTCCTAGAATGGCTCTTGTAGTAAAGAATTCTCCTAATTGCGAATACACAAACCATGCAAGTAATAGCAAAAATTGCTATCTTACTTTCGCATTATTTAATTCCGAGGATGTTCTTTATAGTAATAGAATATTAAATTCGAAAATGATATGTGATTGCTCTTATCTCGTCACCAAGAATAATGAATTTCTTTATGAATGTATAAATACCGACAGTTGTTATAATTCGCAATATTGTTTTCTGACAACTAATTGCATGGATTGTTTTTATTCTTATGATTTGCGAAATTGCTCTCATTGTTTTATGTGTAGTAATTTACGTAATAAGCAGTACTGTATTAATAATATTCAATATTCTAAAGATGAATATAATGATTTTATAAAAAATGTAGATCTAGCATCTTTTAAAAATAGAGACTTGTTTAATAAAGAATACAAAGAAATGTTATCAAGTAAATCTATTTATAAATCAACTATAAATGAGAAGTCTGTTGGATGTAGTGGTAATTTTATATTTCAATCTAATAATTCTCATTATGTTTTCAATGCTGATAAAAATGAAAACGTGAAATATTCTATAGATGTATCAGAAAATGTAAAAGATTGTATGGATATTTATAATGCTGGGGTTAATCTAGAACTTTGTTATGAAGTTCACGGTGCTGTCAGTTCATCAAATGCATTATTTGTTCACATGTCATATGATAACTCTTTTATCACTTATTGTGATTCTGTTCACAATTCTCAAAATTTATTTGGATGTAATGGATTAAAAAAAGATAATTATTGTATTTTTAATAAACAATATACCAAAGAAGAATATTTAGAGCTTAAGGAAAAAATAATAGAGCACATGAAAAAGACAGGGGAGTACGGAGAATTTCCTCCATCTTCTATTTCTCCTGTTTCTTATAATGAGACTCAGGGTCAGGTGTATATGCCACTTACCAAAGAAGAAGCATTAAGCAAAGGATTTAAATGGCAGGATAATATTCCTGTAACTAAAGGCAAAGAAACTATGAATCCAGATGAAATACCTGATTCTATTTTAGATATAAAAGATAATATAACTAAAGAAATTTTAAAATGCACATCTTGTGAAAGAAATTACAATATAGTTTTTCAAGAAATTGAATTTTATAGAAGATTAATAATACCAATACCTAGAAAATGTCCTAATTGTCGTTATTTAGAAAGAGTAATTAATCGTCCTCCTCGTAAGCTCTGGCACCGTTCTTGTATGCACAAAGGTTGTACTAATGAATTTGACACAAGTTACGCACCCAACAGACCTGAGATAGTGTATTGTGAGAAATGTTATCAACAAGAAGTAATATAAAAACGACTAGGCAAAACCTAGTCGTTTTTATTTTAAGATTTATATTACGTGAACTATTTTCTTGACGGAAGATGTACGATTGAAATTTGTCTTTCTCTTTGTTCCGAATTTTATTGTACCAGGCTTGAGAGCAAACAAAGTGTGGTCCTTACCCATTCCTACATTGTTACCTGGGAGGATCTTGGTACCTCTCTGACGAATGATGATAGAGCCTGCTTTCGCAATCTCTCCAGCATAAAGCTTCGTACCTAAATACTTTGGATTTGAATCTGTTAAATTTTTAGCCGATCCACCGGCTTTTCGATGTGCCATATAATAAGTTTATAGTTTTAAGTTTATAGTTTCAGATAGGATAATGGCCTAAAATAACTATATAATCTAGCAAACTACCTCTAAATGATTTATAATTAAACTTGTATGAGTATAAATGATTTTATGAATAAAATCAAGGGCCAAATTGATATTGACAGAGTCACTTTGATGTGTCTTTGTATAATAGTCTTGGTAGGCTTCGGTTCTTTTGGCTTGGGGCGTCTTTCGGTCTCTAATGATATAAAGGATGAAAAGATTTTAAGCACAAAAGATAGTGGTGCCAGTCTAATAGAAAAGGAGATAGGGGATTCCGCTTTAAAAGAAAGAATGTATGTCGCCTCAAAAAATGGTAAACTATACTATACGAAGGATTGTAGTGGGGCCAAGAGGATAGCCTCAAAGAATGAAGTGTGGTTCGCTACAGAGGAGGATGCCAAACAAGCGGGATACAGCTTATCAGCATCTTGTAATAAATAAAAACTGAGATGAAAATAACAAATCAAATTTTAATAGTCATAATTTTCTTCGCATTGATTTTTGTAATTAAAACTGATTACAAATCAATGTATTCAAAAACACTTTCTTATTTACAAAGTGAGATTGGTAGTTATTCGGATATAAAAAGTAAAGTAGGGAATATAGTAGATACGATAGGGACAGTGAATAATATTGGTAATAACGATACTACTACGAATAAGCCCGATACGGGTATTATAGAGACCCCAGGGGCTCTCGTTGTGCCTGATAATTATCTAACCTACAATACGAAGAGTATTAATCTTTCTAGTAAGAATGTTATTGATATTACAAATGTGGCCAGAGCTTCTAATGGTAATCTACCGGCACTGAAAGAAAATTCTAAATTAGATTTTTCTGCTGAGAAAAAGTTGCAAGATATGTTTGTGAAGCAATATTTCGAACATACTTCACCAAGTGGAGTAGGGGTTTCGGATTTGGGAACTCAAGTCGGATATGAATACATCATTATAGGTGAGAATTTAGCATTAGGTAACTTTAAAGATGATCAAGCATTGGTAGATGCATGGATGGCTAGCCCTGGGCATAGAGCAAATATTTTAAACAAAAGATATACCGAGATCGGCGTCTCTGTAGGCAAAGGTACTTATAATGGCAAAAGTGTCTGGATGGCAGTACAGCACTTCGGATTACCTAAAAGTGCCTGTCCAGCGATAGACGAAGTCCTAAAGGGTATCATAGATCTAGACCAGAAGAATATAAAGCAGATGGAAAGTGATCTAGCTGCTAAACGTGCAATGATAGACAGTGGGGCAGTATCAAAAGATGGAATGACTACCAGTAATCAAATAGATAGTTATAATACTTTAGTGGCAGAATATAATAAACTTATTTTAAATATAAAAACAAAAATAAATAAATATAATCAAGAAGTTCGAGATTTCAATTCTTGTATAGCGGGGGTATAAAAAAGCAAAAGGGGGGAGGCAAAAGCTCCTTTATAGGTAGGGCTTCTAATATATATGAGTGTCGTACAATATATCTTTTGCGACACTAGCTTTGTAAAAGCTGTGTCGCAAAAGATGGGAATATTTTACAACATTTATTAAAACGTCGTAAAATATTCCCCCACAACACCCAGATATAAAAACAACCGGAAAGAATTTCCCGGTTATTCACTACGCTAATAATTAGCTGGTTAGTCTAGTCTTTGTTTTCACTCCAACGTCCAATTCCTCTACGAATTTTTCGGTGATGAATTTTGCTCTTCTTACTCCATGGACCCTCTGAGGTACCCGCTGAAGAATTAATTTTCCCTTTTTTCATAAGGAAGAAAAAAATTAGAATTTAGAAATTAGAATCTATTCCCTCAATCACAATAAGAAGTGAATCTGTACAGGAACAATCTTATTTAATTTATACTCCTTTCAAAAAAAATAATCAAGAGATTTTTATACAAAAGTCAAAGCGACACCTTTCTGGCTAGCGCGGCCGGTACGGCCGATGCGATGGATGTAAGTATCATAAGTTTGAGGAATTTCGTAGTTTATAACGTGTGTGACCTCTGGAATGTCCAATCCGCGGGCTGCGACGTCTGTCGCTACCATTATATTGATTTCATTGTTGCGGAATTTAAGAAGAGTACGCTGACGATCATTGTGGCGCTTGTCACCATGAATACTGCCTGCTTTATACCCTCTTTTAATTAATTCTACGGAAAGCTTTTCTACAGCATGCTTCATTTCAGAGAAAATTAAAACTTTTTTAAATTCTTTTTCTTTATCAAGAAGTTCACAAAGTACATCAATTTTATTTGTATCACGATTTATACGGATTACATCTTGCTCAACGTTCTTTGAAGTGTCTCTGGTTTTGACCATGACTTTGACTGGGTCAGAGGCAAAGCGTTCTATTAGCTTCTCTATGGGCTTTGGTAAAGTAGCTGAGAAGAAGAACCCTTGTCTGTCTGTAGGAGTTTTCTCAAGTAAGAATGTTATGTCATTTATGAATCCCATATCAAGCATTCTATCGGCTTCATCTAGAACGATAGAGCATGTATTGGAGAGAACTATCTCTCCACGCTTTACGAGGTCTAATAGTCTCCCTGGGGTTCCTATTACCACATTGCATTCTCGTCTTAAACCTCTTATCTGAGCAGATATAGGTGCACCTCCGACACACACAACACCCCATATTTGCATTCCTTTTGCCAAGTCGTTTAACTCTTTATCTATCTGAATAGCAAGCTCACGTGTCGGAGCTATTATAATAGCTGTTTCTTCCCTATTATTTATTATTTTATTCAAAATAGGTATCAAGAAAGCCGCCGTCTTGCCTGTACCAGTATCGGCAATGCCAAGTATGTCTCGGCCTTCCAATGCATGAGGAATTGACTTATCTTGAATAGGACTTGGGTAAATGTATTTCTTATTTGCAATAGCAAGCTTGAGCTTTGCATCAATTTTAAAATCTCCGAATGTGTGAGTTGGAAGATATATTTCTTCTTTCTCCGTCACTGTAGACTTACTAATGAATCGGGATACATCAATCCTCTCATAGGCAGACTTTCTCTTATTCCTACCTCCACTACGGTTTCCACCAAATGATGGCCTACTACTATTTCTATTTCCGCCAGAAGAAAAACCTCCACGACTTGCGCCTGGTCTATTTCCTCCACTCGAATAATTAGAAGGCCTACTAGGGCTTCTTTGTTTTGTATTGTTATACATATTTATTTATTTTTCTGCGTGTTTCAAAATTAAAATTGAAACACTCATACACACAAAGGAGTCTCTCAATATGTTTAATATATTAGCATTTATCCCCTATCCTGTCAAGGATATGTCAAAATAGCCTTATTTAATAACGCTATTTATAGGTTTTCCTGTCTCTAATACAGAGATAACATTTTTGACTGCGATTTCTGACATAAGGTCACGAGCCGATGCTCTAGCAGAAGCAATGTGCGGAGTGATGATAACATCTGGCAATTTGATAAGTCCTTTGGTAAGCTTCGGCTCAAATTCAAAGACGTCTAGAGCTGCTCCACGAATAATATCATTCTTTAGTGCATAGACGAGAGCCTTCTCGTCTACAACTGGCCCACGAGAAGTATTGATTAAGAATGCAGTTTTCTTCATTGTCTTAAGTGCCTCAATATCTATAAGATGTCTAGTAGATGGCAGTAGAGGAATGTGTAGAGAGACGATGTCTGCTTCTCTCAAGACTTCTTCAGTAGTCATTCTAGTTGTATTTTCAATTTTATCTAATTCAACACAAGGTGAAATGTCACTATATATAACATTTGAGCCGAAGCCATAATGTAGAATTTTTGCTACTTCCGTGCCTATCTGACCTGCACCGATTAATCCTATCTTTTTACCTTTCATATCTGTACCGATAAATAGATCAGGATTCCAGCCTTTATATTTTCCTTTACGCATAAATTCATCCCCTTCTACTAAGCGGGTCGTCAATGCAAGCATAAGAGCGACAGTGTGCTCGGCTACAGCAGTAGCAGAAGTGCCGGGAGTATTGGTAATAAAAACATTGTGAGATTTCGCATCCTCTAAATTTACATTGTCATAGCCAACGGAGAAGTTTGCAAAAATTTTAGCCGTAGGACAAGCGTCCATTACTTCTTTGTCTATTGTATCAGTAAGGAAAGAGATAACTCCATCATAAGGCTTTTTCTTAAGAGCCTTGATAATATCTTTTTTGGATGGTGCATGTATATCTTTCCCCATATCAAAATCTATCCTCTTTTCTTTCAATAATTTTAATCCTGTTTCTGGTATTTTTCGCGTAATATAAATTTGTTTATTCATAATATAATTTGCGTAGCGTATATTTTATATTGAAATATCTTTTTTTAATAAATGTTTCTCTGCTGCTAATGCGATATTCTCCATCATTGCGACTGTCTCTATTGGATATTTGCCTGTGGCTGATTCTTCTGAAAGCATAACTCCGTTAGCTCCATCTATAATAGCATAAGCAACGTCGGAAACTTCGGCCCGTGTAGGAGTGGGGCTATTGACCATTGAGAGCATCATTTGAGTAGCGACTATGACCATTTTGCCTTTCTTATTAGCCTTTTCTATCATCTGATGTTGGATGAATGGTATTTCTTCTAATGGGAATTCATTACCAAGGTCGCCTCGAGCGACCATTATACCATCGGTCACTTCAAGTATTTCATCTAGATTCTCATATGCTATTTTTCTTTCTATTTTTGCAATTATTTTTTGATTGCCTCCCAATTCTTTAATTAAATTTCTAAGCTCTATAATATCTTTCCCACCTCCTACAAAAGAAAGAGCCACGTAGTCCACTCCTTGTGCTATACCGAAGGACAAGTCATCTCTATCTTTTTCTGTGATAACTTCTCCTTTTTCTTCTCCTCCAAAATGATGCCCCTTTTCTTCTTGGACTCTAGGGCCTGAAAGATCTTGAATTATTTCCACTTTTTTATTGGCTTCTTTAGAAGCAGTACGTATGTGGTCTATGATAATCCTATGACCCTCGTGTGTATCCCAAGAAAAGTTCAAACGAGCTATATCTAAATGATGTTTTATAAGCTCTTTTATTATATCCTTATTCTGACAAGATGGGCCAATAGTTGCTACAATTTTTGTTTTTGATTCCATAATGGGTATATTATACTATAATTTTATTTATATAAAAAGTTTGGCGAGGCGGATATCTTCGAAGGATAGATTACTTCCCTCTTTTTCCAATATCAGCTTTATTGGATTTAGCTTTCCTATTTCTTCTCCTTTTAATTTTTTGTTGGCTTTCTTTACTAAATCTATATTTTTCTGTGTGGGTCTTATATGCGTAATAATAGTCTCAGGATAATCTTTCATAATTTGCTCTATGTGGTGAGTGATAGTCCCAGCCGTTAAGTTTCTCTCTTTGGCTATTTCTTTTATATTTTTCCCTTCATCAAGATATTCTTTCGTAACTAAAATTGTCGGAGTTTTTGTTATCCCGCCTCCTCGGCGGGTCGCCGATAAGGCGACTTTTGTTCTATTTCCAATATGGATAGTGCCTTCCATCCTATTTATAAATTCTACTTCTAGCATTTTTTGCTCACCATTTTTGAGTTTATTAAACATCAATTCATTCTGGTAGCTTTCATTTTGTAAATCTTGGTCATGCATTAATACTTTCGGGTCAACAAGCAAGGATTCTTTTGTGAATCCTATTAGGCATATTCCAGAGAGAGTTCTCACACGAGAAAGAGCCACATACCCCATACCGTAAGTGAAAGTACTTCGCAGGTCAATTAGAGCATTGTCTAAGGACATTCCTTGACTCTTGTGGATAGTGATAGCCCAGGCAAGACGTAGAGGAAGCTGGGTCAAAGAGGCCTTTACTTTACCGTCTTCTTCTATTGCCCAAACTTCAGTATTCATAACTACTCTGTTGCCATTATAAAGTTTAATTATTGGTAGACCTGTATCATCTTCAAAATCTACGACTACACCCCGCGTGCCATTTACATAGCCTTTCTCAAAATTATTTTTAATACACATTACTTCGGCCCCGATTTTTAATCGAAGTTCTTCGTATGCAAGACAACTTTTCTTCAGTATATCTACTATCACATCATGACCCTTGGAAGTCATATGGTAGACTCTTTCTTCTCCACCAATTTGTTCAAGCTCTAAATTATTCTCATCATCTACGTTCATATTATGAGTATAAAGTTTCGTAGGTTTGATACCTTTTAGCTCTCGATCTATACATTTATCTAAATGTTCATAATGTTTCTCTTTTAATTTATTTGTCCTTATGTTGTTTAATATTTCTGTGAGGATATCATCTTCTTGGCGATGCTGTTCAGAAAGATAGCAGATAGCCGGATTCAAAATCTTCCAAGCCTCACTTTCATAGACCATTAATGGGCCACATGTCGGACTTGTGGGAATACTTTCTCTCCCGCCTTCTCGGCGGGTCGCCGATGAGGCGACCACTGGTGGAAGCTGGAAGAAATCTCCAGAAAGAATGACTTGGAGTCCACCAAAAGGCTTGCTACTACGTTTGAATCTCTTGCAAACTTTCTCTATCATATCAAGCTGAAAGCCGTGAAGCATAGAGACTTCATCTATAATAAGAACGCGGGCTTTTTCGAATCTTTTCCAAAGATACTTTTTCTCTTCTAAAAGCTCTAATTCTTTCTCCCCCATAAAACTTTTGACCCCAATACCAGACCAGCCATGGATAGTCATACCATTCATATGAGTAGCTGCAATACCAGTAGAGGCTGTGACAGCCACAGCGATATTATGATCATCTAAGTATCTAATATATTGATTTAAGAGATAGGTTTTCCCAGAGCCGGCACTTCCAGTAAGGTAAATATTCACGCCAGTTTTCATTATTTTAAATGCCTGCTCTTGAGTCATTGGATTATTGTACCATTTAGTATTTTCTAATGACAGCTTTCACAACAGCTATAATGTTGAGATATATTTTAGGATGAATAGGCTTGAAATCTTTGTTGGCAGGTTCGAGCCATACTCTGTTCCCACTATCCTTTCTGAAATATTTCATTGTGAATTCTCCATCAACATTGGCAATTACAATCTGGCCATCTTTGGCAACATTCATCTTCTCTACTAGGACCATATCACCATCTGCGATATGAGCATCTATCATAGAATCACCATCGACTGTAAGCATATAGGAATTATCTTTCTTGGCGATTAGATATTCATCAATATTGATAGTATCTTTCATCTCTTCGGCGACATCTGCTGGGAAGCCAGCTTTGACAGAACCAAGCATAGGAATAGATTCTAGAGATATATCAGCAATAAGACGCCCAAGATGATCTTTGGCAACGATTCCTTCCTCGATGAATTTATCAACAAGCCTAGCGACAGCATTCTTGGATTTGAATCCGAATAATTTCATCATTTCAGAATATGTCGGCATCCGTCTGTCTCTATTGTAGAAATTTGTTAGTTTTATTTTGTAATCGTTATACATACAATTAAATATATTAGTATAGTATATTAGATATTAGAAAATTGTGGAAATTTGGTAAGTGAGTTGAGTAATCTCCCCAAGAACCCCTTTCGTCTATGCTGGCGAATTTTATGGAGAAGTTGCTTGTGCTCATTGGCCTCTCTTCTATAATCCATTCCTTGAAGTATTTTTATATCAATCTTCTTGTTGATATTATGGAGCTCACGCTCTATGATTTTTATATATTGTTCTCTAGTCATAAATTTATATATAATTACTATTAATTTACTATATTATATAGTATATGTGAACGCTCGTTCACAGTCAAGGTGTATACCTGTGGATAACTCATAGACCTAAAAATTAAATGTTTTATAATATACATATGGATCCTGATGAAGAAACAAAAGAAGAAGATATAAAAGAGCCCGTTTGTGCACGTTGTGGACTTCGTTCTTATAATGATCCCTGCCCTAATTGTGGTACGCCTATTGTAGATAAAAATGATGACGAAGACGAAGATTATAATTGGAGAGAGAAGTATAGATAGCTGAAATGCCCCCGACCTTCGGTCGGGGGCATTTCCTTTAACACTTCTTAGCCTTCTTTGGCTTCTTAACTTCTTTTTTGTGACTCATTCCTTTTGCCATACAATATAAATAAAATTTTATTAATAATAAATATATTATACTTTATTTATTTTCACTTGAATAGTCCAAGCTTGAAGTCGTCATCAGATTCCTATGACTAATGTAGTAATTTCCTGCGAGTATTCCTAAGATTATAACGAGAGTTATGAGTCCATTAGTTATAAGATCTGGATGATGATGCTTTATTTTAATTACTATATTTAAGATTAAAGATAGAAGAATTATTCCAAAAATTATATAGAAAATTGTATTACTACTATTGCGAGGTGAAGCAAAGGCCTTTTGCAAAAATGTCGGGGTGGTAATAGGAGCTTTAGCTATCTCAGCATCTATCTCTGCTCCTAAGACTTTAGAAACTTCCTTTATATCTACAGTCTTAGCTACTTCCGTAATATTTTTAATTTCTTTTTGTATTTGTGGTTTGATAATATTATTTGGCATTGGAGTCGCATATACTTGAGCGACGAAGACTGTCTCTATACCTTCATACATCCCTGTCGCTATACCTGTACCTATTTCTGTGTAATTCCCTTTCACAATATTGGCTTTGTGTGTAGGACTTGTCATCCATGCAGTGGTCACATCTTTTGAGTCAGTGAAATTAATTGCCAAGTTCTCTCCAGCGTATTGATACTGGTACCCGACTTCTCCGAGCCAATACCAAGGAGTCTTCCCTTCAGGGCTCGTATGAGCAAAGTAGCTTTTGGTAGCCATATCGTTGGCTTTCATTTCGGCGGCTTTGTTTAAAATGGGATTCACCGTGAGAGTATTTAAATTCTCTGCTCGGCGTTCATCATTGGTAAGGCTTGCAAGGACGGATGGCAAGACAGCAGCCATCCCGCCTGTACTATTAAGACGAGTGAGAGTCGGGATTAAGAAAGTAAATATTTCTAAAAAGAGGACGACAATGATGACATTGCGAATACTCTCTTTGCGTAGAAAGTGGGGGCGATGATTGTTGCCTGTATGTGGAATAAAATGCTTTTTAAGCCAAGAAATCATAGGTGTATTATATCATAACAAAACTTTTAATTTACTTATTCAATACTGCACGAGTTTTGGCCCCTATTATTCCATCCCCTACTAACTTGTTTGCTTTTTGGAATTTTATGACTGCTCCTTTAGTCTTTGGACCAAATTTACCATCAGCTATTCCGCAGTTATAACCAAGTGAAGTTAGAAGTTTCTGAAGCTCTATAATTTCATTTCCTTTTGAGCCATTCTTCATCAATTTTGTGAAGTTGAACTTCTCCGCACCGAGAACTTTCCCAATAAGAGGAGTAGGAGTTACAACTGGAGCCAATGCGACAATTGGAGCTAATGTTACAACTGGACGTATATAACTACCACCTCCACCATGAACCACATTTAATCCAGCAAATGAAGTGAAATGGTAAGTCCAAATAATTGTGTTTCCTCCTTCAGTGAAGTAACATTCTCCAGAAGAGATATTACTATGATCAGTAGCACTATTACATTTTGTAGTTATTGTTTGCCAAATTGTAGATGAAGCAGGTCTATATCCGACAGTACCTGTCACACCGGTGAGAATTATTTTCACCGCATTACTGAAAGTTAGTGTGTGATCTGCCGAACCCATTTCAATTACTGAATTGCCAACAGCGAAACCTGCAGGAGCAGTGCCTGACGTGGTACCTGTTGTTGGAGCAGACATTATTCCATTCCAGCCTGATGCTGTTACGATTGTATCATCAGGAATTTCAACGCTAGCATTTCCTGCTGTTATAGTCATTTGAGGCAATGTTCCTGTCCCTGTATCAAGATTTACCAATTCAGTAAGATCAAGTGTAGTACCTGTTGTTTCAACAGTAATTATTAATGGTTGAGTTGGATTTGTAATAACCACTTCTGGAGTTGTAGCATCAATTGTAGCTAAACCATTTCCATTGGAATCAGTTTCTGGAATAATTTGTGCTGTTGACAAAATAACTCCTGTTCCATCTGTGACAGCTGTAATGTTGTAATTTGCTGTTACATCTACATCACTTGCATTTTTTATTAGAACACTTGGAGTAAGAGTTTTACCGGCACCAACTGTTGCCGTATCATATGTTTCAGAATAAACTGCTGTATCTCCTGTGGCAAGGGTACCTGTGGTGAGTGTAGGTATTCCACTTGCTGAAGTATTACTATCAGTTGTCTTTGTGTTTGTAACCGCAGTGATTGTTATTGGTCGTTTAAGCACATTGATATTAGCCGTTTGAGTTGTGCTGTTGTAATTGTTTGTCGAGCTAAATGTTACAGATAATTCTTGTGTATTTCCAAAATTAAGGACACTTCCAATAGCTGGTGTATATATTGAAGTTGCTCCATTTGCTGTTCCTGTTGAAGTTGCATTTAATTGCATTCCACCTAGAGCAACACCATATGTAATATCTGCAGGATCAGCCCATATGATTGTTTGAGTAATTTTATTTACTGTGACACTTATTGAACCAGTGGCTTCATTATAATTATTTGTATCACCTGGTGTAAATGTTATTCCTTGTGATGCTGCACCAGCATTTGGTACTGTTGTAGGAGTTGTGAAAGCAAAAGTACCATCAGGAGTTGAAGTACCACCACTTAATGTTGAATTAGCTAATGTTTGACCGTAAGTAATTGGAGTGGCTGTAGGTAATAATGTTAAAATTGAATCAGCTTTGTGTAATGTAATTGCAAGCGAAGTGGATGTAGCCGTATTGTAATTTGTATCAGCGAGCTTAGTTGCAGTTACAGAACAAGTACCACTAGCATTTGTGACTGAAAGTACAGCTTCTGTTATAGAACATCCAGTAGAAGAACCTGCACTGTAGGTTATAGCTCCTGTACCACTTCCACCTGTTGTACCCAATGTTGCAGTATTGCCATATGTAACTCCCCCAGATATTGCATTTACAGTCAATGTTGCTTGACTGGCCTTAACTACATTTACTGTTCTAGTTACTTCTGTGGCTGCATTCAAAGCAGTATCTGAAACATTATAATGAATTGTATATGTACCTATTACATTTGTATCAACTGAATCTAAACCAGTTCTAACAATAGAAGAAGTGATATTTCCATCTATATTGTCTGTTGCGGTTGCACCTGCATCTGTATATGTTGAACCGTATTCAACATCAATAGAACTAGGACCACTTCGAGTTATAACAGGAAGTGTTGTATCTATATCAAACTGCGTAAAGTGAGCAGCAGAAAAAGATATTTTATGATTAACTCCATCATAAGAGAAACCACTTACTATTCCACTTGGATTGAGAATTGTTCCAGTATCATTTCGTACAACAATTTTTGAAACATCAACTGATGTCATTATATTGTACATTTCAAGAGTAGCACCAGTAGAAGCAAATAATGTGGAATCTCTAGAATCTAACGAAATTCTCCCATTATTCATATCAAGCTTAGCTCCTAATCCAGTCAAAAATGTAGTGGTAGACTCGTCTGTCAAATCTAATGTACCAGCGAAGCTAATTTTTCCAGAACCAGTCTTTTCGAAATATAGTCCTGTACAAGCACTAGGTGTTGTCGCACAAGTATCTATATTATTTAGAATTCCTGCAGTAACCAAATTGTCGTGAATTGTTGTAAATGTTGAAATAAGTGTTGAAGGCAAACTCATAGCCGAATTCATCCACCAAGGATCATGACTAACAATACCACCAGCGGTTGTAATTTTATCAGTAAAAGTAGGGTTTGCTTCTCCCCAATAGTTGTTTGTAGCAGTTACTGATGCACTTGCATCTGCATTTGTTAATGCTAGTCCAGTACTTAAGAATTTATTTTGAGTTATTGTTGCACCCGTAACTCTTCCTATACTATCCATTCCAATTCTTAATGCTCTTGTTCCCCAGTTGCTAAATGTATTTCCTTGTATGGTAATACCTGTAATTGATGTGTCGATTGCGTCACCTGGGTAAGGAGTTGATGATGGATCAGAGTAGAAATAGTCAGAGATAAATGACACTTGGCTTCCTTGACCTCCACTTATAATATTGTTACTGAAAATAATATCAGTAATATTTGATAAATTACTTTCCCAAATGACAGAAGTACCAATTACACCTGTGATTGAGTTATAGCTTACTGTTGAATTTGTAACATCATGAAGTTCAAGAGGAGTTCCTCCTGTTGATATGGTATTGTCATTTCCAGAGCCACCTATAATCCATCCACTGTGTGCTGGGGTTGTATTTGAAGCATAGATTCCATTATTAGCACCTGCAACATTGATTACGCTTTTAATAATAGTAAGGCGATTGGATGAAGCAGAGGTAGAAGATCCAGAGCCACTGCCTGTACCATAAATAAATATACCAGGACCACCCCCATCAGCTCCAGTTTTTTCTATATCAATATTATTGATTGTTACGTCATCTGCTGCTTTAATACTTATTCCATCATAACTGTCTACTACAATTCTTAGATCTTTAATTGTTACATCATGAACGGTTATTGTAAAACCTGCACTACCTGAAGTTGGTTGAATAATAGTATTTGCATCAGCGCTTGCATCTTTACCAGCGCCATCAATTGTTACGCCTTTATTAACATTTATTGATTCAGTATAAGTTCCTGCTGTGACATTTATTGTATCTCCTGTAAGTGAAGCATCTACTGCTTTTTGAATCTTTGCGGGAGAACTCACATTGAATATATTCCCGGTACCAGTTGCAATTGAAGCAGATGTACCTCCTATAACTTGTGCTGTATCAGCAGTCATCTGAAATGTATTAGAATTTATTGTAATCCCCGTTACTGTTCCGGTCCCATAAGCGTTGCCAACTCTAATTGCTCTTGAACCCCAATTACTGAATGTGTTGTTTGAAAAAGTAACTCCGTCAATAGAAGTATCAACAACTGGACTTTCAGTAGGGACAGTATGTTCGCCTGGATTCTGATTGTAATCTGTAATTATTGAAACTTCACTTCCTCCTGAGCCACTGACGGTATTATGGCTAAAGACAAGATTAGATAAATTAAATCTTTCACTTGACCAGAGAACATTTGTACTACCAGCTGGATGAGGAATAGTAATTGTATTGTAACTGACTTCAGAATTAGTAATATCTTGGAAATCAAGGCCGTCACCACCATCGTTGCCATCATTATTAATTAATATTGTATTACCATGTCCTACCCCACCGATAAGCCAACCCGAATGAGCTGCGTCAGTTGAAGAATCTCCAATAATACCAGATGCAAGACCATCAACATTGATTGTTGTATCTTGGACTGTTAAACCAGCCATTGAATGACCACTTAAAGCAGCACCATAAACCCAAATACCATGTGATTCTGGTCCTGTTGTGTGAATTTTTAGATTTTTGATGGTAATATTATTTGAATTTGTTATCGTAATACCGACAGATCTTGTTCCACTTGTTGGTTCAATAATAGTAGTATCTTGTCCTGCACCTAAAATTGTAATATTTGTTTTACCACTTATTGAAACATTTTCTACATAAGTTCCAGCTCCAACATTAATTGTGTCGCCACTAATAGCCGCAGTAATTGCTGCTTGTATATTTCCATATGTAGTACTACCAATAGTTACTACTCCTGCTGTAACTGTCACACTTGTTGAGACTGCGTCGAGTGAATCAGCAGAAGCAGTAATCGTATATGTTCCGGCAATTGCATTAGAATAACAAAATGCTTTACGTGTTGTAGTAGATGCAATTGTTATAGTACTGCCACTAAGTTGATCACTACAATCGCCTTCAATAGTACCACCATAAAAAATACCCCCTGCACTTCCATCTGATAATGAAACAATATGGCCATCAGGATCTGGAGCTTGCACAACAAAGTTCGCTTGTACATTTACAGTGAGATTTCCAGAAGGAATACTACTATAAGTAAGTGCTGCTGCTAATGCTGTATTTGCAACAAAAAATCCGCCTACTAAGAAAGTGAGAGCGAATAGTGTTACGCCTAGAAACTTGAGATGAGATCTCATTTGTGTAAACATATGATTTTTGCTAACTATACATTGTAGCAACAAGTTTTAGCTAGCTTTTATTATTAATAATTAATAAAAAGACGACTAAAAAACAAGAACATTTTTCTATATATGCTTATAGCCTACACCGAATTAGAACCCTGTCAAGAGCAAAAGTGCATAACGGGTGTATATTTATTTTATGATAGTTGATCCTAGTGGATTAGTATTTTGTGGAACGTTTAGGGGGTTTATTGGAGTATTTACTGTTTTGATTTCGGGGGTAGCTGGTTTTGTTATTGGTTCTGGCTTTATGGTTTCAGGCTTTACTGTTTCAGATTTTATCTCAGGCTTTTTGATTGTATCTGTTTTCATTGCTGGTTGCATTATTGTCTCATCTTTCATTGTTAGACTATATATACCATATCCTCCACCTAAAATGATTAAAATAACCAATAAAATTAACCATACAGATATAGGCCCATTAAATATAGAGCCTACTTTCGCGACGCTCGCAGTCAAGGTATCTTTGATCTTTTCTCTACCCGAAAGCCCCGAAGGTCCATTCAGATTGTCTTGTATAGGTAATGTTTCTTTTAAATTACTGGCAATTGGACTTATTTCTATAGCTTTGTTGGTTACGGCATTTGTTTTATTGGTCTTTGCAATAGTAGTTATGCTTGTATTAGAGGCTATGCTTGTATTAGTACAACGCTTCCCTACATTTATATCATACAAATCTCCTGATTTAGCCCCACATCCCACAAGTACAGGCTTTATATAATCTGCACAACGAATACCAGTATTGATATCAAAGATATCTCCCGAGCCTGCTTTGCATCCTACTAGCACAGTTTTCGTATTGTTAGTACAAGGAAGTCCTGTATTTACATCATATAAATCTCCTGACAATGGAGCACATCCGACGAGAATCTTGGTAGTTACGGAGCTATCACTATTCGTAGTACTTATGATAGGAGACAGTGAATAGTAAACACCGAAGGATTGCACTGTACTTGATGCTTCCACTTTTGTAGTGCCCATAAATAATCCTCCGATGAGGAAGAACATAGTGAACAAAACCGCCCCGATAAATTTGAAATTAGTTTTTATTTGTGTAAACATACATTTATTTGCCCCCCAGAATACAACTGGTGGATTAAAAAATAATAATAGAAAGTTCCGACGTAAGAGCAATTATATTTATAGATTATACTTTGTGGTGGCTATGTCAATACTTTACAAAGAGCCGCTTATGATTCCAAGTAGGCTTTTTGAGCAAAAAATTGACAGTACGGTTAAAATATGCTTTATTTATATAAAGATAATCAATAAACATTATAAAAGTATGAAAAAAGTCATATTTTTCAGTCTTTTTTTAGTACTTTATTTATCTTCTTTTTCTCAAGAGAATTCTTATCCTCAAAATAAACCCCTTTTTCAAATAATTTACCCTATTGCTATCAGTAATATTTCAAATATGGAATTTAGTGAAGTAAAACGTAGCCAATACAATAAAATGTATGAAGTACGTAGCACTTTTCTTATTTTGTATTTGAACTGCCAAAGAGGGTTTAATTACAATATTACCTTTCCATCAAGTTTAGTCTTAAACCGAACTGGTGGTAAAGAGAAAATTATATTGAATTTGAGTAATATGTCTTCAAGTGATTTAATCGTTGGAGACATGGGAAAAGAAGATATTAAAGTATCGGGGTCGTTTATTATGACCCCGACTACTATCTCTGGAATTTACCAAAATGTATTTAAAATTACGGTAAATTTTGAGTAAAGGACATAATAAAGGACATTACCTCGTGTAATGTCCTTTATAAATTTAGGTAGTATTGTCTTTTAGATTCAGGTAGTCTCTCTATAGCATAACGAAGCATTGTTCTAGGCATTTTAGGGGAGTATTTATCAAGATATTCTGTCAGCTCCTTTTCAGAAACTCTTTTCCCTACTTCCCGTAGCATCCAGCCAGAAGCCTTGTGGATGAGGTCGTGCTCGTCTTGCATCAGCATAGTCACTATCTTCTTGGTCCAATTACTCTCCCCTTTATAGATGAAAGCAAACGTAGAAATGATACTAATTCGACGCTCCCAAAGGCTGTCTGACTTCGCTAATTTTTCAAGTATTTTTCTATCTCCATTTTTAAATAAATAATCCCCCACTATGTAGTGGGCTGATAAGTCTACTAGGTCCCAATTGTTAATATATTTAGTATGTTTCAAATAAAACCCAACTATTTCCCCTAGGTCTGACCTAGGGGAAGATGTGGATAACTTTTTGTATTTATGGACGAGGATGAGAAGGGCGACAAGGCGAACCTCGTGGTATTCATTTTTGAGGAGTTTGGATATTTCAGGGAAAGAGAGATCTCCATATTTTTGAGCAATCTTACGAGATATTGGGACTGTAATACCTAGAAATTTATCCCCTTCGCCGTATTGGCCAGGTCCTGTTTTGAAGAATCTTGACAAGAGTTTTGATTTGTCTTTATTTGCATTTTTCTTTAATTCTTTTAATACGTGGAAGCTATTTACAGGTATCTTTTTCATGAATATAGTATAACAAAAAAAGAAAACAGAGTAAGGTCCTGCCTTATTCTGTTTTCTTTTTAATATTTAAATATTTTCTATTTTTTAATTTCTCTGGAAGCAAACTTTTACTTGTGTATTTTTCATAGTCTTTACCGTAGCCTATTTCTTTATTAAGCTTGGTTGTAGGATTTCGTATTTCAAGAGGGACAGGTAGGTTACCATACTTTACTACATCATCCTTAGATTTTAGATATGCATCGTATGCTCTCCTATCCTTTGGGGCTTCGGATAAGTAGACTACTCCGTGGGCAAGATTCTCTCCGCACTCAGGCATACCGATAGTAGTGACAGCTTGAAATACTGCATTGGCGACGACGAGGGCTGTAGGTAAGGCAAGACCAATATCTTCACTAGCAAAGATGATCATACGTCTCGCTATAAACTTTGGATCCTCGCCTGCTTCGAGCATACGATTCATATAGTAAAGTGCTGCATCGGGTTGGGAAGCTCGCATACTTTTAATAAAAGCACTGATAGTATCGTAATGTTCACTTCCCTTTTTATCATAACGAAGGAACTTAGACTGAAGAGTATTCTTGAAATTTTCAATTGTAATTTCTTTATAAAGCGATATGGTATTCTCTATCATTGCAAGAGCCTGCCTAGCATCACCTTTGGCCATACTTATAAGCCACTCTAGTGCGTCCTTCTTCATCTTGTGTCCTGTGCTTTTGATTATTTGCTTGATATTATTATCTGTGAGTTCATCCATCACGAACACACGGCAACGTGAAAGAAGAGCCG
This sequence comes from Minisyncoccota bacterium, assembly GCA_041664465.1. Lineage (GTDB taxonomy): Bacteria > Patescibacteriota > Minisyncoccia > Phycocordibacterales > UBA9973 > UBA8515. The sequence goes on along the minus strand of JBAYKP010000006.1, from coordinate 9,008 downwards.
GTATAACTTCAAAACTAGGGTTCTCGGTCGTTGCACCGATGAGTACGAGCCTGCCACTTTCTACATAAGGCAAGAGGAAATCTTGTTGGGCTTTATTGAAGCGATGAATTTCATCGAGGAATAGTATACGAGGACCAAGTAATGCTCCGCTACCTTTGCCTTCTACTATCTGGCGAATATCATCCTTGCCTGCAGAGACGGCCGAGAGCTCATGGTAGTCAGCATTTAAGGCTTTGGCATATATTCGAGCTAGTGTAGTTTTGCCCACCCCTGGTGGACCCCAAAGAATAAATGAAAAGATATGCTTCTTGTTTATAGCAATAGAAAGAGGCTTATCGGGGCCCACCAAATGCTCTTGCCCGATGAATTCTTCTAAGTTTTTTGGCCTGATTTTTGAAGCTAAGGGTTCCATAATTTGTAAATTATATCACTTTTTTAAAAATCATCTCGCTATTGACTAAAAGGGCTAAGAGTATTATAGTTAAAGTGAAAATAACTCATCTTTTAATATAAATCATTTAAAGTCAAATGCTATGAAAAATTATGTTTCTTGGACACAGATTCTCGGCGCTTCACTGATTGGAGCAGCTTTTTTCTTTTTTATCGTTCTTCCTGTTCTTGTGAGATTATATCGTTATCTTTTTTCCGCAAGAATCAAAGTTATCAAGGGAGAAATCTTGAATTTAAATGTTGCAAAAATAGCTTCAGATGGAAAAATTATTGGATTGGATTTCTATGTTATTATCGAAGATAGTAACAATGGAAAGAGAAGATCAATTAAAATTTCCAAAGAAGATTTTGCTCAATTAAACGAGAAAAGGAAATTTTTCCTAAATAAAAATATTCTAATATATTTCAAAGACCATTTCTTTTCTAGTTGGGAGAATGAATATGATCATTTTGAGATCGCATAACAAAAAGACCTGTCGCTATTAATTTAGTGACAGGTCTCCTTGTTTTTACTTGCGATATTTCTTATTCTTCCACTTGTCCGCAATCTTGACTCTTGTGAGGGAACGTTCAAGTTCTGATTCGAAGTGTTCAAAGTCTACTATTTCATTATTCTCGGCAAGCTTTCTTAATTCTTCCGATTTAGCTTTTGCTTTCTCTATTGCCTCATCTGTAATATCTCCTATGTGTTCTGCAAAGTCTGCAAGGATAGCTACTTCTGTTTCTCCACTTTCCCCGTTTTTAACTTCAAGGAATCCTCCTACTATTGCCATCGGTACATAGTCACCATTTACAAATGCCACAATGTCCCCTGATGCAAGTGGTGCGATAAGAGGCACGTGGTCTGGAAGGACTGTTATCTCCCCTTCCTTCGTAGGAATAGTTACAGACTCAACTTCTTCTTCTAGAATAAGTTTCTCTGGGGTGACGATTTTAAGTTTTAGTAATTTTGTCATATATTTTGTATTTTTCTCCCCCTGCTAAGGGGGAGTGCCCGTAGGGCGAGGGGGTCTGATTAATTAAAATTTTTCTCTTTGAGGCTTGACCTCGGGCTCTCTTGAGGTCAAGCCTCTTCCCGAAAAATTTTACAGCGCCCCCTTCATATAAAAGTCATTTTCAGACTTGTCGTCATGTTTACCTTCTAGGATTTCTTTGAAAGATCTGATGGTTTCAGATAGAGGAACATACTGTCCGGCTGTACCTGTGAACTGCTCAGCAACGAAGAATGGTTGAGATAGGAACTTTTGAATTTTTCTAGCACGAGCGACGAGCTCCTTATCACTATCTGAAAGTTCTTCCATACCCAAGATTGCAATGATGTCTTGCAAGTCCTTATAACGCTGAAGTACACGCTGAACTTCACGAGCAACTTCATAGTGTTCCTTACCTACGATGTGTGGGTCTAGAATTGTTGAGGATGAGTCTAGTGGATCAACAGCTGGGTAAATACCTATTTCAGTAAGAGAACGGTTTAGCACCACAGTAGAGTCAAGGTGAGAGAAGGTAGTAGCTGGGGCTGGGTCTGTAAGGTCATCGGCTGGCACGTAGACAGCTTGCACTGAAGTAACTGAACCTTTATCTGTAGATGTAATTCTTTCTTGTAAGTTTCCCATTTCTGTAGAAAGAGTTGGCTGGTAACCCACAGCGGAAGGAATACGTCCGAGCAAAGCTGAAACCTCAGAACCTGCTTGTGTGAAGCGGAAGATGTTGTCGATGAAGAAAAGCACGTCTTTATTCTCTTGGTCACGGAAGTGCTCAGCCATTGTAAGACCTGAGAGAGCCACGCGTAGACGAGCACCAGGCGGTTCATTCATTTGTCCGAACACCATGGCAACCTTGTCGAGAACTTTAGAATCTCTCATTTCCCCATATAGGTCGTTACCTTCACGAGTACGTTCACCAACTCCGGCGAATACAGAATATCCTCCGTGGTTACTTGCGATGTTGTGGATGAGCTCTTGGATCACAACAGTCTTGCCCACTCCAGCTCCTCCGAAGAGACCAACTTTACCACCCTTTAGAACAGGACAAATGAGGTCGATAACCTTGATCCCAGTTTCTAGAATTTCAACTTTTGTAGCTTGAGCTGTAAATTCTGGAGCCTTGCGGTGAATAGATGATCTCTTGTTATCACTTGCAATAACTTTGCCATCATCAATAGCATCTCCTAAGACGTTGAAGATTCTACCAAGGGTTGCAGTTCCGACTGGTACACTGATAGGTGCTCCTGTATCTGTAACTTCCATACCACGTGCAAGTCCGTCTGTCGTGTCCATAGCGACAGAGCGAACGACTCCACCTCCTATGTGCTGTTCTGTCTCAAGAGTCACTTTGACGTTACCATTCATGACAGTGAGAGCATTGTAGATTTCTGGGACTTCACCCTCGAATTCTACGTCGACGACTGGCCCGATTATTCTTTTGATTTTTCCTGTTTTCATAATATTTTTTAATAATGCTAATAATTTTAATAATAATTTTTTAACTCACGCTTGCCATCCCCGCACTAATCTCTGATATCTCTTGAGTAATGCCGGCCTGACGAGCTTTGTTGAGGGACAATGTCAGGTCTCCTATCATCTCTCCTGCGGCTTCCGATGCATTCTTCATGGCCATCATTCGACTGGATTGTTCACTGGCACTGGATTCAAGTATCATATGATATATCTGCATTCGGACTAATTTCTCTGCTAATGATTCGACTATACTATTCATATCTCCCTCAAAGATGTATGGAACTTTGGAGGTTCCCGTTCCCCCTGATAAGGGGGATACAGGGGGTTGTTCCCCCACCAATTCTTCAATATCTTCTTTCTTGATTGGGAGTATTTGTTTGACGTGGGCCTTTTGTGTAAGAGCTGAAACGAAGTCTGTATATGCGATGTAAACTTTACTGTATTTTGTATTTTTATATTCATCAATAATCATTTTAGACAAAGGCATTAAGTCAGCGAGGGCACTGTTGTCTGGAATTTCAAGGAATGAAGCAACTACGTTTGAACCAATTCTACGCATAGCATTATCCCCTTTCTTCCCAACTGTTATAACATCAAAATTTTTATGATCTATTCCTTTGATAGATGAAATTAACTTTTTAATTATCTGGGAATTATATGCTCCACAGAGTCCACCATTGGAAGTAATAAGAACAAATAAGGTTTTCTTATTTTCTTCCCCTGTTTTTTCTTTATGTCCATTGAAAAAAGGCTGATCTATGTCGTCTAATCTTTCAGAAAGAGAAGTTAGAAGTTCCCAAGAATAATTGGCATAAAGTCTAGAAGAAAGAGCCTTGGATATAGCACGCTTCATCTTTGAAGCCGCTACGAGTTCCATCGCTTTTGTAATCTTCTTTGTGTTCTTCACACTCTTTATTCTTTGTTTTATTTCTTTTGTTCCGGCCATATAAAATAGTTATTTAGGCGCTAGGTATTAGGCCTTAGCATTAAAACTTGAAACGAAATCCGCAATTACTTTTTTAAGTTCTGCTTCACCTGCATCTGTCCACATGCGAGTCTCAGTAACTTCTTTGTAGAAAGTTTTTGCATTTCTAGATGCGTACTCTGCGAGACCTGTTTCAAATTCTTTTACTTTTTCCACTTTAACTTCATCTATGAATCCATTGATAAGAGCATAAAGAGTTACCACTTGGTCTACTGTTCCTACTGGTGCGTACTGAGGTTGCTTCAAGACTTCCACTGACCTCTTACCTCTTTCTAGTTGTTTCTTGGTACCTTCGTCTAGGTCAGAGCCGAATTGGGCGAAAGCTTCAAGCTCACGATATTGAGCAAGTTCAAGCTTGATCTTACCAGCTACTTTCTTCATAGCTTTAATCTGAGCTGTAGCTCCCACACGTGACACAGAAAGTCCAACGTTTACAGCTGGGCGGATACCTTTGTAGAATAAGTCTGTCTCAAGGAAGATCTGTCCATCAGTAATAGAAATAACGTTTGTAGGAATATATGCAGATACGTCTCCTGCTTGAGTCTCAATGATAGGGAGAGCTGTGATTGATCCACCTCCGTATTCCTTGTTTCTTCGGCAAGCTCGTTCAAGTAAGCGTGAGTGAAGATAGAAGACGTCCCCTGGATAAGCTTCACGACCTGGTGGACGGCGAAGCAAGAGTGAAATTTCACGATAAGCTACAGCGTGCTTGGAAAGGTCATCGTAAATTATTAAGACATCTTTTCCTTGATCCATAAAGTATTCAGCAATAGAGACTCCAGTATAAGGTGCGATATAAGCAAGAGCTGCCGGTTCTGAGGCTCCAGCTGAAACGATAATTGTATAATTCATTGCACCTCCTTCTTCTAGTCTCGTTTCTAGTTTACGAAGCTTAGAATCTTTCTGGCCGATTGAAACGTAGACACAGATCATATCCTGACCTTTCTGGTTTAGGATTGTGTCGATAGCAATAGCGGTCTTTCCTGTCTGACGATCACCGATGATAAGCTCACGCTGTCCACGGCCGATAGGAATAAGAGCGTCGATAGCCTTAATACCTGTCTGGACTGGTTGGTCAACTGAGAGACGTGTAATAACTCCAGGAGCAACCTTTTCAATAGGGTTTCTCTTATCAGTCTTGATAGCACCCTTGCCATCGATAGGTTCACCTAAGGCATTCAATACGCGACCTATCTGAGCATCTGAGACAGGCACTGAAAGGATGTTCCCTGTGGCTTTCACTTCTTCTCCTTCATGAATTTTTGAGAAGTCACCAAGAACAATGATACCGACAGTATCTTCTTCCAGATTGAGAGCTACTCCCTGTGCTCCACTTGCGAAAGTCACCATTTCTGAGGCCTTGAGGTCTGCAAGCCCTGAGACACGAGCAATACCATCGAAGATTTCTACGACATGCCCTACTTTCTCTATCTTGGTATCAGCTTGGAATTTCTCTATCTGTTTTCTTAAATTTTCTACAATGTGATTTTTGCTCATATTAGTTTGTTATTAAATAATCTTGTAATTGTTTTATCTTGCCTGAAAGCGTCCCATCTATGATCTCATCTCCTATTTCTATCTTTATTCCGCCGAGTAATTTAGTATCTTCTTTCAGTTCCAGTATTACTTCTCTCACTTTATATTTCTTTTTAATGAATTCTTCTATTTCTTTTTCATATTCTTTTTTCAGTTTTGATTCGGTGGTTACTTTTGCTTTTACTATTCCTCCCTCTTTATTTACTATTTTTTCTAAGGCTTTTAATATTTCTTCTTTCTTGCCCAATAAATTTCTATTCTTTAAATATAAAGCACATTTATCAACAACATCATTGAACTCCTTCCCTTCTTTGTTTAAAGATGAGTCGTATATTGCTTCTGCTAGGTTTTTAATTGATATTGTCGCCATATATTATATATAATTTACATTTTCTTAATTTCTTCAATTGTCTTCTTGTCGAAAGTTTCATCTTTATGAGACTCTAAAAGCTTCTCTGTGGCCTTGACGACCAGAGATACTATTTCTGTTTTTGCTTCTTCTATCATTTTCACTTTTTCACTTTCTAGGACTTTTTTACCATTTATAATCATTTGTTCCACTTCTTCTCCTGCTTTTTCAATCATAGCTTTTTTCTTCTCTTCGGCTTCCTTTTTACCTTCTTGGAAAATAGTATTGGCTTCTATACGTGCATTAGCTAAGACATCATCATATTCTTTCTTGGTTTTCATTAACAATTCCTTGTTTGTTTGTGCATCATTTAGCCCTCCTGTGATAACTTCTGTTCTATCCTTCATCATTTTCTTCAAGGGCTTTACGAGTAAGTAATACAACACAAAAAGAACGATTACGAAGTTGATACTTTGAGCTATTATTATTTTCCAGTCTATATGAAATGTTTCTATAAATGCATCCATGATTTTAAAATAATTAAGAATTAATAATTACGAATTAAGAATTGAACATTAAGAAGCTTTTGCTCCTTACTCCTAGATATTTGTGATAGAGACAAACATCCAGATGTAAATAGTAAAAACTATTTAATTGAGAAAGCGATAACAAGTGCGTAAATAGCGATAGCCTCAGCGAAAGCTGATGCGATAAGCATAGGTACGAAAACTTTACCTGAAGCCTCAGGATTACGTCCTATAGCTTCCATGGCCTTGGAACCAATCATACCAATAGCAATACCAGGTCCGATTGAACCAAGTCCGATAGCTACTGCCTTTGCCAACATTGTGATATCCATATGTTTTGTTCTTTAATTAATTGATAATGATTGACCTTTAAATTAATGTGCTCCACTTAACTCCACCTCTTTACTATGCTTCTCGTCATGACCTTCATCGTGGTCCATGCTAGAGATAGTATAATAAACAAGTGTTAAAATGGCGAAAATAAATGCTTGTATAACCCCCACTAATACTTCTAATAGTAAAAATGGTGTAGGCAGAATATAAACCATAATTGCTCCCATAGAGGCTAGCAACACTTCTCCAGCGAAAACGTTACCGAAGAGACGAAACGAGAGCGAAGCAACTTTTGCAAATTCTCCGACAAGTTCGAGTATGCCTACGGCAAACATTATAGGAGCTGTCATAAGGATCATAGGGTCCTTCCTAATCTTGGTGAAAATACTACCAAGCGCACTCAGATTAACATATTTATTGATAGTTTTCCAGAGACCGATAGAAATAATACCGAAAATGTTGGCTCCGATGACGGACATAATAGCGAGAGGTAAAGTACCATTGATATCAGCAGTTCCACTACGAATAATAGGTATGAATACTTTGCCGTGCTCCAATGTCTCTACTAGTCCCAATCCTCCAAGTGGTAGTATTCCTATCCAATTATTGAGAAGGACAAACATAAAAATAGCAAAGACTATAGGGAAAGCTTTGTTCGTAATAGCTCTGTTGCCTGTGACTTGGTCGCAGAGATCTTCGGCTCCTTCTATAACGATTTCAAATATATTTTGGATTCCACGAGGGATTTTTTTAATTTTAAGTTTGACGATAATAGCAATGACGATAAGTAAGAAAACCACAATCCAACTTGTGAAAAGTGAATTGGTGACAGTAAAACTGCCTATGTGGGCTATGGGTTCTGCAAATAGTGTGGACTCTGTGGTTATTTGTTCTTGCATAAATTATTCTTTATTTTTACCAGATTTTTCTGTTTTCTCCAAGTCTTTTATATATTTCACCATACTTATGTAGATGGATACAAGAGAGACGATGAACGCGAGGGCGGTAAGTCCGAGGAAAATCCAAGGTGTCGTGCCAAATTTCTCATCTAAATATTTACCAAGGTACAAAGCGATGATTATCGGAATTGCAATAGATGCACTAACTTTTGCAAAGTTTACCAATCCATCTCTCCACCAAGGTGGAATAATTTCAGTTGTTTTTTCTTTATTATTCATAAAAAGAAAATAGCCTTAAGCCAGACACACTATATCAAATAATTGCGATATTTTCAAGTTTTTGCTATATTGGAGTAGTCCTTTAAATACGAGATCTTGGTTTGTATTATGTTAGTAATATGCGTGTGTAGTTCAGTGGTAGAACGCTGTCCTGATAAGACAGAGGTCCTTGGTCCGATTCCAAGCACACGCACAAACAAAAACACCCAACTTATTAAAAGTCGGGGGTTTTTATAATTAGATTGAGGTTGTTTCAATATCAGAAGAGAATTTAGATTATTTTTTTAAAATTTCATCTTCCGCCATATTAAACAACTCCCTTGCTGCTCTTTTTTCTTTTACATTTAATTTGTCCTCTGGTTTTTTGCCCAAGAGCTCTTTTTCAAGTTTTTCGGCCATCTTGATAAGAAGAATGGTTTTCGGATGTGTCTTTATGCAGGCACACTCATCAAGGGCATTTTTTACCGTTCTCATTTCATAAAGTCTCATCAAGGCTATAACCAGTTTGGTGATAGAGACAGAATCTCTTTTTTGAGTTTCAGGAAAACTGTCATTTGTCAAAGGTTTATAACCGTAGTATTTTTTGCAAAATTCATAGCTGTTTGTAATTTCCAGCAAATTAAAAATTTCGCTACGTCGGCATGGATCAGCCAAATTATCCAAATAAAACCCATAATTTCCATCATTCAATAGGCATTTTAATGGACCCAACTGCATTGTGTCACCCCCTTCAAGGAGAACGTTTTTTAAGGAACCTGAATCTAAATAGTGTGTCATTTTGTTTTAAATTAAATTAATACTACCAAAAATTTTTCTTCATATTACGATATATATATATATATTAGTCAAGTCAATGTAAAACCTTGAAATTACCTAACTTTTTCGATCGTTTGTTTTGGGTAAAATGTAGAATGCAAACAAAAATCCCACACTCTTGCGAATGTGGGATTTTTGTTCTTAGATAGATTTAATTATCTTTGAAAATTACCTCTTGGGCGCTCTTCCATAGGACGAGCTTCGTTCACTGTAAGGTTTCTTCCTTCGAAGTCCTTTCCATCAAACATTGAGATAGCTGTAGCTGCATCTGAATCGTTTTCCATTTCAACGAAACCAAAGCCTTTTGAGCGACCTGTCATCTTATCCATAATAATGGTTGCTGAAGCGACAGCTCCTGCAGCACTGAAATGAGCACTT
>JBAYKP010000005.1:0-60430 GCA_041664465.1 Minisyncoccota bacterium | reverse complement strand
GCTTATCTACTCCCCTATTATAGATATGATAAATTTCTCCAGAAACTAGATTGTCTTTTCTTATGGACATATTCTATATATTATCATATGATGCAAAATTAAGGAAGTCGGACTTCCTTAGATAAATATTTTATTATTATAAAAACCTTTTCTATAAGAAAATATATACTTTTTTATATCTGCATCAATTATTTTTTGCTCCCTTTTAGAAAATTCACTTCTATCCACATAACAATGAGCCCAAATACCAGAACCCTTCTCAAAATGTATTTCGGCTAGACGATTATTCACAATGGCAAAACACCAACCATTATTAAATTTTGTTTTCTTTTTCATATATTTTATATCCTTTTATAAAGACCTTCTTGTTTGTAAAAAACAAACTATATTTATTAAACTATTTTTTTATTATAACAATCTTATCTTTTACTTTCATGGAGATAAAAGGATTCATGTTCCCTTTTTGAAAAAAATTATCTTCAATAAATTTTTGATTTACAACACGAGGTTGATCACTCATAGAATCTGAAAATACATAATCGTTGTCATCTAATTTAATCAAACTAATATAGTGAAAATCTTTATTGCATATCAACCAATCTGAGTTTTTAATTTTTTCTCCAATTTCTAAATCACGAACAGGGACTGAACCAGAAAACCGATCTCCGGTAATTACAATATTAGATTCGGCCAAAGTTTTTTTAATTAAATTTACTATATGCCCTCCTTCCAAAGCATAATCATTCTTTCCTATTTCTATACTAGAAGCAATCCCAAATGGAGTTTCTCGTAGATTTTGATTTTCTGATAAAAATTTTCTTATTTTCTGTGGTATCTGTGGAAAATTAGAGGGCAAATTAAATTTTTTATTTATTTCTTTTAACGCCAAGCTTCCATTTACGATAGATAATGGACCACAATTTGCCAAAGTTTTTTGTCGCATAAAAGGAATTCTTTTTCCTTTTAAATAAAATATTTTAAATATTTGTTCTTCATGAAATTTCCCTGCACTTTCATCCATATTTTTGGGAACTATATTGAATTTCATTTTTTCGTTTTCCATATTTTAATTCATCCTCTCTTTTATATAATCCACAATATCTTCTTTTTTGATTCTCTCTTGCTTGCCAGTATCACGATCACGGATGGTAACAGAGTCGTCAGCCAAAGTATCAAAGTCAATAACTATACACCAAGGCGTACCTATCTCATCTTGCCTTCTATAACGTTTGCCGATGTTGCCATTGTCATCCCAAACAACCCAACCAAATTCTTTTTTTAATTCTCCGTATACATTCTTGGCATAAGTAATAAGCTCTGGTTTATTCTTTAACAAAGGAGACACGCAAGCTTTGTAAGGAGCAACTGCGGGAGGTAATTTCAAATAAACACGAACATTATCCCCCTCCCCCTCTTCTCTATAACAAGAGCATAATGTCGCCAAGATAGCTCTATCTACACTTACAGTAGGTTCTATAACATGAGGAATAAATTTCTCTCCTGTAGCCTCATCTAATACCCACATTGCTTCACCTGAGAATTCTTGATGCCTTTTCAAATCAAAATCCCCTCTATGAGAAAGACCTGTGAGTTCCTTGATACCAAATGGATATTCAAATTCCAAATCCACTGTCTTCCGACTATAATGAGCCCTAGCTTGTTCTCCATGTTCAAGAGGATGAAGTTTGGAAGTATCAACTCCAATTTTAGAAAGCCATTCTTTTTGTTCCAACAAGAAATTATCAAAATAAGCTTCCCACGGAGAAGATGGATGAATAAAATATTCAAATTCCATTATTTCAAATTCACGCAATCTATAAATGAAATCACGAGGAGTAATCTCATTTCTAAATGCTTTACCTATTTGCGCAATACCAAAAGGGATTTTAGGAGATAAAGATTGTAAAACATTTTTGAAATTTATGAACATACTTTGAGCCTCTTCCGGGCGAAGATATGTGCTAATAGCTGTCTCTTCTGATGCACCCATCTTGGTTTCAAGCATTAAATTAAAATTATTAGGGCTAGTAAGTTTCCCTCCGCAATCTCTGCAAACTTCTTTATCTTCAATTTGATCAGTTCGAAAACTATGTCCACATTTCTTACATTTTGAAACTGGGTCAACGAAATTTGCTACATGTCCAGACGCTTCCCAGACTTTTGGGTGCATCAATATAGGAGTATCTATGAGATATATATTCTCCTTAAATTCCACAAAATATTCTATCCAAGATTTCTCAATATTTCTTTTTAATAGGGAGCCTAATGGCCCGTAGTCAAACGTCCCAGCGAGCCCTCCATATATCTCACTCCCAGGATAAATAAAACCCCTTCTCTTACAAAGTGATACAATCTTTTCCATTAATTTTTCATCTTTTTCCATAATTACTTTATAACACGTTCAAAGCCAGATTGAAAGTTTGGGTCTCCTGAAAGCATCGTATTGATAGATCCACTTCTATTTTGAACAAGTGTGCCAGTGAAAACATCCGTCCCTGAAAGGAACAAATCTTTCATAAGCTGAGGAACGCTTCCGACTTGTGAGAGAGAAGGAGCTAGGGTGATAGTGAAAACTGCTTCACGATTATAATTCCCACCAGTATTAGCACGGACTGATCCTATATTCCAAATAACTTCTCGGGTTCCCTCATTGTAAGTTATATTTTCTCTTTGAGAAACAGGACCCACCCATTTGACATAGATAGGAAGTGCAGCTCGAGCAATAGCGTCTGAGATAGAGTTAGTCCCGTTGGAAATTGTCCAAGTGACATTGTAGCTAGTCTCTGTCTCAGCCTTAGGAGGAAGAGCCCCGGATTTATAAGAAGCAGAAGATGCAATTTGAAAATCTGATAAAATTTTTACTACCTTTTTTGAAAAATTATTTACATCAGCATATGTTGAGCCCAAGGATGGTTGCTTGCCTTTAATACTGACATCAAAAGTTACTTGTGGATCTCTAACAGAACTTTGTGGACCGACTAGAGAGATAGACTTCACACTGAAAGAAACTTCCCCATGCCCTCCTGGCTCAATATCTGCTAATTCGGGGATAGAATTCTTGTCCCAGATAATACGATTATTCAAAGAATCAAAAAATCCTTGAGATGGATTCACCGATGAACGATCAAAAGCATTGCCCCCCATATTCACAATGATTTCTCCATCTGTAATCCTATTCGGTAAATTGTTGGACCAATCAATTTTGACATTTATATCATCTCCAGAACTTGCTGTATCGTTGGCGATGATAGTTGCTTCGATGAAAGGCTTCGTAATAGTAATAGTGTGCAGTAATGAATTGTATACAATATCAAGAGTAGATTTATCGGAAGGTTTAGTAGTCCCAGCGTAGACGTGAAAGACTTGTTGATCTTGGTCTTGCCCTACAATTCTCCCCTTAACTACAACGGAAATAGGATTCGTCAGACTAAGAGCATCGAGACTCCACATAGAATTCCCGAAAGAAGGTGCGGGAACAGCACTCTCATAAATAAAATTATTGGGATATGTGAGTTGCATTACAGTATTGCCTTCTTTGAGTGAAGTATTGAGAATCGCTTTGACAGTGAAAGTCACAGGCTGATCGGAGGTCACAGTATCTGGTGCATCTACCAACAAGGAAAGAGGAGCTGAGCTGATATTGACTACATAGTCTTTGCTCTTCGTAAAGATAGCATTTGAACCTTGGGGATGATATTCCAAATCAATTCTTACACTGCGGTTAGACCTCTCATCACCAAAAAGAGTGACTTTGATATTCTCTGTGATTGTTTCCCCGGGTTTAATTGTGCCAATGGTTATACGTGGTAGACGAATATAATCCGCCAAGTTATCACTCGCTCCATTAGGATATGAGACGACTACATTGGCAAGTTCTAGACTAGCCTTATTGTGATTGGCAATTTCTATTTGAAGTGGTAATTCTTCTCCCCCCTTAGTGAAAGCGTTACCTATTACTGTGATATCTATATTGTCGCTTGAGACAGAAGAATTATTGGTCGAGAATTTATAAAAAGCGAAAACCATAGCGATAATGAAAAAAATAATGGAGAGGATAAAAAACTTTTTGAAAATTGAAGGTCTTGGCTTTTTCATATTATTTATAGGTTCTTCTTCGTGTTTCCATTCTGGCTCGACTTTGTGATTTATAACATGAAGAGTCCCTTCGTGGGTCCGGTGGGTTACATGATCTTCTGGTTCATAAAGACGACGCTTAATATCTTCTATTTTGTTCTCACTTTCTGGCATACTTAATATTATAGCATATTTATTTTAAAGTTGGCTCTCATTTAAGGCTTTATTTATATGCGATATTATAGAACGTTTTTCTTTCAATAAAAGCTCCGTCTTATCCAAATCAATATCTCCTCCTAGATATTCTTTAAGCATATCTAATTCTCCTATATAGCCAAGCTGATCCATTATTCGCAATACAAGATGAAGCTCGAGTGCTTCACGAGAAGAACTCAACACTTCTTCTACATCAAGTAAATATAGACTCTGAATAAAATCATCAAATATTTTTTCATTAGATTCTTCCCCGTCACAAAGTCGCTCAATAAGTTTACTGACGCGAGCAATTATAAGAAGTGAAGGACGTGATGAACGAGCATAAGGGAAAGTAGTAATATTCTTGGCGGAAGTCACACGCCAGATATCTTTCCCCCGAACTAGATCAATATTTGAATATGAAAGATCTTGTAGGGCAAAACGAAGCTTTGATTTATGAAGCCTGATCCCCTGCACCATCGCCCGCACAAGCCCCATCTCACGAGTATATATCGTGAGCATCTTATTCGCTTCGCCTTTATTTGTCGAGCCTAATATAAACCCATTGGTGTGATAAATATGATGCATTACCTCTCTATTTTACCACATTTATAGCAAACTCTAAATTATCAATTTTTATTTTGTCGCCTGAAATATCCTTAATCTGTATGTTCTTAGCCCCAACTGCTTTCAGAAGTTCATTTTGCCATTTATTTATAAATTCTTCACCTTTATCCGAAGCATCAATTTCAAGACTAATTATATCATTTGGGTTTAATCCTTCTTTCTTTCTCATATCTTGAATCGCTCTTACAAGCTCTCTGTAATTCCCTTCTTGTTTAAGTTCTTCTGTAATATTTGTATCGAGTTCTACCTTTTTCTCTTCTCCTTTATTTATTTTAATCTCTTTTACATTCAATTCATCTTTAACTATCTCTTCATATTCTTTTGGTAATTGGTAATTAGTAATTAGTAATTGACAAAGAGGCTGTCTCACAGGAATCCCTGCTTTCTGTCTGGCCTGCAATCCAAGAGTCACCACTTCGCGAACTTCCCCCATCTCTTTGATAATTTCATTATTTATTTTCTGTATTTCAAGATTGGAGAAAAAATCTGTCAGATGAACACTGATTTGGTCTCCATCCAATCTTAATTTCTGCCAAATATCTTCAGCTATGAACGGCATAAATGGAGCAAAGAGACTAAGTGTCATCTTCAAAACATAATACAAAGTTTGTTTTGCTTCTATATCTCCATTCTTTATTCTGTCTCTTGAACGACGTAGATACCAAGTAGAGAGATCTTCAATGAATAATTCATAGGGTTTCGTAGCAAGAGATAAATCGTAAATTTCCATTCCATTTTTAACTTCAAGAGTAAATTGATGCAGACGAGATAATATCCATTGATCTAATACATTTAAATTAGTTTCTGGTTTATAGGTTCTAGTTTCTAGTGAAGAATCACGATATAGTTCATAAAAAGTTACAACGTTGTCAAAACGACTAATTATCTTGCTGGCGACTTCTTGCACTAATTTTTCAGAGAAATTTACATCTTCCCCTTTCATCAAAGTACTAGCCATCAGATAGAACCTGAGAGCATCAACTCCGTATTTATCGAACAAAAGCCAAGGATCTGGGAAATTATTTTTAGACTTTGACATCTTACTTCCATCTTCGGCTAGGACCGTCCCTGTGGTTACTACATTTTCAAATGGAGCCTTCCCAAATAATATAGTAGATATAGTGTGAGTATAGTAGAACCAAGTCCTCGTCTGAGCTATATATTCTGCTACAAATCCTGCTGGGAAATTGTCTTCCTGCCAATCTGGATTCTCAAATGGATAGTGGTCTTGTGCAAAAGGCATTGACCCTGACTCAAACCAACAGTCAATAACTTCTGGAATTCTTTTATATTCCTCGCCCTTTTCATCTACAAGCACAATAGAGTCAATATATGGGCGATGCAAATCGAGTTCATAATTATGATTATGAGGTAATGGTGTGAAATTTATTTCTCTTATTTCAGCATTTTTGGGATAATTACTTTCTAGGAACTCAACAGTCTGTTTTATAGAAAAATTATTAATAATTGAATTTACAGCAACAACCGGATCTCCATGCGTGATAATTAATATATTTTTATTTGTATAATTAGATTCTATTTCACACAAAAAATTCATCATTCGACTTTTCACATTTTCAAAATTTTCAACACCCTCTGGTCTTTCTTTTAATTCCTCTGCCCTGCTTTTGAACATGGACCTATATTGAGATACATTTTTACCTTCAAAATTGCCCATTCCCATTTCTCTAAGTCTATCATCTACAATAATTTTCGCAGATGACTTTGACTCCTCTTTATAAACATTGGTGGTTTCTATGGCACGAATTAATGGTGAAGTAAAAATATAGTCAAATTTTTCTTTATTAAAAACTTCAGCTGTTTTTTTTACTTGTTTTTTACCATTATCTGTTAAATGAAATTCCTTTTTTAAATCAGAATTTAAAACTCGAAGCACATTATTTTCTGCTTCTCCATGTCGCATTATAAAATACTTATTTCCAGACTTTTTTGTTTTTGATTTTAAATCTTCAAGAGAATTTATCACCATTATTTTACCACTTTCTGACTTCCAAATAGGTAAGGGACTAGCCCAATAACGATTGCGTGATATAGTCCAGTCCGGAGCTGATTCCATAGTATTCTTGAAACGTCCTTCTTTTAAGTGCTCAGGAATCCAATTCATATCTTCACCTTTTTTCAATAAATCTTTTTTAACTTTTTGTATATTTATAAACCAAGATGGCAGAGCATAGTAAAGTAGTGGCGTCTCGCAACGATAACAGTGAGGATATGAGTGAATGATTTTCTCTTTTGCAAAGAGAGCCCCAGTGTGTGCCAAATACTTGATGATTAAGACATCTGTAGACTGTGAATCTTCTTTGGGCTTCACTTTTACATTTGGAAAATCAACCACTTCTTTTGAGAAATCTCCATTGGGTTCCACGTGACGAATAAATGGGATATTATACTCCTTTGCCAAGTTCATATCATCCTCTCCGAAAGCTGGTGCTTCGTGAGCAATCCCCGTCCCTTTATCTACTGTCACAAAATCTGCATGCCAAACTTTCCAGATATTAGGATTTCTAGCTACTTCTTCATCTTTATAATATGGGAATACTGGCTCATAAGAAAGACCTACTAAATCTTCTCCTTTTATTTCTTTTATTATTTCTCCATTATTAAATTTGCTCTGTAAATTTTCATACAAATCTTTAGCTACTATATATACCTCTTCACCTTTCTCTGTAATATTTTTTACTAAAACATAAATCAATTCTTTATTGATAGCAATCGCGGTATTCCCTGGTAATGTCCAAGGAGTTGTCGTCCAAGCAAGTAGATAAGTATCTTTGTATTTTTCATCTAAAATTTTAAATTTAACATAAACGGAAATATCAGTAATATCTTTATAACTATTATCCATAGCTATTTCAGAATTGGCTATTGGCGTCTCACATCGTGGACAATAAGCAAGAACTCGTACTCCTTCATAAAGTAATTCCTTTTTATTCATCTCTCCTAATGCCCACCATACACTTTCGATGAAAGTATTATCCATCGTCTTGTATGAGTTATCAAAATCAACCCAGCGACCCATACGATCAACTGTCTTCTTCCATTCATTTACATATGTGAGGACTTTGCTACGAGCATGCTCGGTAAATTTATCAATACCAAGTGCCTCAATAGCTTTCTTACCAGAAATTCCTAAATCCTTCTCTACAATATTTTCAATTGGTAATCCATGACAATCCCAACCCCAACGTCTCGGCACATTGTATCCACTCATAGTCTTATATCTACCTATGACGTCCTTTACTGTACTACCAAGAATATGCCCATAGTGAGGAAGTCCTGATGCAAAAGGTGGTCCATCATAAAATACATACTTTCCCTTCGGTGCATCTTTCTCCACACTCTTTTTGAAAATTTCATTCTCCTTCCAGAATTTTAAAACTTCTTCTTCCCGTAATGCCGATTGTGATTTTTTTATTTCTTCATTCATAAATGTTTAAACAATTTTAATTAATAAAAGTAAAATAAAAACTCGTCCTTATACAACAATTATAATAATTGCTATACAAGGACGAGTTTCTCTTCTCGTGGTACCACCTCGTTTTTTACCCACCGAATTGCGCGGGACTTCTCATTTAAAGGGTTCTACTTCGTCGTGAGGTCTTGCCTCACGATGTTTCTTCCCAATGCTCCGAGGCGATAACCTCTTCACTGCATATATATAAGAATACCTAGAAAATCACAAAATTGCAAGAAAATTTATTTATTTTTAATCCAATACTTTTTTACAATAGGTATTGATTGGGTAGATAGAATAAACCCAAGTACTGGTATTAAGGCACTTAAGTATGGCTTAGATACACCAATACTATATAGAACAAAAATAGCTGCAATATAAGTAATAATACTTATAAATAAAATTCGGACAAAGCTAGTTTCCCAAGCCTTATCTAGTTCTACCCTTTTGTTCCTTTCTTCTATTTTATTTAATCTTTCTTCTACTGTTTCCATATAAATCTAATCTTATCAAAAAGCTTGTATTTTTGCTAGAAATGATTAAGATATAATTGAATTGCACTTTATGCGTCAACGCTAATCGGACGTTACAGCCAAGATTTTTCTAGAAAATCTGAAAGGTTAGTAAAAGGAATCACATGTTGGATAACACAGCCATAACGAGCGATCGGAGAACATTGGTGTGCCAAGGTGGTTAGGTGTCAGACTGAAGAGTCAGGAAATACGTGCAAGCAGACGCGGTTATACGTATGCCTAATTTAGATTCAGCAATTCTAGCTTTGAAAGGGAAACATATAGCGAAAGCTAGACCGAGTGGCCAAGAAGTATCCCAATCAAAGTGAAAAGACCCTGTCTGTTCTAACGAGCAGCAGGGTTCTTTTATTTTTATATTACTTCATTCTGATAACACTTCTCACAATATACTATCTCTGGTCTATCTGGTGCATATGAAGTCTCAAATTTATTAGTACATCCTTCTTTCATACACGTCCTGTGCCAAAGCTTTAAAGGATTTCTTTGTTTTAATCTTTGATAATGTCTACAATTAGGACAGAGATGAGGAATAGGCAAATTCATCCTTTTGTAAAATTGTAATTCGTCTAGAATTATTTTAAAGGCCTCGGTACATTGTTCATTACATCCACCTTGATGTTCACATTCTATGATCTTGCCAATGATAGATTCGTCTACACTTTTAATACTATCTGGTATATCTTTATTCATTATATCTATCTTATACCCTCTTTCTGTTCTATCTTCCCATTTATAACCCTGATTAATAGTTTGATCTTTTGTTAAAGTAAAATATTCTTGTGCGGTAGTTTCATTATATCCAAATGGTGAAAATTCTATAGGGAAAAATTCTCCATATCTATATTCTATTCCCTTACTATCAATATAAGGCACCTTATTCATATGTTCTATAATTTTGGTTAATAATTCTTCGTATTCTTCTTTTGTATATTGCTTATTCAAAATACAATATTTCTTCTTCTTTAATCCAACACAACCAAAACTATATGACAATCCAGGAACTGTAATGCAATAATTTAAATTATTAGAATTGCTCCAAACTCCCCAACCACATTTAATATTAGAAATACCATCCCCAGATTGTAAGCATTCATTTATAAGTTCTATATTGTCACCATAATGAGTAAAATCATAAGTATTTTTTACAGGTCCATTTGAAACAAAAGAACAAAACTTAGAATCTTCTAAATTAGCTGCTCCAAAACATGATTTAGAGTTTTTAGAATGTTCCAAATAATCACCTGTCACATTCAAATTTTGAACACCAAAATAATATTTTTTAGGAAATTTTTTCCAAAATTCTTTTGCTTTATTCTTAATTAAAATAATATTCTCGTATGAATCTAGATTAAAAGATTTTAATTTTTCTTCATATGCCTCCTTGGAATATGGTTCATTCCAAATATGATAACTTTTTTTATGAAGATTCACACAACCAAAACAATTATTACACCCCCTAAGACCATGAGAGAAAGATACTTCTATACAATCTTCACAGTTCTGAGAAAAAATAGTTTTATAACAATTTATAGCTGTTACTAATTCATAGCAAAGCTCTCCTTTTCTAACCATAGTGATATCGAGTGAATCTTTCGAGAAAAAAGCCCCACTTCCATAGAATACATTTTCATCAAAAGTTCCATCATGAAGTAAATAACAATTTTTCATGTCATTAGCCATATTACAGTAAGGAGAATTAACCATTGTAGTTCCAAAAGCAAAAAGATTAGGAGCTGGAACTCTGTGGAAAAGATCAAAAAACTGGGTCAAAAATGGCTTAGATAAATCTATATCTACTCCATAATCTATCGCATCCCATTTATCACTCCACCAACATTTATCACAATAAGGATGAACATTTGAGTCTTTATCATAAATAGAAATTATATTTTTTTTGCATAAACCACATTCATTACTATGAAGACCTCTTTCATTACGCCAAGCTAAACGTCTTTGTAAACGACACTCCGGACAAAAAGTTGGAGCTGGAACTTTCATCTTTTCATAAAACCCAAAATCATCAGATTCTATTGTGAAATCTTTTTTACAATTCTGACACCCCAGTACTAAATTTTTATATTCTTTGTCCATATTTTATCTACTTGTTTTATGTAAATATATTTATATTATTAAATTACTTAATCGAAAAATTAGTATGGGGCAAGTATTTTTATTTTGTTTTTCATTATTAATTCGTAATTATTAATTCTTAATTAATACTACATCCTCTCTGGGATTTCAATCCCCAAGAGCCAGAGGCCGTTCTTCATTGTTTGGGTAAAGGCTTTTATTAAATCTAAATGATATGACATATATTTGTTTTCATCTTTTAATATCTGAGTATTACCATAGAAAGTATTGAATTCACTTGCAAGCTTTGTAAGATATGTAGCTATGTGATGAGGTTGCAAACTCTCGTAAGAATATTCTACGACTTCAGGGAATTGATATAGATATTTTTCCAAATCTGTAACTTCTGCTGGGATAGGTTCTAGTTTAGAGTTTATAGTTTCTAATCTAAAATCTTTTGCTTTATTTAAAATCGAATTCGCACGAACAGCAGTATATTGTAAATATGTACCAGAATCTCCTTTTATATTCAAAATTTCTTCCCAATTGAAAAGTATATCTCTTAAACTATCACGCTTTAAGTCATTAAATTTAAGTGCGCCAATAGCCACCACTTCTTTCGTCTCTTCATTTATATCTCCCGCTCTCTTTTCTGCTTCATTTATAATATCTTCAAGCCAAATAACGTTCCCTTTCCTGGTACTCATTTTCCCCTCTGCAAAACGATAAAGACCGTGGGCGATATGTACCCTGTCCCCCTTTTTAAAATATCCAAGCATAGCCTCTGTTTCAAAAATTTGCCTAAAATATTCCGTCTGCTCTGCTCCTACTTCATTGATTATTTTTATATTATCACCATATTCTTTCTTTCTCCATTTATCTGCAGCTAAATCACGAAGTGCATATAAAGATGACCCATCTTTTTTGAGAAGCAAAAGTGGTGAAAGATTTTTCTCTTCCGCAAATTCCACAATAAATGCACCCTCACTTTCTTTCCCAATATTCTTTTCTTTCACATCATCTATCACAACTGCCATTTTATCTTCAAAGAAACTTTCCCCATACATCGTATCGAAAGGAGTAATCTGCAACTTTTTATAAATCCTATCAAATTCTTTTTTTGATATTTCAATACATCTCTTCCAAATATCTATAGCCTCTTTATCTTTCTTCTCAAGCTTAGCAAAAGCAGCGCGAGCTTCATCTTCAAGAGCTCCATCTTTCTCTGCTTCATCATGAAACTTCACATACAAATCCACCAATAATTTTATTGGGGTCTCACTTTTTTCTATTTCATCTAAATTCCCCCATTTATTTATAGCAATAATAAGTTTCCCAAACTGAGTACCCCAATCACCTAAGTGATTGTCCCTCACTACATCAAATCCAGAAAAAGTTAAAACCCTAGCAATTGAATCCCCTATAATAGTAGAACGCAAATGCCCTACAGTGAAAGGCTTGGCAATGTTCGGAGATGAATACTCTACAATAACTTTTTTATTACCACCATTATCATTCTTCCCCCAATCTTCCCCTTTACTCAAAATACTACCCACACTTTCAGTGAAAAATTCTCTTGATAAATAGAAATTTATAAATCCCGGACCAGCAGTTTCTACTTTTTCTATCAGACCCCCTCCTACCTCCCCCTTCGCAGGGGGAGAAATTAAATTCCTCAATTCAACAACTATTTTTTCAGCCAATTCCCTTGGATTAGTTTTAAGCTGCTTGGCACAAATCATCGCTACGTTTGTAGAATAATCTCCATTCTTAAAATCCTCAGGGTGTTCAATAGAAAAATTCACATCTTCTATATTAAGACTTTTTAAAACTTCTTTTATTATTTTTTCTATTTGTCCTTTCATTATTTCTTTCCTGTTGAACCAAATGCCCCCATTCCTCTAGAGGATTCACTCAATGTATCAGTTTCTTCAATTTCCACAATAGCAACTGGCACTATTACTAATTGAGATACTTTATCCCCCTCTTCTACAGTATAAGACTTATCGGACAGATTCACCAGGTGCGTATTGTATTCCCCTCTATACCCAGCATCAAAAACTCCCCCCATATGAATAAGCCCTGCTTTTGAAATACTAGACTTATCCATTATAATTCCCGCATTCCCTTCGGGGAACTCCATTGCAAAACCATGGAAGAATCTATAATGCTCCATGGGCTTGATAGTCACAGTCTCCATAGCATATAGATCCATCCCGACATCCCCCGGATGAGCATAGCTAGGAAACTTCGCCTCATCTTTTAATTTTTTAATTTTGATTTTCATCCTAATACTTTTTTAACTTCTTTATAAACCATCTCGTGAATATTTTCACGAGACAAAATTTCGTTATTTTTATAACATTCTACTTTAACAAAATTCTTAATATTCTTAGAAAGCCAAATGGCACTTTTTATAGAATTCTCTTGATAGTCTACATCATTTTCGGCAAGATCTTTTTTATTCTTTAAATACTTTCTATGCATTTTACTACTATCACGCTTTTTTATAAGTTCTAAAACTATCTTTATTGGTAAGTTTAAATAAAAAGTTAAATCTGGTCTTGGTATTCCAAAAACTTCATGCTCCATCTGATCAAGCCATTTAATAAAATTATTTCTCTTTCTGGAATCTTTAATTTTCCCACCTTGATGAATCTGATTGGCTGAGACATAGCGGTTTGCAATAATAATATATCCTTTAGCTAACCATTCTTTCATTTCTTTACTCGACTCCCATCTATCAGCAGCATATGCCATAGAAGCAATCTTGGGATGAACGTTGAGCCAATTGTAATATTGCTCTGATAGACAGTGCCCTATAAACTTTCCAAAAAAATTCTTATAATACACAGGGAAATCAACAGTCTTTACTTTATATCCATCCTTTTTTAAATGTGCAACAAGTAAATTAAACTGCGTAGTCTTCCCACTTCCATCCGTCCCATCTATTACTATCAATTTGCCTTTTGTTTTTTGTTTTTTATTCTTTATCATAAAAGTTTTTGCCTGTTATAAATGAATCTACTGTGATTTGTGTTGGACGAAATAATGGTAAGGGTAGATTATCAAGTGAGTACCATTCCCAACCATCACTTTTTTCTAGTTCTAATATTTTAGCTTCACCACTTTCCCAATCAGCAATAAATGAAACTAGAATGTCCTGTCTATTTTCGTTCAATATAAAATTTGCTAATGACATAAATCGTAAATTTTTGATTTTAACACCAGTTTCTTCTAAAACCTCTCTTTTCGTACAATCTTGGAATGATTCATCAAACTCTAAATGTCCTCCAGGAAATGCATACTCCCCTGCGCCATGAGATCCTTTTCTCTTACCAAGAAGAACCTTTCCTTCTTTCCAAATCATCACACCAACACATGGTTTTAATTTTTCTCTTTGTTTTTCAATCATAATTATTTAAAAATACTTTTTATTATTTCAGAAATTTCTTCTTTATTTTTATAAGGGAAAACCTTACAATTTTGATTCCCCATAATCATAAATGATACTAACTTATTTCCTGTATTGTTATAAAGACAGAAAACCTTTTTATTTAATTTTTCTGCGTAAGCAATCTCATAGCCAACCCCAAGTGATGGAGTAGTGACATCTGCTATAAAAATATCTGCTTCTTTAATAAAGTTTGTATCTCTCTCGTAAATATATTGAGGAAGTTTATCTTCTCCTATAATTGATAAGTTCTTATCCCCTATATGCTCTGTAAGAACTTCTCCAAAATTACCTAATTCTTTAATGATTAGTTCATATATGTGGACATCTTCTCTTCCTCCTCTTATAGCTCCTCCAAAATATATTTTCATTTTACTTTCCTCTCAATATCTTATCCATTCTTACTGCTAATTTCACCATATCTGACTCTTTCTTTCCACGAGAAGTTTCTGCACAAGTGCCTAGGCGGATGCCTGAAGGATCCATAGGCCCACGTGGGTCGCCGGGGATTGTATTCATATTCACTATTATACCTGCTTTCTCAAGCTTAGCACTTGCATCCTTGCCAGGTATACCCTTGCCATCCATCCATGTATCCATAAGAATAAGGTGTGAGTCTGTACCACCTGATATGATGTGCCAACCAAGCTTTTGTAATTCTTTGGCCAAGACTCTCGCATTCTTCACAACTTGCTTGGCATACTTTTTAAATGAAGGACTAGAAGCTTCAAGGAAAGCAACGGCAGCCGCAGCAATAGTATTCTCGTGAGGTCCACCGAAGAGTCCTGGGATAATCATCTTGTCTAATTTCTTATCGAACTCACGTGCATCTTTCTTTACAAATAGTATTGCATGTCTTGGACCACGAAGTGACTTGTGCGTAGTAGTCATCACAGAATCAGCATAAGGAAATGGTGAAGGATAAGCTTCCCCCGCTACAAGCCCTGCAAAGTGCGACATATCTACGTGAAGAAGAGCTCCACTTGCATCTGCAATTTCTCTGAACTTTTTGAAATCTACAACGCGTGGATATGCAGTAAAACCACAAACTATAATATTTGGCTTTTCAGCTATTGCTAATTGCTTAAGAGCTTCATAATCTATAACTTCTGTTTTCTTATCAAGTTCAAATTGCACCGACTTCCAAAGCTTGCCCGTCATAGAACCAGGGTACCCGTGAGTAAGATGTCCTCCTGAAGAAAGCTTCATCCCCATTATTTTGCCACCGAGTGGAACGAGCGCAGAGTAAAGTGCAAAGTTCGCAGGACTACCTGAAAGAAGCTGGACGTTCACGTGCCAATTTTCGGGTTTAAGTTTAAAAAGTTTCAAGGCACGAGCAATCGCCAAATTCTCTACTTTATCTATCACTTGATTACCACCATAATATCTCTTCCCTGGGTAACCTTCGGCATATTTATTGGTAAGCTTAGAGCCTAGAGCTTTAAGTACATCATCTGATACAATGTTCTCTGAAGCTATTAAGTTCACAACACTCTTCTGTCTCTTCTCTTCTTCTTTGATAAGTTTTTCTACTTGTTTATCTTTCATATATTATGGTAATAAATTAGATTTGTAATATTCTGATTTTAGCACAATCTGCCAAAAAACAAAAAGCGAGCCCGAAGGCTCGCTTTTTGATAAATAAATTAATCAAATTGATGTCCTATTATATTATTGGGGTTTTTCTCGTTAAAGACAACTTCACTTCCTTCCATTAAATAAACATTACGAATTGGAATTTCAAGCATTTTACCCCAACAGTCTTTACACGCCCACCAATGACCCCATAAATACAAGTCAAACTGATCAGACTTATCAAAACCTTGTTTAATTAATCTCTTAGAAGCCCTATATTCAGCATGATGATCCCCTGCTGCACATCCAGGACATAGCCAATATTTTTTGCCAGACGGAACTCCTAAAATTCTTCTAATGCAATACTTCTTGTGTAAATTAATTAAACTTTCACTAGTTAGAGACGCTTTGTTTGCACCCTGAGAAACAACAATACTATCTCGAACCCGAACGATTACAGCACCCGTAGAAAATCGCTTTTCTGTGGATTCTGTACGCGCTACTTCTTTTGCTTCTTGCATAAACTGATTATCTTTTGGCACATATAATATAGTCCTCCCTTCTGGTAAATAAGGATACTCTATCTTCTTATTCGTCTCATTTTTGTTATTTGTTTCCATATTGCTAATAATATAATATAATACAAACTATGACAACATTTGATAAAGTCTATAAAAGTTTAATAAAGAAAATAATGGAGGAAGGTATTGAAGAATTAAATGAAAGAACAGGCCATAAGATAAAAATTTTACCAGGGCTTACTTTTCAAATTGATATTGAAAAAGATGGATTTCCTGTTTTAACTCTTCGTAAGAATCCTATCAAGTCTCCTATTGCCGAGCAGGTGTGGTTCATCACAGGAGATAACGATACAGAATTCTTAAGAAAATATACAAAGATGTGGGATGAATTTATAGAAGAAGATGGCACGATAACTTCTGCTTATGGTTATAGATGGCGACATCATTTTGGAAGAGATCAGCTTGACCAACTTGTTAAACATTTGCAAGAAGAACCTCACTCACGACAAGGAGTAGTCATTACTTGGGACCCTGCTGATGATGGACTCTACGGGAAAGGACTCAAGGCCACTTATAAGAAGAATGCTCCTTGCCCATTTGCATTTACTGTAAATATTATAGGTGGTAGACTTCATCTTCATAATATAGTCCGTTCCAATGATATGATGCTTGGGTGCCCTTTTGATACTTTTGGATTCTCGTTACTTATGTGTGCCCTTGCTCAGAAGCTTGGAGTGAAACCAGGAATTTATACCCATACTATTTCTAATGCACACATATATGATAATCATTATGAAGGAGCATTGGAGTTAATTAAAAGAGAAAATGATCATCCGAATATTTTCCCTATTTTTCCTGACAACATTTATGACCGTGCTTATAATAAAGATGAGACATTGGTAAATGAAATATATGAATCATTTGCACCGTTTTATAAACCAAATGAGCCGATAACAGGACTCGATATAGTGAAATAATATGATCTTATCTATAATCTCTGCCATTGCAAATAACAATGAAATCGGAAGGAAGAATGAGCTTCTATGGGATTTACCGATAGATATGAAGCATTTCAGAGAAACTACCAGCGGACACCCTGTCATAATGGGCCAGAGAACTTTCGAGTCATTAGGTATTGGACCCAATGGCAAACCCGGTAAGCCACTCCCTAACAGACGCAACATAATACTTACTCTCGATAAAGAATTCAAAAGAGACGATGCAGAAGTTGTATATGGAATGGAAGAATTAGATGAACTTTTGAAAAATACAACAAAAGAAGATGAGGAATTATTTGTAATAGGTGGAGGACAGATATATAAGCTCTTCATAGACAAAGCCGACAAACTTTACATCACCCATGTGAATGCAGAGTTCCCTGATGCTGATACTCTCTTCCCTATGATAGATATGAATAAGTGGCAAATTGTGAAAGAAGATAAGCATACAAAAGACGATAAGAATATATATGATACTAATTTTGTAATCTATGAAAGAAAATAAAGGGAAAATAAAATCTCCGCTAGGCAAGGCCTAGCGGAGATTTTATTTGTTTATGGATCTACTTCTGTTTTAACTCTGATGAATATATCTTTGCCATCTGGAGATTTGGACTTGATGTACTTTCTATTTTTATTTTTCTTTATTTTTTCTATTAATTCTTTCTCTAAATCATAACCAAGGATTTCGCAGATACCTAATAGGAAAATCGCGACATCGGCAAACTCTTCAGCCACACCTTCTTCTCTTTTGCTAAATTTATGAAATGCTTCTGAAAGTTCTTCATGGGCATGACAAAATTCCAAAGCGACATCAGTGATGTTGAAACCGTGATCTATTTTATTTTGCATTACCTCCTTTTGTAATTCTTTTAAATCTACCATTTTTTTATTGTATTATATTTATTAAAAATAAGCTACTACAAACCGGCAGTGGCTTCTTCTAGCTTAATCGTGACTGTCTTCTCTATACCATTTGAAAGAATGCGAAACTTTAAGCTTTCTCCTATTTTCTTATTACGTATAATAGACATAAAATCATTATCTTGATTCAAGACCACGCCACCAATAGAGAGAATAATGTCCCCTTCTTTAATCCCAGCCTTATCTGCAGGAGACCCGGGGACAACAGCCACATCACTTTCATTTGCTCCTTTGGCTACTAGAATCCCATAATCAACTGATAAATTTAATTTAGCTTTTAAATCCCCTGTAACATTTACATACCTGACCCCCACATATGGACGAGAAATCTTGCCCGTCTTCTCCACTTGATCTATTACACTCTTCACACTATTTATCGGAAGAGAAAATCCAATATTGGATGACCCTTGTGCAAGTGCTACATTGATACCTACAACTTCTCCAGAAAGATTAAGCAGTGGCCCACCAGAATTCCCTGGATTGATAGCGGCGTCTGTCTGTATAACTTTATAAAGAAATTCTTGATATCCTCCACTACCTGTAGCAGTGAGACTACGAGAAAGCCCTGAGACAACACCTGAGGAGACAGTATTCTTAAATTCACCGAGAGCATTACCAATAGCAACAACACTTTGCCCCACTTCAAGTTTGTCTGAATCTGCAAGCTCTAAGTAAGGAAGATTTGTCGCTCCGATTTTAATCAAAGCCACATCTAAGACACTATCCCGAGCCAGAACTGTAGCAGAATATTCCTTGCCATTATTTAAGAGAACTGTGTAATCTACGTCCGTCTGCTCTACGACGTGACGATTCGTCACTATCATCCCACTGGACGATATAAGGAAGCCAGACCCGCTACCAAGCTGTTTCTTTTCGGTACCATTTGGAGTATATACAATACCTTCTTCTTTATATGTAACTGTATATTTAGGAACTTGTTTGCTTATAATGATAGAAACGACAGCAGGGCGAGCTTTCTTTACGGCTGTAATGACTGTGCCTTCTACTTTATTTTCTTCTTTCGTTGCAACTGTCGCCGGAGCCTCTGTCACTTTCTCAATCAATACCCTATCTACATTGGAAACTTTCGATTGTAAAACATAATTACTTGCAATGAAGCTAAAAACTCTGGCTCTATAATGCCAAACAACTGCTAATAAGATAAGAGTAGTAATGAGCATCGTCAAGAAACTTATAATAAATATTTTTATAATTGGAGAAACAAAAACACTTTTAATTTTTTTAAAAATATTAAAATATTTCATACTTTATTTGTTCCATAGGTCAGACCTAGGGTCTTATTTAAAAGTTTTTGTCCCTAGGTCTGACCTATGGTCTATCTAATAATAAAGAAACCTAGAACCATAGCAGTGAAATTAAGAATCGTATGGGCAAGAGATATAAGAGGTAAATTCTCATATTGATAGTAAATCCAAGCAAAGCCAACCCCTGCGATGAAAGTCATCGGCAAGACAAAAATAGAATTGAGATAAATAACGTGCAGGAAAGCAAAGACAGAGGCATTCAAGACAATAATGAATATGGGGCTTTTAAAAGCGCGACGAAGCATATTCATCAGAATTCCACGAAATATAACCTCTTGTAAAATACTTATAGGAACAAATAAAAGTAAAAATTTGGCATTATCATCCCATTTCAAAAATGGATCATGGGGTACCACTTGCGCAAGCCATACAAGGAAGAAAACTCCTCCTGCAGTAAAAAGAGCATAGGGAATTATATCCTTCATAAAATCTCGCTTTATACCTAAATCTGAATAAGTCCAATGATCGTGCTTCACAATCCCATAGAGTAAGATAGCAATACCAAAAAGCATTAAGAAGCGAAAATTCCCTGGTAAAATTTTGAAATATAAAAGTAATACCGGAATAATATACAAATATAGTATCTGAACCCAGACTAGCTCTTTTTCCCTTTTTGTATTATCCATAGTTTTATTATACTATATAGATGTGTCTAAACTCAAATACCTATTTATTTTAATAATATTTTTCACCTCTGTGCCATACATAGAGGCTCTTGATATACAATATGGAAGTATCAATGGATACAAAGGAAATGACATCTTGATAGAATATTACAGCATAGGTAAAAAAAGTGATTATATCTGTAATATTTTAAATTATAAATGCTCCTCGACGAAAAAGACCATTTTAGGTAAATCAAATACATTATCATTGAAAAATTCAATCAAGAAAGAAATCGAAGATAAGAAAGCAAATCACGTAACACTTTCAAAAAAGAATAATTGGCTAGCTTATTATATCTCAAAGGAAGACGGAGGGAGCACTAGAACTTATATAATAAAAAATATTAAAAATAATAATAATTACACAATATCAAGTAAGGTAGATTATTGGGATCTAGTAGATGAACAAAAAAAGGTTTTTGAATTTTCTCCTGACGAGAAGACTCTCTTGTATCTTGATGATAAGGATGGGTTTATGTCTTTGTATAAAGTAGATTTAAATTCACTCAATAATAGTAAGATAGAAAGTGTAAAAATAAACACGCTCTCTTATAATATCAATTATTTTATTTATGATAATCCACTCAATATTTATTATATTGGAAACAGTAAAGAGAATCCATACAAATGGTCATTGTATCATTTAGATTTAAAAACAAACAAAGAAGAGATAGTGGAGTCATACGTATCCTATACTGATCCAATAATAAAGATCGGCTCTACTCTTATATTCAATCGTCTACAAGAAAAAGGCTACGGCCCAGAAATTTATAATATCAAAACTAAAAAAGTTGCTCAATTCAAAATACCTAAAATAAATACTAAAATAAATATTCAAAATGAAGAGTATATAAAAGTTGGGAATTCAAATGCTGTCGTGATGACTCCGCTAGCTTACGACGCGAGAAAGACTTACCCTCTTCTCATCTGGCTTCACGGCGGACCCCTCAGACAGACAAGCCTAGGCTATCATCCGTACCATAGCTATGGCATATATGACTCTATACTTAAATTATTACAAAAGAATAATGTGATAATTCTAAAGCTAGACTATCGAGGAAGTTTCGGCAATGGTCGTCTCTATTCAGATGAAATAAAAGGCTCTGTGGGTAGCGGAGATATAGATGATGTAATGGAAGCTCTCAAATATATGAAAAATCAATATCATATAAGTGATGCGTATTTATCTGGTAATAGCTATGGAGGCTATATGTCACTTAGAGCTCTTGTAGAGCATCCAGAATCTTTCAGGGGTATCTTCTCTATAAACGGCGTGACCGACTGGGAAAGTCTATTAGTAAAAATGAAAACATCTATATTCAATACACCATTTGATGGATTACCCAATGCTTCCAATAGGAAATTATATGACCAAGCCTCTATTATAAATAAGATAAATAACTTGGGGAATCAAAGAATAGAAATAATCCAAGGAGAAGCAGATGATACCATCCCCCTTTGGCAAGCCAGCTTACTTTACAATAAATTAAAAGAGGCAGGAAAGAATGTAAACCTAGTAACTTACAAAAAAGAAAATCACGTCTTCAAAGAAAAGAAAAATATCAGCGACCTCTGCCTCCGCCTCTTCGGACTAATCAAAATCCCCGCCGACAAAGAATGCACAAATTAAAAATTACCTAACTTTTCCGACCGAAATAATTAGGTAATTACATTTAAAGAACGGCCGTTTCTTAATTGTAAAAATCGTTAGGTCTTGCCTCACGATGTTCAAAGCTTAATTAGAAAATTTATTTTTTAATTTTAATTTCCAATTTATAACCACTCCCGTGCGAAAGCATCCCTAAATAGGAATTGACACTCTCTTTTTTATTATCATTCCCTTTTAAATTCCTAAACATTCTTTTCTTCGTGGCTGTCCTTAACACTCTATGTTTTGGAAAGTTTATCCAACCCAAGAAATCAATACCAGAAGAAAGAGTCTTAATAAATACTTTATCTGGATGCATTTGTAGTTTTAGTTTATTCCCTAAAAATTCTTCCATCTTTATTAAAATATCTTCTAAATATTCTTTATCTTCTGAAAAAATTACAAAATCATCAGCATATCTCTCATAGTATTTTACTTTCAATTCTCTCTTCACAAACTGATCAAATTCATTCATATAAATATTCACAAGTAGCTGACTGGTTAAATTGCCAAGGGGTAAACCTTTCTCTTTTATGGATACAAACTCTGCCATGGCAGAGTTTGTATCCATATTTGTTTGAAAACTATCAATAATTTGATTTAATAACCATATGATATCTTCATCTTCTATATATTTCGCTAAAATACTTTTTAAAATCTGATGGTCAATATTTGCGAAAAACTTTCTGATATCACATTTTAATATATAGCAAGTTTTTGTATTATTCTTTGAAATTTTATTTCCAAAATATTTGAATCTATCTAAGGCTCTATGAGCCCCTTTTTCTAGTCGACAAGAATATGAATCATATATGAATTTTGTATCAAAATATGGATATAGAACACGATAAATAGCATGATGGAGAAGTCTATCTCTTACACTTGCCTTATGTATGTCTCTTGGTTTGGGGTCATTTATTTTAAATGCTTTGTATTCGCTATGTTTGTATGTTTTATTTTTTAAATCATTGTGCAAGTCTATTATGTTAGTCATCAAATTTTGTTCAAAAACTAAAACATCCTTTCTTTGTTTTTTGCCTTTTAAAAATTCCCGCCATGCAACTAGAATATTTTCAACAGAAATGATATCTTTATATGTATGAATAAACAAAGTCCGAATCATACTATGAATACTACCCCCCCCCCCGACACTTTTACCAGTGCTCCAGAGGCTCAAAACTGTGTATATCTTATGGTATGGCTACTATCAAATAATTCCCAAAGAACATCGCTACTCACTTGGAGTTAGAATTGATACTTTATTCATAGAAATAATGGAAGCTATTTCTTTAGCTGGATTTCTTCCTAAGGGAGAAAAACAGTTATATGTAAGATTATCAATTAGAAAAGTTGATACGCTAAAAATTTTATTAATGATTTTATGGGAAACAAAATCTATTGATAATAAAAAATATATTATTCTTTCTGTTCCCTTAGATGAAGTAGGAAGAATGCTTGGTGGATGGAATGGGCAACTTACAAAACAAAACTCTCCTGCCATATAGACAGAAGAGAAATGAAAAGATTTTCGGAAAGCAAACCAGTCATTGTCATTACCAAAATTGCTCTGCCAATTCAAGTTGGACTTGCGCTTAGCATCGTTCCAGTACACATAGCAAGCGTTCGCATTGCCATTGAACGAAATATATAGAGTGCCATCTATCCCACCACCCCTTGAACTATCTTAGGGTTGTATATTATTTGTGATTATAATCACAAAGCACCCTATACCAAGTATCTTCATTTTTTGAAGTTTCTACATATACCACACTACTTGAAATCTTAATCTCAAATATTCTCAATATATGGATACTGGTTTCGGTAGCGAGAAATCATAATCTCCCGCATATTCACCTAATGCCATATTTAGTCTAACATAAAAAATACCCCCGTATAAATAAATATATGAGGGTGGAGTTTAGACTATCTCCAAAGTTTTATCGTGCGAGAGCAAAAATCAAAGTATTTAAAAAAAATAAATTTCTAAACACAAAGATCTATTTCTTGCGGAAAGCAAACCAGTCATCGTCATTACCAAAAATGCCCTGCCAAGACAAGTCGGACCAGCGCTCAGCATCGTACCAGTACACAAAGCAAGCGCGCGCACTGCCACCGAACGAACATCCTGTCGTTTCAACAACATACATTGGATTAGGTCCAAGTGTATAGTTAAGCTTTGAAAATTGTTCGCCAATTGCAAACGGAACGTGAGGAGTGGTCTTTGAGAGACCATTTGAGATTCCCCACTCAACAGTTTTCTGGTAGTTCCCCCCGCCCTGAGGATAGTTTAATAAAACAATAACTTCCTCAACTACTTTGTTTTCTGATGGTTGATATTTATCTCCCACTTTGAGAACATTATAGCTTGAATCCGTTTGTGGCCCACCTGCCATTGCAGACTCATTGTGTGACTTGGTGTAGTCAACTTTGAGTTTAAGAAGGGATACACGAGCACCGATTTTTTGAGCTTCAACCTGAAGCTTTTCAAACCAGTTGTCGCCGTTTTTCATCTCATCAAAAAACTTAGCAAGTTTTACTGAGTCATTGGTAAACTTTACCCAGTCTTCTCTTGAAACCCCATTTTCATTAGCTCTATGAGCCAACTGCACGCCCTGTCTGTTGGTAACGTGCTTAAAACTTTTTTCAGTTTGCATAACGTTTATTTTAAAATTAAAAAAAACAAAAAAGTCTATTTATTAGGCTAGAC
Organism: Minisyncoccota bacterium; assembly: GCA_041664465.1. Lineage (GTDB taxonomy): Bacteria > Patescibacteriota > Minisyncoccia > Phycocordibacterales > UBA9973 > UBA8515. The sequence goes on along the minus strand of JBAYKP010000005.1, from coordinate 35,639 downwards.
CTTTACCTTGTTTATATTATATCACGAATAAGCCTATTCTGTCAATAACAAGAAAATCCTCTTAATTAAGGGGATTTTCTTGTATTTTTATTATTTTACTTTATGCAAAAACTAATGAATCACTTTTTGGAGTTTTTATAAATTGTTTTGTGAGAGTTGGAGCAAGTTGAGATTTTGCATTTAAAAGTTCAACTCCTAAAACATTTGATTTACTATCTAAATCAACTATCAATCTATCATCAAGACGAAGAGTCTTGGCAATTTTACCTTTATTAAAACGCATATATAATGCATCTGCTATTTTATCGTATTTTGTATTCATAAATAATATGCTGTGATTATGATAATAATTTGACCTTTTTGTTCATAAATAATTTCTAATGTTTTCCCATTAATAATCTTCTGAATTTTTATAGTTGGAAAGTATGACCAAAGATGAGATGTGGGTAATTTAACTGCTTTTTTTATATCTGAAACTAGAATTCCCCTTTCTTTTACTCTTTCTTTTGCATGATCAGTAAAGATAATTTTCATACCTATATAAAGGATATCATAATTGAATATAAATTCCAAATACTAATAAATCTTATTAATTAAGGGGGGGGTTCTTATATTCAGTAATTTTTATTTAATTCGTAATTCTTAATTACTTTACTCGTATCGGAGTGCTTCAATTGGATTTAATTTTGAAGCACGTTGTGCTGGATAATAACCGAAAACAATTCCAATAAAAGCCGAAACACCAAACGCTAATAATACTGACGATATAGATACTTGTGCTTCTAGTATCCCAAGTTTCGTTATACCAAACGATACTCCCCACCCCAAGATCACACCTATAACTCCACCAATAAATGTAAGCATCACTGCTTCTACTAAGAATTGTATATTCACATCTCTTCTTTTCGCTCCTATCGCTTTCCTTAAGCCTATCTCACGTGTTCTCTCTGTAACGGAAGTCAGCATCATATTCATAATCCCAATTCCACCAACCAATAGAGAAATCCCAGCAATAGCAGAAAGCAACATTGTAAATGTACCTGTAATAGAAGAAGCCGTGGCTATAATATCTGCTTGATTCATAGTTGAGAAGTCAGCAGAACTTTCATCCTTATTATGACGAGTTAAAAGAATCGAAGTTATCTCCGCTTGGACTGCTGTCGTCATATCAGACCCAGTAGCAGCAACGCTTATAGAATTTACATATTGATCCCCTGAGAAGTAACGCTGTGCCGTAGTAAGTGGTATATAAATCATATCATCCGGATTTTGAAAACCAGTACCACCCTTTGCTTTCGTTACCCCAATTATTTTAAATTGATTATTTTTAATTTTTATTGTCTGTCCTATGACATCCGTGGCTCCATCTCCGAAAAGATCCGTGACAACAGTCGGCCCCACCACGGCAACTTTTGCTCCACTTTGATTATTCTGGTCTGTAATAAAAGTCCCTGTATCCACTTCCAAATTACGAACGAGAGTATAGTCAGGAGTCACTCCATCTACAGTAGTATTGGTATTCATCCCCTTGGCTGTCACTTGTAAACGACTAGATACTTCAGCAGTAACTGCCTTCACTCCATTAATAGATTTTAAAGATTCCACATCTGCTAGTGTTAGAGTCTTGGCTCCGCCACGGCCTTGACTCACCTGTTGCCCTACGCCACGTGGAGCTCCCGGAGAAACAATAATAAGATTGGAACCAATAGATTGTATGGAAGCCGAGATAGAATTCTCTGCCCCTGTACCGATAGCCGTCATTGCGATGACTGAAGCGATACCGATAATAATTCCAAGCATCGTCAATCCTGAGCGAATCTTATTACTTGAAAGTGCCATAAATGTTTCTTCTAAAATATCTTTTGTTTTCATATAATTATAATTTAATTATTTTCTTCGTATGCATTTTATCATCACTAATAATGAGTCCGTCACGAACAGTTATAATACGATCAGCGTGTAAGGCAACATCATGCTCATGAGTAATCAAGATGATTGTACGTCCTTGTTCTTTGTTTAATCTTTGAAAAGTTCCAAGAACTATCTCCCCTGTTCTTGTATCCAAGTTTCCTGTTGGTTCATCAGCAAGAATCAAAGTTGGATTATTCACAAGTGCCCGAGCAATTGCGACACGTTGTATCTGGCCACCTGAGAGCTGATTGGATAAATGCGTAAAGTGAGTTTCTTCAAGACCACTATCTAGAAGTGCTTTCTTGGCGCGTTCTATTCTCTCTACTCCTGCAACTCCTTCATAAATAAGTGGTAAGACGACATTACGAAGAACTGTAGTGCGAGGTAATAAATTGAAAGATTGAAAAACGAAGCCAATTTTATCTTTTCTTATATCAGCTAATTCGTCATCTGATAAAGTAGAGACATCTTTGCCATCTAGTAAATAAGTACCTCCCGTCGGGCTATCTAGGGCTCCTAAGATATGCATAAGAGTAGACTTGCCCGATCCCGATGGGCCCATAATAGCTACAAATTCGCCATCATTGATTGAGAAGCTTACTCCTTTCAAAGCTTCAAAGGGTTCCCCTTCTGTTTGATACGCTTTTTTTATATTTTTTATCTCAATCATAAATTAAAATTTTCTATTTCCTCCAACTGAACCTAAAATACTTGGAGCTGTTGTAGCCTTCGTTGCTGTCGCCGTAATTGTTTTCGTTACTATAATATCTCCGACTTTTAATCCTCCTAGAATTTCTGAGTTTGTATCATCAACTAGTCCAACAGTAACTTCTACTTTATTAGGCAAAGTGGCTGAAGTAGAACCTGAAACCCCTTGGGTAGCAGGTACAAGTGAAATACTAAATACTTCTATATAGCTTACCCCATTTTGAGTCTTGATAGCACTACTTGGTACAATTAATACATCCCCCGCTGTATTAGTTATAATACTTGCAGAGACACTCATACCAGGCTTCACTCGAGCATCATCAACGTCAAGCACAATAGTCACATTGTAAGTAACTACACCCGAAGAAACAGTTCCCACTGAATCTATACCATCCACAGAACCAGTAATAGTAAGTCCTTCTATTGCGTCAAAAGTCAGTGTTGCTTTTTGTCCTAATTTTATTTTTGCTATATCTACTTCATTAAGTGCTATTTTTACTATTTTTTGTTTCGCAATTAAAGTTCCAATACTTCCACTTGCAGTTTGCCCAACTTTTGCAGTAAGAGTCGCAATGATACCATCGAAAGGAGCACGAATAAAACAATCATTCAATGTATTTTGTTTTGTTTCAACATTTAATTCCGCTTGACGGATATCAAGTTCATCTGCAGGAGATAAAGCTTCCTTGAGTGATTGGAGAGTTTCTGCATTTGTATTTAAGCTTGAAATAATACTATTCACATACCCATTCGTCGTATTTGCCCACGCAGTTAAATTCGTCTGGTTACTTGTGACTGTATTTGTGCCACTCTGATCTAAATAATTATAAGTAAAATCAAAACTTGCTTGAGTAAGCTTCACTGTATTTGAGATAACTTTTGCTGTATTTAAAGCTTGATTCATTAATTTATCTATATCTTCATTTGATACTGATCTATCTAAACTTTTATAATAGACTACAGTTGCATCATAACTTTTCTTGGCATTCCAATACGCATTTTCTGAAATATCTAATTTGTCTTTGCCTATATTACCAAGTTGATATCTATTTTGATAACCTAAATATCCATTATTTAAACTTTCAAGTCCTGTAATAACAGTATTCATATCAGAAATAAAAGAAGACATATTATTCCAAGAATCATCATAAATCTTTTTTAAAGAATTTTCTTTTTGAAGAACAGTTAGAGTGTTCGGCTTTTTTAATTTATCCAAAGAGAGTTGTGCTGTTTCAAGAGCAATTCTTGCATCCGTAGAATCAATACTTGCAATTAATGTTCCTTTACTTACAATTTGTCCAACTTTTACAGGAACAGACACGACATCCCCTGTTGTTTTAGCATTTATAGTTACCGTGTCGCTTGATTCTATCTGGCCACTACCCGAAACAGAGACTATTATATTGCCCTTGCTAACTGTGCTCGTCATATACCTTATCTCTGTACTAGCTTTCGCTTTAAATACAAAATAATAAGAAGCATATACAAGAACGATAAGTATAATAATGCTCCAAATTTTATGATTGGAAATAAAAGATTTGATTTTTTGTAGAAATGTTTGATTATTCATAATTATATATTCTTGCTATTAAATCCATTCATATTGAGCTTTATCATTTCTTCTGGATTTGGCATTATTCTTATAAGTTTTGCTTCTATCTGCCCATTTCCATTTGGACTACCTATAACTATAATAAATTGATCAACTTTTAAATTCTCCTTACTGACAATATCTTTCCTTTCTAAAATATTAGTATCATCTTTTATAATCACAACTTTCTCCGTCTGGTCTTTATCTAGTACTGTAATATTTGGAAATTCTACTTTTATTATTTGGCCTATTGCTCCATTGGCATTGGGGATATCTCTCATTCCATCTCTTAGGAAACGAGGAATCTCACGATTAGGGCCAAAGTTCCTTTCATAATTATTACCCCAGTCACGACTAAAAGAAGCTTTCCTAAATCCAACCATCATTCCAGCTTGGAATATAAGGGCAAATATAAAGACAGCCCCTAGTATATAAATTATTTTTATAAAATTCTTAGATTCTACAATTTTATTTAATTTTTCTTTTATTTGATTTATTTTCATATTTATTAATTTATTGATAATTTGTACTTATACTGATGAATAACTTTTTTAAGAGAGATGAGCATAGACACTAATAAGAAAGTGAACGCTCCCAGACTTGCCACTGGAAGTGAATCAGTAAGAGTAAGTAAATACTCCTTCCAATAAGTTGCCAAGAGATTGCCGTCTGAGAAAATCAAAGATACATACTGGAAAAATCCAGAGGTACTAAATTGCTTTTTCAAAGATAACGATACAAAGACAAAACCACCTAAAGACAAAATCCCCACAATACTATATATAAAGGATTCTCTCTTCAAGCTTTTTGTTTGCTTAATTTGGATGGCACGCCAAACATCATCCGGAAGCCCTGTTTTCGGATAATTCTTAGCTTGTTTTAATAATTTTGATAGATTTTCATCCATACATTTATATATACGAAGCTATTGTAACTTTTGGTGCAAAATTTTAAGAGCTCTCTGATGATAGCTTTTCACAGTATTCATAGGCTTACCGAGAACTTCTCCTATTTCTTTGAAGCTCATATCTTCTTGATAATGAAGCATTAGGACCGTCTTGTATTCATCTCTAAGTTCAGAAAGAATTTTATCTAGTAATTCTTTGTCTTGTAATTTTTGTAGTGCTTGATCTGGCAAAATTATTTCGTCTTCTATATTCTCGGCGAAACTTTCCTCTTCATTATCAAGAGAGGAGAAAAGTATAATTTTCCTCTTTCTCAAGTAATCGGTCATTGTATTTCGTGCAATAATAAAAAGCCAAGTTTTAAATTGAGATTTTTCTTTATCAAAACTATCCAGTTTCTTCCAAACTTTAATGAAAACTTCTTGAACTATATCTTCCCTTTCTGTATCTTTCACAAAACGTGAAGTGAAGTTATATACAGAAGAAGTATACTTATCTATAAGCATTTTCAGAGAATTTTCATCGCCGTCTAAGTATCTTTGTATCAGAATCTGATCTTCATCCATCCCTCTAATATACTACGGAATTAAATTAGGCACGAATTCCTCCTCTCCTTACTAAGGAGAGGACCGAGGAGAGGTTCTTAATTAATCAGGAACCTCTCTCCAACTCTCTCCTTGCAAAGGAGAGAGGGTAAATTCAAATTTATTTATTGTATTTCGGATGCTCTTCTTGTATAGAGAGGGCGTGGTTCGCATAGCGAGACATTGCGAAAAGAATAGATGATAAGCGATTGAGATATGCGATAGTGACTTTCCCCATTTTCTTTTCTCCTCCATCTACAACTGCTATGATTCTTCTCTCGCATCTCCTGGCAAGAGTTCGAGTATAATCAAGCTCGGCACTCAACACACTTCCCCCCGAAACAGTAAAGGAAGTAATAGGCGGAAGTAAATCACTAATATATTTTATGATGCCTTCTATATTGTCCAAATCTTTCTTCCCCACTGTCATATCTGAGCCAGCTAATTCAGCTTGAATAATGAAAAGAGTCTGCTGTATACCATCTAAAATATCACTGTATAAAATTCTCTTTCGAGAATTCACTACTAACTTCATCTGCTCTATATTGGCGTAAACTTTAACAATGCCTATATAAGCATTGAGTTCATCGAGACTGCCTAAGGCTTCTATAATATCAGCACTTTTGGAAATCCTCCCTTGGTCGCAATGAAAAAGCGTCGTCGTGCCACTATCCCCTCGGCCAGTATATAGAGTAGGTCTTTGCTTTTTGGTTTTTGCTTTTTGGTTTACTACCATAGGAATATTATATCAATATAGCCTTTTATCCCCAACTATTGACTTTTCCCCCAAAAATGCTTATAATATAAGTGAAAAATAAATGTTTAATTTCTTAATAAAAAGAAAATTATGAAAAAAGAATTAGTGTTGATTATTACAAATTTCGGTTGTGTAGAAAATAATGTTTCTTATGCCACAAAAGAAAATGACCTAAAAGAAAATTTAAGTCTAACTGAGTATCGCGTAAGATTCTTTCATTGCAAATTCCAGAGCAAGATTCTAACTCTTGCCAGAATTCTTAAAGAGGAAAAGGAAGAAAAAATGCATGTAATTTTCCAGAAAGAAATACCAATTATTAAAACTCAGAAAATTATAAATCGTATCTCTGAGAAAATAGAAGCCGAAAAAGTAACATTTTCTACAACACTTGTCTAAAAAAATTGGATTGAGCACGTAAAACGGCTCTTTCTTTTTATCTATTTATGATACGCACCAATAGCTTCACTTATATTTTTATATCCATCTTTTTTGAGAAGTTTAACTAAATCTTTATTTATCTTCCCTATCACGCTCGGACCTTCATATATCATCCCCGTAATCATCTGCACAAGAGTCGCTCCCCTTTTAATCTTTTCATAAGCATCCGCCCCTGTAAATATTCCTCCACAGCCGATAATTATAAATCTATCTTTATACTTTTCATACACAGCACTTATGAGATTATTGGCAAGCTCTTCTGTAGGCTTACCACTAAAGTTACCCTTACCTGCTAGCCTTACTTCTTCTTTATCTAAATTAGGATTTGCTCTATTCTTCACAAGATTAGACATTGTAACCCCAGAGACCCATTTATAATTCTTGGCAATTTCAAGCAAAGCTAATGTTTCCTCTACACTTTTCTCTGCGTGCATTTTTATAAACAATGGCTTATTGATATTCAAGTATGATAATTTATTTAAAAGTATTGAGAAGCCAATATGGTCATCAAACTTCTCTTTTAAATTCTCTACATTTATAAGATTGGGGCAAGAAATGTTCAATTCAAAATAGTCAAAGTAAGAAGTCTCTAGAGCAAGGGCAAAAGAGGCACATACATCATCTGCCATATCTTCTATCTTCTTGTATTGTTGATTAGTAGAACCAATGCTTATGCCAAGAGGAATACCCGCCTCCTCGGCGGGTCGCTCTCGAAGCGACTCACTAATTTTATTTAAAACAGATTCCATTCCCATACTTTTGAAACCTTTATTCACTAATAGCGACTTTGATTTAGGAAGCCTACCAAGCATAGGAGCCGGATTGCCAGCATAAGGTAAGTAAGTAACAGATCCAATAGTGTGAAATCCGAACGAAACTGAAGGGAGTACATTTATAAGATCAGCATCATAATCAAAGCCAGCTGCCAATCCAACAGGATTCTTAAATGAAATTCCACCGAAGCCTTGCTTCGGTAAACTCAAAACTTTCTGCTCTAAACTCGCATTTTCATATACAAAAATAGAACGTAGAAAATTCTTCATGAATTTCTTGCGCCCTAAATAATTTCCAGACTTTAAGAAAAAGTTGTGGACATCATCCGCCGGAAATTTAAACAGTATGGGCTTAATAATTTTTCTATAAATAAGTCCTATCATTTTATTATTCTGTTGTTACTCCTTCAAACTCTGCTTCATTTGCTTCTGCTATAGCTTTAGTCTCGCGTACAATACCATCTTTATGATGAGCAGGACTATAAATAGTATACATTTTAAGTCCTTGGTCTCCTGCTACTACATTGTGATTGGCCCCACTAGGCACGATGACCGCATCGCCATCTTTAACTTCATATTCTGTCTCATTTATTATTACCTTACCCGTACCACTCTCAAATCGGAAAAACTGATCATTGTCTCCATGCACTTCCATACCTATTTCTTCATTTGGTAATAAACTCATAAGCACAAGCTGACAATGTGCTCCTGTATAAAGCACTTTACGGAAATTAGTATTCCCTACTGTTAAACTTTCTATATTCTCTTTGTATCCTTTTTTCATAAATTTATAGTTAACTAATAATCTCACTAATTATACTACCTTTCTTGTAAATGATTAAATCATAGGTTGAAGTAGCCCATGCTTTCTGTAATTCGTCTAATATACGCCACGTCTCTATTACTTCTTCACTAGATGAGAAGAGACTATGATCCCCATTCATTGCATTGAAAAGTACTTGTTCATAAGCTTCGGGTAAAGCTGTATAGTGATCTTTAAAAGAAAAATTCAAAGCGTGCTTGCTTACTTGATGCTCATATCCTGGACGTTTCGCCCAGACGGAGAAAGATATCCCCTCATCTGGCTGAAGACGCAAAAGCAATTCATTGGACTCATGATCGTGTCCCTTTTTATATAAAATTTTAATTTCTGTAAATTTATCTTTGAGGGCCTTACCTGTCGTTAGATTGATCTCTACTCCTTGCCATTTCACGTCACTAGATTCTAGATCAATAGAGGCGAAAGTCTCCACCATACTCATCTGGTTCCCTACCTCTTCTCTATAACCTTTATATTGCCCCCTCTTAGTATTTGAAGACAAAGATCCTCCTTCTTTAATGTGAAGTTTACTTAGTGCTTCATAACGCAATCTAGGTACTTCACCCATTTCTTCTTCTTCAGGTATTTCCATCAAAGTTAAAGCGAGTAATTGAAGAAGATGGCTTTGAATCAAGTCACGTAGGGCTCCTGTCTGTTCATAAAAGTTTGCTCTGCCCTCTATTCCTATTTCTTCGCTAACCGTGACTTCTATCCTACTTATGAAATCTTTATTCCAAGTCCTCTTAAAAAGAGAATTCCCTTCTCTGAAAACTATTATATTCTGAGCTGTCTCCTTCGCCATATAATGGTCAATGCGATAAATTTGATCTACTCTAAAATACTTATCTATATGAGAGCTCAAATCTTTGGCACTTTCTAGATCAGTCCCGAAAGGCTTCTCGAGTAAAAGCTTCGTGCCATCTCTTTTAGAAAGTCCAGATTCTCCTATCAACTTTATAATGGATTTAGATGTTACTGGTGGCACAGAAAGATAAAATAAATATTGAGCTTTTTCTCCGAACTCTTTCTCTATCTCTTTTAATTTATTTTCTAAATTTTTATAATCTTCTACTTCATCTAAATTCATTTGAAATAATTCTGTCTTTTCTTTCAAATATTCTTTATTGGAAGTACTTCCAAGTAAACTTTCTAAGACGATATCACTCTGACGAGTCACTCCCAATATTTTGAACTGCTCGGGTATCATACCAGTCATCGCTATTTGCCCAATAGCCGGAAGAAGCTTCCTTTTCGAAAGGTCACCTGTAATCCCCACTATGATTAAAATGGTTGGTTTACTATTTTTCATCTTAATTATTTATTATTTATTTTATGTCCACCGAAAGCATTACGCATTGATGCCAGTAACTTGGTGGCAAAATTCACAGAGCCATTTTGTGATTCTAATCTGACGTCAAAAGATGCTTGTATAGATGGAGCTTCTATATTGAATTCTTTAGCCACTTCAAGTGCCCAACGTGCTTCTCCTGATTCAGCAACTACTCCTTCTACTCCATTTTGATTTGGATTATCTTTCATTATATCTCTTGTAAGCTCATTAAGCCAAGAAGTTATAACACTCCTCTTTTGCCAGACGACACCGGCTTTGTATAAATCCAAATTTTTGTATGGACCTTCTTTGAGGATTCTATATCCTTCGGCTAAACTTTCCATCATTCCATATTCTATGGCATTATGGACCATCTTCACGAAATGCCCAGCTCCATTTTCCCCAAAATATTCATAATGCCCTGTCGGTTCTTTTAAAGTTTCTAACATGGGTTTGATCATCTCTACTCCATCTTTATCTCCACCTATCATCATAGAAAAGCCATTCTGATAACCCCAAACTCCGCCAGAAGTACCAATATCAATAAGAGTAGAACCAGCTTCTTTTACTTTTTCTGCTCTCTTTTTCGTATCACTCCATTTAGAATTCCCTCCATCTATTAAAATACTTCCCTTAGGTACGAGAGAAAGCCAAGTATCTATTTCAGTATCTACGACATCTGACGGCACCATAATCCAAATGATTACTTGATCACCACCGAACGAAATAACAACCTCTTCATGAGAATAAGCTCCTGTCATACCTAAACTTTTCATCTCATCTACAAGCCCGCTACTTCTATTTGAGGCTATCACGGTATGCCCTCCCTCGTAGAGTTTACGAGCAATCTGACTACCCATTTTACCTAAACCATAAATTGCAATTTTCATATATTTCTTTGTCCACATGTCAGACTTGTGGAATCCACAAGTCTGACATGTGGTCTTATTATACTTTTTTATCTGTAAAGATTGTTAATAAAGGAATACTTTTCAATATTTGAGAAGGATCTTCTTCTAGTGGGAATTCTTTTCCTAATTTTTCAAGTATTGGCCATTTATTTTCTCCCATTGCAAAGACGACTGCTTCATCTAATTCTCTAATTACTTTCGGCGTAATGGTAATTCGATCAAACTGTGGTGTATCATAAGCGCAAACTAATTCCGGAGAATTTACAGCATCAGTATGAGGCAAGATTCCTGCCGTATGCCCATCTATACCTATACCAAAGTTACCTATTTTATAATCTGCTTTAGCTAATTCTTCTTTCAAAACAATCCTGAGTCTTTTAACGGTATCTGCGAAGCTTTCACCTTCAAGAAAATTAATAATCTTTACTTTCTCTATTTCGAAACCTAATTGTTTTAACTGATACCAATTTGAATCTGGATGGTTCTCATCGCCGAATCTTTCATCTGTCAATGTAATGACAAGTCTACCGGGAAAGTTTGTATTTATCTTGGGAGCTATTTGGGATTCTACTTTTATAGAAGAACCGCCGGTCACAAACCATAGAACCCTCTTGCTAAGTTCTAACTGTTTATTTATAGAATTGGCAGTAAATTCTGCCACCTCTTCTAAATCTTTTGTTGTTTTTATATTTAAACTCATATATTTTGTTTGTCCCATAGGTCTGACCTATATTTCTTATGTTTTGTTATTAGTAATATTTGTATTATAACCTTAATACTTAAAATAAAGAAAATTTATCGCAAATTCCCTCTCAAACACCTCCCCAACCATTGACTAAATCTTCTTAATACTGTATAATACTCATATATTAAGAATATTGTATTTTTTAAGGTAAAAATAGGTTATAATATCAAATATAATACTACGGTCGCTTTAAAAACATAAATTATTTAAAAATATGGACGAAAAAACAATGTTAGAAATCGCAGCAAAAATAAAAAACAAAACTGCAACCAAAGAGGAAGTGACAGCTTTCACAAAAGAATTTACAAAACTTCTTGAGGAAATAAAGGAGGATTTAAAGACAGAATAAATTATTAATTAATTTTTTAAAAAATTATGACTGAAAAACTTAGTTTTACAAATGAAAGTACTCCTGCAATAACCCCAGATGCACAAATAGCCACCCCTGAATCTAAAAAACTTCTTGAAATGGCAGAGCAATTGAAAGATATGCTAAAAGGAAATGAGGGAAATCCAGAAATTAAAAAACTTTTAAATCTTGCAGAAAAGGCAGGTCTAAAAATAGAGTAAAAAAATATATGGGATTAGAAAATATATTTAATAAATTCAAACATGATGCCGTTGTAACTACTTCGGTTTTAGCAGGCACAGCAATGGGTGCATTGGCAGACACAAAAGATGCTCCTAATTCCCCTACTTTAGATACAGTCAAACCAACAACAGAAAAAAGTATAAACTATCAGGAAATTTATGTAGATAAAATATACCAAAGGAATGAAAAAATAATAGAATTGAAAAATTCCTTGGATAAAAAGGCAGGAGAAGTCCACAAGATAGCACTCCAGATTAAAAATAAAATAGACAATCCTTTTAATCTTAATGATCAAAAATTAAAAGACCTTATAGTTTTAAAGTTCTACAATATAGATGCAACTAATGAATATTTATCAAAGATTACAGATATAGAAAACAGTGGTTTATTAGAAATTTTTAATGATAACCCAAGTAAAGAATTCCAAAGCCTACGCGAACTCAATAAATTATTGATGGAATACAAAAATATTTTTGATAAAATAAAAGAATTATTCCAAGAAACTCAAAACCTAGCTTCTATGGCTGATTCTAATGCTCCTATATCTCCAGATCAAATTCCGACAACGATAGCTCTCACAAATCTTAATCAAGGAGATGTAAAAAATGTACAATATATTCAACAGAATAAAAATAAAGAGACATTTGGGCCACCACTAAAAAATGAAATACAATTGGACTCTGAGCATAAAAGTAATTTTAAATATCTATTAGAAGGAATCAGTGATGATCTTAGAAAAGTTGCCAAAGGTTTCAAAGAAATTGTTACAGATGACAATGGCTGCCGTCGTTGTGGACCTCAAATATTTCAATAATTAGAAAAGACTTTTTGTGCTATAATTTACCTTATGTCTCATAAAACACAAGGCAATAAGTCTGTGACTGCTGCCCTTATAGGTAATACTTTCGTCACTATTATCAAGAGTATTGTCGCTATCTTTTCTGGCTCGGCCAGTATGTTTGCTGAAAGTGTGCATAGTTTCGCCGATACTTTGAACCAATCTCTCCTTCTAATAGGATTAAAAAGATCCAAGAGACCCGCCGATGATATCCACGGATATGGTTACGGCATTGAAAGGTTCTTCTGGTCTCTCATATCTGCTTGCGGAATTCTATTTATCGGAGCGGGGGTCACCATTTACCACTCTATTGATTCTTTACTTGATACAAGTACAAATTCTCTCAATCATTTTAATTATTTTACTATTGTAGTTTTATGTATTGCTTTTGTAGTTGAAGGCGTCACTTTGTATATTGCAATAAAAGAATTAAAAGGGAAAGAAAAACTTTCTAAAAAAATCTTTACAGATGCAGATCCTGTGACTCTTGCCGTCGTATATGAGGATAGTGCGGCAGTACTCGGGGTCTTGGTCGCCCTCCTTGCACAAGGATTAATGTATATGACAGGTAATAGCACTTATGACTCAATAGGTGGTATTATAGTCGGACTTATCCTTGGATTCTTGGCAATCATTCTCATAATTAAAAATCATAATTATATTATTGGTAAACCTTTAAATGAAGAAATAACAGAGGAAATAATAGAATTATTATTGGAAGATCCTTGTATAGAGAACGTCTCTGAATTCAAATCTGTCGCAATAGATATCAACAAATATAGAATCTACACGACGGTAGAGTGGAACGGCTCCCCTCTTTATGAAGAAATATATGAAGCTGGAGATTTGAAAGAAGAATTTGACGATATTAAGAATAATTTTCAAGAATTCGCCAAGCTAATGTTCAAGACTACCGATAGAATTCCGCGTCTTGTAGGAACACGAATAGATGAAATAGAAAAAAGAATAAAAGATAAATTCCCCGAGATTATGTATGTGGATATAGAAATTAATTAAAAAATAAACTAATAAAAAATGGAGAAAATAAAAACAAAATATAAGCATTACTTTTCAAAAAAAGAATTCATAATCTCTTTTATTTCTTCTATCATTTTTCTTTTTGTAGCTGTACTCATTAATTTTTACGCTGGTACTTATGCTGCAAAAAGTGCTAGCCTCCCAGTAACAGATATTATTCTTAGTAATATTAGACCTTTTGATGTAGATGGCTTTTTCGTTTATGCTCCAATTTTCCTTTTTATTTTTATGTTAATGCTCTGTCTTTCTAACCCTAGGAAAATACCTTTTGTGACAAATAGTTTATCTCTTTTTATAATTATTCGTTCTGTTTTTATTAGTCTGACTCATATTGGACCATTTCCTACTCAAGCTATGATGAATAATAGTAACATCTTCGTTAATAAATTCACTTTCGGTGGAGATTTATTCTTCTCAGGGCATACAGGAATTCCCTTTTTATTGGCTCTAATTTTTTGGCAAAATAGAACCTTAAGATATTTCCTCTTGGCTTATTCAATTTTTATGGGAATAATTGTGCTTTTAGGGCATTATCATTATTCTATTGATGTTCTCTCTGCTTTCTTCATCACTTATACTATCTTCCATATGGCTTTATATCTATTCAAAAAAGATAGAGAAATGTTTGGTGAATAAAATTATTATTTATTAGTGGAAACTCTCAATAAAGAAACTGCAATCTGATGGATTCATACTGTTTACCTTCCCCACTAAGTCGCTACAGGCTTTCTCTTGCCCACAAACGTAAACATCGGAGTTATTGAAATCAAGATCCCCTATAAAATCTTGGATATATCCTTTGGGGAAACGAGAGCCATCACTTGGAAGAGAGACAATATATTTTACAGATACGTTATCGTGACTTTTTGATAAATTATCAAAATAATCTTTATAAATAATTTCATCTTCACTTCTACTGCCCGTATAAATAGTTAGATGTTCTACTTTTTTAATATTGGCAAAATAATCAGTGATTGATTTTACAACACCGACACCAATGCCAAAAGCGAATAGATATACTTTATCGTGATGCATTTTATCTACAGTATTAAGCCCCATTGGCCCCATCAATTCTAGAGTAGAACCTATCATATCTTTACTCCAAAATATCGGCGTGACAGTGCCAGAAGGACTTAATCTAATACTTAAAGTAATATTATTATGATCGTTTATAGAAGATGAGATAGAGTAAGCTCTCCTTACCTTTTCGCCATTAACGTCTATAAAGATGTTCATAAAACTCCCCGATAGAAATTCTATGGACTCATTTAATTTTATAGAAACTTCTTTGGCTGTTTTAGATAAATCTATTATTTGTGTTATTTCTCCTGTAAACTTTTTTATGTTCATATATTTAATATTAATTTTCTTTTATTTTTAAGATAAGCCAAGTATGTCAACAAAGTTATAATGATAAGAGCATATAACAGATAACTATTCCCATATGAGAGATACACATATAATACACTACCATAAAAGTACACATATGAGAGCTGTTGAATCTTTTTCCACCAATCACCAAGTATTTTCTTAGAAAAATTATTGGAAGTTATGATGAGAATAACAGCGGAGATATCAGCGAGATGAGCTAGGACAGCATAATTGACCATAGACCAATATTTGAGAGTGCTGAAGCTAGCTAAATATCCTGATGGATCAATCATCAATTTAGCAAAAATAAAAGAGACTATAATAGAAGCCGAGAAAACGCCTGTGCCCTTTCTTAATATGACTAGAGGTCTTAACCAAATAGTTTTCGTGAAAATATCCGCCAATGGTCTTATAATCATCACAAAAAATAAAAATATGTGTGCAACCAAATAAAGATTCGTTGTAACACCTCCCGAAATCACATCCGGACGAAAAACAATCATTAAGGGTAGGTACATTAGTAGAAAGATAGAAATACCTAACAATGCTTCTTGAGTATATTTAATTACAGTGAAATATGTTTTCATATTATATTCTTTATCACTTCTCCATTATTTTTTATAATTATAAATGAAAGATTATTTTCCCCCAATAATTTAATGGCTTTGTCAGGATCCATAGAAAGGAAAACTTTCGTGTAAGCTTCTGACTCCCCACCATCATTGCAAATGATACTAACTGATATTATATCATTATCGGGATTTTTCCTACCTGTTATATCTAGAATATGATGAATCTTTTCTCCTAAATTGTGCCAGGATCTTTTATAAGTACCGCTGGTTGCCAGACTTTGATTGTAAACGACCACAGTAACATCTTTATCTTTTGAAACAGGATTATAAATATTGAAGATAAATTTATAGCCATTTTTATCTAATCCTTTAGTGTGAATATCTCCACCCAGATTCACAATTACACCTTTAATATCAGGTGAATGTGATCTTATTTTGTCAGCAATTATTTCTGCCAAGTAGCCCTTGAGGAATCCTCCATAATCAAGATTCTGACCATCGTTTAGTATAATCTTGGATTCTTTTTTATCAATAATAACTTCTGAAAAATCAATATCATAAAAACTTTCATCATTTATATTTCTATCATCCTCTAAGTCAACGAAGTTCTTGTTGTACCCCAATCTTGAAACTGAGACCAACGGATTGAATATCCCCCGTGTTTTATTGAAGAGTTGATAAGCTTTTAAGGTCACTTCTAGGAAAATCTCTGAGACAATTTTATTTTTCTCTTTATTCAATATTGAAAGCTCGCTTGTAGTTAAAAATCTAGAAAAACAAGCCTCATATGAGATGATGTCATCCTTGGCAATTTCATATAAACTATCAGCAAGTGCTTCACTACTGCAAACTATCGCTATGGAATAGCTCGTCCCCATCGCCTTGCCATTATACTCAAATTCTTCTATCATATTTATATAGTACAATAATAAGATGAATAAAAGATGAATAAATTATTATATCAATTATGAGAATACTAATAACAGAAGACAATGAAAAATTAGCCAAGTATACCAAGCAAATGCTCGAAGAAGAGGGCTATGCGGTAGATGTGGCTTCCGACGGAGAGACTGGCGAAAGGCAAGCCCGCTCTTTGAATCATGACTTGATAATCCTTGATGTAATGCTACCAAAGAAAGATGGTATCTCTATTTGTAAAAGTTTAAGAGATGATAACGTAAATTTACCGATAATTATGATGACATCTAAGGGAGAGCTAGATGATAAGATTCTAGGTCTTGATAGTGGAGCGGATGATTACTTGGTCAAACCATTTGAGATGAAGGAGCTACTAGCCAGAGTACGAGCTCTACTTCGAAGGCCTCAAGAAAAAGTAATCACACAATTAAAGATTCAAGATATTATACTTGATGATAGTAAACATATTGCGACAAAAAAGGGAGTACTAATATCTTTAACTCTCAAAGAATATGCTATTTTAGAATACTTGATGAGAAACGCTGATAATGTCATCACTAGAGAGCAACTACTTCTACATTGTTGGGATTTCGCATATAGTGCATTTAGTAACATAACAGATGTTTATATAAAACAATTAAGGAAAAAATTAAAAGATACAAATGAAAAATATATTAAAACAATTAGGGGTGTCGGCTACACCTTCAAATCAAAATAATTTTAAAAAGGCCGTTCTACTTTTAACGACGTATTATACATTGGGAGTTTTCGTCGTTTTAACTATTTTCAATATTATGGTCTATGGTCTATTTGTAAATAGCCTCCAAATAAAAGAACATGAAAATAAAGAAGTATCTTTGTCAGAAAATTATCTGAATGAAGAAGAAGAGAATAGGATGCAAGAAATACAAGATAATCTCTTCAATATTCTCCTTATCTCTGATGCGATAATTTTACTCTTAACTTTAATCGTGGCTTATATCTCTTCGAAGAAAACTCTCGCTCCTTTGGAAGAATCTTATAAGAGGCAGACGAGATTCGTAGCTGATGCTGCTCATGAACTTCGGACTCCACTTGCAGTAATGAAAGCTGGAGCAGAAGTCATATTAAGAAATAATAGAACAATCGATGAATATGAGAAATTCGTGAAAGAATGCTTGGAAGAAGTGGAAAGGTTGACCACCCTTTCAAATGACTTGCTTTTCCTTGCTCATAATAATAACAAAAAGATAAATCTAACATCTAAAGTCTCCCTCTCTCTTATATGCAAAAAGCAAATAGAGACTATGCGAATTTATGCAAGCATAAAGAATATTACTATTGAAGATTTCGTAGATGATAGACTAGAAATACTTGGCAATAGAGAAGATTTGGTCCGTCTAGTTATAAACCTTTTGAAAAATGCTATTGATTATAATAAAAAAGGGGGCGAAGTAAAGGTAACTCTTAGAAAAAGAAATAATAAAATTGCCTTATCTATAGAAGATAGCGGTATCGGTATTAAAAAGGAAGATTTAGCTCAAATATTTGAGAGATTCTACAAGGCAGATAATTCCCGAACTCAAAATTCTTCAAGTGCAGGACTCGGACTCTCCATAGTGAAAGAAATTGCTGATGAACATAAAGGAACAATAGAAGTCTATAGCAATGTAAATAAAGGTACTACTTTTATCGTTATATTCCCTTCTCTATAATACTTTTCTTCTTCATCTAATTTTCATAATCTTACTATATAGTATAATAGTAAGGATTATTAATAATAAATAAATTAAAATTATGGCACAATACGTTTGTTTAGAATGTGGATGGATATATGATGAAGCTAAGGGAGATCCCACAAGAGGATATCCTCCAGGTACCAAATGGGAAAGTCTTCCTATGGATTTCAAGTGCGCCGAATGTAGCGTCAGAAAAAGTGACGTTCATATGTGGCAGAAAATAGGTTAAAAATTGGTAAATAATTTTGCTAAATATTATGATGGAAGATTTAAAAACAGTAGTTATAACTTTTGGATTAGTCGCCCTTGTCTTCTTGCAAGGATCTTTGATGTACCAAAAGAAAATTCATAATGAATATATCTTAGCAGTTAAACAAGAACAAGCTCAAAAAACTAAGGTATCAAAAGTACAAAACAGCGTACAAACACAATTAAAAAAACCGCAACCAGTCCAAGCATTAGCTCAAGTAAAAGCTCCAATCCAAGTACAAACTCAAACACCGGTCCAGCAGATTCAAACGCCAACCCCAGTAATTACCACTCCTCCTAGTCGCCAATCAAGAGCAAGTTAACATATGAAATATTTTATTTACGTTATTTTAATATCTGGCTTTATTGGATTCGTAACTTACGCCACAATAGAAACCAATAAAACTATAAGTCAAAATCCAGATCCAAATACATCTGCTATTTCAGATGCAAGTACGGCAAGTGATATCAATACTACTCCTAGTGTAGATGCACCAACAATAATTCTTCCCAATGATGTAACTCCATCAAACAATATAATTCAACAATCTCCAACCAAAATAAAATATGAAGATAATGAGAGAGAAGATGATTAGAAAATAGTAATTCCTATTGATTATTATCTTTCTCTTTATTATTTTTACTTTCAAATTTTAAATCTTTCTCATTAAAAGTATGATTTTCTTTATTTTTTGATCTATCACTAATATGTTCAGCATTTATTTTAGCATTTTTGGATATTTGATTCTCTTCATTATTATTATCTTTTTTATTTTTAATAATATTTAAAACTTCTGCATGTACGTTCATTTCGGAACTAAAATCTTTAATAATCTCATCTGTTTGCTCTTTTGGTTCTGTTTTTTTAACTACATCAAGAGCTTTATCTAAAGATTTCGTATGACTTTCCAGAAGATCATTTAACCTCTTTTCGTTGGTTTTCGTTAATTTACCTTGGCTAGCTAAAGTTTCAGCTTCAATTAAGCGTTCTGTTGCTAGATTGACTTCATATTTAGCTTTATTCTTATGAGAAAAAGTAAGAGCCCCCCGGATAGGTTCCACAATATTTACCTTCAATGGATATAAAATACTATCTGGCAAACTATCAACTGATGCGAAAACTACTCCCCCACTAGAAAGAATTATAAGGAGAGGAATAATAATATAATAAACTAATTGTTTTCTTTTGAGCATCATTATAAAAGAGAAACTAAGCCAAGGACTTTTTATTGGTTTTATTATTTTAGAGGAAGATTTTAAGATATTTGAAAATATTAATTCCTTTTCTGAATTAGTCATCTTGATATTCCTTATCTCGTTTATTCCTTTTTGTAATTTATTATTTTTCATATCCTGATATTTTTCTTAACTCTTCTAATCCACGATTAATCCTCACCGATGTAGCATTAACTGAAATTCCCAAGATTTTACTTATTTCAGAAGGTGACAAATCTTCAACAAAACGTAAATATAAAGGTTCCCTATATGATTCTGTAAGCTCATTTATTTTCTCTATGAGATATCTACCTTCAGCTCCAAGCTCTAACTCAGCTCCTGTGGTACTTTCATCTAATACATCAAACCCTTCTTCATTCTCTCCAATCCCATTAAATGACATTTGATCTAAAGATGAACTCTTCTTCTTACGATAGTAGTCTATGATAAGGTGCCTGGCCATTGTAAACAGTAATGCCCTCTCGTTTAGAATATCTTCATCTTTTTGCATTTGTTGCCATAAACGCAAAAAGGTTTCTTGGGTTATGTCTAAAGCTTGCTCTCTATTAGATACACGAAGCAAGCAGAATCGGAATATGACATCCGATTCTTTTTTATATATTGCTTCAAAGGTACTTTGTATATCTTTCATATATTATGACGTATAAACTGCTCGTTTCTTACATAGCTTATACATACTTAAAAGTACAACAAATAACAAACTTTGTCTATGTAAGAAAACTACTCTTAAGCTCGTCTACCCTATTGTGAGGTCGTATGATCAAGTATATACAAACTACTTAGTCATATATTATTAATTATTAATTAAATTAATTATGAAAAAATATAAATCGTTAATTACAAGTTCTCTTTTATTAGCTCTTATCATCGCTACCCCTGTTATAAGTTTCGCAGATAATAACAAGAATAAAAACGGTAATGAAAATAAAATAGAACAATTAAATAAAGTAAAAGAAAATAAAGATAAAAAAGAAAAGTCTTGGTTTGGGTCAAGTTGGTTCAATAGTCACAATGCTAAAGACACAACTGCACCTGTTATAAGTAACCCAATTACCACATTATCAAACAATATAAAAAAGGCCAAGATAAGTTGGACAACCGACGTCAAAGCAAATAGTATAGTTTGGTATAGTACAACAACGCCCGTTGATACTTCAGTAGAAGGTATAACAACAATGAAGCGTAACAACAGAACTTTAAATCATAAAATTGAATTAAAGAAATTATTACCTAATACAAAGTATTATGTAGTTGTAGGATCTGCAAATAATATTGGCATAACAAAATCAGCTGAAATATCATTTACAACTCCTGCAATAATAATAACACCAGTAGTTACTCCTCCAGTTGTAGATACAACTGCTCCTGTAATAAGTAACATAGAAACAACGGTGAGTGGATCAAATGTAGCAATATCATGGAAAACAAATGAAGCTACATCCTCTACTATTTTCTACTCTAAAACTACTCCTGTTGATACAACAACAGCCAGTCTAACAAAAGCAGTAGATAATACTCTTACAAAAGAGCATTCATTAAGTATCCCAAATTTAACATCAAACACTCTCTATCACTTTATATTAAAGTCTGTTGATGCTTCAAACAATGTAAGTACTTCTAGTGAACTTTCATTTAGAACAAACTAGATTATTAGCAAAAAGTAAACGAGCCAGACAAAGCCAATACAATAAAGAGCCGCCCTACGGGCGGCTCTTTATCTGTTATTCTAAAATACTTTCCCTGTCATGACCCAATTCTTTTAAACGAGAGACTCCTTTGCCTAATAAATATATCCAATGATCATAATCCTTATTGTGATTCCTAGATTTCCAATGAGATAAAATTTCTGATGGAGTAGTCCATACTAATTCTATCTTTTCATGTTCTTCAAGCTTAGGTAACTGTGAATTTGTGCTTTTTAATATAACCAAAAAACAAGTAGCAAGAGCTACCCTATTAATTTTTTTATTACTATTAAAATAGTGTGTTTTTATTTTTTCAATTCTTTCAACATATAAAAAATCAATTAATCCACTTTCTTCAATTAATTCTCTAATCACTCCATCTTGTTCATTTTCTCCTTCATTAAAGCCTCCACCAAAAAGACCCATTAGTCCATTTTTTAAATCACGAAATACAGCATATCTCTGCGTCTCCGGATGAAAAACAATGGCACATCCGCCATCCCGCCTTTCCTCCCCTTCTCTCTTAATTCCAAATTCTAATATTTCTTCTAAGTTATTCATAAAAATTATTCTATTCTTTTCCCCCATTGCCATCTTGGCTTCTCACCTTTTTTATAGCAAATAAAAATTAAGAGAGCTACAGATACAATCGCAAAGAAGATATTCTTCAATCCTTCGTGATCCATTTTAGACATTATAGAGATAAAAATTACTGCCCAGACAAATACAACAGCCCACCCTTCCCAAGTAGTAGGCGTCCATCCCCATCCATATAACTTTCTTCTAAACCAAAGTTTATTATTTTTCATACAATTAATCTTTAATATATCTAGTTACATCTGATAAAATTTCTCCATCTCTAAAATATTTATCTATGGAGTTTGGCAATATGTGAATATCCCCATCTCTCTTTATCCAACATATATCCTCCAATTCATGTGCATGAGTCCTCTCTACTTTATCCAAATTTAGATAATCTTTGCCATTAGTAATTTCAAAAATGAATTCAAGGGATTGATTCTTATTTTTCTCTATAAAAGTATTCGAAAATAAAAGCCGGCCTATCTCTGGCTTAATTCCAAGTTCTTCAATAATTTCTCTTTCTAAACACTCTTTTATATCTTCTCCATAGTCAAGCTTACCCCCAGGTAAACAATAGAAATTATTATGAGGCATTTTAACGATGAGCATTTTATCATCATTCAAAATAATCCCACGAATTCGTATTACTACTCTTTTACTGTGTTTCCGAGCTAATGGGTACCACCCTAGATCATATAATTTTTTTCTAAGCCAAATTTTATTATTTTTCATAAAAATTATTGTAATTATTTATTCAAAGGTTTAAATAATTCTTTTAATTCCTTTTTCTTCTTTTTATCAAATTTAGCCTCGAGGAATTTAAAAACTATTTCTTTCTCTTCAAACTTTTTATCCAGAGATATATCTATTAGTTTATCAAGCGTTACTTTAATCAATTTAATTTTCTCGCCAGCATCAAGATTAAGTGGGGCAACTTTTTTCAATCCCTTTGCGACAAATGTATATACCACCCAATCAACCTTACCTACCGGATGCCTCGCATCCCAGAGGATAAATTCCTCGGCTTCATATCCACTCTCTTCTAGAAGCTCTCGTTTGGCTGCTTCAAGTATATCCTCTCCTTCATCTACTCTACCACCAGTCGCTCCGATAAAAGGCTTCTTGCCTGGCTGTTCCTGTTTCGTTAAAATTATTCTTCCGTCATTTAAAACCGGAAAGACGACAACTGTATCAGGACGCTTTAATTTCTCAAATGTTGCTTTGGTGCCATCAAACATTTCTTGCTCCCATTGGTATACATCAAAAAGTGCACCCTTAAATACCTTCTTGGCATGGTCGGGAATCGGCTGTTTAGATTTTGGACGTTGTAACTTCATAATTATTATTTTCTACCATATATCTTTTCAGTTTCATCAAGAGAAAGCTCTTTCCCTGACCAACGACCAAAACGAGCTTTGCA
The DNA here is from genome assembly GCA_041664465.1 of Minisyncoccota bacterium. GTDB lineage: Bacteria > Patescibacteriota > Minisyncoccia > Phycocordibacterales > UBA9973 > UBA8515. The sequence continues at coordinate 11,947 of JBAYKP010000005.1, read as the reverse complement.
ATCTTGACAGTCTATCTCAGATATCCCATCATAATGATCCGGATGCATTCCATCATATTCAACCATTATAATATTCTCACTTCCACATTTTTTACATTTTTCTTTTTCCATAATTATTTTATTTAAACTATTAATTTTTCTTGTTTAAAGATGGTGGGACAAAACCATTTTTTTCAAGAACATAAAAAACACCTCTTAGAAGATAATTATTCGCAAAACCAATGGTATATACTCTACTTTTTTCTGGAATTGGACGGAGCATTTCTTTATCTTTCAATCTTTTAAGAATCCTTGAACGTTGCACTGAAGATTCTTTCCCAATAATTGCTTCTAAATCAGATGATTTTATTGTCATATCTTTACTTTTTACAACTATACTCAAAATCTCGTATTCACGTTTAGTTATATGTTCTCTTTCAAGAGAATAAGATAATGCTGGGAGTAAAAAAGTATTTGTCATATATTTTAAATCGAGTAAACGATCGATTTTTTCTATTTCATTTTTTAATCCTGAAAGAACATACTCACACCATATAAGTACTTTTTCTTCTTCACCAGTATCAGCAAGACCAAGCATATCGTAATATTTATTACGATCCATACAAAAAATTGCTGTTGGATTTAAAATCCTACCTGTCTTAACTTGGAAACCTTGTTTAATTAAAAGTGCATAAGTAAACATACGAATCAAACGTCCATTGCCATTATCAAAAGGGTGAATCCAAGCCATTCTATGATGTGAAAGTGCAGTAATTAAAAGATCATTGTGAAGATCAACTGGAGAATTTATAAATTCTATAAGTTTTTCAAAATATTCTGGAACTTTAATTTTTTCAGGTGGAATATGTAATGATTCTTGAATACTAACATTGATTGGTCTTAATTCACCTGGATAACGAGAACCCTCACCACTAGGTGGTGGAGTTAATCCATCAACAATAATTTTATGTATCTCAGAAATATGAGCTCTAGTAATTCTTGATCCTTCTGTAATATTTTCTTCAATAAAAGAAATAGCACGATCAATATTAAAAATTTCTCTATCTTTTTCTTCTTTTGTATTTTTGGGAACTTTTTCAATAATCTTTTCAACCAATTCCATAAGTGTAGTATGATTGCCTTCAATTCTTGCTGACCCTAGACTTTCCATTATTTGAAATATATTTTTTAATTGAAAAAAAATATATGGTGGGACTGGTCCACCAAGACGCTTTTCTCGTAACCTTTCAAGTTCTACAATAGTTTTTGCTAAACTAGAATCCCACTTTGGCTGATATAGCTTTAAAGGAATATTTTTAAATATTTGATTATTTACATTGTCTTTACTCATGATTTAACATTATATACATAAAACGGTTATTTTACAATGATTTATCCACAGTGGTAAATTATACGAATTAACATTTAATATAAAGCTGATTTAACACTTTCTTTAATACATCAACACCTCTTTGGCTATTTCTTCAAATGATTCAGGGTCATCAATCAATTCATCAGGTACCAGCCAGTAATTCATAGAAACGACTTTATCATCTGACTTTTTATAATTAAATTTAGTCCAGCCGAGAGAGGCAAGCTTCGTAGCCATTTCTCCTTTAGCTTTTAAGTACAGCTGATTGCCAATGATTGCGACAAAAGGCACTTTGTCTGAATAAATGCACCAGCCACTCATCATAGGTCTGGAAGAAATATTGAAAAGTCTATTCATAAGATCATAGATAATATAATCGTGAAATGAGGTATCTTTTTTCATAGATACATTATTGGTTTTCTAAAATAGATATTGAATCTAATACCCATTCATCTCTGAGTTTGTCCTTTATTTGTTTTATTTCATCAAATGTAAACCATTTGGCATCTAAAAATTTCTCTTCTGGAAAATTCAAATCTCCTCCTATAATTTTCGCTTCGAAAGAATGCTTCACATCTTCAGTAGATTCCTTTTGGAAAATATCTATTTTTCTTATCAATTCAACATCATATCCGCATTCTTCTTTTGTCTCTCGAATAGCAGCTTGCTCTATTGATTCACCTACATCTACTTTCCCTGCTGGGAAATTCCAAAGACCATAAAATTTAGGCTTTTTATCTTGAACTAAAAGATACTTGTTACCGTCTTTAATAGCAACACCTGCTACAACTATTACTCTTACATTTTCGTTTTCCATAAGCTTATTATACTACTATTTTTTAATTAAATTAAATATCTTTTTATGATATATAGAAAAGATTATTATTATATTCATTGTTATTAAATAAGCACTAAAAGAATAAATAGAGAATGACCAATTTTTAACAACTAAAAGAGCTAAAATGTTGCTGATTATTCCAGCCATATAAGTTATAGCTGATTCAGATTCTGGGAATTGCCAAGATTTCCTCACTGTCGGGATAGCAGCTAATCCATCACTTAATATTGCAAAGATTATAGATATCCCAAGCTTGCTAGTCATTACATAAATAATTAAAGCCAATAAGGCCAATATTCCACAAACAATATCAAGTTTAGTTACTTTCCAAAATCCTTTTTTATATACTAATGCAACAATAACTACAAGTAGCGGACCAAAGCCAGACATAAAAGAAGAAACAAACGAAAGACCTGCCCCAGCTTTTATCTGTAAGAAGACAGCGACAAGAGGTGCTAATGCCCAAATAGACCAAGAAATCAGATTCGGTCTCGTCTTGCCATATAGAATGGTCCTTATATAGAAAAAAGTTAGTGTAAGACTTATCAGAACTCCGATATATACTATTTGTTCAGGAAGCATAAAGTAATCTTATCATTTTATGAAGAAAGTTGAAACTTTTCTTTCTAAAACAAATGCTTATATTTTGGATAATTATCTTTTATTATTCTTTTCCATTCATCTGTTTCCTTGTTTTTGCTAGACAAATCTGTCTTGCCATATACCAACAACATAGACACGAATCTATCTTTGGTATGCCAAGCTACTATACATCTGTTCCCAGAGGATTTTGCTGATTCCTTAGATCTAGCTATTCTAAACTTAGTTTTTAATATTTTTATATCAACACTATCACATATAATTTCTGCTCTATCCGTTTTTAGGAAATTATCTACACGTTCAAGCTCAAATATTATAGACTTTAAGGTAACACTCCATTGAGAGTTATATTTCTTCTCGAAACTTTTTATGAAGTGCCTCTTGGCATATTCTTCAATCTGTACAGAATAATTACTCTCCATAAAATATTAATATACTAAATCAGGGTCTTCTTGAGTAATAAGTTCATAGGGTATTAGCTCATTTTCTCGACAGAGAGTATATGGCAGTTGATTATGAGTGAAGTTCACTATATCTTGAGTCTTTTTATTTTTCCATTTATTCGCTATGTCTTTCATTAGTTTATTTTCTTTCATAGAGATAGTATTGATCTTTTCATTCTTATTGCTATCTGACTCACTAATGAGAAACATATCTTTACCATCATCACATTTAGAATCAATGACAATCTTGCCATCTTCTACAAGCTCATCTAATGCACGGAAAAAAGTATCCGGCACAGGACCATAAGTAATCTTCCTGTATTGCATACCACTCATACTTTCAAAATTATCATAGAACCACGCAAAGTCTGCTAAGTAAAGCATCTTCGCAAGCTTGGTCTTGGGAATTTTCCCATCCTTTGAAATATTCATACGGAGAAATGAAAGTATCATATGTTTATACTTTGGCATATTAGAAATATTTCCAGAAGATAGCTCATCCACCCCTATACCAAAGAGTGCTGAAAGCTTCTTGGCTTCTTCTAAGCTAAGTTCTTGCTTGCCAGACTCAATCGCTCCATAAGTCGGGCGAGAGACCCCTATAGCCTTAGCAATTTGTTCTTGGCTTAAATTCTTTTCTATTCTGAGACTTTTAACTTTTTCTATATAATTAATCATATTTTAATTATATAGAAACTTTATAAAAAAAGCAAGCAATACTAGTCAGATAATTGACATACCTAGCAAGAACGGTTCTTGCTAGGTCGGTTCTTGCTAAGCTTATTGTTTCTTTAAAATTTCTAGAATTTTATCAAGTTTTTCTATTTCAATATTCTTCAAGCGAATTTGAAGTTCTTCTATCTCTTTCTTGGCTTCTACGTTCGTCCTGAAATCCTCTAATGCTTGAATGCGGTCTCTATCATTCTGTCTATTTTGTGCCATCATAATTATCGGAGCAGCATACGCAGCTTGAGTAGAGAATAATAAGTTGAGCAATATGAATGGGTATGGATCCCAATGAGAGATGATCCCTATAATATTTAGAATCATCCACACTACAACTATAATCGTCTGAATAATAATGAATCTCCAAGAACCCATCCCCGTAGCTACCTTGTCAGCAATCTTTTGACCAATAGTAAGACTCGCCTTATGCTTCTCATGCCATGTCCCCTTTTTATTTGTATCTATATTTTCCATAGTTGCATTATACTACTATTTTTTTAATTCAATTCATCCTCTCCTGTTCGCATTTTACTTACCCTTATCACTTCTATTATTTGATCTACATCATCAGTGACAATGAATCTTTCTAGGTCAGAAGCGGAAATAGTCTTATATTTTTCTACGAATTGTTCTTCAAGTAATTTCTTGACTGGGGTCCAGAATTCTACCCCAAATAAAATTATAGGTATGGGGCCTATCTTGCCAGTTTGCAAATGAGTAAGCATTTCAAAGAATTCATACATCGTCCCAGTACCTCCTGCACAGTAGACGCAGGCTTCGGTCGTGTACTGCATTGAGACTTGGCGAGCAAAGAAGAAATGAAAAGGAATATCTTTGGTCACATAGGGATTGGTGGCTTGTTCGTGAGGAAGCCTTATCGTCATACCTATGGCTTCTACACCGGCATCTTTCGCTCCTTTGCTTACAGCCTCCATTATTCCTGCTCCTCCACCTGAAATTATTACGTAGCCTAATTCTTTGGCAATTCTATTGGCTAAGTTATAAGCCTTGATGTACTCAGGATGATCTGGCTTCAATCTTGCTGAGCCATAGAAAGTGACAGAAGGGCCCAGATCTTTCACGGCATCTAGACCTTCGCGGAATTCTTCTTGAATCATGCACAACTTTTTCTCTTCTCCATCCCCCGTCAAAGTTAGACACCCATTTTTAAGATCCTCTACTGTTATATGCTTCGGCTCATATTTTATTTCTGTATTCATCCCGTACAAAGTAAAAGAGTATTTTTTATTTTTACTTTAATTAAACTAATAATGTAAAATTTTTTCCCGTATTTAAGCATAACTTAAACTTCGTACGGGATTCATATCCTTATGATACCCTAAAACTCTCTCCTTTCCAACCCTGTATTTTTTAGCATTTTGTGGTAATATGTGGAAGTCAGAGATTGCCGAATGGGTAGCGGCGGCAATGAAAAGTGAACTGCTTCACTTTTCATCCGGTTCTTTAAGAAATTGTCGTTATCCTTGTTTGCAAAGCTGCCAGATCGTCTAATGGTAGGACACCTCCCTCTGGAGGAGGTTATCTTGGTTCGAGTCCAGGTCTGGCAGCTTTGAAAATAAGGATAGACAATAGGCCCTCTGGAGGAAACATTCGGTAGTCGAGAAAAGTGTACTCACGTTCCCTGTTCGGCAACCAAGTCGTGATAGTATGAGAAATATGAAATTATTATTTAAAATAAAACAATGAATAATATTGAAACAATCATAATAGTTATTGTAAGTGTATTAATAGGTGGAGTTACAACATATTATTTTTCTAAAAAAACAGAAGATTATAAATTCTTACAAGCACAAAAACAAAAAGCGGAAGCTGTTGCTAAATTGTTTTCTAGGTGGATAAAGTATAGGGGGAAAGAAAGGGATTATTTAAATCAAGATGAACTTATAGATTATTATGAAGGATTAAATCAAATGTCCTTTGAAGTATCGTTTTGTATAAAAGATTATAAATTATTAAGTGATATTATGCTTCTATTACAAAATGCTCCTGATGCTAAAAATTTTAGGGTTATTATAGGAGAAATGAGGAAATTAATATTATGTATTCAAAAAGATAATTTTGATCCCCAAAATATAACAATATGGCCCAATGAAGAAATAGCATCTAATTTATTTAATAAAACTAAAAAATAATTGGTGTAGCAAGAACGGTTCTTGCTATACATTTGAAAAAAATTATGACAAAATTTATTTTACATGGAGGGTTTGATAAAAATATAGAATATATAAGAGATGAGTTTTTTCAAGAAACACTTAAAGATACATCAGCGGATGTAAAAATATTTTTAGTCTTCTTTGCAGAATTTGAAGAATATTTAGAACTTAGAATTGAACAATGTAAAGGACAGTTTAATAAAAATAAAGGCTCAAAAAATTTAGAATTCAAAATAGCTTCCGAGGAAAACTTTCTGGAAGGCTGTGAGTGGGCTGATGTTATATTCCTAAGTGGAGGCCGAACTGTAAACCTTTTAGAGAGTTTAAAAAAGTTTCAAAATCTAAGTCAGATATTTAAAGATAAAATAATAGCCGGTGACTCCGCTGGAGCAAATGCACTGGGTCATTCTTTTTATAGTAGAAAAACAAAAGAAATCAACCAAGGACTTGGCATTTTACCCTTTAAAATCATTGTACATTATACAGAAGATATGGGTAATCCATTAGAAGAGGTAGAGCCCAATTTAGAGACTATATTATTGCATGAATATGAAACAAAAGTTTTTTCATATTAATCCCTATTATCTATCAAATAGCCTCTCAACATCACCCCAATCCCCCACCTAGGGTTTTTGGCTATTATTTTGGTATAATAAAATTGTGATAAATAAAACCAAAATTCATTCACCCATTTCTTATTTTGAAGACAAGATTAGAAATAATGTAAAAATAAAACCAAATTTACCTGTTATATTTCTTGCTGGTCCAATTCGTAATGCTCCTAAATGGCAAGATAAGGCAATAAAAATTTTTATTGAAGAAAACAAAGAACTCTTTATTGCTTCTCCAAGAAGAGAAATAAATCCGGACCTAATTAAATTTATCGAACAAGATAACCCCTCAAATTATCAAACCTTTGAAAGGCAAAGAGCTTGGGAACAATATTATTTGTATTTTGCCTCTAAAAATGGATGTATAATCTTTTATCTCCCAAAAGAAGCAGAAAAAGAAGACTCTAATAAAGTATATGGACATATCACTATGATGGAATTAGGAGAATGGATAGCTAGACGTAAAGCAAATCCTAACATAAATCTTGTTATTGGAACTGATGGAGAATTCCCAGAATGGTCAACGATTAAATTTGAAATTGAAACTGAAATACCAGAAGTTCCTATTTGTTATTCATTAGAAGAGACAATTAAAACTGCTCTTGATTTGTTTTAGTAATTTTTACTAGTTACTATAAACAGCCAAAATTTTGATAAAACATACAACTATGAGATAATTTAAAAATGTGGTTTTATGCTGCGCTTTCAATGGCATTTATTTCTGGGATTTATACTATCCTTAGTAAACATGCTCTTAAAAAAATCGACCCTATAGTCTTTTATTGGGCTGCGATACTTTTTTCTACTCCATTTATATTACCTTTAGTCATAAAAGAAGGAATTCCAGCATTAAATTATAAATTTTTCATTGGAGTAATTGCTTCAGTAATTTTTTATACAGTTTCAAAAATTATTTTTAATAAAATCATTCAAAAAAATAGCCTCTCCGATGTTTATCCTATCATTAGCCTTAGTCCTGTTTTTGCTTTAATCTTCTCTATGTTTATTTTATCTGAAAGATATTCTTTAGGAGAATTCTTGGCTATGACTATTACATTACTCGGAGCATATGTTTTAAATATCAGTTCTGTAAAAAAGGGATTACTTGAACCATTTAAACTACTTTTCAAAAATAAAATTTCGTTTTGGATGATTATTTCAGTAGCATTGATCGGAATTGTTAGTGTATTTGATAAATTAGCAATTAATAATACATTTCCGCAAAGTGAATCATTCGCAATCCTTACTGAAAATATTATTATTATCATATGTTTCCTTCCTTGGGTAATTGCAAAAAAGAAAATGGTGCTACCACAGATAATATCTAATACAAAGACATTTATCTTAGTTGGATTTTTAATGGCGGCATCCACTTTTTTGGCTTTTTGGGCTTTGGGAAACGGAGAGGCAGGGCTAGTAACTTCTGTATTCCGTACTCAAGTATTCTTTGTCCTTTTGTTTAGCTATATCTTCTTCAAAGATCGACCTAAAACAGAAACCATAATAGGAAGTATCATTATGTTCGCTGGGCTTGTATTGTTAAAATATTTAGCAGGATAAAAAGTAAGTTATTTCTATTACATAATCCTTATTATCTATCAAATAGCAGTTCAATATTACCCTAATCCCCCACTTAGGATTTTTAACAATAATTAAAAAGTAGCAAATATGCGTTGGGCGAAGCCCAACGCATATTTGCTATTGTTTTGGTTTTTATTTTAGTAATTTTTACTAATTACTAATCACTAGAAACTATTTACTAGAAGCTAATTTCACACACGCCTTTATGAATGCGGTGAAAAGTGGGTGTGGGGAAAGGGGGCGGGCTTTGAATTCTGGGTGGAATTGGGTGCCGAGGAAGAATGGGTGCGAGCTCGTAGGGAGCTCGGCAATCTCGCAAAGCGTGCCGTCGGGAGATACCCCCGAGAACACGAGCCCAGCGTGCTCCAAGGCCTCTCTGTAAGCGTTATTGACCTCGTAGCGGTGTCTATGACGTTCTACTATTTGAGATGTTTTAGTCGCCTTCGTCTTAGACTTCGGCGAGCCGAAAGCCTCCTTCGTCTTAGACTTCGGCGAGCCGAAGTATGCCTTTTCTGCGACTGTCCCCTTCTTAAGTACTGCCGGATAAGCCCCTAAGCGCATACTGCCCCCCATCTTTTTATTCGCTATTTTTTCTTTCTGATCCTCCATCACGTCAATAACTAGATTCTGGGAATCTGGATTAATCTCACGAGTGTTGGCATCTTTAAGCCCTAAAACATTGCGAGCATACTCTATGACCATAAGTTGCATTCCATAACATAATCCAAAATATGGAATATTGTGAGTTCTCGCATAATTAATCGCCAAAATTATTCCTTCAATTCCACTCTCTCCGAAGCCACCAGGGACAAGAATCCCATCATACTTCTTCAACATTGATACTGGAATCTTCTTGGATTCAAAATCCTTAGAATTAACGCAAGCAATCTCAATCCCTACACCTGACTCATATGATGAGAACTTCAATGCTTCGAGAATTGAGATATATACATCTGAAAGGACAAAGTCACCTGAATCAAAATACTTACCCACCACGGCAATCTTTATCTTCTCTTTGCCATTCTTGGTCTTTGAGACAAAATTTTTCCATTTAGCTAGATCAGCAGTACGCTTCGGCAAGCTAAGGACTCGCTCTAATGTTTCGCCCATTTTATCTTTCTCAAAGTTTAGTGGGATATCATAAATACTTTTCACATCTGGTGCAGAGATAACGTTCTCTTCAGGGACATTACAGAATAGGGCAATCTTCTCTTTGCGTTTCTGATCGAGAGCTTGGACTCCACGAGCAATTATAATATCGGCTTGGACTCCGGCAGAGTTCAGAGTTCTCGAAGCATATTGAGTGGGCTTCGTCTTCATCTCACCTAGGTTGGAAGGTACAGGTAAGTAAGAAACCAAGACGAAAGCAACATCGGCTGGGTGCTTGGACTTGAGCATACGTGCTGCTTCAAGGAAGAGGACATTCTGATACTCTCCGACAGTCCCTCCGATCTCAATAATAGTAATATCTGAATCAGTTACCTTGGTAGCTTCTTTGATTCGGCGGATAATTTCAAAAGGAACATCAGGGACGACTTCTACATTCTTGCCTTTGTATTCTAGGTTGCGTTCTTTACGGATAACTTCTTGGTAGACGCGCCCCGTCGTCATATAATTGGTACGACTCAAATCTACTCCCAAGAAACGCTCATAGTTGCCCATATCCTGATCGCATTCATCTCCATCATCTAAGACGAAGACTTCTCCATGCTCTGTCGGATTCATCGTCCCCGCGTCAATATTTATATATGGATCAATCTTTATAGAAGTCACCTTGTGACCACGAGATTGCATCAGAAGACCCATAGATGAAGCTGCGACTCCCTTCCCCACTCCTGAAATAACTCCACCAACTACAAAGATATACTTGGAGTTAGATGATTGATTTTCTAGCTTTTCAATTTCTTTTCCCATAATATTTTATTTTCTTAAATAGCGATTAATGGCAAAGAAACTAGAAATACTTCCAAGGATTACTCCCGAGAGAAGCATTATCACAAATAATTGCAAGAAATTGGATTTGTAGTATTGATATAAGTTGATGCCAATAAAGTCCGTCATATGATTCCCCAGCCAAATAGAAATCGGGATGAAAATAATAATAGATAGAAGTGCAGAACAAATACCTACCAAAATACCAGAGACAATAAATGGACCCTTCACGTATTTACTCCCCGCTCCGACTAACTTCATCACACTAATCTCGTCGCGAGACATATAAATGATAAGACGGATAGTATTGAAAGTAATAATAATAGAAATGATAATAAGAACGAATGAGATGATGAAACCTAGACTCTTGGCTCCATTTATAATGGAAGTCAGTCTATCTATAATTAATTTATTCTGGTGATAATCTATCTTGTCTACGATAGTCAGAGCTCCTTTGGATATAGAGTTGTCACTTTCGAAATACTTCGCAATGCTTTCGTATTGAGAAGGGTCGTTGGCTTTGACATTAAGTGAGGCTCCGAGCGGATTACTAGAAAGCTCATCTAGGGCCTGAAGAGTCAGATAATCATTCCCATGCTTATCTTTGAAATTTGAAAGTGCTTCCTCGGCTGTCGTATAAGTAATACTCTTAACTTCTGGTAATTTAGATAATGAATCTTCAACTTTCTTAATAGAAGCTTCTTCTGCTCCGGGAATAAAGTAAACGGTGACATCTACTTTGTTTTTAATATCAGTAAGTGAAGCATTAAGTGCAGCTTGAACAAAGATAAGAGAAGTAATCACAAAAAGAGTGATAGTCATAATGAGAATACTGGCAATGGAAGTAAAGCCACTACGTATGAAGCTATTCCAACCTGACCTTACAATTCTTTTGAAATGGATTATCATATAATTTGATTATAACATATACTTACCCTCTTTATCATCCCTTATGACACGCCCATTCTCAAGAGTGATAACTCGCTTCTTGATACCATCCACTAATCCTTTATTGTGAGTGGTCAGAATGACCGTCGTGCCCAAGTCATTAATCTTTTTCAAAATATTTATAACTTCAATAGCATTCATAGGGTCTAGATTCCCAGTCGGCTCGTCGGCAATGATTAAATCGGGCTGAGTAATAATAGCCCGAGCGATAGCTAGACGTTGCTTCTCTCCACCTGAGAGCTGATGAGGGAAGTGGAAAGCTCTATTGGTAAGATCCACAAGCTCAAGGACGTGAGGAACATCTTCCATAATATCTTCATCACTCTTACCCGTCGCTTCCATCGCAAATGCTATATTCTCATAAGCCGTACGCCCCGGTAAAAGACGAAAATCTTGGAAGACAATACCTACCTTGCGACGGAAATTCATCAGGTCTTTCTTAGAAAGCTTGTGAATATCTGTAGACTCAAAGAAGACAGCACCAGAAGTCGGAGCTTCCTCAGCGAGGATGAGCTTGGTCAAGGTCGTCTTGCCTGCGCCTGAATGCCCAACGATAGAAACGAACTCGCCGGCAGCGATAGAAAGAGTCACTTCTTCTAGAGAAGAATTATTTTTGTATTTTTTTGTAACGTTATCAAAGTAAATCATCAATGTTTTAATTTTATCACAAATCACGCTCCGCTTCAATAAATTCATCTACCATGCCACTTTCGAGCACGGCGTCAATGTTACTTGATTCTACT
>JBAYKP010000004.1:0-72791 GCA_041664465.1 Minisyncoccota bacterium | reverse complement strand
GCCGAAGGCGGGGCGGGAATTCTAACCCAGAATTCATTGGCGAAAACGGGCGAAACAGCGTGGGCGTGCCTTACGCACGCCCACTCATTATCTTCTTTGGAACCGATTTGTTCCATTCTGGTGCCTAGACCCAGGTTTGCACTGGGGACCCTTCGCTCTTCAGGCGAATGCTCTACTAACTGAGCTATCTAGGCATTTTTATTTCAACGCATTACTAAAACTAGAAGTATCTACTCCATAAGCACCCGCTAAACTGCTTAGTAATGGCTGGACGAAATAGAAGGCTCCTATTGCAGAAAGAATTATTATCACCCAATAGATGACTTTATATATTTGATTCCACTTTTGATAAGTAACGAGCTTCTTAAGCATCGTATTATTCTCTATTACAAGCTTTTTCATTTCTTCATCCATTAGACCTACTTTATCATATTTAAATAGAAAACAAAAGGTGTCCTCGCCGGGAGTCGAACCTGGATCAGCTCGTTAGGAGTGAGCTATTCTATCCATTGAACTACGAGGACAAATCATAAAAACACCATTTCTGGTGTCTTTATAATACGATATTATTGTATAAATTACTACTCCTTAATCCCTAGCAGCTCTACTATCTTTGGTTTATTAAAACCAACGATTATATCTTTGTTCTCTATGATGATTACTGGTACTCCCATCTGACCACTTTTCTCTAGCATTTCTTTTCTTTTTGGAAGATTAGTTGATACATCAAAATCTTCAAATGCTACTCCCTTCTCCTTAAAGAAATCTTTCGCCATATGACAGAAATGGCAGGATGGTGTGCTATATATTGTTACTTTTTTCATAAATTATACTATATTAATTAATAATTTCTTACCTATTTTCATTATAGCACACGCGTCAATATTAACACTCTTGACAGGTGTGTCAAATATCCAGTGTGCGAGATAGGAGAATCGAACCCCTGCCCGATGCTTGGGAAGCACCAGTTCTACCACTAAACTAATCTCGCAATTTATTTATTAAAGATGCCCTTAATCCACTCTATAAAACCATGTTTAGTCTCTTCGTGTAAAAGAGGATTTTCTTTCTTTTCTTCATCTACAATCACGACCATCTTCTCCCCTTCTTTCACTACTTGATACTTATCCCTGATTGTCTCCTCTACTCCTTCTTCTGTCTTTAATTTTTCAATATCGTTTGATAATATTTTTTCTCTATTACGAAGAGTCTCTATATTGGACAATATTACATTCTTTTTCTCTGTTGTTTCTCTCTCTTTCTCAATTAAACCAATAATATTATATATGAATAAAATTAAAACACAAAAAAGCACTATAAGGACTAATGGTGAGTGCCAAAAATTATATTTATTTTTCCTATTGAATTCCGACATTTTTAATGCTATTATTATATCATGTTTTTCGGCCAAAAAAATAAAAAGAGAATAGAGAGAGTTTTCGCAGTAATTTCAATATTGGTAATAATCAGTATGATACTACTTTATATGCCTATTTTGTTTAAATAATTAACTTATTTATCATTACTACTTCGCATCATCTTTAAGAACACCTCATGAGAGATGTTTATTTTTGCACTTGATTGCATCCTCTTTTTCCCCTTCTTCTGCTTCTCAAGTAACTTCTTCTTACGACTCACGTCGCCTCCTCCCACAACTTTACTACCATGCATCAGTACATCTTTACGAAAGGCTGAAACTCCTTCTGAAGAAATAATTCGCCCCAATGCTTTGGCTTGTATTTTAAAAGCAAATTGTTGACGAGGAATAATTTTCTGTAATTTCTCTACCTGAGTTTTGGCTTCATCTTCTACTCTTCTGCGAGATACTACTCTAGAGAATGCAGGCATAACTTCATTGGCAACTATAATATCCATACGCACCACATCCGCCGGCTTGTAATCTCCTATCTCATAAGAAATAGAGGCGTACCCAGAAGTAAGACTTTTCATATCATCAAAGAAATTTCTCATGAGCTCGCGAAGGGGCATTTCTAAATCAATGGAGGATCTATTATCTCCAAAATTTTCTGTTGTTTTGATAACTCCCTCATGGTCATATAAAAATGGCATCAGGTAGCTCGTATATATAGATGGAGTAATAATTTTCACATTTACCCACGGCTCAAAAACCTTTATGATATTACCATCATCAGGAAAAAGATGAGGAGAATAAATAGTATCCTCTTTTCCATTACGTAGAACTACTTTATATGTTATGGATGGCATCGTTACTATCAGTTCTAAATCAAACTCTCTATTTAATCTCTCAGCGATTATTTCAAGATGGAGCATTCCCAGGAATCCACACCGGTATCCTCTACCTAAAGATCCTGAAGATTCTTCTTCGTAAGAAAAAGAAGAATCAGAAAGACGTAGACGCCCCAAGGCTTGTTTTAAATTAGGGAAATCATCCTGACTCTCAGGATAGACAGAAGCCCAGACAACTGGCTTGGGATTCATATACCCCGATAGAGCCGGCATTGGCTTTTTCAAATACGTTATAGTATCTCCAACAGAAGCAATCCCTGGCTTTTTAATTCCTGTGACGATATAGCCAATCTCGCCTGTTCCTATTTTTTCTTTACTTTCTTCTTCGGGAGAAAAAGTCCCTACCTCAAGAGAAATAAATTTCTCGGATGATACAGCAAATAAAAGTGAGCTCCCTTTCTGAAATTCGCCATCTATTACACGAACATAAACGATAACTCCTCTATGGTTGTCATATTTGAAATCAAAGACAAGTGCCCGGCCACTTGAAGTTACCACTTCATTTTCTTTGGGTGCTGGGATACGTTTAACTATTTCGGAAAGTAATTCTCTGACACCTTCTCCGGTCCTACCTGAAACCATCATAATGATATCTGGATCAATATCTAGAAGAAGGGCAACTTCCATTTTCACTTCATCTATTCTAGCTAAAGGTGAATCTATCTTGGAAATTACTGGGATAATGACAAGCCCTAGGTCACGTGCCATTTGAAGCGTCGTAAGCGTCTGAGCTTGGACTCCTTGAGTAGCGTCTACGAGAAGTATGGACCCCTCTACCGCCTTAAGCGCTCGAGAAACTTCATAAGAGAAATCTATATGTCCCGGAGTATCAATCAAATTTAAAATATACTTTTCATTATCTAAAATATACTCCATCCGAACCGGTTGCATTTTAATAGTAATACCCCGCTCTCTTTCAAGCTCCATAGAGTCAAGTACCTGATCTTTCATTTTACGTTTCTCTATTGTGCCTGTCACTTCAAGCATTCTATCCGCTAAAGTACTCTTGCCATGATCAATATGAGCAATAATTGAAAAATTCCTGATATGTTTAATATTCTGCATACTCTTATCCTACCAAAAAAACCCTTAAAATGAAAGGCTGTCTATAAATCTGTCTGCTCTGGGGCGATAATATTCTTATTTGATAATTTATGGCTAAGAGCTTTTGCTATATCTAGTAATTCTTGATTCTTAAATATATACAAAACTAATATACCAGCCCCGATACCTATAAGTCCCGAGATCAAACCTTGCAAGAAAATTCCTAGAAATGTATCCAAATCAAAAATGTAACTAAAGAAATTTAATGAAATATAAGCAAAAAGTCCCATCGTAATGGCGCCTAAGAAACTTTCTAAAAATGTTTTATAAAGCATAGTTCCTCTCCCCTTCAAGAAATCCCGCTTAAACATAATCCAAATTAAAAAGAAATTCAATATTGAACCTAAGGCGTAAGCAATCGGCAGAGCTAACATTATCGTCCCTGGGACATCTTTCACCCTAAGAATTGATTCAATGGAATGTAAAGTGCCCGGATAATTTTTAAATATAAAAAGAGTAACGTAAGCAAAGATTATAACCATAACAGAAGAGAATACATTGACAATAAGAGGGGTCTTGGTCTTGGCTGCAGCATAATAACCTCGGACAAAAAGAAGAACTAAACTCTGTGTGATCAAAGATACTATAAATAAAGCAATAGCAGCGGCCGTCAGTCTAGTGTCTGACCAAGAGAAAGCATTGGAACCTAAGACTACACGCACAATCTGCGCACGCAGAACAGTAATAAGAGCAATAATAGGCAAAGACCAGAAAATGATTTGCTTGGCTGCTCCTATTATATGAGTGATGAAATTATTCATATCATTCAAAGAAAATGATCTGACAAGAATCGGGAAAGCGGCAACTGAATATGAAATCCCTATAATTCCAACAGGAACAGATTGGAGATTGAAGGAAAATGTAAATAAAGATATAGATCCTTCTTTCAAAGTGGAAGCCATAGCAATAAGGACAATGAAAGCCAGACTATTGCAAGATAAGGCTAATGTCCTAGGAATAGATAACTTGGTAACGTTATAAATTTCTCGCCATTTTATTTTGAAAGTTAATCTAGGGAATAATCCATGACTTACTACGATAGGAACTTGAACCAATAAATGCAAAACAGCGCCAAGAATCACTCCATAAGCTAATCCATAAACACCAAAAATAGGATATAAAAAAATAATACCTGATAGAATTCCTAAATTATAAAATATGGGAGACAAAGAAAAAATAAAAAAGTTCCTAAATAATTGCGTAACTGATCCAATCATATTTGATAAGCCAATGAAGATAGGAGACAGAAGCATAATGCGACTAGTCGTAACGAGTGAGGCTAGTTGAGATTCTCCAAAACCGGGAGCAATATAAGAAGCTATATATGGCATTAGAATAGAAATGATTACGCTGATTGTAATCATAAAAAGCATATAAGCGCTAAAAACATTGTTTAGAAAGAGACGAGCCTTGTCATTATTATCCTCTTTCATTTTATTTATCAAAAAAGGAAGAAGGACCGTCACCGAAGCAAGGGATGCAATAGAAATATAAATAAAATCAGGAATTCGAAAAGCTGCATAGTAAACGTCCAAAGTGGGACCAGCTCCTACTATACTTGCAAGTGCTCTATCACGAATCAGCCCCAATACTTGGGAAAGGAAAGCGAAGCCACCAAGTAACAAGGCGGCTTCGTTTATCCCATTAAATTCCCTATTGAAGAATGTCAGAATCTTTTTAGGCATTCAATTGAAACTATTATTGTCCTTGTGGTGTTTTAGTAACCGGTTTAGTAGTAACAGGAGCAAGTGGAGCCACGGTAGCACCTACATTGGAGAGAGAATCTATCGCCTTCTTGACATCTTGATTATTTGGCAAGACTTTATCTAATATTTTAAATTGAATTAGAGCATCACCATTACGCCCAACTTTCTGATAAGACAATCCTAGGAAATATCTAGCATTCAAGTAACCATTGTCTAACAAGACTGCTTGTTCGAAAGCAGAAACTGCTCCAGTATAATCAGAATTATTGTAACGCAATAACCCTAATCGAAAAAAGATTGTAGAGTCACTTGGATTTAATTGAGCTGCACGTTCTACTTGCTTGATAGCCCCAGCCGTATTGCCTTCGCTTGTCTCAATCTGAGCTAATAGGAATAAAGCATCAGTGTAATTGAGCTTGAGGTCTAAGGCTTGGCTAATCAATTTACGAGCTTCATCGTTATTCTTTTTAGCAAATTCTAATTGAGCCTTGGCTAAGAGGATAGATGGATTGTTCGGTGCTAGAGCCTGTGCTTTAGCATAAGAGCTAACGGCACTTTCATAACTACCGTCCACTGATAACGTTACGAGCGAAGCATAAACATTGCCCAAATTGACATAGTTTAAATATTGTTTAGGATTCTGACTGACAGCCATAGATGCAGAATTCTGCGCAAAATTTATTAACTGTTGAAGATTAGACTTGAGTGTATCTTGTGATACATTCTTATCATTTACGAGAGCTCCAATCTCTGCTACATATACTTGAGAAAGTGTACGATAATAAATATCATTCTTATCTAGTGAAATGGCATTCACAAGCATTTTCTCAGAATGAACGAGAGATTCCATCGTGTTATCAGCATTTAAACTTTTAGAAAAATATATGACAGAAGTAAACTTCTCAACATATAAATATGAGACGAATAATGTAGCAATCATTAGAACCATCAAAGAAAGAATCGCAAAGAAACTATTCCTAGGATCATTCAAGAAAGAAAAATGTTTAACTTCTATAACTTGTCTATATACTAATATTCCGATCAAGATACCACTTGAAGAGAAGGCCAACATTAACATTAAAATATTGGGTGTATATATGACGAAAGTAATCCAACAATATAAAGAGACCATAAAGGTCGTCAGAATAAAATAATTGGACAGTGGATCCTTGAGAGCAATACGAAGAGATTGAATTCCTCTTATTACGAAAATAATGAAAAAGATAATCCAAGCTAATAATCCTAAGATACCAGTAGTAACAACAAAAGTAGAAAGAGTACTATATCCATTACTAAAATCAGAATTCCAAAAGATGGTTGAAGCTATTTCTTTAGGTTGCCAGAGAGCCCAGTCTAAGCTGAAAGTATTTGGGCCAGTACCAAATGCGGGATTGTGCTTTATAGACTTAAGAGCAATTTGACCTGTCGTAACTATAGATGGACGAACTTCTGGGTTGGAAAGATTAACATATTTAGATATTAATCCACCTAAAGAGTTGCTACCTACCAAGAAGACAAGACTTACAAACATCACAACAAGAGCCACAAATGGGAATCTCTTGCTTTCTCCTCCTCCGTGAATTATCTTTATTCCTGCATGTTGAATAGAAACACTATACACAAAGATGACCATTGAAAAGATAGCGACCAAAAGCCATACAAGTGGAATATTTATAATTATAAGGAAGAAAATTCCTGTCACTAATAAGAAATATTGAACGATAAGGAATACTCCTTTTGTTTTTAAAAATTCTAATGTGAATAAAGACAATAAAATAAAAAGACCAAAAAGTAGTGCGAAGTTATTCCAACTACCGACAAGATTCCCTGATGAAATACCTTGCAAAAGTCCCGGTAGGAAGCGATCAAAGCCAACAAACATATTAACCAATTCAAAAATTGAAAGAATTACTCCTCCCAAGAAAAGAGCCCCGAAGAAATACCATAAACGCTTTTCTGTTTGGAAATACATTGATGAGAGAAAAAATAGAACAAAGAGTACGAGCATTGAACCGAAAGTCCCCATTTCAAAACCACTACCAAAGAGAGAAATATAGAGAGAAGATGAGAAAAAAGATGCAATTAAAAATATGAGAGGAATAACTCCAACAAAAAGGATAAGTCTATCGCGAGGAATTGTGAATTTGCCTTCACCAAGTCTTGCAATCAACCAAAAAAAGACAGATAAAGTCGTCCCTACAGAAAGTAGGAATCCTTTACTAGCCTCAAGAGTCACAGGGACATAAGGTATGAAGAAAAACAAAGAGACGAAGATAGTAGCTAATAATGTAATAAACGATAACTTGTTGAAAAATTCAATTCTTTTTGATTCCATTTTTTCTTTGGCTCGCCATAGTTTTATACAAAGACGGCTTGTAATAATTATTAATAATTATATTATACTTAATAAAAGTAAATAATACTAGACCACGATATTCACAATTCTCCCCTTCACATAAATAACACGTTTAACCTCCTTCTCTTCTATCCAAACCAAAATATCCTTATTTTTCAAGACTAAATTCTTAACCTCATCTTCTCCTATATCTTTATCTATACTGATCTCAGTGCGAACTTTTCCATTTACTTGAACCCCTATCATAATTTTTTCATCTATAATCTTATTCTTGTCATATTTGGGCCAAGAACTTAAGTGAATAGACTTCTTCCCATCCAAATTTTGCCAAATCTCTTCTGTAATATGCGGAGCAAATGGAGCTAAAATTTGAAGAAACATTTTGAAATCTTTCTCATTTACATTTGTAGCTTTTTCCATTTCATTTACTAAAATCATCATAGAAGAAATAGCGGTGTTAAAACTCATAGACTCTATATCTTCTTCTATTTTTTTAATCGTTTTATGCAATAATTTTTCTATTGAAAAATTTACTGATTGACCCTGATTATAATCACTGATAGATACTGATTTTTTATCCGTGTTGATCTGTAATTTCTTATCAGTGCTCATCTGTAGTTGCTGTGCAACACGCCAGACCTTATCTAGAAATCTTCGTGAACCGATTATACTCTCTGTACTCCATGCAACAGATTGATCAAACGGACCAATAAACATTTCATAAATACGCAAAGTATCAGCTCCATAAAGTGTAACAATATCTTTAGGATCTACAGTATTTCCTAGTGACTTAGACATTTTCACTCCACCTTCGGCCAAGATCATTCCATGCGAAGTCCTCTTCATATAAGGCTCCGATGTAGGAACTAATTTCAAATCATACAAGAATTTATGCCAAAAACGAGAATAAAGTAAGTGGAGAGTTGTATGTTCCATACCTCCGTTGTACCAATTAACCCCTTCTTTCATCCAATATTTTAAAGCCTTTTTAGAGGCAAATTCCTTCTTGTTCTTTGGATCTGCATAACGCAAGAAGTACCAAGACGATCCTGCCCAGTTCGGCATTGTATCTGTCTCTCTTTTAGCTTTACCTTTACATTTAGGACAAGTTGTATTTACCCATTTAGAAATAATAGCGAGTGGAGATTCACCGTTGTCAGTTGGAGTATAAGACTTAACCTTGGGCAACAATACAGGAAGGTCTTTCTCAGGTACTGGCACATAGCCACACTTTTCACAATGTATTATAGGAATCGGCTCCCCCCAATACCTCTGTCTAGAAAAAACCCAATCACGTAATTTATACTTCGTAACAATTTTCCCTCCGACTTTATCTGTTATTTCTTTAGCATTTACTAGCGGCTTATCTATTATTGGCAAATTAAACTTAGTAGCAAACTCTCTGTCTCTGTCGTCATGTTGTGGAACCGCCATTATCGCCCCTGCCCCATAAGTCGCAAGTACATAGTCGGCAATCCAGACAGGGACTTCTTCCCCATTTGCAGGATTTATAGCTTTGACCCCTTTCAATTCTATACCTGTTTTTACTTTATCTTCCGCTGTCCTTTCTATGTCTGGTTTATTTTTAACTTCTTTAATATAACTTTCTACTTCATTCCAATTTGAAATCTGTAACTTTAACTTTGAGACTAGCTCATGCTCCGGAGCAAGCACCACATACGTCGCACCAAAAATAGTATCTGCACGAGTTGTGAATACTTTTATTTTTTCAGCTAGGCCTTGCCTAGATGAAATTTTAAATTCTATTTCGCTTCCCTCACTCTTGCCTATCCAATTTCTCTGTTGAATTTTTATTTTCTCTAAATAATTTACATCATCTAAATCTTTATCGAGTCTGTCTGCATATTTAGTAATCGCAAGCATCCATTGCTCCTTTTCTTTTTTAATCACAGAGCCCCCGCAACGTTCACAAACTCCTGCTACAACTTCT
This sequence comes from Minisyncoccota bacterium, assembly GCA_041664465.1. GTDB lineage: Bacteria > Patescibacteriota > Minisyncoccia > Phycocordibacterales > UBA9973 > UBA8515. The sequence goes on along the minus strand of JBAYKP010000004.1, from coordinate 63,406 downwards.
TCATTGGCTAAACCAATTTTGCATTTCTCGCACCAATTTATCTCTGTTTTATGTTTATAAGCCAGCCCTTTTTTATGCATTTGTAAAAATATCCATTGAGTCCATTTATAATAAGCTGGATTCGTTGTGTCTATCTCTCTTGACCAGTCAAATCCAAAACCGACAGATTTCAACTGTTTACGGAAAATATCAGTATTAGTTTTAGTGACTTTTGCTGGCTCTATCCCCATCTTTATAGCATAGTTCTCAGTCGGCAGACCAAAAGCATCCCAACCAATTGGATAAAGAACGTTGTAGCCTTCCATGCGACGCTTACGTGTAATAATATCCATAGCAGTATTACTACGTATATGTCCTACATGAAGCCCAGCACCTGATGGATAAGGGAATTCTATAAGCCCATAAAATGGTTTCCCCTTACCTCCAGTCTTGGCTTCATAGATTTTACTTTTCTCCCACACTCCTTGCCACTTTTTTTCAATTTTTTTATGATCGTAATTTTGCATTTCTCTTTTCTTAAATTATTTTTTACTTATTAAATTTCTTTACTGCAAGCCAGATTAAGATTCCGAGAGCAATAGCGAGGATTACCACTTTGGCTAAATTATCTGCTTGTGACCAGTAACGCATTGAGGCAATAATGAGTGAGAGTACTCCGCCCCAAGCGAATGCAATAGAGAGGATTGAGATAGCAATGAATCCTCCAGAAATTAGAGATATGACTCCAAGAGTTATGAGAGTAATAAATACTTTCTTCTCATATACTTTGCGAGCAGCATCATAATTGAGCTGTTTTGTATAATTCTCATTACAATAACCTTCTATTTGAGTTTTACCTTTGAGAGCTGGATCAGGATAAGCATTCTCGCTCCACTGACCTCCGACAGAGATACATTGGTCTTTAGTCTTTATAGCTTCTACTACCTGCGTAGGCTTGATAAAAGAATCCATTACTGGCTCCTTATAAACCAAAGATACAGCATAATTAAAGAACAGATTCATAACGACCACAATAGCAACGATAATAGATACTTTCACAAAATTCGATTGTTTTGGTGTGTTTATATTTGTTTCCATAATGGCTTTATTATACCAAAAAAACCTTTCCTTGTCGCAATACCTCAATATTGCCATTTTTTATTCTTATTAAAGTAGAAGGCTCAGATTTTAAAATTCCGCCTGGTAAATAAAAATCTACAGTATCCCCAAAATATCCTTTTGCTTGCTTGATATTTTCTGCTGGCTTTTCACATTCTCTATTTACACTTGGGGCGACAAGTGGACCTGTACATTTCAAAATTTCTAATAAAGACTTTTTCTTTGGAAATCTAAAAGCTGTATCATTCAGGATAATACTGACTTCCCCCGGCCAAAATTTTTCCAAAATTTTGGCCTCTTCTTCACTAATTTTTATCTTAAATTTTTCTAAATCGCTTAATGAAGAAATTAAAATTATTAATTTCTTGCTTTTATTTCTTTTTTTAATTTTATAAATCCTATTTATCGCTTTCTTAGAAAATGCACTCCCCACCAATCCATACAAAGTATCCGTAGGTATGACCCCCACTCCGCCATTTTTAAGAATTTTTGCATATTTTTGTAAATTATTTTTCATAATCAAATATTTTTATTCTTATAAACTCCTTGCAAATAAGAGGCCAATGGCAAAATACAAGCTATCAAAGAGACAACCAATAAGCTTATCTTCGTAGAGGAAGTGATACAGAAAATTAAAATTGCTATCAATAAGGCTACAATATATCCCGCATTTAGAAAGACCTCTCTTAAAATTATTGTTTTTTCTACTCCTATCTCCTTATAATAATCCAGATTAAACGCAAGCCAAAAAGGATTAGCTAAATACATACACATACTAGTGATGCCAGCAAAAATAGCCCAATAATAAATGTTTTCTACAAAAGCTAACGGCACTAAACTTAAAACAGCGATAGAAGTAAACAAATAGAAAAATACTTTTCTATTTTTCATCTTGTCGGATATTGCTGCATTAAATAAAGAAGTTATAGCAGTAATAATTGCTAAATATCCAAAAAAACTACCGAAGGCCTTAGGTGATTTAATAAAAAATAAAGTAAATATTGGAATAAGCGTCCAATTTACCCTAGAAGCAAATCCTTGAAAAAAAGTAGACCAATTAAATTTGTTTTCTCGAAATTCTTTTATAATATTTAATTTTATTTCAAAGCTTGGTAAAAATCTAATTAAAAAGATTGGTATAAGATACATAGCTATGCCAATGAAAAACATAGTTTCAAATCCAAATTTTTCTGCCACTAGACCAGCCAAGGGCTGTAAGGTCATACTTATAATAGGAGTAGCTAAAAAATAAATCCCGCTATTGAGCCCTCTTTTGTCTTCGTTGCTAAACTTAAAATGCATAATATTATAAGGGATCCAAAAGAAAATAACATTAAATCCTGTAAGAATAGCAGAAAAATATAATTGATACACACTAAATATTTTTATTAAAACTGCAACACTTAATGCACTCAAAAGTACCCCTAGTAAAATGGTGGGTTTCAAATTCATTTTTATTTTTGATAAAACAAAAATACCAATGAGAGCTACTATGTAAGAAGTAACGAAAAAAATTATAATATGAGAAAAATCAAAACCATTTTTAGATAACCAAAAGACAATCAATGTTTGAGAGAAAAACATTGCTGCCATATAAGTAAAAAAGAAAAAGTAAATTCGTTTAAACATATATTTAAATTTTGAATTCTATGACATCCCCATTCTTCACTATATAATCCTTGCCTTCGGTGCGGACTTTTCCTTTGGCACGGGCTTCGGCATAGCTACCAGCCTCAAGTAAGTCTTTCCAAAAGACGACTTCGGCACGGATGAATTTATCTTTAAAGTCAGTGTGAATAGCCATACCGGCCACAGGGGCCGTACTACCTTTCTTAATAGTCCAAGCTCTTGTTTCATCCTCTCCTGTTGTAAAGTAAGTATCAAGACCTAGGAGTTTATACCCTTCTGTTATTAAACTGTTTATTCCATCATCTTCTCCTCCTAATTCCTTTCTAAACATCTCTTTTTCTTCACCTTCAAAATCTTTAAGCTCATCTTCAACTTTTGCATCTATCACCACGAACCTTGAACCCATACTTTCTATATAATCTGTCAGCTCTTTGAAAATTTCAGGATTGGCTGTATCAAGATTCTCTGACCCGGCTCTTTTATTAAGTCCATATATAAATGGCTTCATAGACAATAGCCCCAACTGTTTAACTTTCTCTAATTCTTTTTCATTAAAGTCTACCGTGTTCGCAAGATGGTCTGCTTCAAGAACTGGAATCAATTTCGCAAGAGCTTCATCTTCTAAAACAAATTCTTTGTCTCCTTTTCTTACTTCTTTGACAATATTATTTTTCCTTTTTATTACAGTCTCCAAGTCAGCCAATATAAGCTCTAGATTTATTATTTCAATATCTCGCAGTGGATCTATGTCTCCCATCACGTGGAGTATCTCATTGCCACTGTCACTCTTCAATGGGAAAATTCTTACCATTTCAAGTATGGCATCCACCTCACGAATATTTGCCAAGAATTTATTGCCAAGTCCTTCACCTTCTGATGCGCCTTTGACCAGCCCTGCGATATCTACGAATTCTATAACTGCGGGTATCGTCTTCGCTGATTTAGAAAATTCTCTAAGCTTCCAAATACGATCATCAGGCACAGCCACAACACCGACAGATGGGTCTATGGTACAAAATGGATAATTCTCGCAAGGCACACCCTTCTTCGTAAGAGCGTTGAATAAGGTTGATTTCCCGACGTTTGGCAAGCCGACGATTCCGATTGATAATGACATATATATAGACTCTACCAAATTTTGAGTTAAAAATAAAGAATTATAGAGAATAAGATAAATATGATAAACTGGATAAATGATAAAAAAGTTCCAAAACAAATTTAATATTTCACCGAAAATAATCATACTGTCTACTGTCTTTCTGGACGTCTTAGGTATTGGACTTATTATTCCTATCCTTCCCTACTATGTAGAATCATTCAATGTCCCAGATATTGTCGTCACTTTACTTTTCGCGGTATTTTCTCTTTTTGCATTTTTCAGTGCCCCGATACTTGGGATGATTTCAGACAGAAAGGGCCGACGTCCCGTCTTGCTAGTGAGTCTAGCTTCTAGTGCCGTCGGCTGGCTTATCTTTGCTTTTTCAAAAACTATTTTTGGGCTTTTCTTAGGGCGAATAATCGACGGCTCGGCGGCTGGGAATATTTCTACTGCTCAGAATTATCTCGTAGATATTTCTAAAGACCAGAAAGATAGAACTAAAAATTTCGGACTAATCGGTGCCGTCTTCGGTATAAGTTTTATTATTGGTCCACTTGTCGGTGGAGTCCTCTCAAGCGTTAGTATGAAGTTGCCTTTCATTGTTGTCGGCATAATGGCAACTTTAAATACGATCCTTGCTTATTTCTTCTTGCCAGAGACAAACCACAATAGAAACACTGGCAAAATTTCTCTCAATCCATTTAATCCTATCATCAAAGCTTTCAAGAATAAAAATATTCTGCCTCTATATCTAGCGTGGCTTTTCTTTGGTATTGCTACTTCTCTCAATCAGTCAATTTTTGCTTTATACATCACACGCGTATTCTCCTGGACAGTTATAGCTTCCGGCTTAATTATGACTTTAGTAGGAGTGATAATTTCTCTCAATCAAGCTTTTATGATTCGTAAAGTCTGGCTCAAATATTTTAAAGAATCATTCTTGATGGTCTGGATGCTCGTTCCTTTCGCTATTGGATACTTGATAATGGCTATGCCTTTCAAATTTGCTTTCTTGTTCGGATTGATAATCACTGCATTTTGTAATTCTACTTTACGAGTCGTAATGAACAGCCAAATAATTGGATTCTCAGACAAAAAGGAGCAAGGAGAAATGATGGGCATTCTCTCTTCTCTAATGTCTCTGTCTATGATTTTGGGACCTCTCCTAGGAGGAGCTGTCTATGCCATATCTGCTCCACTACCATTCGTATGTGCCTTTATAATCCTAATAATTACTTTCATATTTATTTACAAAACTTACAAGAACAAGAAACCGATAGATCATAGTGATGTAGATCTAGCAGAAGCGATTTAAACTTAGAAAAAATATCAAAAATAAAATTACTTTTGCATCAGACTCATAAGTGGAGCGAGGGCTTCGCGATGCTTCATAATTTCTGCTTTGTATTTATTCATCACGAGGATAGCCGCATACTGCTCGGCAGTGCCGGCTTTCTTCTTCTCTTCTATTTCTTTTGTAATTTTCTCAAAGAGTTCTTTGACTTCTTTGTTGCTCTCTAAAGCTTTTAGACTATTGGTGATCTCTGGATTATCTTCAAGCTGTTTCGCCATCTTCTCTGCCTGTTCAGCAGACATGCCCTTCATTTGAAGGACCTTTTTTGTTATATATGATTTGAATCCCATAATTCTCATATATTATCATAAAATGTGCTAATATGCGAAATATGGATAAGATCATTGTTGTATTAGGTCAAACTTCCACTGGGAAGAGTGACCTTGCCGTAGAAATTGCTAAGAAAATAAACGGCGAGATAATTTCTGCTGATTCTAGACAGGTATATAAAGGAATGAATTTGGGTACAGGGAAAATTACAAAGAAAGAAATGAGAGGGATTCCACATCATTTACTTGATATATATTCTCCATCTAAAGTTTTTACTGTAAATGAATTTCAAAAAATGGCGTTTAAAAAAATAGAAGAAATTATTAGTAGGGGCAAAGTACCAATAATCTGTGGAGGTACAGGTTTCTACATAGATGCAATAGTAAATGGAACTGTATTCCCAAATGTTCCCCCAAATAAAAAGCTCAGAGAAGAACTTTCTAAAAAGTCTGCGGGAGAACTTCTTAAAATTTTAATAAAATTAGATAAAAACCGAGTCAAAAATATTGATACCAATAATCCTGTGCGATTAATCCGTGCTATCGAGATAGCTACCGCAATAGGTAAAGTTCCCCCTCTCGGTCATAAGCCACGCTTAGGACCAAAGGATACAAACTCTGCCATGGCAGAGTTTGTATCCAGTAATAAGTTTGAAGTTTTAAAAATTGGGTTGACTCTACCACCGGAAATTCTTAAAGAAAGAATCAAGACTCGCCTACTCGCCCGTATGAAAAAAGGAATGATAAAAGAGGTGGAAAATTTGCATAAAAGTGGAGTATCTTGGAAAAGACTAAATGCTTTGGGATTAGAATACAGATATGTAGCACTATATCTGCAAAAGATAAAAAACCTGCCTTCGCTAAGGCTACGGCAGGCGAAGAATGAAATGATAGAAAAACTCTATACAGAAATTTGGCATTTTGCTAAACGTCAAAAGACTTGGTTCAAACGCGACCCCAATACTCTTTGGATAGACCCAAGAAAAAATACAGAAAAAACTAAGGCTCTGAGAGAAATAAAGAAGTTTTTGAATGCAAAGAAAAGACTGGAAAATAAATAAGATTTATAGTATACTCAAATCCACAAGGGCGATTAGTATAATGGTAGTACAAAGCACTCCAAACGCTTTGGCGGGGGTCCGATTCCTCCATCGCCCGCAGGAAAAAATCTATGATAGTATCATAGATTTTTTAGATGGAGGAATCGGAAGACGGAGGCTGACGAGCCGAGTCGGGGTCGCGAGATTTTTCAGCAGAAAAATACTTGTGACCGAAAGCGTACTCGCGGTTCCCCTCCATCGCCCACATATACATTAAAAAATAAAACCCTTTGCAGGGTTTTATTTTTTCATTTCTTTGTGTTTAGTATTAATTTTGCACCATTTGCAATACTTCTTAAGCTCGATCTTTTTAGTGACGAGTTTCTTGTTTTTGCTTGACCAGTAGTTAATGCGCTTGCATTTAGTACAGCCTAATTTGAAAAGTCTATCTTGTGACATAATGCGTATAATACTACAAAACTCTTAAAAATGCAACTTAGTTTATGTATTGTAAATATCGATTAAATTACTTACTAAACATTTTCATAAACCAGCCGAATAGACTAAACTTACTCTCATTACTGACAAGCAAATCCCCAATCTTTTGCTGTTCTTGTTCTAGAACTTTAACTTGCTCTTGGATAACTGTTTTATTCTCTGCTTTTTTTGTTTGATCTAACAATCCATTAAGTTGGTCAATCTGATCACTAATTTTCACCATTTCACTTCTTAATTGACCAATATTTTCATAATCTGTACCAATTAAAAATATTTTAAATTTACTTCTATTGTGAATTTGATCTATCTCCTTAGAAACTTCATCCTTATTAAGATCTTGTTCTTTGGCTATTTCTTTAATTTTATCACTAACTTCGCCATCTTCTTTATCTGCCACCTCTAAAAGATTAGAGACTGAGTCAGCCATAACCCCCAAGTGTTCTTGTCCATCAAATTGATTATCTTCATCTTGATCATCATTCTGATCTTTTTGATTATCTGCTTCGTTGTCTCCTTGCTGATTTTTAATTTCTTTTTGATTATCTTCATTATCTCCTTGATTATCCTCACTGTTGTTATCTTTACTCTTTACATCTTCTAAATTATTATCTTCTTCACCATTAGAATTAATTTGAACGTTATTATTACTTTCTTTTACAGTTTCTGCTTTAACAAGACTAACAGGTAAATAAAAAGCCATCCCTAAAATTAAAGAAACTGCAAACAATTCACTTTTTTTATATTTTTTCATACTATAATATCTTAATAAATTAATTAATTAATAATTTTGACCTCTAAATACTAAGACGAAACACAAGACGAAATCTTACATCTCTTTCTTATAATTAAATTATACTACTTTTCTCGAAAACAAACTATACAATAACCCTTGGCAATAATGCACTTATTTTAGTAATTACTTCATAGTTTATAGTATCCATTCTTTTAGCTACATCTTCCACTGTAATCTCTCTCTTATTCTGAGTACCTATTATCACCACTTCTTCCTCTGGTATTACATCTTTAATATTTGAGACATCTACTACTGTCATATTCATTGCAACTCTACCAAGTATCTTGGCCTTCTTACCTCTGATTAAAAATTCTCCATTGTTTGACATCAGACGAGTAAGCCCATCGGCATAACCTTGGGGTATTACGGCTATCTTGGTAGCTTTCTTTGTAATATAAGTAAGACCATAACCAATAGGATAGTTGGCAGGTATTACTTTCACTTGAGCGACATGCGTTACCCACCTGATGACTGGCTTCAAATTTATTTTCTTTTTATTCAAATATTCTAGATGCTCACTTGGCCACAAGCCATAAAGTCCTATACCAAGACGGACTATACTGTGCAGATTTTCTCCTTTCTCATATACGAGAATTCCGGAAGTAGCAGAGATGTGGGTATTTATTTTTTCATAGCCATTTTCCCTAAATATTTCCACGCATTTGTGGTAAGTATCTATCTGTCTGTTTGCATGTGTGGAATTCATCGTATCTTCAATGTTTGCAAAATGCGAATACACACCATCTAGAATTATATTCTTTAAATTTTTTATTTCTTTAATTATATTCTCTACTTGCGAAGGCATTATCCCCTCGCGGCCAAGATAAGAATCTATGGCTAGATGGACTTTTACTTTTTTCTTCAAAACCCCTCCCATGTGATTAATCTTAAGTAAATGTACGAAATCAAAGCAAGCTAAAATCGCATTTATTTTTATAGCCCTCTTTATTCCATCATCGTTTGTGTAACCAAATATTAAAATTGGCTTTTTTGTAACTTCCCTCACTCTCTCTCCCTCTTCTATACTATCTACTTGAAAGTAATCCACATAAGGACTCGTAATCTTCGCCACTTCCATATCCCCATGCCCATAAGCATTGGACTTCACCACCACAGCAATCTTGGTCTTGCCTCCTAAATTTTCTTTATTTTTCAGCAAACCTCGAAATTGCTTGATATTGTGTATCAAATTTTCCTTCGAAATTTCTATGTATGAAAGGGAATCATTTTGTTTCTGAATCATACATCTACTATACGCCATATATAGAATAATTTCAAAATTGATTTTTCTGGCTTTTCTGTTAGAATACAAGCATTGCCGGAGTGATGAAATTGGTAACCATGCGCGACTCAAAATCGCGTGTCGCAAGACTTGGGAGTTCAAGTCTCCCCTCCGGCACAAACTAAAACGACTAAATTTGTAAATTTAGTCGTTTTACAATTAAGAAACGGCCGTTTCTTAATTGTAATTTTTTAGTTTAATTCGTAATTATTAATTCTTAATTACATTATCTCTGGTTCTTGCTCAAGAACAATTCCAAATTTTTCTTTTACAACTTTTATTATTTCATTTCTGGCTTTAATGATATCCTCGCAGGTGGCATTACCATTATTCACCAATACAAGAGCATTCTCTTCATAGACAGACACACTACCGAAGGATTCCCCTTTCAATCCTGCATTTTCTATAAGCCAGCCGGCAGGGATTTTCGTATAGTTATTATCAACAGGATAAAATTTGGCATTTGAGTATTGCCTCTTTATATTATTGGCTATCTCATTTAATACTATTGGATTCTTGAAAAATGAACCTAAATTAGGCTTCTCTTTTGGATTTGGTAATTTACTTCTACGGATGTCTATAATAGTCTCACGAATCTGTTTGAGAGTCGGATTATTAATATTATTCTCTATAAAATATCTTTTTATTCCAGGATATGAAAGCGCCTTGGAAAGTAAATTAGATGAAGCCACTTTATCAAGCCTATATGTCACCCCAACTATCACATATTTACCTCTCATCTCATTTTTGAAAATACTATCCCTGTATCCAAATTTACAATCTTGGTTTGAAATATTAAATATTTTCCCTGTTTTCATTTCATAGACTTCTACTTCAAGTATAGTGTCTTTCACTTCAGCTCCGTATGCTCCTATATTCTGCACGGGGCTAGCTCCGACTGTTCCAGGAATTAGAGATAACGATTCAAGCCCTGACAAACCCATACCCACCGTCCGAGAAACAATTTGATCCCAAACCTCTCCAGCTCCAACTTTTATATCTACATAGTTTTCTATCTGCGAAACAATTTCAAAACCTTTGATTTCTATTTTAAGAGCCAAGACATCGAGAACTCCATCAGAAAAGACTATGTTTGAACCTCCCCCTAAAATAAAAATTTTTACATCATTCTCTTTAGCGAAAGAAAAAACTTTTTCTAAATCTTCTACTTTTTCTATAACAACAAAATACCGAAACTGCCCTCCTACTCGGAGAGTTGTATAATCTTTTATATCTACGTATTCTTGTATATTCATAACTCTTGCAATTATATCATATATGATATAAAATAGTAAATAGTAATTATTAACAATAATAAACAATATATGAAAAAAGAGACAGAACAACAGAAAATAGGCTATTTTATAAAGGAATTAAGAGAACGTCGAGGTCTAACTCAAGACGCTTTCGCGAAAGAGCTTGAGACCTCCCAATCGGCAGTTGCACGAATGGAGAAAGGAGAGCAGAATTTCAGTACTGAGATACTTGGCAAAATAAGCGAAGTATTAGAGCACCAGATAGTCTCTATCAATAATTCTATAGACTTTCAAATTGTTGGCGGTAAAAAACTACATGGCACTATCAATACAAACTTTTCCAAAAATGGCGCCGTTGGACTTCTCTGTGCATCCCTACTCAATCGTGGCAAGACTACTCTCCACGGCATCGCCCGCATCGAAGAAGTCTACAGGGTCATCGAAATTCTTGAAAGTATTGGCGTCTCTATTAAATGGATTGCAAATAATTCTCTCATTGTCACTCCTCCAGCAACTTTTACCTTAGATAAAATAAATGTAGAATCTGCAGTGAAGACTCGCTCTGTCGTAATGATTATCGGCCCGCTTATTCACCTTTTACCAACATTTTCTATTCCTCATGCTTCTGGATGCAAACTCGGCAAAAGAACAATATCAGCACATACTTATGCACTAGAAGACCTCGGTGTTAAAATTAAAACTACAAACAATGAATACAAAATAGAAAGTAAAAAATTAAAACCAGGAAACATTGTCATGTACGAAGCTGGAGATACAGCTTGTGAGAATATTCTTACCGCTGTGGCAAGGATAAACGGTACGACTACTATCAAATTCGCAAGTGCCAACTATATGGTCCAAGAAATCTGCTTCTTCTTAGAAAAGCTTGGAGTGAAGATAGAGGGTATAGGCACTTCTACTCTAATAGTACACGGAATCAAAGATATAGATATGGATATTGAATATACCAATAGTGAGGACCCTATTGAATCTATGATGTTCATCTCTGCAGCAATTGCCACTGACTCAGAACTTAAAATAACCCGCTGCCCTATTGACTTCCTTTCTCTTGAATTAGAGAAATTAAAAAGGATGGGGCTTAAATATAAAATATCTAAAGTTTATAAATCATATAATGGACGAACTAATCTTGTGGACTTGCACATCTTCCCTTCTAAATTAAAAGCCTTAGGAGATAAAATCCACGCCAATCCTTACCCAGGACTTAATATGGATAATCTTCCATTCTTTGTCCCTATTGCAATTCGTGCCAAAGGTCAGACTATGATCCACGACTGGGTCTATGAGAATCGTGCAATATACTTCACAGAATTAAATAGACTTGGCGCTAGCATCACTCTCGCCGATCCACACAGAGTCTATATAGAGGGCGGGACGCCACTCAAAGGCGCCCAGATAGTCTGCCCTCCAGCCCTCCGCCCTGCAATGATAATCCTCATCGGTATGCTCGGGGCCAATGGCACTTCAATCCTCCGCAATGTCTATATGATCAATCGTGGATACGAAGAAATCGCCGATAGATTAAACTCCATCGGTGCTGATATTAAAATATTAAAATAATTAAATCTTTTTAATTTCTATACACATAAACATTGGTATTTCTTTGCGAGCTTTGTCTTCAACTACTTGACGAGGGCCTATGCCACTTTGCTTGTGAGAAATCCATTCTTCTAGACGCGTAATAGCAAATCCATTCTTGGAAAACACTTTCATATAATCTTGAAGCGAACGATGGAATGATATGGTCTTTATCTTCCTCTTCGGATTCTTCTCCCCCGGAGTCATATCAATATAAATTTTTGAGGGAGAAAGATATTGACTAATTATACGAGACTGTACTCCCTCAGCAAAATACCAATCACTACCCTGCGGGACTCTAAATGCTGGGTGATTGAGAACTAGAACTATTCTTCCATCTTTCTTCAGTATTCTCTTACATTCAGCAAAGACTTCCCCAACATTCTCAATATTCTGAATTGCTAGAACTATTACGATAGTATCAATAGTATTATCTTTCAAGAACTGTGCTTTGTGCGCAGGCGAAATATAGAAATTAATTTTTTCTTTAGTATTCTTTTTCGCTGTCTCTATAAGATTCTTAGATAAATCAGAAGCCACTACATTTGCCCCCATATGAACAAAAATATTGGCAAAGTATCCCTGCCCACAAGCCAAATCGTAAATATTCTCCCCTTTCTTTAAATCAAGTACCCGAAGCAAATTCGGCAGTATAACCTTCGCCTGGTAGCTATCATCCCCCTTCAGCAGTTCATCATACCAGCTCGCAACACTATTCCATGAGGTATCTTTCTTATTTTGTTGTTGTTTTTTATTTTGCATATATTAAAAATATCCTTATTTTGAGTAAGGTCTTGCCTTACTCATTTCTTAATTATCTAAATTACTTCTTGCTGATAACACTTTTCGCAGTATATTATTTCTTTTCTTTCTGGTGCATAATTTGTCTTTATATCCTTACCACAATGATCACATTTACGGTCCCAGAATTTGTATGGGCCTCGCCTTTTTATTCTATCTTGGTGACGACAAAAGAAACATTGACGAGGAATTGGTAAATTCATCTTTCTATAAAATAAAAGCTCTTGTTCTGTAATTTTATAATTTCTTTCACAAGTTATACATTTTAATATCTCACTCGTTATAGAATCTTTCACATCTTTTATATTATCCTCTATCTCATTTGGCTGTAAGGTTTCCTTGCTTTTAGTCATCTGTATGTCATCTTCCCATCTGAAACCTTGTGCTAGGGCTTCCTCTTTGGTCAAAGGAAAATTATCTTGTGCTATAGATTCATTATAAGCAAATGGAGCTATCGTAACCGGCATCATCAACCCATGTATACCTAATTCTGTAAGCTCTTTTATAATATGAGCTTTTAATTCTTCATATTCTTCCTTTGAATACTCTTTATTAAAAATGGCATATTTACCATTCCTAAGTGCATCACAACCTATGCAATCATTACAATTCCTTAGATCAAATGAATACATTATGTCGCTTGAATTTTCTGCCCAGTATGAACCTATCACATTACTAGAGTATCCTGTAGCGATAACCTCTAAAAGTCTTTCAGAATTCGTTCCAAATCCTATAGTCCCCAAAGAATCTTTAATCACTTTAGATGAAAATAAATATCGACAATCTTCAGACTTTGCAACCTCAAATGAATTCACCACATTTTTACATTCAGTTAAATAATCTCCTACACAATCAATAGTCTTCAGATTATTATTTTCTCTGCGGGGGTGCTGTAAACAAAATTCTTCAAACTTTTTACGAGCTTCAATAATTTTAGAATAACTCCCCATAACTTCTTTTAATCTTTTTTTATATTCTTCGGGAGTAAGTTGCTCATTAAACCAGCAATTACTTTTATTCCTTAAATTTACACATCCAAAACAATTAGTAAGACCACTACCGTTTAAAATAAAATATGAATTAACACAACCTATAATATTTTGCCCCCAGAAAACATTAGCTGATTCTTGGACACTAACACAGTCATAGCAATTTTCAAATTTCACTCCAAAATAAATATCTGAAGAAAAAGTCCCATTTTTAATTCCTCTTGAATAAAGCAACTCTTCAGCGGGGCTAGTATTAAAAACAAGATAACAATTTTTACAGCCAGAAGCCATATTAATATATTCACTATTAATATTTTGGCCATCACCAGTAGAAATACCTAAGCAGTCTTTTGGAACTTCTATCAATAATTCTTTCATTTGGTCAAAAAATGGTCTTGATTTATCGTACGATTTTGCATAATCTTTTGGGCTCCATTTCTCAGAATAAAAACAATCATGACAATATTTGATATATTTTGATTTTGGATTATATATAGTAATAATACTTTTCTTACACATTTCACATTTTTGACCTGAATAAAGAGTCATTTCATTTCTCCACATAGCGCGCATTTTAAAACGACAATCAGGGCAAACATTGGGTACAGGCACCTGCATCTTCTCATAAAATGAAAAATCATCTGGCTCTATAATGAAGTCTTTCTTACAATTCTGGCAATTCTTTGTTGCTGATTTTTGTTCCATATATATTATTTATTCATCATAACACTTTTCGACGATCGCAGAAATCTGTTACATTTATAAAATTGCTTGCTGATAGCACTTTTCACAATACACTATCTCCGGTCTTTCTGGTGCATAGCTAGTCTCGAATTCATTATTACAGCCTTCGTGCATACAGCTTCTGTGCCAGAGTCTGCGAGGTAAGCGTAGGGCAAATCGCTTCTTGTATCTACATTCCGGGCAATTTTTAGGGATAGGAATATTTTCTCTTTTATAAAAAGTTAATTCATCTGGGGTAATATTATAATTCTTCGTGCAAGTTATACACTTCAATATCTCTTTTGTAATAGAATCATCTATATCTTCTATATTGTCAGGAATATCTTCAGGCTGTATTGTTTCTTTACCAAAAGTACCCAGGACTTTATCTTCCCATCGCCAACCACGAGCCAAGATTGCATCTCTAGTTTCTGGCATATAATAATTGCCTTGAGTTTCATTATAACAAACAGGAGAAATAGATGGTGGGAAGAATTCTCCATACTCCCCTCCCTTCTTCATATGTTCTATTATCTTTTCTTTTAATTCTAGATATTCTTCTTTTGAATACTTTTTATTTAAAATCATATATTCACCCTTTTTGACAGAAATACACCCAAAAAGATTTTGAGAGTTTTGGCATGAGTCACAGTACGAGATATCTCTATTGTCATAACAAAGATGTGAAAATTTTACATTATAAATACGAGTGCAACCATGGCATTCATAACAAAGTTCTGATTTTGTTCCAGCGTGATATATATCTATAGAGTCCTTCATGTCAAGAACTGCGTAAGATCTTTTTACATCTTCTAATGTTTCAGCGTCAAAACAATTAATCGCATTTTTGCTATTAAATATTAGATTTCCAGTAGAATTGACATTACGTTCACTTATCACATAACGATGGATAGAATTATTAACCATCAAATCTAGGAATTCCTTATATAATTTTTCACGATCTAAATATGAACTCAAATTATATTCTTTTAATTTTTCTAAATATGCTTCACGAGAATATTGTTCATTTTTAAATACATTACTTTTGTTCCTCAAATTTGAAGACATAAAACAATCATTGCAATTATGACAATCATAACAATATAAACAATCAACGCAATTTTCTAAAAGAATTCCATATTGACAATGATATGCCTTACGAGAATCAATAGATTCATACAATCTTTCTCCACTATCATAAATATAACTAGAATCCATACAATTTCTTGACTTAAATATCCATGTTGAGTAAAAAACATCTTCCGTATTAAAACAACAGAAAGATAGATAAGTATTCTTATTATCTCCTGAATGATTTGTATAGTCGGAATTGATACTATTTTTACTTAAAAGTGCCATTCTAGGAACTTCCTTTTGAAATTCATGGAACTGCTCAAAAAAAGGTCTTGAAAAATCAAAATCTTTGCCATAATTGGCAGGATCCCAACCATCTCCCCACCAGCATTTTAAGCAATAAACTTTCAAATCTTTATTAGGAGAATAAATAGTCACGGTACTCTTACCACACAAATCACAATTTCTTCTGTATAGAGTCCTTTCATTTCTCCATGCATATCGGCGTTGCTGTCTACACTCTGGGCACCAAGTCGGTGCTGGGACTTTGATCTTCTCATAGAAAGAAAAATCGTCAGCCTCTATAATGAAGTCTTTCTTGCAATTTTGGCAGGTCTTAGCCTCATTTTTCATATATTTAAATAATACAATAAAATATACTTAAAACCAAGTTTTTAACTTTGCAACACTTAGCAACGGCCGTTTGCAAGTGTTACAAAATAATTTCTGCCACAAGTCCGACTTGTGGCTGACGACTTGTGACTAACTACTCTATTATCGTCATATCTTTTGCACTGATTTCCTTTTCCACATAGTCTGGATAGTCTACCTTGCGACGGATGAGGACTACACTGGCAATACCTATTATGATAATGCCAATGAGACCCAAATATATGAGTGTTTTATTACTTAATCCATTATCAGCATTGCCGGCACTTGCACCAAGGTCATTTAAATTTATAACATTTTCATTATTTTTCAGACTTTCTACTTTATTACTTTCCACAGTATTCCCTTTCACAATATTGCCATTTGAATTATCGTTTGTAGAATAGGATGAATAAGATTTGGAAAATTTATTTTGTTTTGGATAGGTTGCAAAGGTTTGCCCTGATTGGTCTATGATAGAAATAGAACTCAAATCATTGAAATCAAAGCCGGTAATACGTGGAGAGAGTTTGAGCTTTTTATTTGGCAAGATTACCATACCTTCGGGAATTAAAAATGAATGAACATTACCTTTCAATATCCATTTATTGAGAGACATTTCGTAGCTTGAATTATTCTCTATCTCTACAAATGGATCAGCATAAGTCCCCACAGAGCTTATGACCACTCCTGAAGGAATAACTTTGATAGTAAGTCTGTCAGTCGCATCAGGCTTCGTATCAAAAATAGAATCAGTATATGAAAGGGTGAGAACATACTCCCCGGGATAATCATAAATGTATTCAAATGGGTCTGATGTACTTCCCTCCTTTTTCATCCCGTCACCGAAATTCCAAATAAATTTACCAAAAACTATTTTCTCTTTACTGAGTCCAGTTGTACTGTGATCTATACTAAAAGGAATACCAGCTGTGGCTATCTTGGGAGCAATAATTTTGGTGGATATCTTATAAATTATAGGAATCTTATTGTTAACAGGGATAAGATCAACTGTTTCGTCTACTGGATTTTCTTCAGATGAATTAGCTGAGGAATCATTATTTAATGAAGTGCTGGCTCCACCATAAGACAATTGACCAATGATTGTTTTTTTGTCCTTACTAAGACCCATAGTTCCTTCTATTCCTTCTTTTTCAAAGGTTAAACTTCCATAAAACAATGGCATACCTGAAATATCTGGATTTTTAGTTTTAAAAGTTTCTATGTTAGAATAATTTGTTATTATGGCGTAAGAATTAGGAGCTAATGTCGAAGAACCATCAGCCTTAATTGCGTGAGAATGCCAAAAACCACCAGTTAATAACGGAAGATGATCATCCATAACAAACCATTCCGTCAGAGTTTCACTTGAGTCATTATTATAAATTTTAATCCAACGATTGACTGTTGCTTTTGAATTATTTATCTCTGTAATCTCAAGACCAGCACAAGCTAAATTTACAAAAGAAAAAAACATTACGAGCAAGACTATAGAATATTTTATTCTTTTGATAATCATAAAAATTTATTCTAATACTTTACGAAGCACATCTTCTGGAACTTCTTTCTTTATCTTACGTTTCTGCCAAGAATCAGCATCTGATTTTGTTTCGGGCTTTGGTTGCGAAACAGGAATGTCTTTTTGAGATGGTCTGGCACCTTGTCCTCCCTCATCCGAGGACCTCTCAAAAAGATTTTCCTGTGGAGCAGCCTCTACCTTGTCTTCTTTTTGAGGAACTGGTGAAATGACTTCTGGCTCAGGAATTTTAACTTCTGGCTCAGGTTGCGAAGCAACCTGAGCCTTTTCTTTTTCCTCCAAATGACTTTCCTTTGGGAAATTATGATTTGCTGTCTTTTCAAGCAAATCTTTCAAAGATGCTTTCTTTTCTTCGGATGCTTCCTTGGCTGGTATTACAAAATCCTTTTTAATTTCTTCATTTGTTTTTGCTTTTAAAGATTCTAAAGACATCGGAGCTGGTACTTCTTTCTTAATTTCGACGGCTTCTATTTTAGGAGCTTCATCTACTTTTTTGTCATTATTTATACCTATTTTCTGCAATAATCCTTTCAAAAGTGGAGAAGGACCTGTATGCCTCCTTTCTTGTTTTACAAAATTATTTTTATAATTATTATTGTTACTAATATTTCCTCCTAGATTATTAGATTTTATATGGCCATTGTGATGATTCGTATCCATATTGATCGGGGCAGAATTTTTTGTCTGTTCTTGATTCTTGGAAACTCTAAAATTCTTATCTGTCACCCCGAATTCTATACCAAGTGCAGCCAAAGGTTCAGTAGAAACTTTCTCTTCTTGACGAGATGAACGTGAAGCGATGAATCCAGTCTCAGGCTTCAATTCTCCACTCTTAATTTTAAACATACATTCTTTACAGTAAACTGGTCTACCCTCCTGAGGCTCAAAAGGCACCATCGTAACTTTTCCACAGTTTGAACAATCAGCCTTATATTTCGCTTCACCATCTCCCACTTGAAGCATTCCACTCCATCGTGATATCTCATCTTCAACTTCTTTACGAGGACGAGTATAAAGCTTCCTAGAAGATTCTATAATTTTATCTTTAACTCCTAGTGATAAATCAACTTTAAGTGGCGGCAACGTCACCGCAGAGAATGGACGACTCGTCACTCCATCAATCATAAGCTTTATATAAATATGATAGTTCGGTAAATTCACTAAATCTAGTGCTGTGAATTCAGGCTCAAATTCTTTCTCTAAAAATTCAGCATCATCTCCTCCTACACGAAAAATGATCATGGTGCCGACGTTGCCAAAGACAGCATCACGAACTTTCGAGCCATCTTTATTCTCAAGCTGAGCAGTATACTGGTGGGCGACAGTAAGATTCAAACGGTATTTGCGAGCCTCAGAAAGAATATTGGCAAACGCATCTGTAGCAAAGTTCTGGAATTCATCGACATATAAATAAAAGTCTTTACGTTCGTCCTCAGGTATACGTACACGCTCCATCGCAGCAAGCTGAATCTTGGTAATAATCATACCACCGAGGAGAGCCGAATTGTCTTCACCGATACGCCCCTTTGAAACGTTCACAAGGAAAATTTTCCCACTATTCATTATGTCAAAAATATCAATAGTGGATTTCGGCTGACCGACAACATTACGAATAATAGAAGTAGAAAGGAACTGTCCTACTTTGTTCTGAATCGGAGCGATGGCTTCATTTCGGAACTGTTCACGCCATTGCTCATACTCGTGGACCCAGAAAGCTTTGACTACTGGATCTTTCAGATTGCCAATTATCATCTGACGATAATCCTTGTCCACTAGAAGACGAGGAATTCCGAGAAGCGTTGTACCAGGTGTATCAAGCAAAGCAAGAATTGCATTGTTTAGGATGTATTCCATTCTTGAACTCCACGCATTCGCCCAAATCTTCGTGAAAATCCCCATAAGCCCCGAAGCCACCAAGTGCTTGTACTTTGGATCATCAAGCTGAATGACATTGAAGCCAATATGAAAGTCCGTATCAGCTGGATTGAAGTATATAACATCTTTAACTCTGTGATCAGGAATGAGATGGAGAATCTCTTCTACTGTTTCTCCGTGAGGGTCTACGACGCAGACGCCTTCGCCATTTTGGATATTTTGAGAAATAAGATTAGAGAGAAGAACAGACTTACCAGTACCTGACTTACCAAGTATATACATATGCTGACGACGGTCTTTCCTTTTTATACCGAAAATAGTATTGCTACTACGAAAGTTCGTCTTACCAAAATAAGTGATGTCACGATTGTGTGGAATTTCATTTTCCATAGATTAGTTATAGTATACCTTGATTCTTTAAAATATAAAAGGTTCCGAGTTTATTTTTTCTTTTTCAAAATTGATGAGTGCAATTCTTCTCCTTTGTGCGATGTGCCAATGACAATCTCTATATCTTTTAAAATACCACTTTTTATTTTCTTATCTAAATCTTTTTTAAGTGCCTCTTGGTCATATCCAAGGAATACAATATCGGGCTTCACTTCTTTGAGCACATTATAAGTACCAATCTGTGGATCTCCTAAAAGCACGAGGTCTATCTCGGGAATTTTTAAAAGTTCTTTTATTCTCTCTACTTCATTCTCTTTTGGTAATACACCTTTCAGTTCTTCTACCACGGCATCACGCGCCACGACAGCTACGAGGTGATCGCCATGCGTTCTAGCTTCATTTACAAAATGCATATGGCCATCATGTATACCATCAAATACTCCAAAAATTAAAATTTTCTTTGAATTCATATAAAAGGCATTAAACTATTTCTTCCATCATCCATTCTTTATAAGGGTGATTAATGCGACGGACATCCACTCCGGCGATAAGAGGAGTACTATAAGTATGGTTCTCTGAAATGATTTGATTCACTTCTTCTAATTTTGATTCAAAAGTAGTGATCAAAAGCATCGCCTGAGATATACATTGAAGACTTCCCTTCCAATTATAACAAGAAGATATAGGCCAGAAATCCACACAAGCAGCTATTTTCTTACTTATAATAAGTCCTCCTAGCTTTTGTGCCTCTTCTACATTTTTACATGTTGTATAGATAAATACCATAAAATATATAGAGAAATTAAGCTTTGCGACCTTGTATTATAATTATACCACTCTGGATTGCCTTGTAAACAAAGTTAATTAGATTAATGGCTCGCCGCCTTTTTCTTCTTTTTTAGGTTTTGGTTTGCTTTTTTGTTCTTCTTTATTTTCTATTTCATCATTTTCTTCTTTATTGTTTTCCTCTTCTTCATTAGATTCTTCACTTTTTCCTTTCTTGCCAGTGATTGCAGCCTTTTCTTGAGCACTACGGATGATAGTGGCTTCTTCTTCGGCTATCAAACGCTGAGCGTCACCAGCAGGGATAGAATATTTGCGACGTGAAGCTTCTATAACTCTTTGCCTATAAGAAGGATGTGTCGCGGGAAGAACTTTCAATGTCTCTCCTGAAAACGGATCATAACTTTCTCCATCAATCGTCATCTTAATATAAAATTCTCCAACTCCAAGATTAATCATATCTTTCACATCAAAGACTGGTGCGAACTCGGGCTTCAACTTCGTAGCATCATCACCTCCAACACGGAATGTCACTATGGAGCCCACATTACCAAGGACAGCTTGCTGAACTTTCGGTAATAACTGCGCTATATACTGGTGAGCGATAATGAGGTTCAATCCATACTTACGAGCCTCTGAAAGAATGTTCTCAAATGTATCTGTCACAATGTTTTGGAACTCATCCACATAAACATAAAAGTCCGCACGATCTTTCGGCTCAAGCTTGGCACGAGCCATACCAGCCTGCTTGATCTTGGTAAGGAACATCGCTCCAAAGAAAGATGAGTTCTCTTCACCAATCTTACCCTTAGAAAGATTAATCATCAGAATCTTCTGCTCATTCATTATTTGTTCTAGATCTATTTTATTTTCTTTCTGTCCGAAAATATTTCGGAGCATTGGATCAGAAAGGAATTGCCCAAGCTTGTTCACCAAAGGAATGATGGCGTCCGTATCAAACTTCTCAGACCAGTCAGCGAATTCTATAGCCCAGAATCTTTTGACCATGTCGTCTTCTATATACTCCACCACTTTCTGACGATAATTACGATCAGTTAGCATACTTATCATTCCGCGCATTGTCGCAAATGGATAGTCAAGCAAGGCAAGAACCGTAAAACGAAAAACGTGCTCTAGACGTGGCGTCCAGTTCGCTCCGAACTGCTTACGGAGAACTTCTATCAACCCTTGAGTAAGTTGATGTTTGAAAGTTGGGTCAATATTGGCAAGCGGATTAAAGGATGAAGGGAAATCAATATCTCCCGGATCTATTACGCAGACGTCTTCGATTCTTTCTTCTGGGATAAAATTCAAAATATCTTCTATGAGCTCACCGTGTGGATCAATAATACAGACACCATGCCCATAAGCAATATCTTGGCGAATCATTAATTCTTGAAGTTTAGATTTACCAACTCCAGATTTACCAATGATGTACATATGACGTCTACGGTCTATACGCTTGATACCGAAAACAAACCTCTTTTCTTCAAGAGAAGCAACATAATTTGTACGGCCAATGAAAGCAACATCACTTGGATCTACTCTACCCAACGTCGGCAGATCTGGTGGTGGTGGAGCATATTTTATTATCTGAATTTTGTTTGGTTTGTTTAGCGCCATAAGTAGTACTTATATTGTACCAAATTCTTTTAAAATAGTATATTATATAATATATGAAAGATGAAAAAATGATACCAAAAGACGAAGAAGTAACCCTGGCAGAAGAAAAAGAATCTTTATTACAAGAAAGAACAGAGTATTTGAAAAAGATTGGACCTGGAGTTATCACAGGGGCAGCAGATGATGACCCAGCTGGTATCGCCACATATTCTCAAGCAGGAGCTCAATACGGCACAAGTCTCTTGTGGATGGCGGTTTGGGTTTATCCTCTTGTGGCTACGGTCCAAGAAATGTGCGCCCGCATAGCGATGGTCACAGGGCGAGGACTGGCTTCAAATATTAAAAGAAATTTTTCTAAAAAAATTCTATATGTTTGTACTATTCTTCTTTTCTTTGCAAATACATTAAACATCGGGGCTGACTTGGGGGCGATGGCAAAGGCCGTACAACTCTTAGCTCCAAAAGCTTCTTTTATTTTTCTAGTTATCTTCACTGGATTGGCAGGATTATTATTGGAAATAATAGTGCCATATAGAATATATACCAAATATTTAAAGTGGCTTGTCATTGCAGTTTTCGCATATATTGCTACCGGATTAATAATTCATATGGATTGGTCTCTCTTACTTCACGATGGACTTATACCACAAATAACATTTACTAAAACTCAAATCCTACTTATAACAGGAATATTGGGAACAACTATTTCTCCTTATCTTTTTTTCTGGCAAACGTCGGAAGAGATAGAAGAAGAAATCCGAGATGGCAAGAAGACAGTAGCCTCACGTAAAGGAACAACTCACAATGAAGTAAAAGAAATGCGTCTAGATATTTGGATTGGAATGTTCTTATCAAATATTGTGATGTTCTTTATCATTGCAGTTTGTGCAAATACTCTCTTTGTAAATGGAATTACAAATATTGGTACAGCATCTGATGCTGCCTTGACCTTAAGACCACTTGCAGGACCATTCGCTACTCTCCTCTTCGCTATTGGAATTATCGGGACTGGACTTCTTGCTATACCGGTCCTTGCTGGCTCTACTGCTTATGCTATATCTGAAAGTTTCGGATGGAAAGAAGGTCTCTATCGCAAATATAAAACGGCTCACGCTTTCTATGCAATTATCGCTATTTCTATAATCATAGGAATAATCTTGAATTTCATAGGGATAGACCCTATTAAAGCTCTCATCTACTCGGCTATAGCTAATGGCATCGTAGCTCCTGTCATCCTCGTCTTCATTGTAAAAATAAGTAGTAGCCATAAAATAATGGGTGAATATAAAAATAAGCCCATTACCAGATTCCTAGGTTGGGCCGCCACTATACTTATGGGAATCACCGCCGTCGCAGCGATAATTTCTCTCTTCTGATATTAAATGTTTTTTAAATATTCTTTTATCCTCTCTTTATCTTCTATTTCTTTTTCTCCTTTAAAATACATTTCAATAAAATCTATTGTTTTAGTTTCTACGTAAAAAGCATATATAATTCTTATTCTACTTTTTACACCACGCCCCTTTAAAGATTTACAAGCAAACTTTTTGAGTTTACAGATTTTTATTGTTTCAGAAAAGAAATTTGGAATCGGAAAAATCGATCTCTTGTCTATATTCTTTAGGTGATACATCTCTATCGCAAAAGATTTGGCAATTTCAATATCTTCAACCAATGTTGGAAATTTTTTAAGAAGCCGTTTGAGATCTTTTTCAAAATCCTCTGTCTTTTTATAAGTTATCATCGGCATATATTCTTACTGATGTATCTTTAGTTCGATAAAAAACAGATTCATATTTTATTACCTTTCCATCTTCTGTTCCTAGCCATGGAATATCTAAATGCGAATAATCACTTAATTCGGTTGCAGATTTATCAGAAAGTCTAGAAAGAACCTCATCTATATGCTTTATCTCTTGAGCACTTAAGACAGATATATCAGGTTGACGACGAGATAGATATTTGGTCTGTTCATGTAGAAAATACTTACTTTTTACAGTTTCTAGTTCTCCTTTTAACTCAAGATTCTCTACAATCTTTTTAAATTCAATAGGAGTCGGCCCAAAATGATTCTTAATATATGTGGCCCCTATTAATTGCTCTTCAAATTTTTCATAATAGTCAAAATCTATAAAATACAGAAGTTTATACAAAACAGTCATTCCAACATTAGACTTGCTTCCAACTTTTTCTAATATATATAATAGAACTTCTTTAAATTTTTTAATATTTTTTTGTGGAACATCAATACGAAGTTCTTTTTTCTCTTCTTTATTTTTTTCTTTACTAAAAGATACTTCTATTTCAGAAGTTTTTTTACCAGAAATAAGAGACTCGAGAGATATATTAAAAATATCAGCAATTTTTTGTGCTTGTGAAAGAGTAAGTTCTTTTGCTCCTTTTTCAATTTCAATATAACTGGCACGAGAAACACTTATCTTTTGAGCCATAAAAGCCTGAGATAACTTATTAGTTTTCCTTAGTTCTAATAGAAATATATTTTTAATCATATTTTCATTATATATGTATGAAAAATATTGTCAATATATTGTACAATATATATGTTAATAACTTTGACACCTAAGTATGAATCTATTTAAAGGTTTTGTATTACCACAAAACTAACTACGTCTTTATCAAAAAGTGGACTATATTCTTTAGGTGGATAACCATTGATAGTGAACCCTAATTCCCCTGGTTTACAAATTTTCATTATTTCTGGATATTCCATAAAAATACTATTAAGTAAAAACATAAAGTTAGCACCCGTACTCATCACTACTGTGTGACCCGAAGTACCAGTTATTTTTTCTAAATTTTTATCAAATTCAATATTAATTGAAATAGAATTAGAAAAATCTGTTTGCATAAATATATTATATCAGTTTTTATATGTCTTGCAAAAAATATAAAATAAGGTAATATAGGGATATCTTAATTATTAATTCTTAATTAGTAATTATTAATTGTTTTAGGGCCTTTAGCTCATCTGGTAGAGCGCCTCATTTGCAATGAGGAGGTAAGCGGTTCGAGTCCGCTAAGGTCCACAGCCAAAATAACCTTATAATATAAGGCTATTTTGAGTGTGGACCTTAAGCAAAGTATCTGCATACTTTGCGTGCGGACGAGAACAGCGGAATCATATTTTCTTAGTAGAGAAAATAGATGAGCTAGCGATTAGTAAATCGTGTCGTGAGACTCCCAGACAAAACTTTTTGACGAAAAAGTTTTAGTCGCGGGCGAGAAATGTACTCATGGTCCGCTAATTTACCCTTCGCAATAACTTCACTTTTCTGCTAATATAGACTTATGAAAATTACTTCTACAAAGTTTATAAAAGGGCTAGTTTCAGATGATGAGATACTGGCTGATGGAGTGCCTCAGATAGCCTTTGTGGGGCGTTCAAATGTCGGCAAATCAAGCCTTATAAATACCTTGACTAAAAGTAGCGCATCTCGCACTAGCTCATTCCCTGGTAGAACTCAAGAGATAAATATTTTTCTAGTTAAAAATGATTTGAATGATTCTTTCTACTTCGTAGACTTGCCTGGCTATGGTTTCGCTAGGTCTTCTGGATTAGGGCGTGAGAAGATTGGCGAACTTATAGATTCTTATCTTTTCAATTCTATTTACACTCAGAAAAAAGTTGTGATGATAATAGATGCAACAGTCGGAATGACCGAGAAAGATATCCTAATGTTCAATGAGCTTATAAATCATCAGAAAAATTTCATAATAGTTGCCAACAAGATAGACAAACTGACGCAAAGTGAATATCATAAACAAATGACAGAACTAAAAAAAATGGCAGGCGACATCTACCCCATAATCCCCTTCTCAAACAAGACAAAAAAAGGGCTAGAAGCGCTTATTGATGAAATATTTAAATAGAACTTGCCTCAAATATCTAGTTATGATAAGGTAATAAAAAATAGTAACAAAAGGTTACGCCTGGTATGAAAACTGAAATCGTTCTCCTAGTTTTAACTTACTCTCATTTTAGAGACAATTATGATAATCCATGATTGTCTTGAGTTTAAGTATCTAGCCTATGACAATAGGGTGCCTTGTACTAAATCCTAGATGTACACAATAGTATGTCTTTGTATAATGAATAAAAACCCATTTACAATGTGGGTATTTTATTTTATATACATAAATTATTATGATATAATAAAAAGTATATGATGAATCCCGCACAAAGTTTATTTATATCTTCTTGCGAGGAAACAGTTTAATTATTATTTAATATTAGAGTAAAAATAAAAAATACCTTTTACTTTGTGCGGGATGAAACAATTTAGATTAGACCAGCTGGCAGATAGCATCTTTGCTATCGTTATGACTATCTTGGTTTTTGAGATACGAGTCCCTGACTATGTAGGGATAGTGAGTGAAGGAACTCTTATCAACTCTCTTATCAATATGTATCCATTGTTTTTAAGTTATCTTCTTAGCTTCTCTCTCATTTTTACTTACTGGAGAAGCCATCACTTCATAGCTTCAGTCCTTGTGAAAAATATTGACGCAGAATTCGCAAATCTAAATGGAATCTTTTTCTTTCTCGTTGGGCTTGTGCCATTCTCTTCTCATTTCTTGGGTCAATATATTTACTCAGAAACTGCTACAATATTTTTCGCTTTAAATATTATTTTGATAGGCATTTCTCTTTTCGCGATGCGTAGCTACGCTATCAAATCTCAAACTATTGAAAATGCACCATTCACGCAAATAGAAAACGCACATGCCCGAATGCATATACTCTTCCCTATTATGTCTGCTATTTTAGCCATCGGCGTATCGTTTATAAGTATCAATCTGGCATTGATACTGTTTACTATTGGCATACTCTTCAATCTTTCAAGTAAGGGTACGAGCTACGTATTCTTCTTCATAGATCTCTTCCGTAGAAGAAAGTTAGATCATCTCGGCTAGCCTTTTCACCGCTTCTTTTACTGGCATATTTTCAAAGACAATTTCATTGATTAATTTGAAGAAATTTAAATTGACATCAGGATTACCATCCATTTTCAAAATATTTAATAATGACGCAATGCCTTCTTTAGGATACACCATTTCTTTGGCTACTTCTTCAAAGGGTCGTCCTTTACCTATTTCTACTCCTAGCATTCTACTACGTGACCTTACAAACAAATCCCCAGCGCAAGTAAAACCAAGAAACGTTTCAGATTTTGCCCCCATATAAACTCCAATTTTTTGTATTTCTTGTAAACCTTGAGAATATACAAAACCTTGAGTATTCTCACCCAATCCTGCCCCTTCTACTAATCCAACAAATATCCCAACTGTATTCTTCAATGCCGAGCCTACTTGAACTCCAATAATATCGTCAGATAATTTAATCCTTAAATCTGGAAGCTCTATCTGCTTTTTCAATTCTTCTTTTCCTTCTCCGCCAGCTAGAACCATTATAGAGAAGACTCCTCGGCGAAGTTCTTCTGCCAATGTTGGCCCGTATAAAAAATATATCGGATTATTGGGAAATTCTTTTTCTAAAACCTTAGAAAAAAGTTCCCCACTTTTATCAAAACCTTTCGAACAGATTATAATCTTCTTGTTAAGAATTTCATTTTTATGAGAGATGAGAACGTCTGAGACAGCATAAGAAGGAACGGACACTAAGACAATATCGGTATCTTGATGAATTTCTTCTTTGATTATATGATGCCCCTTCAAAACTAATCTAGAAGCAATAGCAGAACCAAATACTCCATAGCCCAAGATTGAAATTTTCATATGTGAATATATTAATACAAACTATATCTTATCTACTCCCCGCCGGCAAAGTCACACTAAATGTAGCTCCTTTCCCTTCTTCACTTGTAAAATCAATATGCCCTCCCATCTTTTTTATTAATCCATTACAAGTATGGAGACCAAATCCCGTCCCCTTCTCTCCACTCGTCCCAATAGTAGTATCCCCTAAACTGTTTAAAATTTTATCTTGTCTATCCTTAGGGATACCTCTTCCATCATCAATTACATATATTTTCACTTCATTATCTTTCCTCTCACAAGAAATAGAAATATTCCCTTCTGGTTCTGTAAACTTTATCGCATTTGAAATTAAATTTTCTAAAACTGATTTCAACATGGATGGGTCAGCCATAACAGAAATACCAGAATCAATGCTGTCATTAAAATTTATTTTCTTTAAATTCGCCATTTCTCTTGATGAATTTATAAGGCTATCAACAAATGAAGATAATTCTATTTCTGATATTTGTGCCTCAAATTTATTTGATCCAGATTTTTTCCAAAGTAAAAATTCTTCACTTAAGCTATGAGCTGATGAACTTGCTTTTTCAATAATGTTTAAATAAGTTTTTTGATCTTCTTCTTCTAAATTCCCATCACTAATAATATCAAGAAAACCAAGAATTTGGTTAAAATAATTCTTCATACCATGAAATACATTTGAGATAAACATATCTTCTTCTAATTTAGATTGTTCTAATCTTTTATACTTAATCAACAATCTTTCATTCTCAATTTTCATTGCTTCTAATTGTTGCTCTAAAGACAAAGCCCCTTCAACTGGGGTTTCTGGAGTTTTATCTGTTATTATTGGTGTAATTTTATTTTCTTCCATATAAATTTATTATAACACAACTATCTTTTTAAGGCTAGTTTAAGAATATGATCAATAAATGTAGGCACATCGGATCCCACAGCCTTTAACATTTTAGGAACTAATGATTCATCTGTAAGCCCCGGCAATGTATTCACTTCTAAAGCATAAATGCCCTTCTTCGGATGAATAATAAAGTCACTTCTTGAATAATGGCTCAAGTTAAGCCCTGTGTGAATAAGGCTTGCCAACCTTTCAAGCTCAAGCTTCTCATCATTTGTGAAATTCCCAGGACAAATTTCTTCTGACATACCCTTATACTTTGCTTCAAAATCAAAGAAATCTTTCCCTTTGTGAACACGTATCTCAATAGTTGGAAGAACGTAGACAACTTTATCACGAAAATTATCTATCACTCCTACTGTAGCCTCCTTGCCTTCTATCATTTCTTCCACCAAAACATCCACTTCTTTATTTACTCCATCTAGGAATGCATTCATAAGCTCGGGATAAGTTTTGCACATCCTCATACCGACAGAAGAGCCACCAGCAAGAGGCTTCACTATCCAAGGAGGAGAAAGCTTGTCATGAATTTGTTTAGCTGTTTTTTTAGAATAAACTTTTATATCTGCATCTTCTTCATTGTATTTAGGTATTACAAGATGACTCGGGGTCTTTATTCCAAGTAAACTGAATTGCTCTTTAGCGAGAACTTTATTGTATCCTAGAGCTGAAGCGAAAGCACCTGAGCCAGTGTATGGAATCTTCCATCCATCAAGCATCTGCTGGACTTTACCATCCTCTCCGAAGTCTCCATGCAGAGCATTGAAAATAACATCAACGGAATTAAACACATCTGAGGTTGCTACAGGCTTACCATTTATATGCCAAACACCTTCTTTATCTATAAGTATATCTATAGCTTTATATTTCTCACTTAATTTATCCCCCCGAAGATGCGAAAGGACATTGCCCCCTGTTTTAAGAGAAACCTCGTACTCGCCACTTATTCCTCCACGAATAACTCCAACTTTTATCATATTCTTGTAGTATATCAAGAAATAATTATTTTAAAAAGCTTTTATTTCTCTTTTGTTTGTGAAAAGTTATAGCAAATCTATGAGCTTCATTATTGGCAAGTAGAATCTCCTTTTTATAAGCTTTAATTATCTTTTCATCACCCATTATAGCCTTCGGTCTATGATGTTCGTCTTTCACCACCCCTACGATTGGTATATCAAATTGATAACGACCAAGTACCCTCTTCGCGACATTCACCTGTGCGATGCTTCCATCCACCACTATCAAATTGGGCAACCCCCATTCTGTATGTCTCAATCGACGAGAAATAATTTCTTCGAGGGCTCCGGTATCATTGGCATCATTTTGTGTTCGTATTATAAATTTCCTATATTCATTTTTATTTACTTCCTCTCCTTCTACTACTGTCATTACCCCTACCATATTCTTGCCACTCATATGAGCAACGTCATATGCTTCTATTCTATATATGGAAGTTGGACTTCCATATATTTCATCTTTTATTAGCGAAATGTCATTAATATGATTTAACGCATATATTTGATCTCGAATTCGTGCTGCATTTTCAAAATCTTTTAGTTTTGAAAAATAAGTCATTCTTGCTTTAAGATTTTTTATAATACTTTTTTTCTTGCCTTGAAAAAGAAGTTTAATATTTTTTATATTTTCATTATATTCATTTTTAGGAACAAGTCCTATCTGTCTATAAAATTCTTTATTATTCTTTTTATTTGAATCATAATCAAAATATGGAAATATTCTTCTGATTATTTTCATTCCTTCTTTTAATAAATTACCATTCGGAAAAGGTCCAAAAATATTCTTATATAAACTTTTATCCAAATTCCTGCCTCGAACAACCAAAATTTTTGAAGGAACGTCTTTGTTAATACAAACATAATTAAAGCTCTTATTGTCTTTCTCTTTCGTATTATATTTCGGCTTATATTTCTTTATCAAATTCGCCTCTAATATCAAAGCTTCAAGGACGCTATCTGTCTCCTGCCACTCTATATTATCTGCCCTTACTGTCATGTCTAAAATAGCCGGACCTCTAGTATTGATTAAATCCTTAGAAAAATAGCTCTTTACCCTATCCCGAAGTGAGGTAGCTTTACCAATATAAAGAATATTCTTTTCAGCTAGGCCTTGCCTAGCTGATTTAAGAAAGAAATAGACTCCTGATTTATCTGGAATTCTTAATTTTTTTAAATCTTGTATTTTCATATTTTTTATGGATACAAATTCTGCCATGGCAGAATTTGTATCCATTTATTTTTTTCTCAATACTTTCTTCAAATATTTCCCCGTATGGGAAGATGGCGTATTAGCAACTTCTTCCGGCGTGCCTTTGGCAACAATTTTCCCACCAGAGAGTCCTCCTTCTGGCCCTATATCTATAATATAGTCAGATGATTTGATAATATCCATATTGTGCTCTATCACCACTACACTATTACCTTTCTCTACAAGTCTATTCAATACTTCCAGCAATTTAGCCACATCATCATAATGCAATCCAACAGTCGGCTCATCAAGTAAATAGATCGTCTTCTCCCAATATGGCTTATAAAGCTCTGTAGAAATTTTAACACGCTGAGCCTCTCCACCTGAAAGGGTCGTCGCTGATTGGCCAAGCTTCACATAGCCAAGTCCTACATCCATAAGTGTCTTCATCCTATCGTAAACTGCTGGTATATCTTCCCAAAAAGTAAAAGCTTCCTCTACCGTCATTTGCAAAACTTCATAAATATTTTTCTTTTTGTATTTTACCGTCAAAGTTTCCTTATCGAATCTCTTGCCATTACAAACATCACAAGTCACGTAGACTGTTGGCAAGAAGTGCATTTCAACTGCGACTTCACCATTCCCTTCACAAGCTTCACATCTCCCACCTTTTACATTGAAAGAGAATCTATTAGCTTTCCAGCCTTTCAAACGTGCTTCTTCGCTCAATGCAAACATATCACGGATATGAGTGAAAGCTCCTGTATAGGTAGCAATATTTGATCGAGGTGTCCTACCTATTGGAGACTGATCTATGAGAACGACACGAGAAAGATATTCTGTACCAGTGAAAGATGCACAGTTGAAAACTTTCGCGGTTCGAAACTTTCTCTCGTATCTTGCTTGTAGATTTTTATGTAAGATTTCATACATGAAGGAACTCTTGCCACTTCCTGATACTCCAGTAATAGTTACAAGCTTGCCAAGTGGCACTTCAGCATTTAGATTATCAATATTGAAAATTTTCCCTCCGACTATCTTCAAAGTTCCTTTGTCGCTCGTTCTTCTCTTCTCTGGAATTTCTATCCGAGCTTCATTACGTAAATAAGCCAAAGTTCTAGACTTGGATGCATTAGTCTTCGCATCAAGTAACTCATCAAGATACCCAGAGACTATCACTTCCCCGCCGTGAACTCCGGCTTTAGGTCCTATATCTACTATATAATCCGACGCAAAGATAGTATCTTCATCATGCTCTACCACTATAATAGTATTACCCAAATCACGAAGGTCTTCTAATGTTTTAATTAATTTATCATTATCTCTCTGATGTAATCCTATCGTCGGTTCATCAAGCACATAGAGTGCTCCTACAAGTCGTGAACCGAGTTGCGAAGCGAGACGTATGCGCTGAGCCTCACCACCAGAAAGCGTATTGGCCTTTCTGTCAAGAGACAGATAATCAAGACCAACGTTTAATAAGAACTGAAGACGAGCTTCTATCTCTTTTATTATAACTTTTGAAATTTCTTTCTCTTGATCGCTTAATTCTAACTCAATGAAATAATCCGCAACATCGGAAATTGATAATTGCGTCACACCCACGATGTTAAGCGGAGCAGAAAAATCAAAATTCTTATCCGCGTCGGAGCCCTTTAGGGTAAAGCGGGAAGAATTTTGATGTTTCTGCGAAGCGCTTTCACCAAGGTACACATGCAATGCTTCAGTACGAAGACGAAGACCCTTACAATCATCACAAGCTTCATCTCCGCCGAAATATTTTGTCCCGAGACCATTACAAGTTGGACATGCTCCATAAGGAGAATTGAAAGAAAATAATCTTGGCTCTATCTCGGGGAAAGCAAAGCCGTCATTAGCACAAGAAAACTTGGAAGACATAAGGTACTCCTCTTCATCTATTTTAATTATCACTAAGCCATCTGATTCGAGCAAAGCTCTCTCGACACTCTCAGCTAAACGTGAATAAGAATCCTTTTCATTATCTTTAAATTCATGAATTTGGAAACTATCCACAATAACTTCTATGTCATGCTTCTTAGTTTTAGAAATATCTATTCTTTCTCTCAATTTCTTTATCTCTCCATCAAGTCTAACTTGCGCAAAGCCTTTATTGAGTAAATCATAAAGAAGTTGATAATATTCACCTTTTCTGCCTCTCACAACTGGGGCAAGAATAGACACGGGAGCTTCATTCCATTCAACGCCTAAAACTTTCCTTGCCCCGTTAAAGCTTTGCTTTTTTACGGGGTTTTTCTTTGTATCTTTTTGAAAATTCTTTATCTTATCTATTGCAAAATGAAGTATCTCATCATTTGATAACTTTTTTATCTCTTCTCCGCAGAGAGGACAATGAGGATGTCCAATACGCGCATAAAGAACACGAAGATAATCATATATCTCAGTGATAGTTGCAACTGTCGAACGAGGGTTGTTGGAACGTGACTTCTGGTCTATAGAGATAGCTGGTGAAAGACCTGTAATCTCATCTACATCCGGCTTCGGCATTTGATTGAGGAATTGGCGAGCATAAGCTGAAAGACTCTCCACATAACGCCTCTGACCTTCGGCGAAGATAGAATCAAAGGCCAAAGAACTCTTCCCAGAGCCTGACATCCCAGTAATTACTATCATCTTATTCCGAGGCATTTCGACAGAAATGTTTTTTAAATTGTGGGTACGAGCACCTCGAATAACTATTTTATCAACCATATTCAAATTGCCTGCCCCGTAGGAAGTACTCTTTCCTTCGGGGTGCGTCCGAGCCCCTTTTATTATTATTTTTGCTTCTTCGTTTTTTTTCATAAATTTAAACAGTCCCCGCATCTCTCTTAGAGGGGGTATATCAATATTTAATTACTCTAATTCTAACACTAAATTTTATATTTGACAAATATGAATAAATCAGCTAATATGCCATTAAATTAACCGGTGCGTCGTTTTAACGTTAAGAAGCTTGACTGGCAGTCAGGAGATGCAGGTTCGAGGCCTGTCGCGCCGACACAGTTTTTGTTCATTTCATGCTTTGATCACTAAAAGGCCCTTCACTCAACAGTTGTGGCCTTTTTACTTTTCAACACCACTATCTCATCTCTCAATATTGCCGCGGTTTCAAAGTCTAGTTCCTTCACCGCTTTATTCATTTCTTTCTCTTTTATCTTTATTATCTTTTCGTAAACATTTTTATTCCTATCTTCATCTGAGAGGAGTAGATTCTTTATTGACTCTCTCTCACCTTTACCCTTATTACTTTTACTTGCTCCAAATGCTTTCTTAAATAATTCCACATCTAGATCAAGTTCGGCGTTCACTGCCTTGCCATGCTTATCTTCAAGCTCTTCTGTAATATCTTTAATCTTTTTAATAATCGTCGCAGGAGTAATGCCATGCTTCTTATTGTAAGCTATCTGTATATTTCTTCTTCTCGTTGTTTCATCTATCGCACTTTCGAGGGACTTCGTCATATGATCGGCATAGAGCACAACCCTTCCTTCGACATTTCTCGCTGCACGGCCGATAATCTGAATTAGGGATGTAGTAGATCGTAAGAATCCTTCTTTGTCTGCATCTAAAATTCCTATGAGAGCAAGCTCCGGAAGATCAAGACCCTCACGAAGCAAATTCACTCCGATCAAAATATCAAAGTCCCCTTTTCTAAACTGGGTTAATATTTGAATTCTCTCTATAGTTTTAATATCACTATGCAGATATTCTGCTTTATATCCTTTCTCTTTCAAGAACAAGCTCAAATCTTCCGCCATCTTCTTCGTCAAGGTTGTCGCTATCGCCCTAAACCCTTTCTTAATAACTCTATCCGCTTCTTTTATAAAATCTTCAATTTGACCAGGGTATGAATTCCCCCTCTCCTTTGCAAGGAGAGGGTCAGGGAGAGGTGAATTAATTAAGAACCTCCCCTTAGTCCCCTCCTTAGTAAGGAGGGGAGGAACTCCCACACTCACTGGCTTCACCAATATCTCTGGATCTATAAGCCCTGTAGGGCGAATAATCTGCTCAACTACCTGATTACTCATAGTCCTTTCCTGTTCACTCGGCGTCGCAGATACATATATCACGTCTCCAATTCTTTCTTCAAATTCATTATATTTGAGCGGGCGATTATCTTTCGCAGAAGGAAGACGGAAACCGAACTCTACCAAAGTATTCTTGCGTGATGCATCACCAGCATACATTCCGCCAAGTTGAGGCAAAGTCACATGAGATTCATCAATAATAGTCAGAAAATTATTTTTAAAATAAGAAAGTAATGTATCCGGTGCTTCCCCTTCTTTTTTCCCAGAAAACTGTCTAGAATAATTCTCTATGCCATTGCAATAACCCACTTCTTTAATCATAGCCAAATCATAATTCGTCCTTCTTTTAATTCTCTCGGCTTCAAGTAATTTACCTTCTTTCTCAAACTTCTTTAATTGCTGTGCAAGTTCTAATTTAATATTCTTGATAGCAGTTTTCGTACTTTCATCATCGGTAATGAAATGCTTGGCGGGGAATAAGAAAATACCCGCCTTGCCGTCGGGCAGGCTTTTCTCTTCTTTAAGTACATGTGCAGAAACTGGATCAACTTTCAAAATTTTAGAAACAACACTCTCCCCTAGGCCGTGCCTAGGGGAAGAAAATTCGATTTGATATACAAAAGTCTCAGATATTGGCATCACTTCGACTCTGTCCCCAATAGATCTGAAAGTGCCAGGATTGAGATCTGCATTCGTTCTTTCAAAATGTATCCCAAGTAATCTTCTCATCAGATCAGTCCTCCCAATCTTCGAGCCGATTTCCAGTTTCAAATTTACCTTTTCGTACTCTTCCGGACTTCCTAATCCATATATACAAGACACAGATGCCACAATAATCACATCTGGACGAGTCAGAAGTGACTGCGTGGTAGCATGGCGGAGACGATCTATCTCTTTATTTATCTGAGCATCTTTCTCTATATAGGTATCTGTAATAGGCATATAAGCTTCCGGCTGGTAGTAATCATAATAAGATACGAAGTAGTGTACTGCCGCATCAGGGAAAAATTCTCTGAATTCCTGAGCAAGCTGAGCAGCAAGAGTCTTATTGTGAGCTATTACCAACGTCGGCTTGTTCCACTTCTCTATCACATTGGCAATAGTGAAAGTCTTGCCTGTCCCCGTTGCACCAAGGAGAGTCTGCTTCTTCATACCCTTTTCTAAGCCTTCCAGCAACTGTGAAATCGCCTTCGGCTGATCACCATCAGGCTTATAATTGCTCTTCAATTTGAATACTTTATTTTTCATAATAGTTTAAATACTTTAAACCCCCTAAATCCCCCTTATCAGTGGGACTTTAAATACCCTTTAATTTTAAGTATTTTTCTCGTAATTTCATTTCATTTTTAAAATCACCAATAACCTTTTCAATATTATTTAAGACGTTATCATTTTGGTATCTAATTACCTTTATACCATATTTATAAAGAAGAATCTCGGACCTTTCTTTGTCTCTTCCTTTTAGTTCATTGTGTATTTCTCCATCAATTTCAACAACCAATAAAAGTTTAGAACAATAAAAATCAGCAATAAAATCTCCAAGAGGTTTTTGTTGGGTAAATTTATAACTTGTTACTTCTTTATCTTTCAAAACTTTATTCCAAAATATAATTTCCGCTTCTGTTCTATTTTTTCTTAATTCTCTAGCACGAGAAACAAGTTTTTTATTATATAAAATAAATTTCATAAACAAAAAAATTACTTCTCCCATTCTTTAATATCAGGATGAAAATCTACTTGATATTCTGGAATACCAAGCGAGAGTCCATATTGTTTTGCTTGATTGTATTGCTCTATATTATCTCTTTTAATATAGAAAATTTTGTTTGGGAAAATAATATAATGATGAGTTTTATTTCGATAATCAGCATACCAACTAGCGTGTTCTTTATCAAAAGATTTACTTATTTCTAAGGCGATATTTTCTGCCTCATTCTCTGGAATTAATGCAAAATGTAACGTCCATTGCTTAAGCCACGGAGTTTTGTGTTTATCTGTGATACTTTCAACTTTTGTACTTAAAATTTGTACTTTCTTTAATACACCTTTATTATCCAAACTTTCTTCAATTATAGTTCCTCTGTAATCTTTCATAAAATTATTATAACACTTATTTTTAATATTGTATTCGCATTTCCTCCTCCCCTGATAAGGGGAGGTCGGGAGGGGTTTAGATTTCTTAATTCAAACCCCCTAATCCCCCTTATCAAGGGGACTTTAAATACAGAAAAGGTTTTACTCTTTTAAATATCCCTTTAAAAATTCTTTTTTAAATTCTGAAAATGTACCCTCTATTATCGCCCCACGCATTTTCTTCACTAAGTTAGTTATAAAATACACATTGTGTATTGATGCAAGAGTTGCTCCGAGCATTTCTTTGGCACGAAATAAATGAGACAAATAACTCTTCGTATAATTCCTACAAGTATAACACTCACATCCTTCATCTAACTTGTCAAAATCTTTTACAAATTTTGCATTTGATATATTTATCTTACCATTCTTTGTAAACAAAGTTCCATTACGAGCAATACGAGTAGGCCCTACGCAATCAAATAAATCTACCCCATTTTCTACTCCTGACAATAAATCCTCCGGCTCCCCAATACCAAGTAAGTGCCGAGGCTTCTCTTCGGGAAGTTCTTCATTCACCCACTTCACAGCACTCGACATATCTTCCTTGGCAAAAGAACCACCGATACCATATCCATCGAACCCCGTAAAACGGGCTTCACCCGTCACGGGGTCCATTCCATCCTCTATCTTAATTCCAGAAATAATTTTTGCAGACTTCCTCCTGAGTTCTTCTGACCGCCCGCCTTGAACAATACCAAAAAGCGCTTGGGGGAATTTATTCCCCTCTTCCCTCTTTTTATGCTCTACCAAACTCCTCTTTGCCCAAGCATGTGTGCGAGAAAGTGCTTCATCTTGATATCTATCATTCTCTGTTGGTGATGTGCACTCATCAAAAGCAAAAATAATATCCGCCCCTAAATTATGCTGAATTTCTATAGACTTCTCGGGAGTTATATAATGAAGTGAGCCATCTATATGTGAGCGGAAAGATACTCCATCATTGCCTATAGTTGCAAGTCTGGGTACTCCATCTTCTGCTATTGACCTCTCAGGAATAAGAAGACTTGGGTCAGTAACAGAAACTACTTTAGAAATTTCTTTGCCATATGCTACTCCTAACGAGAATACTTGGAATCCTCCAGAGTCAGTCATCAAGGGACCTTGCCAATTCATAAATTTATGTAAGCCCCCCGCATCTCTTATAAGCTCATCCCCTGGCTGTAAGTACAAGTGATAAGTATTCGCCAGTACCACTGGGGTGCCAATTTCTCTCAATTGCTCTACTGTCAAAGACTTCACTGTACCTTTCGTACCCACAACAACAAAAGATGGAGTCTCTATATCTCCATGCGGTGTACTAATGACCCCAGCTCTCCCCAAAAAATTTGGGATTTTCTTTTCAATTTTAAAATCAAAATTTTTCATTATTTACTTTCAACGAAAACCCATTTGAGACTTTGGACGTTCACAAGAGAACTTAAAATTACTTTCTTTACAGGATCATTCGGAAGTGAGATGACGTCTTGCATCACGGCGATGATTTGTGTTTCTAGATTTGGCAAATATACCAACGCTCCTTTTGTAAAAGGTAAATCAACCGGTATACTCATTTCAAAATTACCTCCTCCACGACCCACCAATTCTACACTTGTATTTGTCCCCTCTATCATAGCTTCTGTGACTTCACCTGGATTGGTATAAAGAGTCACTAGTGATGTATTAGCATAAACTGCCCCGACTTCTCCGAGTGGCAATAAAGCATTGGAGTAGACGACGTCTCCCACACTGAGACCAGAATCTGAGCCAATATCTATCGTGATAGTATCATAAGGCGAATAATTTGGTTTTGTTAAAATATTTGAAAGAATTAAATTTTTGTTTATGGGTTTACGTCCCAAAGTTTCCTTTAATGCTATGTTCTCATCTTTGAGAATCTGATAATCTATCATAGAACTTTTCAAATCTCTATTTTCATTTAAAAGATTTTCATTTTCTTTATAGACGGATGATTTCGTGCGTACCACATAGCCTACATTTTCTAAATTACTGACGATGGCTGTTTTTGTCTTCCAAATAGGTCTCCCAATATAATGTACGAGAGGGCTAGTATAAGCAAAAATTCCCAAAGAAGCAAGCACAAGAAAAATAATCAAAAAAATAAAATTTCTAATTAGTCTTTTCTTCCCTGCTATTTGTTTTTTATCTCGGAACTGATGAATCATCTGTGTTTAATAAAACTTCTTGATAAGAATCAAAATCGGCCAATATAACACCAGCCCCACGAGCCACAGCCGTCAATGGGTCTTCCGCAATATATATAGGTATTTTAAGGGTTTTTTGTAATAAAACGTCTAAGCCCCTGATTAAAGCCCCGCCACCCGAGAGCACCAAGCCACGATGCATAATATCCGACAATAGTTCCGGAGGGGTAGTCTCCAAGACTTCTTTGACTCCATCTACCAAGCTTAGAATAGAAGGCAAGATTGCTTCTCGTATATCTGAGTCCGTCACGATGACTTGGCGAGGAAGACCTGTCACCAAGTCTCTACCTCTCACTTCTGCTTCCATTGACTCGCCTTCTATGACACTGCCAATTGCAATCTTTACACTTTCTGCTGTTCTCTCTCCGATGAGTAATTTGAATTCATCTTTCATATAATTTATAATATCTGTATTGAATAAATCTCCGGCAATTTTTAAATTCTTTGAACGCACAACTCCAGAAAGTGATATGACGGCAATATCCGTCGTTCCTCCCCCGATGTCTACGATGACAGAGCCCATTGGCTCCTTCACTGGAAGACGAATACCGATAGCTGCAGACATAGGTTCTTCTATAATATAAACTTCGCGTGCCCCAGCTGAGCGGGCCGCATCTTCGACAGCTCTTATTTCTACGTTCGTAATACCAGTTGGCACTCCAAGGACAACACGAGGGCGAATAAATTTCTTTGATATTTTCTCGGCCTTGTTTATAAGATAAGAAAGCATTTCTTCGGTAACTTCAAAATCAGAAATAACTCCATCTACGATGGGTCGTACAGCACGCACGTGCCCTGGGGTCCTCCCTAACATTTGCTTGGCTTCTGCCCCAACTGCAACAATCTGGCCAGTCTTTTGATTTACCACTACCACTGATGGTTCGTTTATCACGATACCGTGACCCTTCAAATACACCAGCGTGTTGGCTGTACCTAGATCTATCCCGATATCATTAGAAAACATTTGGTAAATTTTTTTAAACATAAATAAATTAGGTTCTAGTAACTAGTTTTTAGTTTCTAGTAAATTGACTAAATCATTAAAAGAAACTATTCTACCACTCTCTTCAATTCTCTTTTTCACTTCAAATCCTCCATCAGTTAAACTTCTCTTTGAAACCACGACTCTATAAGGAATACCTATAAGATCTGCATCAGCAAATTTCTCACCTGCACTTGTATCTATACGATCATCAAAAAGCACTTCTATTCCTTTTTCATTTAATTCTTCATAAAGTTTGAGGGCTTCACTTTTTACATTTTCATCTCCACCTAGCATAAGTAAATGAACCTTAAATGGAGCTATGCTTTCAGGCCAGATTATCCCCTTATCATCTGAAAGGACTTCTACAACTGTCCCCATAAGGCGCCCCAGTCCAACACCATAACAACCCATAATAACTAGATTTTCTTCTCCTTTTTCATCTTTGTATTTTAAATCAAAAGGAGTTGAATATTTAGTCCCAAGTGAAAAGATATTCCCTACTTCTATAGCCTTTTTTTCTACAAGATTATCTTTAATTAAACCAAGATTTTCAATAACTTCATCCGTATAAACTTCTTTGTTAATAGCGATATTTTTGTCTTCATCCACATAGATTGTATCTTCTCCAGCCCCAGTCAAAGTCTGAAACTCATGAGAATATTTTGCGAAAGTTCCTCCGGAAGCAAAAGTTAGATAAGTTAAATGCCCAACTCCAACTCTTCCAAAAATATTTTTATAAGCTTGTTTAGCTTTTTCATAAAATTCATTATGTTCTTCTTCGTTTTTAGAAAAAGAATAAAGGGCTTTCCAGTAAAATTCTCTACCTCTTAATATCCCTGATTTACTTCTCGTTTCATTTCTGAAAATATCTTTAAAATCGTAAGGATAAATTGGTAAATCTTTATAAGAACTTATATATTGTTTTAAAATATTGGCATGAGCTTCTTCGTTGGTCCAAGATAAACCCACCTCATTACCATTTTTTAATTTTGTTTTAAACCAATTATCTACAACTTCATCACTCCATCTTCCAGACTTTTCCCAAATTTCTTTACTTTGAAGAATAGACGTTTTCATTTCCTGACCGCCAATAGCATTCATTTCTTCTCTTATAATATTTTCAATCTTTTTGATAACACGAAGACCAAGAGGCAAATACGAGTAAACTCCCGCCATCTCTTTACTGATAAAGCCTGCCTTTATGAGTAGTTCAGCATTGAGAGATACTTCATCCGCTGGACTCTCTTTCTTAGTTTTAGTAAACAATTGTGATTGCTTCATATACCCACATACTACCCTAAAATAGACGTAAGGTCAAAAGATGAAGTGAGAGAAAGATTTGCAAAATAATGCTTTTTCTGGTACTATATGGGTACTTTCCGTGAGGGATTTTTTGTTTAAAAACCCTTGTAAATAGGCTGGAATGCTTAAAAACGGATAGTATTATAAATTAATCATATAGACCAAATATTATGACTACACAAAACAGTGTTATAGAAGAAATGTTTGCAAATGGTACCCACTATGGGTACTCAAAGAGTCGCCGTCATCCATCTACTAGCCCTTACATTTTCGCCACGAAAAATGGAGTAGACATTATAAATATTGAAAAGACAAATGAGCTTTTCGAAAAAGCTATGGAAAAAGTCAGAGAACTTGCCTCTACCGGCAAGACTATCTTATTCGTCGGCACCAAAGCAGAAGCTCGCCAGCAAGTGATAGAGACAGCCCTTGCCCTCAATATGCCTTATGTAGGAGAACGCTGGGTGGGAGGATCACTTACTAATTTCCCTGAAATTAAAAAACGCATCATCAAACTTTTAGATTTACGTGATCAAAAAGAAAAAGGAGGTCTTGATAAATATACTAAAAAAGAAAGATTATTAATTGATCGTGAAATGGAAGATATGACCAAGAACTTCCAAGGACTTACAGGCATCACTCGCACTCCTGATGCTATGTTCGTAGTAGATCCAAAGAAAGAACATATAGCAGTAACAGAAGCTCAAAAGATGAATCTCCCAATTATCGCACTAATGAATACCGATTGTAATATGAAAAAGATCGACTTCCCTATTATTGCCAATGACGCATCTATCTCTAGTATCACCTTCTTCTTATCCCAAATTAAAGATGCTTACAATAAAGGAATTGCTGGAGAGAAAAAGTAATTATTAATAAGACCACATGTCCGACATAGGAGCAAAACTTTAAAAAACTAAAGACCCTATGTCGGACATGTGGACAAATAAAATATGTCTATAAAAATAACCGCAGAATTAGTTAAAGAATTAAGAGATAGTACAGGGGTATCTGTAATGCAATGTAAAAATGCATTAGAAGAAGCAGAGGGAGATATGGAGAAAGCTCTCATTATCCTTAAAAAGAAGTCTAGTAGTATCGCAATGAAGAAAGCAGACCGTACTGCTCACGATGGAATCATCGTTGTAAAAGAAATGCCAAATCAGACTCTACTAATGACTCTTCACTCAGAAACTGACTTCGTGGCAAGAAATGCCGACTTTATTACACTTGCAAATAATTTAGCAGAATTGGCAGTAAAAGAAGGAGTAGAGGCTATGAAAGAAAAATCTCTTGAAATGATCAATCCAATAGTCCAAAAGATCGGAGAGAAAATTGAGCTAGGAAAAGTAGAAATAATAGAAGGAGAAATACTTGGAAGTTATGTCCATAATGGCAAAAGTGCCGTCATTGTATCTCTAAAAGGAGGAAGTAAAGAGCTTGCAAAAGATATCGCTATGCATATAGCTGCGATGAAGCCTGCTTTCATAAACAAAGAAGATATCACAGAAGATGACAAGGCTAAAGTTATAGAAGTTTTCGAGAAAGAAGTAGCAGAATCCGATAAGGCAGAAGATATAAAGAAAAAGATGCTAGATGGCAAAATCTCCACATACTTCAAAGAACAGACTTTGATGGATCAAATGTTCATTAAGAATC
Source organism: Minisyncoccota bacterium (assembly GCA_041664465.1). Classification (GTDB taxonomy): domain Bacteria; phylum Patescibacteriota; class Minisyncoccia; order Phycocordibacterales; family UBA9973; genus UBA8515. The sequence goes on along the minus strand of JBAYKP010000004.1, from coordinate 19,854 downwards.
CTGACATAACTATCAGTAATCTGCTCAAAGAAAAAGGTGCGACTTTTGTAAAATTCATCAGAGAATCTATTGGTTAAATTATGACCTTAATTATTATTATTTTCTTCATAGCAATAGCAGGAGCATTCGGAATGCTAATGTTTCGTAATTGGGAGATACAAAATAATAAAATAGAGATAAAAGAAAATAAAGAAAAACACATAGGAGAATTATCGTTCAAATATCTAGAAAGTATTTTCTTGCATACTATCAAACATATAATCCAATGGATAATTCTCTTCGTTGTAAAACTTTGGTTTATAATTATAACAAAGTCTTCTATTTGGCTTAAAAATAAATTACCTAAATTAAATAAATTCTTTAAAAAGAAAGAAGTAAACGGTACAGATTCTAGGAAAATTTCTTTCGTAGAAAGAGCTGTAATTGAATCAAAAATAAAGATTAGAAAGGTTAAAGAAAAGATAAAACAAGATCATGCAGAAGAAGTAAAAATTCTAGAAGAAGAAATAAAAGTCCAAGAAGAAAAAGTTGATAAAATCCTATAATATGCTAAGATAGTCTTATTGTTTTACAGAATTATGTTTAATAAAGTGCCGGCATAGCTCAGTTGGTAGAGCGCCACTTTTGTAAAGTGGATGTCCGGGGTTCGAATCCTCGTGCCGGCTCAATAAAAAATTTAATTAGTTCGCACTCTGTGTTGTAGTAGGAGCGGTTGTTTTAACTTTCGTAGATGTTGCTCCAGTTTTGGATTTAGGAACTTCGGGGACTTTTATGGTTTCAAGCTGGGGAAAAGTCTTTTCTATTTCTTCAATTGTTTGGAAGCCACTATACACCTTACCATTTATAACGATGGCAGGGAGATTATCAGGCACTTTATAGATAGAAGTCATAGCACGGATAGCTGAAAGATCTAGATTATAATCAAATGAATAAACACGAAGATCGGGATACTTTTCTTTCAAGCTAGTGAGAACGTAACCCTGCTTGGTACAATCATCACACTTATCATTCTTATAGAAATAAAGAATGAATATGGATTTCTGCCCGCATCGTTCAGTAATTTTCTTCATCAAAAGATAATCCTTAATTTCAAGAAGAGAATAATATCTTTTCAGACTGACAACATTGCTATCATTATTCCCTAGATTGGTCTCACTATAAGAAATCTTCTCAGCGAGAGAATTAAGCTCGGATGAAAGTACGGTACTCGAGACATCCTTACAAGACAATTCCTGCAAGAGAGAGAATTGCGTCTCTGAAGACATTAAGTCTAGAGAAATTTTGTCTTCTATACTTTTTAATTGATCTATCTTTTTATTATTAAAATAATTAGCAATCCAAAGCCCTGCTACAAATATGGTAGAGGTGATGAATAAGACTATTATATATTTCTTCCAATCATTAGGTTCGTGTTGATTCATAAATTAATTGTTTGGGGTAACACGGCGTTCAAACGTCCAGCTAGACTCCTTGGAAATGAGAGAGTTGTATATCGCTCGGAGCATCCAAAATGGCGCTATTACACTATAAATAATACTAAAATAAATTATGGAAAGAGAGAAATTCGCCTTTCCGGTGGACATTTTCCTACCAATCATTACTGATACAATGACCAGTATATACAAAATGATAGATAAAAACAACATCGCCCTTGTATTGATGAAAAACCAGTCAAATTTGTAATTTAAACTGAAAAAATTGTTGAAACCAATAGTCTGTATCTGGATTATTTTGATATAAGTAAATTTTATAAAATTGTAAATAAGAGTAAAGAATACAAAGACTATCCCCAATATGGATATCAAGCCAGTCGGCAATGTGAACAAAGCGACGGTCCCATACTTTTTCCTAAATAATAAATGACGATAATCTACGAGATTCTTAATGAAACCATAAATCCATCGCAAGCGTTGCCTATAAAGCTTGATGATGGAATTGGGTGTATTAGTATAGACATATGCATCTGGACAGTAATCTATTTTGTATCCATGCTCTTGCATTCGGAGAGCTATCTCTTGATCTTCTGTATTGTGAGCTTTCTTGTAAGGTCCTAAATCATCAAAAACTTTTTTCCGAAAAGTAGAAAGAGGTCCGGGGGTGACTTGGATACCACCGATGAGTCCTAGCATTTTCTTGATATAGACACCCATATCATACTCAACTTTCTGTGCGTTCTGAATTATATTCTTTGGGTCGTGACTTAAGACTGATGGAATGACAGCCATATTCCTAGGATCATTCTCAAAATATCTCATAATTCTTTTCAGAGTCTGATTGTGAACAAAAGAATCTGAGTCAAGACATCCAAAGAATTCGGAATCACTTTTCTCTAAGGCCAGATTGATAGCTGTGTGTTTACCACCATTTTCTTTTTGCAGGAGGACAATATTGGGATTATCTTTAAATTCTTGTACTACATTCCAAGTATTATCCTTACTTCCATCATCTACTATGAAAATCTTCAATTTATCTTTCGGATAATCTAGCGCAAGGAGAGATTCTACTGTTTTGATGATGGTAGATTCTTCATTATAAACAGGGACAGCAATAGTAATAGTGGGGTATGAAGAGAGTTCTATATTATTAGGACTCCACTTAATATGACGCCTTTTATCGAAAAATGTCACTAAAAAAAAGATCTGTACGTATACAGAAATGAAGGAAAAAACATAGAATATAACGGTATATAACGAATCCATGTATGAAGTGTATTATATCACAATTAGCCCTATTTTTCAATACACATTTAATGGTTGATTAAATTAATTATGTGATATAATAATCCTATGGAAAAAGAAAAAAAACAACAAATCAATACACCTACAGCAATTATTGTTGCAGGATTTTTAGTAATGTTAGCTATTTTATTAACCAGAGGTGGGAGTGGAGCTACTCCTAAAGATAAAACTTTGTCAGAACAAGTCGGAGTATCCAAGACTAGTCTTGCTGAATGTGTAAAAACATTTGATAAAGATGCTTTTGCTAAAAAAATAGAATTTAGTGTGGGGAGCGCTATGAAAGGAGAAACTGGAGCAGGGACTCCTTATAGTATTGTGATTGGTGTAAATGGCGTAAAATCTAAAATAAATGGTGCCGAATCATATGAAAATGTAAAAAAAGTTATTGATGAAGTCATCACTGGTAAAGTAACAACAGCTTATACAGGAGAAGTTCCTCCTATTGAAGATGGTGAACATATTTTAGGAAATCCTAAAACAGCCAAAGTAACGATTATAGAATATTCTGATTTTGAATGTCCTTTCTGCGCAAGATTTCATCCAATATTAGAGAGAATCATTAATGAATCAAATGGAAGTATCGCTTGGGTTTATCGTCAATTTCCATTAGTTCAAATCCATCAACATGCAATGGAGAGAGCCATCGCTTCAGAATGTATCGCCAAGATAAAAGGCAATGACGCTTTCTGGAAATATGGAGATTTATTATTCAAATTAGTAGCTCCAGTAGAAGCCCCAGTAGATCAACAACTATAATCTAATCAAAATAATTTTTAAGACGGGCAATCTTTTCGTTGTTGCGGAGCTTTTCGTGGACCTTCGCTTCAATCTGACGGATACGCTCACGAGTGACGCCGAACTCTTGCCCGACTTCTTCAAGGGTATGCTGGACTCCATCCATCAGTCCATAACGAAGCTCTAGAATCTTCCTCTCTTTAGGACTCAAAGTCTCTAAAACTTCTCTTATCTGGTCAGAAAGAATTCTACGTGAAGAATCTTGGTCGGGTCGAAGAATCTTATCATCAGGGATGAACTCACCACGTGTAGACTTCTCGTCATCATCTCCTATTGGTTGCTCCAAGGAGACAGTTTCTTGATTGATCTGCTCTATTATATGAATCTTCTCTACTTCTAAATTCATTTCTGTCGCTATTTCTTCCACAAGAGGATCACGTCCAAGATCTTGAGAAAGTCTTCTAACTACTTGTTTATACTTTGAAATAGTTTCTACCATATGCACTGGTATACGGATAGTGCGAGATTGATCCGCTAATGCACGAGTGATGGATTGGCGTATCCACCAAGTGGCATAAGTAGAGAATTTATATCCTTTGGTCCAATCAAATTTCTCTACCGCTTTAAACAAGCCCAAGTTCCCTTCTTGAATCAGGTCAAGCAAAGTGAGGTCCGAGCTTCTACCGACATACTTCTTGGCAATAGATACTACGAGACGAAGGTTCGCACGGGCAAGCAGATTCTTGGCTTCTATGTCTCCCTTTTCTATCCTCTTGGCAAGCTCTCTTTCTTCGCTGGCAGCAATCAGAGGATACTGACCTATCTCTTTCAAATACATTTGAATAGAATCATAAGTTTTGGCATCTTTACTATATTTTAAAACCAACTTTTCTACATCGCCCGATGTATCAAGCAAATTACCTCCTTCCAAGACATCAATACCAGCCACTGCAAAACGATCATATAATTCATCCAAGAAAAGTATATTGGTCTCTATATCTGGAAATTCCTTAATAATCTCATCATAAGTTACGAAGCCTCTTTTCTTGCCTTTCTCTATCATTTCTAGAGCTTTCCCTTCTTCACTTTTTTGCTTCTTTTCTAAAAGCTCTCTTTTAGAATTAGACATCACTTTAACTTTAGCTTTCGGTTTAGATTTAGAAATCTTTGGTTTAGATTTTTTAACTACTTTTTTAGTAGTTTTTTTTATAACTTTCTTTTTCTTTTTAGGTGTGACTTTTTTAACTACTTTTTTTCTTCGGCCTGCCGTAGCTTTAGCGGAGGAGGCTTTCTTAATAATTTTTTTAACTATTTTTTTGTTTATTTTTTTCATCTTTTTTTTCATAAAATTATTTTGACCTATTGCTTTTAATTTTTTCTATTCTTTCTCCTATATTTTGTATCTCTATAAGTATAGGACCTGGATCAAAGTTTTCAGTTGAGTTTGATTGTTGGTTAATCTTATCTCTTAATAAAAATAAACGCTCTCCTAAAATTTCTCCTTCTAAATTTAACATTAACTCATCCATATGCCGATTAATATCTTTTATATTATCACCATACAACCTTTCAATATCTTGCGCAAGGACATCTCCAAATGGAGAATGGAATTCATATATCTTCTGGAATTCATCTTCTCCTATTTTTTCTTTTAATAAAGAGAAAATTCCTTCTTTGTCTATACCAATGTCATTTCTTTCTTGTAAGAAAATAATCCCAAACAATCTTTTCTCCAAATTACCTCTTCTTGAAATTATTTCTTTTTCTACTACTTTATTATCTAAATTTTCTATCTTGTTTTCTACTATATGGTTCCTCTCATAAACTCCAAAATCTTCAATCACCGCCGAAGCTGGTATCCCTGTTTTAGAATGAATTATAGACATATATGAAGATCTATCTATAGAACTCTTCACCACAGTTAAGAAAGGAAAGATGACATCTCTGACGAGCTTGCCTCTCTGTCTTATATCATTTGTATTTTTACAAATTCTATCTACGTGAAAAGTTATAATATCTTTCGCATTTTTAATAATATCTTTCCATTCCTCTACATCATCTTTTATAATATCGGCGGGATCTTTCCCATCTGGAAGTTGTGCCACTTTGACTTGCATATCTAAAGACAAAGCTATCATAGCTGAGCGACTAGCCGCTCTTATTCCAGCACTATCTCCATCATAAGCAAAAATAATATTGGAAGATAAACGACGGATAAGCCCTAAATTATTTATATTTGATTCACTGTTGGTAATACTGTCAGTGAAAGCCGTCCCCGAGACAGCGACAGTATTCGTAAAGTCTGCCTGATGTGAAAGGATCAAATCCATCTGTCCTTCTACTACAATACTATATCCTCTTTTTCTTATAGAAAGTTTCGCCTTATCTATACCAAATAAGACATTAGATTTATTGAAAAGTGGCGTATCAGGGCTATTCAAATATTTAGCTTCGGTTGCATCATCCTTCCCAAATATCCTCCCCGAGAAAGCTATAACTCTCCCACTTGAATCACTAATAGGGAAAATAATGCGAGAACGGAATCTATCGTATGTACCTTTTTCAGATTTCTTTACCAAACCAACTGTTTCCAAATCTTCTATCTTATAACCCTTAGCAATTAAATAATCAGAAAGTGATCTCCATTCATCTTTGACATATCCAATTCTGAAATCTTTAATACTAGTATCATTGAGACCTCTGCTTAGTAAGTAGGCACGTACTTTGGGTTCTTTTTCAAAATTAGCTTCAAAGAATTTCGTCGCTTCTTCTAGTATTTCAAAATACAATTCTTTTTTATCTTTATTCTTATCTACCCTTTCATATAGAAGTTCAACTCCAGCTCTTTCGGCAAGTAACTTCAAAGCTCCCATAAAGTCAGCTCCTTCAAATTTCTCTACGAAAGAAAAGATATCCCCCTTCTCCCCACAACCGAAACAATAGTAAGTGCCTCGGTCGGGCGAGATGAAAAATGACGGCGTCTTCTCATTGTGAAAAGGACACTTAGCTTTGAAATTCTTTCCTGATTGCTCCACCTGTATGTAACTCGAAATAACATCAACAATGGAAAGCCTTTCTTTAATTTTATCTACCGATGATGACATAATTTAAGAGCTTTCGCTCTTATTAATTATTAAGCAACAACTTCTTCATTCACTTCCTCTTTTTCTTTTTGAGCTTTTTCTACACCGAAGCCTGTACCTGCTGGTATAAGTCCACCAATGATGACGTTCTCTTTGAGTCCGCGTAGATTATCCACTCCACCACGGATTGCATTGTTGATAAGAACGCGGTTTGTATTCTGGAAGGAAGCCGCTGAGAGCCAGCTCTTCGTCGTAAGGGAAACTTCGGTAATACCTAGAACAATAGTTCCAGCCGTAGCTTCTATACCTCCACCTTCTTCTTTAAGGCGATTATTCTCTTCTATGAGTTCAATATTTTCTACTATTTCACCTGGAGAGAAAGTCGTATCGCCGGCATCTTTAATTCTCTTTCGTGAGAACATTTGGCGAATAATTATTTCAATATGTTTTCGTGAGATTGAAGCACTCTGCAAATCGTAAACTTTATTGATTTCATCTACGATGTATTCTTCTGCCATTTCCTTGCCACCATATTTCACAACTTCATTTATATCAGCTGAGCCATCAGTTAGAAGTTCTCCTTTCTTCACATGCATCCCGACTTTGACTGCGGGCTGACGACGGAAAGCAACTGTATATTCCATTTCATTTTTCTTGCCATCTGCTTTTGAGTCAGAGAGAACTTTAATAGTCTTTTCTTTGCCATTATCTGTGATGTCTATCACTTCGCCATCAGTCTGAGATATAATAGCTGGATTCTTCGGAATTCTTCTTTCGAAAATTTCTTCAACACGAGGAAGTCCTGTCGTGATATCCACAGTCGCGACTCCACCCGCGTGGAAAGTACGAAGTGTCAGCTGGGTTCCTGGCTCACCGATAGCTTGCGCCGCGATGATACCAACGGCTTGTCCTAGCTCTATCATTGTATTTCGCCCCAAATCAAGACCATAACAAATACGACATATACCGTGAGTCGTCTCACAAGAAAGTGGCGTGCGGACGAGAGCTTCTTTCACTCCCATTTTCTCTAACAATCTTGCATCTTCTTTCATTATAAGTGTTCCCTTTTTAAATACCACTTTACCATCCTCTCCTTTTATATCAGCAAGAAGTACTCGTCCGTGAATATACTTCGCGAAAGCACCTTGGACAGCTACTATCGTCTTGCCATTCTTCGTGCCACAATCTTCCTCTGTTACGACAACATCTTGCGCTACATCCACTAGACGTCGTGTAAGGTAACCAGCTTTAGCCGTATTTAAGGCCGTGTCGGCGGCACCCTTACGAGAACCGTGAGTCGTGATGAAATATTCAAGTGGTGAAAGTCCTTCAATGTATGAAGGGATGATTGGGAAGTCAAGAGTCGCACCGGAAGTATTCACAATGAGTCCTTTCATTCCACACATCTGAATGAGAGACCCCATACTACCTCGAGCGCCAGAGGTCACAAGATCATAGGTGGAACCCTTCGTATCCAAAGTGGCAGGAATTATCTTTTCAATTTCTTTCTTGGCGTGTTCCCATATCTCAATAACTTTTTGATATTGCTCTTCTTCTGAGAGGAGTCCTTCGGCATATTGATCACGGACAACTTCTTCTTCTTTACGGAACTTAGCCACAATCTCTTTCTTGCCAGCTGGCACTGTCACATTATCAATACCCCAAGTCACCCCTGAGTAGGTCGCATATTGATAACCGAAATCTTTAATTTTATCCAAGAATTTTGGAGTAGCATCTATACCATAGTGGACGATGAGCTCATCTACAAGGAGCGACATACGCTTGATAGTAATCTCATCTTCTATGTATGGGAAGTCATCAGGGAAAATACTATTGAAGAATAATTTACCGACAGTCGTCTCAAAAGGTTTATCTGCAAATTTTGCATAGCGAGCTTTCTCAGTTCCTAGGACTTTAATCTTGGCACGGAAAGTAATGACTCCTAGATCAAAAGCTGTAATAGCTTGGTTTGGACTTGCAAATGCCATACCTTCTCCACGTTCGCCATCTACTCCTTTTGTCATCCAGTAACAACCAAGGACGATATCCATCTTCGGCATTACGATCGGTGATCCATCTTGCGGTTTCAATAAATTTTTATTGGAAGCCATATATTCTTTTGCTTCCATTTGAGCCATTTCTCCAAGCGGTACGTAGACAGCCATCTGGTCCCCGTCAAAGTCGGCGTTGAATCCGGCACAGACAAGTGGATGCACTTGAATAGCGTGACCTTCTATAAGGATAGGATTAAAGGCTTGAATACCAAGTCTGTGAAGTGTTGGTGCACGGTTTAGAAGCACATACTTCCCCCTGATTACTTCTTCAAGTATTGCCCAGACTTCTGGCGTGCCTTCTTCTATTAGTCTATTGGCACCACGAATATTGAAAGCAAGCTCGGTCTCTAATATTTTGGAAATTACGAAAGGTTTGAAAAGTTCAAGTGCCATATGCTTTGGAAGTCCGCATTGATTGAGCTTCAATCCTGGACCAACGACGATCACGGAACGTCCGGAATAGTCCACACGCTTACCAAGCAAATTCTGACGGAATAAACCTTGCTTTGATTTTAAATTATCTGAAAGAGATTTGAGCGCACGCTTCTGAGAAGCCGAGACAGCTTGAGAATCATTCTGCTTGGCGATGGAGTTATCTATCAGAGCATCTACCGCTTCTTGCAAAATTCTTTTCTCATTTCTTAGAATCACATCTGGAGCCCCAATTTCTTTTAATTTCTTAAGACGATTATTTCTGTTTATAACTCTTCTATATAAATCGTTCAAGTCGGAAGTCGCGTGACGCCCACCATCAAGAGCCACCATCGGACGAAGAGCAGGAGGGATAACTGGGATAACAGTGAGGAACATCCACTCAGGTCTGATACCAGAGTGAATCATTGAGCGGATAAGGGACATCCTCTTCTCCAATTTTTCTTTATCTATACTGCTGGCTTTTGGAAGCATTGCCGCCGTCTCTGTCTTCAATTTTTCTAAATCTAGATTCTTAAAGATAGTGAAGATAGCCTCAGCTCCAATACTTGCTTCGAAACAACTTCCGTATTTGAGTCCGTAGTGGTGATAAGCTATCTCGTTTAAGACTTTACCTAAGACGATTTCAGATATCTCACGCTTGGTATTGAGTAATAATTCTTTAAGTTTTTCTTTTTCTTCTTCATTATTGGCACTTTTGATTTTTGATTTGAATTCACTTTCTAGATTCTTGGTGATAGTTTCTTTTTCAGTTGCTGAGACACTGACTACTATATATCCTGCAAAATAAATAACTTTCTCCAAGTCTGAGACTGAGATATTGAGAAGCGTAGACATGCGGCTTGGCACCCCACGTAGGAACCAAATATGCGATACTGGGGATGCTAGCTCTATATGCCCCATTCTGTCACGGCGAACGATAGAGCGAGTAACTTCCACTCCACATTTTTCACAAATTATATCTTTGTAACGAATTCTTCTGTATTTACCACAGTAACATTCGTAATCTTTCTCTGGACCGAAAATTCTTTCGTCGAAGAGACCTGAGCGTTCGGAGCGACCGGTACGATAGTTGATAGTTTCTGGCTTTGTCACTTCTCCGTATGACCATTCCTTTATTCTCTCAGGAGAAGCAAGCTTGAGTGTTATTGAATCGAAATCTGTTGTATCTATTATTTTCATATATTATGTTTGTTGATTCCCTCTCCCCCTTACCAAGGGGGAGACTGAGAGGGGGTTCTTAATTAATTCACCTCTCCTCGGTCCTCTCCTTAGTAAGGAGAGGAGGAAATGCCTTATTAATTTATTTCGACTTTTTTAATTCAACATCAAGTGATAATCCGCGGAGATAGTTCAGTAATACATTAAACGATGCTGGGACATTTGGCTCACCGATTACTTTGCCTTTGATAATTGCGTCAAATGTCTGTGAGCGACCCATAATATCATCGGACTTTATGGTAAGCATTTCTCGTAGTGAGTAAGCGGCTCCATGACCTTCCAGTGCCCAGACCTCCATTTCTCCGAATCTTTGTCCTCCACCTTGCGCTTTACCGCCGAGAGGTTGCTGAGTAATTAAGGAGTATGGACCGATAGAACGCATATGAAGTTTATCTTCCACCATGTGGTGAAGCTTGAGCATATACATATAACCTATAGCCACATCTTGGTCAAAAGCATCCCCAGTTCGTCCATCATATAATGTAACCTTCCCAGATTCTGGCATTCCAGCTTTCACAAGCTCAGCTTTTATTTCTGGAACTGTTGCTGATGAGAATGGAGGAACGATAGCTTGATAGCCTAGTGTATGCGCCGCATAACCCAAATGCATTTCAAGAATCTGCCCCAAGTTCATACGAGAAGGCACACCAAGCGGAGTAAGGATGATATCTACTGGAGTACCATCGGCCATAAATGGCATTTCTTCTTCAGGCAAAATGACTGAGATGACTCCTTTGTTGCCGTGACGTCCAGAAAGTTTGTCTCCGACAGAAATATTTCTAATCTGTGCGATTTCCACTACAATTCTTTTTATAATTCCAGATTCTAGATTATGTCCTTGATCACGAGAGAAAATTTTCACTCCGACGATTCTACCCTTCTTACCGTGTTCAAGTCTTAATGATGTATCTTTCACATCGCGAGCCTTCTCGGTAAAGATAGAGCGAAGGAGCCTTTCCTCAGGAGTGAGCTCGGTCTCGCCTTTTGGAGTAATTTTACCAACGAGAATATCATTCTCTGTGACTTCAGCTCCGACAACAATGATTCCGTCTTCATCCAAGTCTTTCAATTTATTCTCACCTACATTTGGAATATCGCGAGTGGTAATTTCAGGACCTAATTTCGTATCACGAACATTACAAATAAATTCTGTGACGTAAATACTTGTAAATTTGCTATCCTTCACTAATTTCTCAGAAAGAATGATCGCATCTTCATAGTTCGCTCCACCCCAAGACATAAAGGCGATGAGAGCATTCTGCCCGATAGCTATCTGCCCGTGATCTGTCGTACTAGTATCAGCAAGTACGTGCCCACGCTTCACTTTGTCTCCAATAGAGACAGAAGGACGCTGATGGAAGATAGAGAAGTTGTTCGTACGAGAGAAAGTAATCAAAGGATAAGTATGGTCTTTGCCTTTCTCATCTTTGACTATTATCTTCTTGGCATCTACATAAGTAACATCCCCGGAAACTAGGGCTAGAACTAAACGCCCAGAATCGCGACTTGCCAATTCTTCTATACCAGTTGCCACGAGAGGAATCTCTGGAACGATACAAGGTAAAGCCTGCTTCTGCATATTACTTCCCATCAGTGTTCTGTGAGCATCATCGTGTTCTAAGAATGGGATCATAGAAGTCGCCACCGAGAAAGCTTGGTTCGTCGCTACATCTATAAAATCAATTTCATTTTTAGAAATCATTCCAGGCTTGGTCTTCAGACGAGCTTCTACTTTGTCATCAATTATATTGCCCTTATCATCATAGTCTATCCCGGCGTGAGCAATGTTGTAATTCTCTTCTTCAAGCGCGTTTAGATAAACAACTTCGGAAGTTATCTTGCCATTTTTAACTTTTATATAAGGTGTCTCTATTATTCCAAATTCATTTATCTTGGCATAAGTAGAAAGGTGAAGGATAAGTCCGATGTTTGGACCCTCAGGTGTATGTATAGGACAGACTCTTCCATAGTGAGAAGTATGCACGTCACGAACTTCAAGCCCAGCTCGCTCACGAGTAAGACCTCCAGGACCGAGTGCAGAGAGAATACGCAAATGCTCCACTTCTGCCATCACGTTCTCTTGGTTCATAAATTGTGAGAGCTGGTTGGCAGTGAAGAATTCTTTGATACGAGCTTGCAAAGGACGCTGATTGATAATCTGTATTGGCATTGTCGTCCCGACGTCAATGGTTGACATACGGTCTTGGACATTTCTCTTAATCTGAGCCATACCGGTACGAATCTTCTGTTGGAACATTTCTCCGACATAACGCACACGACGCTGACCTAGGTGGTCTATATCATCTCCCTTGGAATGCGGGTCGCTATTGAGGGCAATAATATTCTTCACAATAGTGACGACGTCATCTGCAGAGATAGTGCGACGCTCCATTTCCTTCTCATCCATACTTTTCTCAAATCTTTTATTGAAACGGAATCGCCCGACAGGAGAAAGATCATAACGCTCAGCTGAAAGAAGAATACTCATAAATTCACGTGCATTATCAGGCGTGGCTAGATCGCCATCACGAAGACGCTTGTATATCTCTATATATGAATCAGAAAGTGTCTTGGCTGGATCTTTCTCAAGACAGACTTTAATAGTCTTCAGTATTTCTTCGTTGTCACCGAAAGCTTTCAAGATAGCTTCATCTGTATTGAGTCCTAAGACGCGAAGCAAAGATGCCACGGAGAATTTGCGTTTCTTATCAATTCTTACATATACGGCTCCATCAGAATCAGATTCTACTTCTATCCAGACTCCACGAGCTGGAATTATCTTGGCTCCAAAGTAACGCTTGCCTTTTGATTCTGCTTCTGTGAAAAATACTCCGAATGAACGAGTAAGCTGAGCAACGATGACGCGCTCTACTCCGTTAATTATGAAAGTACCGTGCTTGGTCATAAGCGGTACATCAGCCATAAATATTTCTTGCTCCTTAGAAGTCCCGATACTTTTATTGAGAAGCTTCACTCTTGCTTTAAGAGGTCCTTCGTAAGTGAGTTTATTTATTTTACTATACTCTTCGTCAAACTTCGGCTCGCCGAGTGAGAAAGAAGTGAAATCTAGCTGGAACTTTTTATCAGAATAGTCATTGATGGGCGAGAATTCTTTGAAGACTTCTTTAATGCCTTTCTCCACTAGCCAATTAAAAGAATTTAATTGATCTTCTATTAAATTAGGAAACGGAACGAGTGGCTTCTTGTAACGCGAAAAATACTTCTTTACTACGGCTGTTTTTTTCATATGAATAAATAAACGATATTAATAAAACGCAAAAAATAGCAGGGAGACCAAAACCCCTACTTAAATTTTATTTATAATTACTGGCAATGATATTTTTTAACACTTTTTTATGCTAAAACCTTATAAAACTAGTGATTGATTTGCCATAACTCAATCTATTCAATCTGAGGATAAGACTATACTAATTTGATTAAAAAGTCAAGAGGTTGTATTCCCTCCTCTCCTTACTAAGGAGAGGACCGAGGAGAGGTTCTTAATTTACCTCTCTCCAACTCTCTCCTTGCAAAGGAGAGAGGGCTAAATTCATTTTCAGTATTTAAACCCTGTTTTTGGCTTTATTTCACCGCTTATTTCTCCTTGTTTAAATTTCTTCCAAGACTTCTCTAAGTGAAATGATTTGGTCCGGCTGTCGGCATACCTACCGATGAGGTCATCGAGCAAGCTCACATCAAGCTTGGCTCCATATACGCCTTTCATTTGTTCCAAGTAGATTATCATTTTATTGCATCCTGCCATTGCTTTCTCAAGCAACATTACTCCCCCTTCAAAGCTTGCGAACCGCATACTATGTGCCTCACCGATAAATAACGGCACTGACATACAACAATTCACCATATTCTCCCTAAAAGAATAATTTAATTTCTCTAATTCTGGGACCAAGTCTTTCACTACCAAGACAGAGCATTCTAGAGTCTTTTGATAAATGTCTAAATCTCTAAAGCTTCGCACTGGCTTTTTCACTGTAAACGGTTTTATATATTTGTTGTTTTGATATAGCATAATTTACTTGCTTTATTTTATAATAATGATATTCTATAAATAGGTGCTTGTGAGGGTTTCGACTCTCTCGCGGTTATACCAAACTGCAGCCAAGTACCATCAAAGTACACCTCGTTTGAGGTGTTTTTTGATTTTAACTAATAAAAAAATAGTCATAAATATACAATATTTACATTTAATCAGTTACATATTTTACATACTCTAATTGAATACGAGCTATTTCATTTTGATCCAAATGCCCAAGTTTCTTTTGTAATAAACTTATATCTGCGGCAAATGATTGAGAAAGTAATACGAATGAAATCCTACTTAAACCATTCACTTCTGTCGGAGCTATCTCAATTACATATTTTTGAGAAATTCTTCCTTTGGAAGAAGTACAAGGTGCAACCGTCACAGTCTCTCCTGTGATTTGAGTGACTATAACGTGCGGACGAATTCCATTCTGAATATGCCCTACAGAATTTGTATTTTCCACAACCCAAACATCACCTTTCTTTATTATTTTATGTGTTGTTTTTTGCATGAAGAAATATTTGCTGTTTAAGAGCAAGTTGTTGCCAAAATTGAGACTCACTTATCTGCTTTGAAAAAGGCTTTTTTTCAATATTCTTTTTTATTACTTTCTTTTTCATATACATACTATACCACAGATTTAAAAAATATAATAATCAAGGATACTTTTAATAATTATTCGCCCTAGGCACGATTTTCAACACATTCTCTTTCGACACTTCCGCCACTTCCCCCGAGCGATAATACACCCTCCTTTTCTTATTGCCTGAAATTTTCTTGACGACGTGTAATGGATAGAATTGATAATAATCCTTCTCATCAAACCAAGCACATACGAAGTTGTAGAGACGAAGTCCTGTGAGCCGTGACATTGCAAGTGCATACCAAGTCAGCTGTTCTATCGGCTTTTCTTTGCTTGCGTTCGGCTTGTAGTCTAGTAAGTGAATCTGTCCGTTGCGAATTTGTACGAAATCTATGTGCCCTGTGAGCAATTTTGGAATTTGCCGTCCCGCTTCCGAGATTGCCTCTGGCTTTGCCAGCTCATCCCCTTTTTTCTTTTTCAAAACAATTCCTTCTTCACCAACTATCTTAAACTTCAATTCATTCTCCATATGCTCCACATCCTCCTTCCTTATATATACCGGCACTTCCGTCGCCACCGTGCAGGAATCGTTGGCGATCATGAATCTTTGTATTTCTTCGTGGCGTTGTTTGTTGTCCGGTATTGACTGTAGAGCAAAACCCGCAAGTCTGTTAGCATAATTAAACTTTGACCGGACTATCATATCGGCTTTATCAAATTTACTTCTGATTTCACTCATTCGCTCTCCATCTTGGAAATACTGATGTGGAGTTTCGCTTGAGACATTGTCTAAATAACTTTTCAAAGGTGCTAATGCTCTATTTTTATATTCTTCTAGCATTAAAATTGTCTTGGGTCTGTGATAGCGAAAGCGGTAAAGTTGCCTGTGCGCCATAGTCACAACCTCAATAGTTTCTTTCGGGCCGAACATTTTGATAGCATAGGGCCGCAAACGCTCATATCGGCAAAGCATTTTGTATTCGTTAATCCAATCCGACAATGTTGCCGGCTCAGGCGACACGCCAAACTTTTGCTTTATGACCACGCAAGTATCTATAAGACTAAGCCCAATATTATAGTAGCTCATGGCTTCTATAATAATATGGAGTGGGAAATGCTTGCCTTTGATATCTTGGGCCGAGAAAGTTCTCCCGCAACCTTTACCATCAGGCAGTCCAACATTTTTACAGAGATACAGCTGTACCACTTGCCCGACGTTCTGCCTTGTACCTCTTTTTACGAAATTCGTCGACAAGCAGTAAGGGCAAACCTCGGCACCACGAGCGTTCCTAATTCTATCAAAATCTTGCGTCCCGCTCCCGATATTGCCTTCTGTTGAAAGCAAGTCCCCTTTCTCTTTATCTTCTTTTGTATTTGTATTTTTACTCGACATTGTATATAGTCTTGCTATAATTTACTTTGATTCTATACATACAAAGTGCGTCCGATTCGGCGAATCTCTGAAAGAAGTGGTGATGGAGTATCAGAACTATAATCTTTGTTTGAATATCCTACTGGATCAATATTTGAATTTTCTACATTCCATAATTTTCTAAATAAAAATGAATTATTAGATCCTTTTTTAGAAAAAAAGTCAGAAATAATAGCTAAATCAATATCACTTTTACTTGTAAAATTACCTTTGGCATACGAACCAAAAACAACAACACGGTCCACGGGGATATCGCGTTTTAATTCATCTACATATTTAATAATGTCTTCTTTTATTTTTTTAGGTATTTTTTGAGCCATAAATAAAATTCTTTTGTATTTTCTAAATATTTCTTCGTGTATGATTTTGTTGCTGTTTTATAAAAAACACTTTTCCATTCTGGATATCTAGCTTCAAGATTAAAACTAGATAAATCAGCCAATAATTTCTTCTGATCATCTTTGAAATTAAAATCTAATTTCTTAGCAAGTTCAATAAGATTATGAACGTATGGAGCATGTTCTCCATATTCTTTCACATAAAGTGCTTTTAATAACTTTTCTATTGAAAGATGGCACATAAACAATGCGTATGGATACCGCTTGGCATCATACATACTTTTTGCTGTTTCTATATCATAATCAGCATGGTCTTTCCAATATTTTACAATTTTTGAAGCATCAAAACTCATATCAATACTATACCACAGATTTATGCAAAATGACAAACAAGTGAGAAGAGATATGCGGTGTTGCATTTTGAGTTAATCCCTCCTCTCCTTACTAAGGAGAGGTGAGCTTGGGTAAAGGACCCAAGTGCAAGACCTTGAACATTTTGTAATCAAAATGTGAAAGGTGTACTGCTCATGTAATGAGAGAGGAGAGGTTCTTAATTAATCAGGAACCTCTCTCCAACTCTCTCCTTGCAAAGGAGAGAGGGTAAATTCATTTAGACTTTTTCTATTTGCATATTTTTAACCAATGATAATAATTCTGGTATATTTTCTTTGGCTGTTTGCCAGATAATTTTTGGGTCTCTAATCATATTAAAATTGCTTCTTTTAAAATTTGTCTTTTTAAATTTGAACGAATCATCGGCTTATGAACGAGGTCTATCTTTTTGCCTAGTAAATCTTCAAAATAGTGCTTGATCTCAATCATATCAAAAAGTGAAACTTTCTTTTTATCTTCAAAAGAAACAAGTAAATCAATATCGCTCTTTTCATTTTCTTCTCCGCGTGCAACAGACCCAAAAAGACCAATCTCTCTTACAGAATAATTAGTTGCCAAAAAGTTCTTTTTTCCTTTAATTTTGTTTATTATTTCTTGACTACTCATACTAATACTATACCACAGATTTACAGAAAATAACAAACAAGTGAGAAGAGATATGTGGTGTTGCATTTTATCCTCTCCTTGCTAAGGAGAGAGGGCTAAATTCATATAATACTATTATTTATGATTTTTTATATCTAACAAAATATAATTATTACCTTCAATAAAAAAGTAAAATCTTACTCCTTTATCTACTCTGGCTTGCCATAAATCCAAAGACTCATCATACTTTTTAGTATGGAGAGATGGATGACGAATATCTTTAATAAGAAAATTTATTTGCTTTTTTAATTTCTTCTTTATATCATCTGGAAAACCATTTAAAGAAGTTAGAAACTTTTTATGATAAAAAATTTCCATATTGGTTTAAATATTTAGAGAATTAAAAAGTTCACGAGTATTTGAAAATGGACCAACTAGATTCTTTCTAGATTTTGCTTCTAATGCAAGAACTTCTAAGCTTTTTTGTTTATTATTGTTCTCTTTTTGAGCGAAAGACAAAAGACGCCCAAGCTCTTTGCGTGATATTATGATTAGATCATCAGTTATTGATTTTTTTGGTATTGTTATCGTAGTCATATATATAATGTATCATAATAAAAATTCAAGTCAATCTTGTTCCTTATTCACAATTACACCACTTTTTTGACACCTTCACATTTCCATTTCATAATACCTTCTATATCACGAGTTACAAGGTGCTGGGGATCACGACTTTCGGAAATTTCGGCACCTCCATTGCTAATCGTGATATAGATTCGGACACACTTTTTGACAAGTGGGAAGGAGGTATAGTATTGCATTTTGAGTTAATTCCTCCTCTCCTTACTAAGGAGAGGACCGAGGAGAGGTTCTTAATTCACCTCTCTCCAACTCTCTCCTTAGTAAGGAGAGAGGGTAAATTCCTACGGTGCAGGTGCTGGATCCACGCAAACATTATCCACGAGAGTTTGCGTATCTGTACACGTCGGAACTACCGGTGCATTTTCTACGCACACATTATTCACGAGAGTCTGCGTGGCTGTACAAACTGGGACGACTACAACGGGCTTTAATACTAGCAACGCTAGGGCCGTATCTATAGCATTTACTTTTGCAAGCTTTTCAGTATCATCTGTTTCAGGAAGTAATAACGCGGCATCTTTTGCTGTCGCAAAAGATGCCGCACTTTCCGTCGTATAATTTTCAATTACCACTGCAGTTAATTTTGCATTCGCATCTGCCAACAACTCTGTTGGAGTCTTCTCCACTACTGGTGGAGTACTACTTCCTCCTCCAGTAATTGTCCCACTTGAAGCACCTCCGACGGATGCCATAAATGCATCTAATTGCCCCTTATTTATGCAAGTTTTGGCCCCTGTGGCATCGGAAACACACAAGGTATCGGTATTGACCCTTTTGGCAAAAATGTCTCCGATACCGTTCGTAGTGCTGGCAAGCCAAGTATTAACTTTCGCAAAAACGTTGTCAAAGAACGCTTTTGTGAAGGATTCTGATTCTGGCGTAGGAGAAGAAATTTCTTTACCAGCGATAGAATTCAAATTCAAATTCAATTCTTTGACTGCATTGACAGTGACAGCAAGAATCGCCGTAGAGTCTAATCCATAAGGCTTACCACTGGCATCGTGAGTGGCAAATTCTGGGAGAACTGCGTTTACTTCTTCAGAAATAAATCCAAAGTGAGTATCACTTCCTAGATTCATATCGGAATTAAATTTGTATGATACAGGATTGAGCTGAATGAGAGTCTGTAAACCATCCATCAATTCTACTCTGTCATTTTTAAATTTGATAGATGAAGGAGTACAAATGATGTCTCCGGATGCATTGACGGAGATGGTCCCAGCTGTCAGACATCCAGTTTGACGAATCGTACCTGAGACTTCAAGCTTTTGATTTGGAGCTGTATTACCAATTCCTACATTCCCGCCTTGTAAAATTGTAATCGCTGGAGTTGTAAATGTATTACCAGAAATACTTACAGAAGGAGTAATAGAAAGTGCACCACCTACAGTTCCATTACTACTTATTTCCCAGTTTTTGTAAACACCTTGTGCGTCAGTAAAGAAATCAATTTTTGCAGAGGTAGTAGCGAGAGCTGTATAGCTACCTACATTCAAAACTGCAGTCATTGTTTGAATTGTCCCATTGACTTCTAAAGTTTGACCAGGATTCGTCGTCCCGATGCCGACGTTGCCGG
>JBAYKP010000003.1:0-88906 GCA_041664465.1 Minisyncoccota bacterium | reverse complement strand
TATTGATATTTTAAACAAAATTGGTTATAGTATACATACGATGAAAATCGTCCTCGCCTGAAGGATACCAGGATTGTATTTATACCTCGCCCAAGCATTACTGCTTGGGCGAGTTTGTTTTTGATTCATACTTTAAAAAAGATTTCAATGTTTCAGCTGGAATAAACTTGTCAGCTACAGTTTCAAGCTCCTTACTCATTCTATTTCTTGTACAAACAATAATAACCTTTTTCCCTTTGTTTTTTAAGTAGCCCAACAGGCCACCAAAATCGCTATCGCCGGAAAAAATCATAACTGTGTCGTATTTCTCAATCTTTTGAAGCATAGTCATCGTCATTTCTACATCAAAATTACACTTTGGAAATCTACCAATAAATTTTCCCTCCTCATCATATCGTGGAATCATTTTTATTGGTTTTGTTTTTACCTGAAAACCAGAATCCCTCGCTTTATCAATACGAAAAACTGATTTTCTGTGTTTATCAATATCTTGTTTTTCATCATAATGTCCGTAATAGAAAAACTTCTTTATTGGAGAAATCCAATTGCAAACCTGTGCTAATTTTGATATATCAACTTCAACAGAAAATCTAAACTTATTTTCTTCTGGCCAAAATTCTTTGGCCCATGGTCTAACATTGCCAAAATCAATAAAAACAAAAACCCTTCCGAATTCTTGTTTATCAAAAAAATAGTATTGTCCAGAAAAATCAGATAACTCCATATTTAATATATTATCATAGATTCTAAATGCCAAACAGGGTTGTTTTGACAAAAAGGCTTTTGCAATATAAACTAGTGACATTATGGTAAAAACAACAATTAAAAAATTAGACAAAAGTGAGGTAGAAATTACAGGCGGTTTGGAATGGGCAGAATTTGAGAAATTTGAAGAGAAAGCTCTAGAAAGAATCGGTGAAAGAACCGAGCTTCCAGGCTTCCGTAAAGGCAAAGCACCTACAAATATTATCAAGGAAAATACCAATGAAATGATGCTCTTAGAAGAGATGGCTGAATTAGCACTACAAGAGAATTATATAAAGATATTACAAGAAGAGAAGATAGATGCCATCGGCCGTCCACAGATATCAATCACCAAGATTGGCAAGGGTTCAGATTTAGAATTCAAGATTATTACAGCGGTATTACCAGAAATGAAATTGGGTGACTACAAAAAGATTGCAAAAGCTGAGAATGAGAAAGAAGAAAATAAAAAAGAAATAGTAGTTGATGAAAAAGAAGTAGAGAAAGTAATCCTAGATCTTCGCAAGATGCGTGCCGAGCAAGCTCGTGGTGCAAATCACGAAGGACATGAAAATATGACAGAAGAGGAGCATACTGCCCTTCATAGCACAGACAATGCCCCTAAAGAAATTCCTGAAAGTGAATATCCAGAATTCAACGATGAATTTGTGAAAACTTTTGGAGACTTTGCCAATAAAGATGCTTTCAAAGAAAAAATTCGCAATAATATGAAGATTGAAAAAGTTACAGAGCAGAAAGATAAAGTCCGCTTATTAATAGTTGAAGAATTGGTGAAGCAATCAAGTGGAGAGATTCCTGAAATCTTAATAGCAAGTGAGACAGATAAAATGCTTTACCGTCTTGAAGCCGATATCACTAATGCAGGACTTAAGCTTGAAGATTATTTGAAACAAATAAATAAAACAGAACAAGACTTGAGAAACGAATGGAAAGTAGACGCAGAGAAGCGTGCGAAACTCCAAATCATCATCCACACAATTTCCGAGAAAGAAAAACTTGCCCCAACCGAAGAAGAAATAATGGCTGACGTCACAAAAATTACAGAAATGTATAAAGACGCCGACCCATCCCGTGCCCGTGCTTATGTAGAGCAAATGCTTGAAAATGAGAAAGTCTTTGCATTTCTAGAACAGCAATAAAATGTTATAATAAATTTATGTTAATCCCAACCGTTATAGAAAAATCGCAGTTCGGTGAGAGAGCTTATGATATATACTCTCGTTTATTGAACGATCGTATCATCTTCCTCGGAGGTCCTATTGATGACCATACAGCGAATCTTATCATCGCCCAAATGCTTTATTTAGATAATGTAGATTCCAAGAAGGACATTGCTCTTTATATCAACTCCCCTGGTGGCTCAGTCACAGCCGGACTTGCTATTATAGATACAATGAACTTTATCAAAAGTGACGTCTCTACCATTTGCGTCGGCATCGCTGCTTCAATGGGAGCTTTGATACTTTCTTCTGGAAAGAAAGGCAAAAGATATTCCCTTCCAAATTCTGAAGTTATGATTCACCAGGTAATGGGTGGCACCGAAGGCCAAGCATCTGATATCGCCATCAACGCCAAGCACATATTAAGAACCAAAGACACCTTAAATAAAATTCTTGCACAAAATACAAACAAGAAAATAGACCAAGTCGAGAAAGATTCCGACCGCGACTATTGGATGACATCCGACGAAGCCAAAAAGTATGGAATTGTGGACGACATAATCTCAAAACCAAAAAAGTAGACAAAATAGAAATTTTGGAGTATATTGATATTATCGAAATTTAAAAGTTTTTATTTACATGTTCGCTTTTTTAATGCAGTCACGACATATATCTTATTTATGAACTACTCGTTTGAAACAGAATTCTGTTCTAAATTAATCATACTTGTTCGACTATAATCCTCAATAAAATAAGGGGTTTATCCTGTGTTGTAAAAGCGACCAAAAGTCGCCATGAGTTTAATAACAATAATAATCATAGCCGTAGCAGCCGTCGCGATTGGGGCTGGTGTCGGTTATTATTTGCGTCTCATTGTCTCACTTGGTCAGAAGGGCTCTATGGAGCTTGAGATCAAGAAGGTAATGCTCGCCGCAAAAGAAGATGCCCAAAAGGTAGTAGATGAGGCCAAGAAGAAAGGAGAGGCTCACCTAGTTGAAGTGAACAAAGAAGCAAAGGTCAAAGAAGAAGAGTGGAAGCATACAGAGAATCGTCTTATCAAGAAAGATGAACTCCTAGATGCTCGCCAAACTGAAATAGACAAAGAAGTAGAAAAGATTAAACAGAAAGTTGAAGAAGTGAAGAAAATAAAAGAGAGAGTAGATGGTATGGAAGCAGAGAAAGAGAAGGAGCTTGAGAAAGTCGCTCGCCTTTCAACTGATGAAGCCAAGGAAATTCTTTTCAAAGATATAGAAGAAAAGTACGAGGAAGATTTGCTTGTCAGAATGCAGAAGATGGAGACATCCAACTCTGAGAAACTTGATAGACGTGCAAAGGATATCCTTTCTGCAAGTATCAACCGTCTTGCATCTTCCACTGCTAGTGAAATGATGACAACATCAGTAAATATTCCCAACGATGACATCAAAGGAAAGATTATCGGTAAAGAAGGCCGAAATATCCGTGCATTTGAGAAAGCTTCCGGTGTAGAGCTCATCATTGATGAGACTCCAGGAGCTATCGTCATTTCTTCTTTTGATCCAGTCCGTCGCCAAGTCGCTCGTCTTGCTCTCGAGAACCTTATACTCGATGGCCGTATTCAGCCTGCAAAGATTGAAGAAGTCGTCGCTAAAGCTCAAGAAGATATAAACAAAATTATTAAAGATAAAGGCGACCAAGCTGTATATGAATGTGGAATTTTCAATCTTGACCCACGTATTAGTGCTATCGTCGGTCGTTTATACTTCCGTACTTCATACGGACAGAACGTTCTCCAACACTCTATAGAGATGGCTCACATATCAGGAATGCTTGCTGAGGAGCTTGGTGCAGACGTCCAAATAGCTAAAGCAGGAGCCCTCGTCCACGACATAGGTAAAGCCCTCGACCACGAAGTCCAAGGCACACATATAGATATAGGTATTCGTATTCTTCAGAAGTTTAAGGCTGACCCAAGAATTATCACAGCTATGAAGAGTCACCACGATGATACCCCTCATGAATCCATAGAAGCAGTCATCGTCCAGACAGCCGACCACATCTCAGGCGGTCGCCCAGGAGCAAGACGAGACAGCGTAGAGAACTACATCAAGCGCCTACAAGAGCTAGAAGCCCTTGCAACAAGCTTCGAAGGTGTAGAGAAGTCTTATGCCCTCTCAGCCGGCCGTGAAATCCGCATATTCGTTACTCCCGAGAAAGTCGGAGACGTCGCTGCCAAAGAAATGGCCCGCGATATTGCCAAGAAGATCGAACAAGAACTCACCTACCCTGGCGAAATTAGGGTCACAGTCATCAGAGAAAACAGAGTTATCGAATACGCGAGATAACCCCTCCCCCTCTTGTTTTTAAATTAGCTTGGTATATAATAATATTATACCTATTTATTAGGGATCGTTTGCAAACGGTCGAAATATTATTCAGCTAGCATTCTTATTCTAAAAAAATAAGAAACTAAAATAAATGAATAAACAAGCTTTAGTAGAATTAGTTCACGAAAAAGTAGGCGGTACAAAAGTACAAGCTGAGGAAATTGTGAATGCAATGTTTGATGCTATCGTAGCAACCTTGAAAAAAGGAGGCGAAGTATCAATAGCAGGAATCGGAATCTTTTCAGTAAAGGCACGTGCAGCCCGCATGGCTCGCAATCCTAAGACTGGAGAGCAAGTAAAAGTTGCTGCCACAAAGGTTCCAAAGTTTAGAGCAGCAAAAGCTCTTAAGGAAGCTGTAAAGTAATATTTAAATTGTTCACACAATTTTTTAATATAAAGAAAAACCACTCAATTCTATCTACGAGTGGTTTTTCTATTCTAAAAGTTTTTTAACTTATTCTAAAAGCAGTAATGCGAGCATCGATAAGACTCCCGCCATTATTATACAAAGCTGGATTATAGAATGTTTAATATTTTTTGTTTTATGAAGTTCAGGAATAAGATCAGCGAGAGCTATATAGATAAAACCCCCAGCTGCAATCGGCACAAACCACACAACACTATTCTCTATTATATTTCCAAATACGAATATAAAAACTAATCCTAAAAATGATGCGAGAGCTGAGAAGAAATTAAGCCATATAGCACGACGTTTTGAATATCCTGAATGAATGAGGACGGCGAAGTCCCCTATCTCCTGTGGAATCTCGTGCAGTATAACAGCAATAGTAGTAGCAATACCAACAGGAATACTGACAAGGAAACTCGCTCCGATTATTACTCCATCAATCATATTATGAAACCCATCAGTAAATAAAACAAGCTTCCCTACTGGATGTATGTGATCTTCTTCTTTATCTTCGCCATGATGATGCCAATGAATAAATTTTTCTACTACGAAAAATATAAGTAACCCTACAATAATTAAAATTCCAATGGTGCTAGAATTAAGACCGCTCTTAAATGCTTCTGGAATCATGTGGATGAACGCGTCTCCTAAAAGTGCCCCAATCGCAAGACTAATAAAAAAGTTAATATATTTTTTTAGAAGCGTTTCTCCAACAGACAAAGAGAAAACTCCCACAAAGGAAACTATACTCACAACTGCTACGCTTAGAAATGCATATAGATAATTTGTTGTCATAAGGATGATTATAGCAAAGAATACAAAATATAAAAGGTGCCAGGACCGTGAGTACACTTATCGACGATTACATCGTCAGGTACTTTTCGCTCTTGTTATCACAAGAGAACGAAAAGTCTTTCGCTTCCCGGACGCAAGAGAAGCAGTTCTCTTGCTCACCCCGACAAAATGAAAAAGCTCTCCGAAGAGAGCTTTTTCATTTTGTCGGGGTGCCGGGAATCGAACCCGGCCCTCATGTTCCCAAAACATGGATACTACCGATATACTACACCCCGATATAACTCCCTTATATTAGCATATTTTGTAATAATTACAATTTTATTTCTTGTTGAATAAATATTTAAAATAGTGTATATTGATAAAACATTTGCGGGATTAGTTTATCGGTAAAATAACAGTTTTCCAAACTGTGGTGAAGGGTTCGACTCCCTTATCCCGCACAAATCACAATATTATATTCTCTACTACTTTCACTCTTGCCTTTCTGTGGTCAATATCTAAATACACAACTAGTAAGTCAAACTGCCAGTCTACATATCCTAGCCTCTTGCTTATCAAGTAAGTCTCCACTATCCTTCGAAGTCTCCTCATCTTCCAAGGGTGCATATTCTCTTCGGGTCTATTGGTCTCTTTCCCATCCTCATTAAAGCCCGTAGCAAAATCTAAAGAGGATACACTTTTCGATTTCACTTCTATGAAATACCTCTTATCCCCTTTTTGGGCTATTATATCTATCTCCCCCCATTTCTTAGTATAATTCCTTTCTAATATAGAAAAATCGTGTTTCATGAGAAACTTACAAGCGACATCCTCGCCCAACTCTCCTATCTTTTGAGAATTTGAAGTAAAATTCTTCATAAAGTGTGCCACGTGAAACACTTATCTATATATTGGACATAAAATCTATTTTATAATCTTGTCCTTCATAAATATACTTATAATATAACAGTATTATCTTTAAAAATTTGAAAAACTGATAGACGTAACATAGTATATAACTTGTCTTTTATAAACAATGCTCACATAGTTATACACATAAATCTTAATTCCTAAGGGATTTTTCCGTGCATAAAAGACTAATAAAGGGCAAATCATTAGATATTTGTGCACCCGCCAAGAGTCGAACTTGGAACGACCGCTTCGAAGGCGGGTATGATATCCATTTCACTACGGGTGCAAATACTACATTTATATTATACATCATTTCTAATTCTTTACAAAATGTCTTTATTTACCAAAGCTAAAAATCAATTGCATTTAGTCATTAAAAATATTATAATAGCAACTAGTTATAAATAATATGCGGGGTTGGTTTAGTGGTAGAACACGTCCTTGCCAAGGATGAGACAGGAGTCCGATTCTCCTACCCCGCACAGAAAATAACTAAAGTTATCATTTGACTAACTTTATAAATATTATGACTAATCATCTAAACATAGATAAGTCAAAAATACCAGAATATGTTACACGTGTAACGGAAACACTCAAAAAAGCAGGTTTTGAGGCCTTTCTAGTGGGTGGCTGTGTAAGAGATCTAATATTAGAGAGGGAACCAAAAGATTGGGATATAGCCACAAATGCTAAACCCGAGGGGATAATACCTTTATTTGAAAAGACTATATATGAGAATAAATTTGGAACCGTTGGAATAGTTCTCCCTTTGACCCCTCCGGCTTACAGCCACCTCCCCTTAGCAGGGGAGGAAAATACAATAATTGAGGTTACAACCTATAGAACCGAAGCAAAATATAGCGATTTTCGCCATCCGGACGAAGTAAATTTCAGTGAAAATATAGAAGATGATTTAAAAAGACGAGACTTTACAATCAATGCTTTGGCTTACTCGCCCGCCATAGCCTTGGCAAAGGAGGGTAGTCATAGTAACGGACATCTTATAGATTTATTTGGTGGTGTAAAGGACATAAAGGACAAAGTTATCAGAGCCGTAGGTAACCCGAATGATAGATTTAGGGAAGATGCCTTACGTATGCTTCGAGCTATTCGATTCTCCGTCCAACTCGATTTTGCTGTTTCATATGAAACAATGCAGGCAATTGTAGATAATTCAAGTTTAATAAAGAATATATCTTTTGAAAGAATCCGTGATGAATTCACAAAGATAATAAACTCAGATAATCCAGTCGCTGGAATAGGCTTACTCCAAAAGCTTAATTTGCTCAAATATATAATTCCAGAACTTGAAGAGGGTATAGGATGCGAGCAGAAAGGTGCCCATATATATGATGTTTGGGAGCATCTACTTCATGCTCTCGATCATGCTGCAAATAAAGGCTGGTCTTTGGAAGTTCGTCTTTCAGCCCTCTTTCACGATATAGGCAAGCCAAGGTCTAGAAGGGTAGGAACCAAGAAAGAATATACATTCTACGGCCACGAAGTGATAGGAGCTAGAATGACAAAGCAAATAATGGAAAGATTGAAATATCCTAGAAATACTATAGAAAAGGTGATTAGTTTCACGAGAAACCATATGTTCTTCTCAGATACAGAGAAGATAACACTTTCGGCTGTCAGAAGGGTAGTCCAGCATGTCGGCAAGGAGAATATCTGGGACCTTATGAATGTTCGCGAGTGCGATAGGGTAGGAATGAAGAAGAAAGAGACCCCTTATAGACTCCGCAAATATCATGCAATGATAGAAGAAGTCCTCCGTGATCCTATCTCCGTCGGTCAATTAGCTATTAACGGCAAGTATATGATGGAGGTGTTACACATGAAACCTGGGCCCCGAATGGGATGGATTCTGAATGCCCTCCTCGAAGAAGTCCTCGACGACCCCACCAAAAACACTCCTGAGCATCTGAGTGAATTAGTCGCTTCCCTAGATATGCTCGGCGATGATGAGCTGAAAACACTAGGGGAACGCGGAAAAGAGAAAAAGGATGAACTAGAAAAAGAAGAAATTGAGAAATTACACAAAAAGCATGGGGTATAAAAAATCGACTAGGCAAGACCTAGTCGATTTTTTATAATGTTATTTAAACTTCACTTATTACATCAAAACCTTTAAAACTACCTGTAATAGCAAGACCAATGATTTTGCCAGAGCAAACTTTCATTTTCTTAATTTGCAAGGCTGTTTCATTTAGAGTCGCCCCAGAACCGACAGCGTCGTCAATCATAAGTATATTCCTGCAAGTCTTCTTGTCGTTCACAAATATAGACTTTCTGGCATTTTCTATTCTATCCTCAAGTTTGCTAAGAGTTTTCTGAGGAACTATAACTTCTGTTTTTGCTTTAACTAAATTAATCTCCATAAGTGGTAAAGACAGTTGATTCTTCAATTCCTTTATGAGTTGAACCTCTCTTTTAACTGTAGGAGGAATAAAGGCCACAGCATCTATTTGATATTTTTTGATCAATTTCAAAATAGGGGAGCGGGCTTCTTCGCTTATGTTCTTTATCATTTTTTTATCTTGGCTTTGTTTAGCATAGAGAAGTAATTGTCCAAGTCTTGTCTTTCCAAATCTTTCAATTGCATAGAAATCCAAATAAAACATTTTGTCCAATCCAATTTCTTTGAAAGACCCTTTTAATTTTTGAGTTCCATCTATCATTCCATCTTTTTTCCAAACATCATATTTTGCAAGTGTCTTTACATATTCTTCTGCGGTTTTTCCGAAAGGAAGATTATTTCTACTACACCAATATGAAAAGCCGTCCACCCCATTCTTCATTTCTCCTGCTGGAGTAATAATAAGATAATTCTTATCAATAATCTTTTTAATATCTGGCTTTACTATTTCGTCTTTTTTAACAACACTTTTTCCCTTAATCAAATAAAAAACTTTCGGTGGTTGGCCAGTTTTATAGATACTTTCATCTTTTATTAATTTAGTTATTTGCTTATAAAAAGCCTGCCTTGAAATACCAAGATAGTTCGTCAATTCATGGGCTGTTACTTGTTGTTTGAGCTTAATATACTTAATTATCTTTTCTGCTGTATCTGTAATCATATAAACTAGTATATATGGTTGACAGTTTACTGTCAACTGTCAACCATCCTTAAAATTATTCTTTATAAATAAAGCCTATATAACAAAAATACATTGCTGAAAGCCATCCAAACAAAAAAGACCAAATGGTGGCACTGGTTACCCAGATGCTTAAATAAAAAAGCGGCAATGTGCAGGGGGCTACACATACCGCTTTCTAACTACTAAGGCTTACTAAAACTTATTTTAATTCTACTCCTATCTAGACACTAATGTCAATCATTATCGGGCAGTGATCTGAGCCGGGGTAATCTGTAAGGGTTTTGAAAGATTTTACATTTTTTAGGAAAGATTCGTTTGTGAAGAAGTAATCTATACGCCAGCCGACGTTACGGGCTCGGGCACCGGTCTTCATATCCCAATAAGTGTATACATCCTTCATTTCAGGGTGAAGAGTGCGGAAGATATCCACGAAATCATTCGCAACAACTTTATCAAGCCAGTCTCTTTCTATTCTTAAGAAGCCGGTATTGTTCTCGTTGGCTTTCGGACGAGCGAGGTCAATAGCATTGTGAGCAGTATTCACATCACCAGTGAAGATTACATTCTTGCCACTTTTTTTCAGTTTATTTATAAATTTCAAAAATGCATCGTAAAATTCTAATTTATATTTTAATCTTGCAGGATCAATGCCTGCGTTAGGGAAGTAACAATTTATTAAAACAAAATTCGGGTAATAAGCGACAATCGTTCGCCCTTCATCATCAAATCTTTTAATACCCATATCATATTCAACCTTTAAGGGCTCCACTTTAGAATAAATAGCCACACCACTATAACCCTTACGAAGTTTAGAATATGAAAAATATGAATGATAACCCTTTAAATTCCTCGTGGCGTCATCTAGCTGATCCGGCTCACACTTGGTCTCCTGCAAGCAGACAATGTCTGCATTGTTATATGCAAAAAGGGGAATGAGATTCCCTTGCTTCGCCGTCGCCCGCAAACCATTTGTATTCCAGCTAATTATTTTCATAATTTTATTATATATTAATTCGAATGAAACTTCTTATGCACGTCACGAAGTTGCTTGTCTGTTATGTGTGTGTATATCTGTGTCGTAGCAATGTTGGCATGCCCGAGCATCATCTGGACCGAGCGAATATCGGCACCATTTGAAAGTAAGTCAGTGGCGAACGAATGGCGAATAACATGCGGAGTAACTTTCTTTGATATCCCAGCCTTTATTGCATAGTATTTCACTATCCTCTCTATAGATCTTGGTGTTAAACGGTTCCCCTTGGCCCCATTCCTAGAATATTGTATGAATAATGGCTCATCTAAATCCTTTCTATTTTTCAAATATTCTCTTATCGCACTCTTGGCCGAATCAGAAAGGAAGACTACTCTTACCTTTTCCCCTTTTCCACGAATTGAAAATTCATCTTTTGATAAATCTAAATCTCTATTAAGTGAGCAAAGCTCTGAGAGACGAAGACCTGTCGAGAAGAAAAGCTCAAGAATTGCTTTATCACGCAAAGATTTTTTTGCCCCTAGGTCCGACCTAGGGGAAGACTCAGGGGCCTTCAATAATCTATTAAGTTCATCCACAGAGATAAGATCTAGCGAGCGTTCTTTTACTTTTGCCAAGTCTATTCTATCAGGAGAAAGGGAGGGGACATCTCTTTTCATAAGATATTTAAGAAAAGTCCGAAGGGCTATCAGATAGTAATTCTGTGTATTCTTCTTGAGAGTCGCGGATGATTGCCCACGAACCTTCACCCCAGGCTGTCTATTTAAGAAAAGTCTAAACTCACGAATTTTATCGTCTGTAATATCTTTCGGATTATCAATCTTGGCAAAATCCAAAAAACGACTTATGTAATGGTCGTAATTATTCACAGTCTTTAAGCTATTTCCTTTCTCTATTTCCACATGCTCCAAAAACTCCCTTTTAAGTTGTTCAAGTTTTGTGTTCATAATGTCGCACAATAATTATACCATATGAATTTAATTCCTCCCCTCCTTACCAAGGAGGGGATTGAGGGGAGGTTCTTAATTAATTAGGAACCCCTCCCCAACCCTCCCCTTAGTAAGGGGAGGGGGAACACCCCCTTGCAATTACCAAGATTTTATGCTACTATATGCCAATCATGTTAACAACAAAGAAAAAGCAAAATATTATAAAGAAGAATCAGCTTCATGATAAAGATACAGGAAGCCCAGAGGTGCAGATTGCCGTTCTATCTAAAAGAATTGACGAATTAGCCGACCACCTTAAAATCCACAAGAAAGACAACCATTCACGCCGTGGACTTATCAAAATGGTAGCAGACAGGAGAACTCACCTTAAATACTTAGAGAAGACAGACAAGAGTCGCCACGAGAAAGAAATTAAAAAAATTAAAGCTTAATAATAAGAAGTCTCGCAAGAGGCTTTTTATTTTGCTATAATAGTAATATATGATAATAAAACAAAAAGAACAGAGGGTCGGAGTTTTCATAGATACATCAAACCTATATCACTCTGCCAAAAATTTATATAAAAGGAAAGTAAACTTCGGGGCTGTTCTAAGAGATGCTGTCGCAGGGAGGAAGCTTGTCCGTGCTATCGCATATGTGATAACAAGTGAAGGAGGTGAAGAGAAAAACTTTTTTGATGCATTAACAAAATTAGGGATAGAGACAAAGACCAAAGACTTGCAAATATTTGCGGGTGGAGCAAAGAAGGGGGATTGGGATGTAGGAATTACTGTAGATGCTATTATTATGGCTGCACGAATTGACGCGGTAATTTTAATAACTGGTGATGGTGACTTCGTTCCATTAGTTGAATATTTAAAGAATACAACGCAAGTAGAAGTAATCTCATTCGGCAAATCAACTTCAATGAAATTAAAAGAAGTTGCCGACGACTTCCTCGACCTATCTGCTAATCCGAGAAAATATCTGATGTATTAAAATATAGCCCAAAAAACACCTCTAATTTAGAGGTGTTTTTATTTTTGACTAAATGATAAAAAAAGAATAGGATGAAGAAAAAAATTAAAATCAAATTAATATAAAATAAATTTTAATCAAAACTGTACATTATTATGGAAAAGGTAAAAGAAATTGGGAAACCTATGGCATTCATTGGGTTTTCTGCGAACCCAGAAATAATAGTTCGCATAAATAGACTTGAGGAATCTGAAAAGGCTCCTTTAGAGGAAATGACCTGCGAACTTGGTGGGACGTCATCAAACGTCGCCAAAGCAATGGCAAAAATGGGAATACAAAGTACGCTTTATACTTTAACTGGATACAATGATGATTTTTATACTCATTGTTTCCGTTATGCTCTAAAGTATTCGCATGAAAAAATCCAAACAGTTGAATTCCCAATACTTGAACAGGGACATATGGGGTTTATACCCATAGACGGAATAAAAAAATCCTCTCAAGTATTCGGATATAAAGGGAATCTACTGCCGAGTAAAATTTCTGACTGCATCAAAATTATAGAACAGGATGTAGGAAAAAATGTTTGGAAAATTGCCACTGGTACGCGACCGTCTGAATCAGATTTAGTAAAAGCTCTTTTTGGAGAAAATCACAAAGGATTCAGATATTTGAATCCGAGAATGGATCTAATCCAATCAAAAGAAATTTTCTTTAATTTGTTAAGACAAACAGATGTCTTAGTTATAAATCATGCTGAATACGAAGCATGTACACACTATAAGGAAATTGGGTCAAGAGCAGATATCCAAAAAATGTTCGGAGTATCCCTTGTGGTTGTAACTAAAGACAGAGATGGCGGAAAATATTCACTCTCAAATAATGTAACAGAGGTAACAGAGAAATTTGATGCTTATACTGATTATATTTTTGATGGAGAAGAAATATTCCCTACAGGCGCCGGCGACTGGTTCGCTGGATCTTTAATTTCATTTTTTGTAAAAACTGGGAAATCAATTCTGGAAATTACAGAAGAAGAAATAAAAGAGGCTATTTACTTTGCCGCGAAAGTGGCAGGTAAAAAAATCACGATGAGAGGGGCTGGTAACGGCCCATCGGGATGTGATCTATAATATTAAGAAATGAAGGGGAGTCTACTAAGGCTTCCCTGATTTTTTATGTCAAAATCAATAACTTGGATATGGGGGAACATTTTCCTTATTATTTCATTTTCAGATTTTTTATCATTTATAAAATACACATCCCCTTGAAAATTCTTTTCTTTAAGAAAATTTTCTTTTTTCTTGAAAACAATATGAATCTCACTAAAACACGAAGCAAAACCAGAATTAATAATTTTAAGTTCTTGAAAATTTTTGTCTCCTAATGTTAGAAGAATGAGTGTATGCTTTTTTGATAAATCTAGAAGGATTTTGCGTGTTTCATCAATCTCATGAAAACTAAAATCAATATCATTAATTTTTTCTATGTCATAATCTGGAATATTAAACTCGTCCATCTCATTAATAATTGAGATATGATTGATCGGGGTATAATGATCAAACTTCTCAACTGCTTCTTTGTAGGTACTCAAAATAATTTCATGAGATACTCCAAAAGATTTTATTTTTTTAAAAATAGAATCTTTCAGCTTATGAGTCTCAAAAAGAGTATCATCAAAATCAAAAATAATTATTGCCATAAAACTAAATATAGCACAATAATCAGAGCTTTATAAAATAACAGATTTGTGTTATAATACCCCCATTAAAAGATAACCTAGTTAATCTTCGGACAATTAGAGTTGAAGCCACGGGTAAGTAAAATGGGTTTCAAAACTAGAGTCTGGAGAGTAGCTATAAATTATTATGCAAAGTAAAGAATATGAAGTAGAAATTGGTGGCAAGAAAATTGTCGCAATGTTCTCTGACCTAGCCAATCAAGCAAATGGTTCGGTGATATTGAAAAGTGAGGGGACAGTCGTAATGGCGACAGCCGTCATCTCAAAAGATGGAAGCAAGAATCTTGGATTCTTCAATCTAACAGTTGAATATTTAGAAAAGTTCTACGCCGCTGGGAAAATTCTCGGCGGTCAGTACAACAAGCGAGAGGGCAGACCAAGCGACCAAGCCATCCTCGCAGCTCGCGTGATAGATCGTACTATCCGTCCACTTTTCGATCAGCATATTAAGAATGCTGTCCAAGTTATTATTACAGTTATTGCTGTCGGAAATACTGATCCAAAAATATTAGGAGTGAATGCTGCATCTATTGCACTTCATACTTCCAACATTCCTTGGAACGGACCTATCGGAGCAGTTCAAATAAGTAAAACAAAAGAAGATGGAACATTGAAAGTAAATCATTACATTCCAAATGCCGATGAATCTGTCTATGACCTTGATCTTTCTGTTTGCGGGAAAGATAAAACTATCAATATGATAGAAGCGATGGCGTACGAGCTTTCTGAAGATGAGATCGGTAAATGTTTTGATCTCGCTTCTCTCGAGATTACAAAGTGGGAAGAATTCCAAAAGATGTTACAAAAAGAATTAGGAAAAGAAAAATTAGTATTCCCTAAAATAGAAGTAGAGAAAGATATCATCACTCTCTTTGATGAAAAGATAAAGCCCGCACTTGATGAGAAACTTTTCAGTAACGAAAGTAAAAAAGTTACAAGTGAAATGGAGAAACTTTGGGGAGAAATTCTTGACGCAAAATATCCCGAAGAAGAGAAAGATGCTATCAAAAGTGCCTCGGAAGATTACCTCCACCATTATCTAGATGCTTCGTTTCACAAGATGGCACTCGAGAAAAATATTCGTGCTGATGGTAGAAAGGTAGATGAAGTAAGACCACTCTTTGCTAAAGCAGGAGGTGTATCTCCTGTGTTGCACGGATCAGGAATCTTCTATCGAGGAGAGACTCATGTGCTCTCAGTCCTCGCTCTTGGTGGACCAGAAGATATGTTAATCGTGCAGGGAATGGAATCAGAATCCAAGAAACGTTTTATGCATCATTATAATTTCCCTCCATATTCAGGAG
Source organism: Minisyncoccota bacterium (assembly GCA_041664465.1). Taxonomy (GTDB): domain Bacteria; phylum Patescibacteriota; class Minisyncoccia; order Phycocordibacterales; family UBA9973; genus UBA8515. Next base: position 73,473 of record JBAYKP010000003.1, on the reverse strand, counting down.
GTGAGACAGGAAGAGTCGGTGGAATAAATAGAAGAGAGATGGGGCATGGATTCCTCGCAGAGAAAGCTCTGACTCCTGTCATTCCAAATAAAATAAATTTCCCTTATACGATTCGTGTCGTCTCTGAATCAACAGCCTCCAATGGTTCTACTTCTCAAGCATCCATCTGCGCAGCAACTATTGCTCTCATGGATGGTGGTGTGCCGATCAAGACTCCGGTCGCTGGAATCTCTGTCGGACTTATGGCAGACGAGAGTGATGTAAACAAATATGTTCTCTTAACTGACATCCAAGGACCAGAGGATCACTACGGCGATATGGACTTCAAAGTTGCAGGAACTAAAAATGGAATTACCGCAATACAACTAGACGTGAAAGTGGATGGCGTTCAAATTGAAATTTTGAAAGCGGCCTTACTTCGTGCCAAGACTGCTCGTCTACAAATTCTTGAAACTATCACAAAAGAAATTGCCGAACCAAGAGCAAATATTTCTCCGAATGCACCGATGATTCTGACTGTCAAAATTAAAAAAGATCAGATAGGTATGGTCATCGGCCCAGGAGGCAAGAATATAAATGCCATCCGTGAAGAGACCGGCACAGAGATAACAATAGAAGAAGATGGCACGGTCTTCGTTACTGGCAAGAATGGCGGAGCAGAGAAGGCTGTTAAAATAATTGAAGAGATGACTCATGAATATAAAATAGGGGAAGTAGCCGAAGGGGTCGTGGTCAAGCTTATGGACTTTGGTGCTTTTGTAAAGATAAGTGGAGAGACAGAAGGGCTAGTCCACATATCAGAGATTGCCCCATTCCGAGTAGAGAAAGTTTCTGATATTATTAAAGAAGGAGATATTGTACCAGTAAAAATAATAAAAGTAGATGAGAGAGGCAGACTCAATCTTTCTATTAAAGAAGCAAATAAAGATTTCTTTAAACCAAAAATATAAATGGATGAAAATAATCAACAACATAATAACGGAGAAAATCTAAAAACTGTCAGAACTTATCTCTCTGATATGGCTGACACTGTACGACAAAATGAAATCTCTGTTATTAAAGTTGCCCTTGCAGAACAGAATAAACACGAGCGAGAAGATATCTACAAGAAAATAGAAGGCACTCCTGCCAAGAAAACTTTCTGGTTCATTGGCGGATTACTTCTAATTGCGGTGGCTATCTTCGGAGTGTATTATATCCTCAAACAAAAAGCGATAGATAATACCGTCGTAGAAGTAGTGAAGGAAGAATCAATAATTTCTTATGATGCGAACTCTTTCATAGATGCGACTAATACTAATAATCTAGTAGAGAAAGTAAACGCCCTGAAAAAAGATGCGAGTGTCGTGGATAAAGAAAATTCAATCCGACTTATCTCCATAACGAAAGATGCAAATGGTGTGAAAGAAAAGCTAGGAGCCCCTGAAATTTTCTCTGAGATGAATTTCACTGCCCCTTCATCACTTGTCAGATCTTTGTCCCCTTCATATATGATAGGAATGTATAACAAGAAATTATTCTTAATATTCCAGACGAAAGATTACGAGTATACTTATGCTGGAATGCTGGAATGGGAGAAAACATTAGCAAGAGATATGTTCTCATTATTTGAACTCAATACCAAAGAAAGTATCCTGCAATTAAATGCAAGACAATGGAAAGATATTATTATCAATAATAAAGATGCCAGAGTCCTCTCTAATGAGAGTGACGTGCCAATACTGTACTATATGTTTAACGATAAAAATAATCTCATCATAGCAGATAGTGAAGACACCATAAAAGAAATAATTGCAAGATTAATAATAAAAAATATCAAGCCGTTATAAAATTGCTAATTTATCCATAATAATGATAAAATAAAAATATGAACACAAATACACATAAAACAAAATTAGAAGAAGAGAAAAAGTTATTGGAAGAAGAGCTAGCCTCACTCGGCAAGAAGGATGAGACAGGCGACTGGGAAGCTACCCCTGAAAGTGAAGTCAGTACTCAAGATGTACCTGATGAAGGAGACTTGGCAGATAGAGCCGAAGATTATGAGGAGAAATCAAGTACTCTTTCTGCATTAGAATCTAGATTAAATGATATACAAAGTGCGTTATCCAAGATAGAGATTGGGACATATGGGGTATGTGAAATCTGCCACAATAAAATAGAAGAAGAAAGATTAGAAGTGAATCCAAGTGCGAAAACTTGTATGTCTTGTATGGAGAAAGTTGTTTAGTTTTTATAGACCCTAGGTCGGACCTAGGGAACAATATATGTCGTTTTCAAGAATATATTCTGCACAAACACATCTCCTAAAAGGCAAGATTGTCACAGTAGAAGTAGACATTACAAAGAAAACTTTGCATTCTTTTACGTTGGTTGGACTTCCCGATAAGGCCGTCGATGAATCAAAAGATAGAATGAGCTCGGCTTTGAAAAATTCAGGCTTTGAATCCCCCAAGAATCAAAATCAGAAAGTCGTTATTTCTCTATCTCCAGCAGACCTTAAGAAAGAAGGACCATATTTTGACTTAGCTATTGCACTTGCATACTTACTTTCAGCAGAAGAAATAAAGTTTGACCCCGAAGGGCGAATATTCCTAGGAGAACTTTCTTTAAATGGAGAATTGAGGCCAATAAAAGGAGCATTGCCTCTTACACAAGAAGCCAAGAAGCTTGGATACAAAGAAATATTCTTGCCGATAGACAATGCCTCCGAAGCCGCCTTAGTAGATGGCATCACTATATATGGTGTGAAGAATTTGAAAGAAGTGATAGACCACATTTATATATCAAAAAAAGATAGGAAAGGAAATTTGCTTGAACCAGAAAGACCAAAAATAATTCCTCAACCTAAGACAGAAATTATTCACAAAGAAAAAGAAAACAATATCGACTTCTCTGATATCAAAGGTCAAGAAGGAGCCAAGAGAGGGCTTGAAATTGCAGCGAGTGGTGGGCACAATATCGCAATGTCAGGTCCTCCAGGAACGGGCAAGACAATGCTAGCCCGAGTCTTCTCGCAAATACTTCCTGATCTAGAGAAAGATGATTGCTTAGAAATTACAGGTATACATTCTGTGGTAGGACTTCTAGAAGATGCCATCATTACTGATCCACCATTTCGAGCCCCACATCATACTGCAAGCTACGTCTCTATGATTGGTGGCGGAGTCAATCCTAAACCTGGCGAAGTAACTTTGGCTCACCGAGGAGTACTTTTCCTTGATGAATTTCCAGAATTTGAAAAGAAAGTTTTAGAGTCACTACGCCAGCCACTTGAAGACAACATCGTTTCTATTTCTCGTGCCAAGGGCTCGGCAATATTTCCTTCCAACTTTATCCTCGTTGCTGCTATGAATCCTTGCCCTTGTGGCAATAAAGGCAATAAGCAGAAGGATTGTATTTGTAAACAAGGCGACCTAGATAGATATAAAAGGAAACTTTCCGGACCTATAATGGATCGTATAGATATCTGGGTAATAGTGGGGAATGTAGATTATGAAAAGCTTTCCTCCATAGGACAAGAAGGAGAGAAAACGAATACAATAAAAGAGAGAGTAAAGAATGCTCGCGAAATACAAACAAAAAGATTTAAAAATTCTCCAAGGAAAATAAATACGAACAGCGAGATGAATGTGAAAGAATTAAATATTTATGCACCGCTCGATAATGAGACCAAGAAACTTCTAAATCAAAGTGCTGAACGTCTGCAACTCTCCGCTCGTGCCTACCACCGCACCATCAAGCTCGCCCGCACCATTGCCGACCTAGAAGGCAGTGTTGATATCTCTCAATCTCATATTTTAGAAGCTCTTCAATATAGACCGAGAGAAAGTTAACTTGTATTGACATTGTCATTACAAGGGAGTATTATATAAAATATGAATACAACAATACAAATAAGAATAGACCAGACAACAAAATCAAAAGCTCAAAAAGCTTTTAAAAATATGGGCCTAGATTTATCATCTGGAATTAAATATCTTTTAAATCAAGTAAGTAGCCCAAATAACACTACCTATATATGCCCTTTTGGTTTTATGCATAAATATACTCCCGAAATGCTAAAAGAATATGAGAAAGAAGCACAGTATGCTATCAAACATGGTAAAAGATTTTCTTCTGCCAAAGAAATGATTGATGATATACAAAATAAAAAATGACATGCTAGTCTTACTAGTTTTTGATATTGGTACACATTCAGAACTTTTTTAAATTTCTTTATCCAACCTCTTAGCTTCGGACCAAGAGAGTTCATATATCTTTTTCATCGCGTCGGCAATTTCGGCACTTTCTATAATGATGCCGAGCTTCTCTCGCCAAGAAGCTATCATAACTTTATTATCATAAATATTTATTTCTGGAGAAAAGTAGTATTTATCTTTTGGGACAAAAGCCATTTCTCTTTTCTCTTCGGCATCATGACTTCTTCTTTCAATACCAATTTCTGTCTTTGGAGTTATTGCACGAATAGCAATACCTGCCCCTGCACGTCGCTTATAATACTCTGGGAAATAATGTGGTATGCCTTCATGCATATCATCAACCGTAGCATAAGCTCTTATAGCTTCATGAGAGGTGAGAGTATCCTCGTAAACTTTCTTTAATCCTTCAACTCCTTCATAGAAAAATACTTTTGGTCTATCTGCTACATTGTGTATAGATTTAAGTTCAGGAATAATCTTCCTTGCTTCATTTATAAACTTTTGATCTTCTTCTATTTTATCTTGCAAAAGTTTCTCTATTTGGTCTGGAGATTCGGCTACATATTCTTGCTTTGGTTCTTTGCCAGAGACCTTCACTAGCTCTTTGGTTGATAGGGAAGCGAGCACATGATACCCAGTCGGGCGATTGATTCCAGCCTTTCTTGATATCTCTGTGACAGTCCCTTTCCCCAAAGAAAGTAATGCCAAATACACCACAACTTCCTTCTCGGAGAAGCCTATATATTCGAGACTTTTCTTTATATCTAAATTTTCATTCATAGTATTCTAAGTATATATTAAAGCCCCATATTTTGTCAATACCTGCGAACAGAATATGTAATGCTTAATTTTAAGTATGTATTATAGGTATATTTTAAGTCTTTATTGTTTAAATTACTTGACAAATAAATTTTTATTTTTTATATTATTAATGAGTACTGTTACTCAAAACAAAAAAGAGGAGGTAAAAATGAACATTGTATTGCAATTATGGGGAGGTATTTTTTATCTCCTTGCAAAAATTTTCCTTTCAAATGCTGAAGGAAAAGAAAATTCTAAGTGGCGCAGAATTGGGTGGTTAGCATATTTAATTGGAATACCAGCTTGGATTATTGTTTTAGAACAAAACCATAATTGGATTGCTATGACAATTGAATTGGGAGGTGCTCCATCAATGATTCTTGGAATTATTGTAACTACTCAAAAACATAATTATTCGCCCAGAATAGATACGGTAGTCAAGATTTTTGTTTGGATGTTAATAATTATTGGGATCGTGTACAGTATATACGAAAGTCATGGAACAATTTTACTAACACAAATTCTTGAATGTGGAGTCACCATCGGATATCTAGCAGGTACATATTTACTTGCAAAAAGAAATGGGAAGGGATGGTTATTTTTTGCAGTTATGAATGTCAGTATGGGAATTTTAATGACAATACAAAATAAATGGATATTTGTAGCATTACAAATTATTTCTCTTTATTTTGTATTCAAAGGCTTTAAAAAATCTAAAAATTAATTAATTTTTAGAACAAAGGGGCCATGCTCCTTTGTTTTATAAAGTTAATAAAAAGTGTATTATTATAAATGTGATTAAATAAATATATGACAAAAGAAATATGCAAAACTTGTGAGAAAGAATTTGAGATAAGAGATGAAGATCTTGTGTTTTATGAGCAGATGAAGACTGTTCCTCCTATTTACTGCCCGGAATGTCGAATGGCGAGACGTTTGATGTTCCGCAATGAGAGAATTTTATATAAAAGACCGTGTGACTTGTGCAAAGAAAATATGATTACACTTTATACGCCTGATGCTCCATACAAAGTTTATTGTAGTAAATGTTGGTGGAGTGATGAATGGAATCCGAAAGATTATGCGCAAGATTATGATTTTTCTAAATCATTTTTTGAACAATACAAAGAACTACAAGCGAAAGTCCCAAGGCTTGGGCTTGTCGCTATTCAGAATGTCAGGAGCGATTATACAAATGGCTCAGCTGAAAATAAAGATTGCTATCTTATTTTCGCATCTGATTATAATGAAGACTGTTTATATGGGAGACTTCTACAAAGAGATAAACAATGTATGGATTGTGCTTTTCTCCATGAATCAGAATTATGTTACGAGTGTATAGATAGTCGTGAATGTTTTAAATGTATGTTTAGTGAAAAATGCCAATCATCTAGTGATTTATTGTTCTGTTATAACATGCGAAATTCAAATAATTGCATTATGTGTACAAATGGAAGGAATATGTCTAACGCGATTTTAAATATTAAGTATAGTAAGGAAGAATTTGATAAAAAGAAAAAAGAAATCTTAGAAAATTATGAGAGCATAGAAAACACAAAAAAAGAATTCGAGAAATTAAAAAAGGAAACTATTGTAAAATTTTCTACACAAACCAAATGCAATAATGTAACGGGTGACTATCTCCATAATTGCCACGAGGGAGTAATGCTTTTTGATACTTATGATGCTAAAAACTGTTCCTATATGAAGGACACAGAAAGTCCAACTGATAGTTGGGATTGTAATAACTATTACTATAAGCCAGAATTCGGATACAATATTATGGGAGCACTCGAAGGGAGTAAGCTCAAGAATTCTGCCTTTGTTTTTTATTGTAATGAGGTTGAATATTGCGACAACTGTCACCATTTATCAAATGCCATAGGATGCATCTCTATTAGAAAAGGCAATAATATGATCTTTAATAAAGAGTACTCCAAAGAAGAATATTTAGTCTTGAGAGAAAAAATTTATGAGCAAATGAAAAAAGAAAAAGATTTCGGACAATTCTTCCCACCCGAAGTTGCACCATTTGCATACAACGAATCCTTGATTCATGATTTCTTCCCACTTACAAAAGAAGAAGCTACTAAAAGAGGATATGAGTGGCAAGAGAAAACTACAGGAACTTTTGGAAAAGAAACGATTAAAAAAGGCGAGATACCTAATTCTATAAATAATATCGATGAAAAGATTCTAGATGAAATTCTGATCTGTGAAAAATGTAATAAAAATTTCAAAATAGTTGAAGCTGAATTAACTTTCTATAAAAAAATGGGGTTGCCATTACCTCACAAAGATTTTGAATGCAGACATGAAGACAGAATGAAAAAAAGAAATGGAATGAAATTATATCATCGTTCTTGTATGAAACCTGGTTGTTCAAATGAATTTGAAACTACTTACGCCCCAGATAGGTCTGAAGTTATCTACTGTGAATCTTGTTATCAACAAGAAATATATTAAGATAGCCCCGCCGGTTTACCGGCGGGGCTAGTTGTTTTTATTTTTATCTCTTTGCTGAATACGGGGCGGTGGCGGGGGTGATGACGGGAGGGGCGAGATTTAATTTGGATTTCTTTTTGGCAACAACTTTTTTCTTAGGAACAACTTTTTTGACTGGGGCTTTTTTCACTGGAGCTTTGGAGACTGTTGTAGAAGATTTTGCAATCGTTGGCTTTTGCACTGAAATAGCATTTGAAGCGAGAGCTATTGGTTTAGAAACTGATTGCTCCTGTTTAGATAATATTTTACTCTCGGCTTTTTTCTTATTGAAATAACCCTCAGAAGCCAAGACAGCAACTGAGGAAGTCGTTGCAATGAAAATTAAAATTATTAAAACAAGTGTGTGCTGTTTCATAAACTATAATTCTTAATTATAATCCATTACTATTCTTGGGTAAATTACGATAAGGATTTGGCTTTCCTCCACGATAACCTATATGTACATGGTTGCCAGTAGATCTACCAGTAGAACCTACGTAACCTATTATATCACCCTTCCCCACTGTCTCACCCACAAAGGCTGTGACTTTGCTCATATGACCAAAGATTGCTTGCCCTCCATCATTGAAATCTATTACTACGTATAATCCATATCCACCATTGTACCCTGCGCCATCAGCGATGAGGACTGTTCCATCTTGTATCGCATAGATAGGGGTGCCTTTTGGCGCTGCGAAGTCATAAGCATTGTCATCGTGTAATCTCTGAGAGACTCTACCAACACCTTTCGGTAATGGCCAAATATAGCCACCCGTAATGCCATTGCCACTTGAGATATCTTCTGGATTTGCCTGACTTTTCTCTGGCTTATTTTCAGATTGACTCTGTGGACTTACTTCTGGCTCTCCCTGCTCTACCTTAATAATAGGGAGAGGAGCTTCTACTTTCTTCACAATGACACCTCCTGGGACAATAATCTTATCGCCACTCTTCAAATTTTTGTCTGAAATATCGTTATATTCTGCGATATCTTTCATGTCAGCCTTATGAGCCTTGGCAATAGAGGCGAGAGTATCGCCCTTTTTCACTGTATAAGAAACTCCATCTACAGGGAGAATGGTAAGAACTTGCCCGACTTTTAGAGCATTATTTTTTATAGTATTCGCGTAGAGAATCGTGTTCTTGGAAATGCTGAATTTATTAGCTACTTTCTCCAATGTATCCCCACTTACAACCTTATAAGTAGTAATTTTTTCTGATGAAGATATATATGAATTGGTCGCCGAATCCGTTCCTTGTAAACTCTCTGGGAGGAGAGCTCCGTCTTCTATGGTAGAAGTACTAGCCCCACTATTGGCATTCTTTATATCTGGATCAACGGAAGTTTCTAGAAGTGGAATATTTTGAGAATTATGAGTGGAATCCTCGTTTATATCAGTAGCCTGAACTTTGGACCCTGTAATACTTGCGAAAATATCACTAAAAAAGCCAGCATCAGCCACTGTAGGGGTGCCAGCTATGAGAAGAAAAGAGAGAGACAAAAAACAAGCCTTGCCAGTATAAGACTTGATAAATAAGGATATTTGGGAGTCTTTAGTTGGTTTCGTATACATAATTTTTGCAGTCATTTCGGCAAGCCTTCAAAATGTGGCTATCCCTGTCTTTCAGTATAACGAACCCCTTTCTAGGAGGCTCTACATATAAGGGTAGCCCATTGGGCGGGGATAGTCAACCGAGTTATACACAGGGATATACAGGGACACAGACCCCAGATTTTGCAATATTTCATACTAAACCAACCCAAATAGCTATGAATAGATTCTGGTTATATAGTATAATGCTTATCATGAATAATGCCCAAGATGATAATAAAAGAAAGTTCCTTAAATTGATGATTGAGGCTAAAAATAGTTGCCTGCAGGAAATTGATGATGTTTATACTGAAGCCGAAAAAGTAATTGACACTTATTTAAAAGATAAAAAAGATCAATCAAAAAAATGAAAATGAGAGAAACTAGCCCCAAAGAAGAAACTGAAATAGAATCACCAAAAAGTAAACTTCAAATTGAAGTAGACTATTTTTATTCTAAATGGCAAAGAAAAGAAACTAGAGAAATGTGGAATAAATTGAACAAAGAAGAAGATTCTTTGTATGAACAATATAATTCCAAACAAGAAAGTCTATATAACAAATTTCCTACTGAATATCAAACGATGAAGTTTCTAGAACAAGAAAAGGATAAATTATGGAGTATTTTCTATGATGAAAGAGCGAGGTTAGAAGAAAAAAATCCTAAAGCGGACCCATTAGACATAGTAGAAACTCCCAGTTTGGATTTGTTATATCAAGAGTATAAAAAGAAGAGAGATAAATATGATGAGAGTTATACCATCCTTAAACATCTCATCTCGAATTTTCCTGAAGAAATTCAAGATATTAAACTAACGCGTGAAAAATATATGGCGGCATCAGACTCTAGAAGCGGCTTCTGGGAAAAATATTCTACGGCACGTGATAATTTTAATAATATTTATGAAGAATATGAATCTTTAAATAAAGATTGGTTTGAAACAATAGTAAATAAATTTTCATTGGAAATAAATAAATATAGAAGAATAAAAGAAAACAATCTTAAAAAAAGATTAAATAAAATAACAAATCTCAATCTAGAAGATCAGGAGGGGAGTAAAAGTCTAATAGCAAAACAACTATTTATAATGGAAGAATTAGCGTCTCAATTCAAAAAATGGACAATTAGAACAACCGTTTTGACCTTCTCTGTGCTGGCTTTATCATGGGGAATACAAAAAGCTAAAGATGAAATAAAAAGAGAACAGGTAAAATCTAAAATTGATAATCTCTACAAATATGCAGAAGCTGCACCCCTAGACTCGGTCACTGAAATTATTCTCCATGACATTGCACAAGATAAAGAATTACCCCAAAAATGGCGTGAATTCCTAGCGAAGGAAGATAGCAGTGAATTTTTTATGAACTCTTTATATGAGGAATATAAAAACAAAAAAGACGAAGCCATGAATGATCCAGATTTTGAAAATAAATTAAATTATATTGTACTTTTACGTATGAATGAAAAATATGGGAAACCAAAAGTAGAATACGGCACAGCTCCTCATTTTCATGATAGGGCTTGCTATTATCAATACGCCAACACTATGCATTTACCAACTTATACTGGTCATTTTTCATTATCAGATTATTTAGCTGAATTAAGTCATGCTGTACAATTTAAAGGTCCTGAATCAGAAAAATATTTTGCTTGGAATAATAAAGATGTCCTGAAAACTGATTCCATATCAAGAAAAGAAAAAATAAGTTACGATGAAGCCCAGCTAAAAGAATATTCTGACACTTCTACCTTAGAATATGAGGCTCATGAAATTATTGAACCAAAATTAGTTAAAGAATTTAAAAAAACCAAAGAAGACATAATAGATGAATTATATAATTTAAAATAATTACCTAAAACTATTGACAAATAGCTTAAATATTATATAATATGGGGACAATCGGTGATAATTCTGATACAATGTTATCATTAAATAAATTAACTAAACTATGAAAAATCAACCACTTGATACCCTAAGTGAACAAGATGATGTCCATAAAGAAGAAGGACTGATAAATACGGGTGGAACTACAAAATTAGAATCTTCTAGTATAGAACAAAGAAAGAAGGAATTCCTGGAAAGAATTGAAAAATTTAGAGAAAAGGAAAAATTTTATAATGAAGAAAAGATTAGACTAAATGAACGACTAGAGGCTCTAAGAGAAGAACTGGGTCTAATTGAATCAAAACAAGAAATAGATGAAATAGAAACACCCATAAATGTAGAAATTCTACCTGAAGAAAAAATTAGTGGAAATATTACAGATACCATAATTGATAATACAAACAATCTTGAAGATAAAACAGAGAAAGATATTCTTGCTGAAAAGGAAGCCTCTATTGAAGTTACAGAGATAAAGGAAGATATAACTAATAAATTAGAAGGACCAGAGGAGGTGAAAGTGCAAGAAATAATAGATGAAAATTTTTCAGAGGAAGACAAAAAAATACTTCAGGAACAATTCCCTAGTGAGAATATTGAAAAACTGATAGAAAATAAAATAGTTGAACAGTTAAATGACAAAAAGATTAAAACAGTTAAAGAACGAACAAAATTAAGTTACTTTGTAACAAAGGCAAAAAAAGCGGCAACTTATTTTAGTATACTTCTCGTTACTGCAACGGCATTTAGAGCACCCTCAGCTTTTAGCGGCACTGACAAAGCTTCAGTAATTTCTTATAATAACCTCAAATTTGATAATCTGAAAGATTTTGGAAATATTCGATTATACGAAGATGAAATTAATATGCGTGATAATCTTTCTATCATTACCAAAGCAAGAGAAAAAAGTAACGACAAATACTTAGTGATAGATAAACAAAATGGTAAATGCCATAGATATCAAGGAGACAATCTTATTGAATCTTTTAATGTATGTCTAGGTGAAAAAATTGGAGACGAACAAACTACATTGAAATCAACATATAGACGTAAAGTTGCAGATGATGGATCTTTCCACAGAAGAGAAGAAGTCTCTATAGAAGAAGCGACATACCTTCAAGAAGGAGAAAGATATTTGAAAGATGGCTATGAAGCATTTACAGACTGGGGAGAAGGGAATATGAAAACGGGAGCGGGAATATATACTATTTCAAACAAAGGTCCTTTCCTTGGAGACAAAGCGCTATTTCTTAAGAATGAAAGAGGTGAACAGGTTTCAACATCTCTACATAAAAATATTCATGGTAATTCTAAAAAATTTAGATTAAGTAATGGGTGTGTTGGCTTTGAACCAGAATGTATTCGCAAATTATATAAAATAATGAATCTAGGTGAAAAAGTTTATATTTTACCAGATGATCCAAATAATAAATTTCAAATTATTGATGGTGAGTTAAGATTTTTATCTCAACAGAAAGATGTCAATAAAACTATACGCCCATATGCACCAAGACCAATTATTATTAAAGCCGAAAATCCATCGGAACCTTCAAAAGTTTTTCTAATGACAATATCAGAAAACAAAGAGAAGCTAATGAGCTTATACCCCACTATACCAAATACTGTTTATAACGAAATAGCAAAACTAGCATATGGAATTATTGGTAAAGAAAGTTCTTTTGGAGAATACGGCAAAATATATGGGGGTCAAATAGGAAGAGTGGGAGATATATTGAAAACAGTTGGGGGGTTTGAAACTAGTGTTGGTATAGGTCAAACAAAAATAGGAAGTATAGAAGATAAAATTAAAAAGACATTTAATATCACAAAGAACGATGATTTATTTAATATAAAAATAAATTCTATAGCTACAATGTCAACATTACTTGATAATTATCTCTATATATCAGCCCATGGAAGAGAAAAAGATTATAAAGAATTAGTTGCTCTAAAACACAGTCGACCGGTAGCTGTTAAACAAGTAATAAATGGAAATCTAAAAATAGAAGAATTAGGCCCTAAATCTAAATATTATATCAATAAAGTTTTTGAGTACTCAAAAAAAGTAACTGTTTATTCGGGTGAAGTGAGTGAAAATTATTATGCATCAAATTGGAATTATAATCAACCAAACAATTAATATTATTAATTAATTTTAAATTCTATGGAAAACGAACAAAAACCAAGGAGCAAAGAACAAATAGAAGCGGACATAGCAGGGGTGCAAGCTGCAATAATTAAAAATGAGGAGCTGATGAATAGAGAAAGAGAAAAATTGATGCAACAAGGAGAAAAGTTGGGTTATACTGAAGACGAAATGGCAAAACTTTTGAAGGGAGAAGCTGTCACTGAAAATGTAAAAATTGCGGAAACAGAAGTAGGAACTACTCCAGTTGTAGCAATAGAGGATGTCGTAGTAGAAAACAATCCAGAGACACTAAAAGTTTCTAAAAGAGAGAAAAAGGGAGCAAAGAATGTTACTGTCATAAAAAAGACCAAACCAGTCACTACTCAGAAAAAAGTAGATGATGAAAAAGCTCCAATTAATATAAAGACTGGGGATACAGTGGAGTTCAGTGGAGAAAATATTGATACTATGAAAGTTATAGAAGAAGGTGGAGATAAAGAAAATGTAAAAGCCCCAGTTGCTCCTGAGGAGAAAAAGTTGGAAACAGAATTAGATAAAAAAATTGAAGCTACAAGAGAGAAATATGTTGAGGAATACAAAAAATGTAAAAAAGAAGCTGACAAAGAAATGCTAATAGATAAAACAAGGAACGCTGTATTTAATATATTATCTGGGGTTAAAAATGTTTTTTCTAAGAAGAAAATTGAATACAAGAAATCAATAAAAGTAGAAGATTATTTTACAAAAGAAATTATAGAATCTAAAAAGGAATACAACCAAGCTCGTATAGAAATGGGGGAAGCAATGTATAACCATAAAAAAGCTGAACTAGAAAAAGCAGGACTTACTGGAGCAGACTTAGAAACAGCCCTCACTCAATATAAAGCAACAGAGATATTGGCAAAAACGATAATAGATGAAAGACAAAAGATTATAGATGCAAAAGTAGAAGGATCACCCATCAAACCTGCACTCTGGAAAAGAGCTATTGATGCATATATGAAAATAAAACCAAGATGGAAACGAGTGGCATTAAGCACTATAATATTCTTACCTCTCTCAGCCACTGGAGCGATAGGGGCATCTGCCATTGCTGCTGGTGGAGTCTATGCTGGAATAGCTGGACTTGCTGGTCTAAAATTCGGAGCTAGTATGGCAATTGGTTTCGGAGTCGGACATTTGGCAAAAGGAATCGATTGGGCAAAGAAAGGTGCTGACCTAAAATTTAAAGAAAACCAAGATCAAGAAAAATCAAGATTAGAAAATGAATTCGCCACAGGTAAAATTGATGTAGAAGAATATGAAAAAGGAATAGAAATAATTGAAAACGAAGAAAAGAAAAGAGCTCGTAATCGTATGCTCCTAAAAGCTGGAACTGGCGGACTTCTCGCCCTTGCTGCTGGCTATGGTTCTTATACTGCAATGGGTCTCGGAGTAGAACATATGGGTAATGGTGTACATAATGGAGTAGATGCTATTACTGGACCAGATATCAGCCATACTCCAACAAGCTCAACAATCGAACATATAAAGACTCCTTCTATACCAGACCATCCACGTCCTCCTCTTGCTAATGCTGGTACTAATCCTGAAACCGGTTTTAAAATAAAATATCCATTCCCAATTAAAACACCAGAGGCAGATAATCTTCCTCCTGGAACTCACGGCGTATTGAAATTACATGAAAATATTGTTCATTCAAATATAGAAGCGACAGCTCTCCACGGGAAAGGAGCAATAGCAACTCTTCGTGAACTTCAACACAATTTAAAAGTTGAATATGGAAATGATTTAGATAATGCTCCCGCTAGTGTAAAACATATTTTAAATACAGATGCACATAAACTTGCACAAGAATATGGAATGTACAAACCAGGGCAAGATGCAGAGAGCGCATTTATTAAGTCTGGTTCTTCTTTCAAAGTTGATGCGAATGGCAATGTAACTTACCACGAAGTAGGAATGAAAACTGATATAAATCTTGAGAAGGGTGCGGAAATAAAAGTAAATACTCAATACGAAGGTAAGATGTTTGATTCTGACCATTCAGGAGTAGAAACTAACAATGACAGCATAGGAACATCACCAGATACAGGAGAACCAGTAGTAGATACGGAGCCACATAATTTAAATCAAAATATTACAACCCCAACAGAAAATTTAGCAGGAAACAAGCATATGATATTCGAAAATAATAATCATATTGTTTCTATAAAAGAGAACGGGTCTTCAGGTAAGATGCAATTTATTTATGATGAGAATGGAAAAATCACGAGGGTAGATGTTGGAGGAGAAATAAATATTATAGGACCAAATCCATATACACTTGAAGGAGAATTAGGAAAATTAGGAAGGTTTGATCGATTAGATGCAGACCAAGCAATATTTAAAATGACTTCCAAGGCTCGATTCTTAGATCTTTTACCAAAAGACACCTTAGAATTTAAATTCTTATCGGAAGAGGTTGCAAAAATGCAGAAAGAAATTATTGATAATTATGGGAACGTACTCAACCCAGAAAAACTAGTAAATACTACTTCTGTAAATGTTCCAGCGGAAAGCTTAAATATAAATAATAATTTAACTCCTGAATTATTAGAAAAAGTAAATCAAACTTATACAAAAAATATAGAGCACCTCTTCCCTGATAAGAAAATAGAATTCTGGAAAGAAATAAAAGATTCATATTCAGTTGAGAAATTGATGCATATAAACAAAACAGGAGAGCTCGCAGATGTTTATAAACCATTGGCATCACATATCACAAAGTTAGAAGAAATTTCTGGATTAAAGCCTGTGTTAGAGACTACCATAACGAAAGCTGAATCAATCCCTCATTTTATAATGAGAGCCGAAGAAGCAATAGCTAAAATGGGCAAACTAAATGAAATTAAGTTATAATTAATTATTAACATGTCCATCTCAGGTGGATTAACAAAAAATATATGTTTAATGATATAAATAAAAATATAGTGCTTATCCTAGGTATCAATACTTTACCAGTCGAAAAACAAAAAGAAGCGATGGAGCGCCTTGGAGCTATCGTTTATCAAGAAGTAATGCTTCGTGTATTGGACATACTTTCAGAAGAAGATAAAGATACTTTTGAAAAATTAATTGAAAAGAATCCAGACCCAGAAAACATATTTGGTTTTCTTTCAGAAAAAGTTCCCAATCTAGATGAAATAGTAAAAGAAGAGGCAGAGAAATTAAGAGAAGAAAGCGCTGAAATAATGAGTGAAATAGGCAAATAAAATGCTACAATAGGAGAATGCAATATTTGGAGCAATTGAATGATAAACAGAAAGAGGCAGTCTTGTATACAGATGGGCCTCTTTTTTTTGTTTAAAATTAAGGAGAATATAGAATAGTCTTGACTATTCTATATAGTAGTATAGAATAGTCGTATATGAGATTTAAGTATAATTCATAATAATAAATATATGAAAAGGAAAATATACAACAAAATACTCTCCGATTTACAAAAGAAAATGGTCTTTATTGTGGGACCACGACAAGTGGGGAAGACTTGGCTGGCCAAAGAGATAATGAAGGAATATAAAAATCCTGTTTATTTGAATTATGATAACAGTGACCATCGAGAAATAATTCGAAAAGAAGCTTGGCTCCCTGATGTTGATCTAATTGTGTTTGATGAGATCCATAAAATGCCAAAATGGAAAAATTATTTAAAGGGAGTATATGATACAAAATCTTCATCAGTACACATACTAGTGACTGGAAGTGCTAGAATGGATGCATTTAAAAAAGTGGGGGATTCGCTGGCTGGACGATTCTATGTCCACCATCTATTCCCATTTACTCTGAGTGAATTAAAAGGAAGTGATATAGAGAATGTTGCAAGCTTACTAATGGAAAGAAGCGGGTTCCCCGAGCCATTACTAGCCAGCAACAATGAAGATGTAAACCGTTGGCGTAGTTTATATACTGAGAGTCTTCTGGGACAAGATGTTTTAGAATTTCAAGATATAGATAAAGTGAATGCTATTCGTCTTGTATATCAATCTTTGAAAAATAAAGTAGGCTCACCTATAAGTTATAGTAATATCGCAGGAGATATAGGGATTTCTTCTATTACGGTAAAAAAATATATTGAGATATTGGAAGCAATATATATTATATTTATAATAAAACCATACACTCATAAAATTTCTCGTTCAATCTTAAAAGAACCTAAAATTTATTTCTTTGATTATGCTTTGATAAATGATGTTGGTGCAAAATTCGAAAACTTCGTAGCACTTGCTTTGTATAAACATATAAAATTAAAAAATGATAGAGATGGAGCCTCATATTCTCTCGGATTTTTAAAGACCAAAGAAAAGAAAGAGGTGGACTTTGCCTTATCAGATAGTGAAAATAATTTAATAGAAATCATTGAAGCAAAAGTTTCTGATAGTAGTATATCAAAAACCTTGGAATATTTCAGAGAAAAATACAAAGTGGAAAGTACGCAAGTAGTATATAATCTACAAACAGAGAGGGTTTCTAAATCTGGTGCAAAAATAAAAAATGCAGAAAAATATTTAGAGAATCTAGAAGAATATAACTAAAGAATTAAATTAAATAAAATGCTACAATAAGGGAATGCAATATTTGGAGCAATTGAATGATAAACAGAAAGAGGCAGTCTTGTATACAGATGGGCCTCTTTTGATAGTAGCAGGGGCGGGGGCGGGGAAGACGAAGACGATAACACACAGGATAATTCATTTGATACATCAAGGAGTGAATCCTTCTTCTATTCTGGCAGTAACCTTTACAAATAAGGCTGCCAAGGAAATGCGAGATAGAGTGATGATGCTACTGGAAGACAAAAGGCATGGGATAAGTGCGCCAGAGCGAAGCTCTGGCGCGGGGACTCCATTTGTCTCTACTTTTCATTCTCTTGGAGTACATATTATAAAAGAGAATGCCCACCTGATAGGCCTTACCAAGCACTTCTCTATAATAGACGAGAGTGACGCTATCTCTATTATCAAAGATGTGATGAAAGAGCACGATATAGACCCGAAGCAACACGAGCCAAGGAAAATTAAAAGTATTATTTCCAAAGCCAAAGGTGACTTTATTACACTTCCTAATTATAGAGGAGAGGTGAAAAGTAGCATGCAAAGTATTGTAGCCCTCGTCTGGGGTGGATACGAAGCCAGACTTAAAAATGAAAAAGGGCTTGATTTTGATGATTTACTTTTGGAATCTGTAATGATTTTGCGGAAGTTTCCAGAGGTTAAAAATAAATATCAAGAGAAGTGGAAGTATGTGCATATAGATGAGTATCAAGATACAAATGAAGTGCAGTATGAAATGACGAAGCTTCTAGTAAGTAAAGATGAAAATATTTGTATTGTTGGGGATCAAGATCAATGTGTGTACTCATGGAGAGGAGCGAACATTAAAAACATGATTCGTTTTGAAAAAGATTATCCGAATGCCAAGATTGTGATGCTTGAGCAGAATTACCGCTCCACAGGAAAGATAATAGAAGCTGCCAATAGTGTGATAGAGAAGAATCAGTATAGAGTACCGAAAACTTTATTTACTAAAAATGTAGATGGCGAGCAGATAGTGGTCTGCGAAGCTTATGATGAAACATCAGAAGCAAATTTTGTAGCGGAAGAAATAGATGAACTCCTAAAAGAAAATAAACCAGAGAATATAGCAGTCTTGTACCGTGCGAACTTTCAATCCCGCGTCTTAGAAGAGGCAATGCTCTCTCGGCAAATTCCTTACCAAGTCCTTGGGGTAAAATTTTTCGAGAGAAAAGAAATCAAAGATGTCATCGCATATATTAAAGCAAGCTTGAATAAAGAAAGCCTAACAGATATAAAAAGAATTATAAATACTCCGGCTCGTGGAGTAGGGAAGGTGACACTCACGAAACTTTTCGCGGGTCAGTTCGCAGAACTACCAGCGGGAATGCAAATTAAAATAAATAAATTCTATGAATTATTAGAAAATATTCACGAGTATATTGATACGCATAAACCATCTGAAATAATAAAATATATAATAGAGAAGTCGGGACTTGAAGAGGAACTCTCGCATGGTACAAATGAAGAAATGGAACGATTAGAAAATATGAAAGAGCTTGTAACTCTCGCCATAAAATATGACACAATGGAGAATGGAATAGAAAAACTTTTAGAAGATGCTTCACTTTCAAGTGACCAAGATAGCCTTATAAATAAAGCTAAAACTGGCGGAGTCAGATTGATGACAGTGCATGCATCGAAAGGGCTAGAATTCAAATATGTCTTCGTCACGGGGCTTGAGCAAGATTTATTTCCACATGCAAGAACAGGTCAGGGAACGAAAGAAGATAAAGAGGAAGAGAGAAGACTTTTCTATGTGGCACTCACAAGAGCAGAGAAAAAACTTTTCCTTACTTATACAACATTGCGTACAATTTTCGGAATGAAACAAGTAAATACTCCGAGTGAATTCATCTACGACATCCCAGTTCACCTGACAGAATTCAGGCAGAGTTATTCAAAAGGTGGAGAGAAGGTAGTATACTTATAATATGATTCATCAAGCAAAGAAAAGTATGGGGCAGAATTTCTTGAAGTCTAAAGAGGCGCTTTTCAAGATGTGCGAGATGAGTGGTGTGAATGATAAAGATATAGTTGTTGAAATTGGCCCAGGGAAGGGGGCACTGACAGAGAAACTTTTAGAGAGAGCGAGGAAAGTAATTGCGGTTGAGAAAGACCGCGACTTGATAGAAATACTTAATGAAAAATTCACAGAAGAAATAAAATCTGGAAAACTAATTTTATTAAATGAAGATATTTTAAATTTTAATCCCCTCCCCTTACTAAGGGGAGGGCTAGGGAGGGGTGAATTAATTAAGAACCTCCCCTCAGTCCCCTCCTTAGTAAGGAGGGGAGGAATTAATACCTATAAGATAGTCGCCAACATTCCTTACAACATCACCGGTTTAATACTTAGGAAATTTTTAAGTGAAGAACCAAAGCCTGTCAGTATGACTCTCTTGGTCCAGAAAGAGGTAGCCGAGCGAATTGTAGCAAGAGATGAGAAGGAAAGTATTCTTTCTCTTTCCGTGAAAGCTTTCAGCACACCAAAATACATAATGAAAGTTCATAAAAGATTCTTCTCCCCAGCTCCTAAGGTGGACTCGGCAATTATTCACATAGGAGATATTTCCAACAAATTTTTCAAAAATAAAAATGAAGAAGATTCATTCTTCCAACTTATCAAAGCAGGCTTTGCTCATAAAAGAAAAGTCCTCCGTAAAAATTTGGAAGTCGGACTTCCAAACATACAAATTAAGGAAGTCGGACTTCCTTATATAAATAAAATAGATGAAATATTTGAAAAATTAGATATAAATCCTAAGGCAAGAGCTGAGGATATCAAATTTGAAAAATGGATAGAAATATCCAATCTTTCTATAAAAAATTAGGATAAAAGATTAGGATATTTTAAAAATAAGTTGTATTATTAAGATAGTATTTCTATATAAAATAGAGTATTTTAAATTCTTAATTAACCATTTATTGATCTTATGAGTGATTATAAAAATTACCTCCCAAGCAAAAAATTCCAAGCAATTATTCTCTTCATAATAATATTGATTATCATATTCTTCTCTATCAAAGGGGTTATTTCTCTTTTTAAAAATAAAAAGCCCTCAGTTCGTCAACCTGTAAAAGTGACCATCGGAGAAATCATCCAAAAAGATAGCAATAATAACGGCATAGCCGACTGGGAGGAGTATCTCTGGGGTCTCGACCCTTATAAAAATGGCCCAGAGAATAAAGAATTTATCCTAGCCAAAAAGAAAACTTTAGCAGAAAACAACGACCCACTATCAGCCGATCCATCTCAAACTATCACAGATAACGAAGTCTTATCTCAAGAATTTTTCGCCGCAATTGTATCATTACAACAGACAGGATCTCTCAACGATGAATCACTGGGCGCTATTACTAGTGCCATAGGGGATAATGTAAAAGCTGTAGAGATCAAGGATATTTATACTCGCAATATGATGAGTATAGTGAATGATTCTGCTATTGCCAATACTACTTATCAAAACAATCTGAGCAAGCTCGTAACTAAATATAAAGATGCCGATATTGGCAATGAGCTCACTTTCATCATTCAAGGATTAAACAATAAAGACCCACAAGCCTTGTATGCTGCCAAGACTGTCGCCATCGCATACCAAAATTTCGGCAAAGAATTCATAAAAGTCCCCGTCCCCAAAGCTCTTGCAGATTTACAATTAAATGCATCCAACAATTACGAGAAAACTGGCCAAACTATTCATAGTCTTACCACAATGCTGGGTGACCCACTCGGGGGAATGAAAGGAATCCTGAACTATAAAAAGTATAATGACGCATTGGGAACAGACCTAGAGAAAATATCTGAAATTTTGCAATAAATAATAATAAAATGGTATAATGAGAGTAATTACTGATTAATAATTAACAATTACTAATTATAAAGGTAAAGAATTAAGAATGAAAAAACAAACTATTACAAAAATAATTTCACCTCTGATAGTTTCAGTTGTTTTGTTAGCTTTTGTCTTACCTATTTCATACTTAAATGCTGCCACTTCAGCCGGATCTAATGCAAGTTTATATTCTAATCCAAATCAAAGTAGCCCAAACAATCCATATAGATTTAAAGTTTCTGATGTGGTTAACCCTCAAATGCTTACAAGCGTCGTCGGCTGTACTGGTGTTGTGAATAAAACTGCAAAATTTATGACTGCTATGGTAGGATCTCCAGAAGAGAGAGCAGCACAAATAAAAGTACAAAAAGATGCTGTAATAAAACTCGCAAATAATACATGTGTAGCAATAAAAGCTGGAATTCAATTAATAGCAGGAACTACTCCAGTAGTTAATAATTTAACAGATGCAGCAAAAACTACTGCTGAAAAAGTTAAATTCTGCGAGGCATATACAAGAACAAACGACCCTGAATCTGGCTATACTCTAGCTAAAATACTAGAAGAAGAAAAAGCAAAAAAAATGAAAGACGACTGTTTTGATGGTATCGCTATTACTCTTGCAAAGAACCAACTGACAGCCATGGCCCGTAGCACTATGAACTGGGTAAATTCTGGATATGGAGGCAATCCTTTATTCGTTCAAAACATGAGAAATCTTACATACAACATTGAAAAAAATGTTGTAGAAACAGGTATTGATATAATGCTCGCTCCGAAGAATGCAAACCCTTATGCAGCAGACTTCGCTCGGTCTACTATCAACAGCCAAGGTATAGTATCTAGCTCTTCCAGATTCCTTGGCGGGCTTCAATCAGACTTAGGGAACTTTATATCAAATCCAAAGTCCTACTACAGTGACAAACAACTTACTGAAGCAGAAAAAACGCAACAAGCTTTACGAAATGCTCAAGATGCCAATAACGCTTTCGCTAGAGATTTCTCTCTCGGTGGGTGGAACGGCTGGCTAGCATTGACTCAAAGAGAGAAGAATAATCCTCTCGGCTTCAATATGCTCGCAAACCAATATCTCAGTGATATGCAAACGCAAGTAGTGAGTGACCAAAAAGCCGAAATAGCTCAGAATAATGGTTTCATGAGTCAGAAGGAATGTATATGGTGGTATAGAATAGATACAAAAACCAATGACTGGTTATATCAAGAGGTAGGAGATGCAAATGAAGGAGGAGGAACTCATCAAGAGAGAGTACAAACACAAAATCCAACAGATGCAGAACGTAAAAAACCAAATTCCTGTGCTAAAGAAAAAATAATAACTCCAGGAAGTCTTATTAAAGATAAAGTTGGAAATTATTTAAATTCTCCAGACCGCCAGCTTGAGCTTGTCAAAACTATAAACGATGGATTAAACGTATTATTCTCAGCATTAATATCCAAGCTTCAAAGTGGAGGACTTACAAGTCTTTCAGACTCTGCTGTGGCTACTAGCTGGACTGATAATATGAATACATTAAAAGGTGGTACTACTTATGACAACAACGGTGCTTATGATGGTTTCAATCTGACTCGTGATTTAGGTAATACTTATATACATAGTGCTACGACAAATCTCGGAACTTGGAATGCTAATACTAATAAAGCCACTCTTTCTGGCGATGCTATTAAAGTTTATCCAAAAGATATAAATATTACTATCGGATTGTATCCTAGCACTGCTCCAGAAATTTATACTTATAATAATGAGACTAAGATAAAAGAACTTGCTTATCCAGTAAATCCATTTTATACAGTGACTGTAGCAGGGAAAACAAAACTTATGACTGATGGCTATAATGGCTGGGAAGTTGGAGACAGGGCATTCTGGGATGGAAGTGCGTGGCAAAATTGGAAAAAAGGGCAACAAAGCCCAATAGCCAAGAGAGGAGTCATCCAGCTTCAGCAAGATTACATAGTAGCAGCCAAAGAAGTACTTGGAGTATTACCAAAAGTAATGACGAGTCTAGGAGAGCTTGACTATTGTATCCCCGGACCCAACCCAAGCTATAAGACGAACTCCACAGATGCTCAAAGTGCATACCAAGATTGGGTAAATTCAATCTATACTGGCCCACTAAATCAAGGTGACATAGATAGATTGGAGTGGAAAATAGATCGTGAAGATAGTACAACATATAAAAATCTGTCAAAAATCTTTGATAATAACAAAAATGTATGGAAACAAATAGCAGACTCAAATGCAGTGGCTTGGTTCCTAAATTACTTTGGCCCATTCACTGGCACTAAAAATGAAGGAACAAATAGTTATGTGTGGAAAAGTGGGGTTAAATTTAATGAAGCAGTTAAATTACAAAAATTTATTACGGATTATACCAACAGTTATTTGTTCCAGAATTTTTATGAAGTTTTTGATAAAATGATGAATAAAGTCTATTTTAATAATATGACTAGAGAGTATAATGATACTGAAACAAGTATAAGGGAGATAAAGAACCCTTCATATGTACCTATGGCTCAGAATGGTCTCGATTTTACAAAAGACATACTATACTACAATGATCAAACTTCTCAGAAAATACAAGAATATACAGATGCAGTGGCCCAAGCAAAGATAAACATAGCAAAACTCCAGCCTATAAGAGACGAAGTTAGTGGAATAATAAAAGCTGCCCAAGATCGCCGAGATGCCAACTTGGTAAAAATACTAAATGATGAGGCCACAAGAACGGGCGGGAAAGTTCTAACCAAAGCACAATACGATGCTAAATATGCCAGCTGTTTACAAGAAGAAGATATCCAAGTCTTCGATGCAGACGGTATACTAGGGAGAGGTAGCAAGGCCGAGGAGAATTGTAATGACGGTATAGATAACGACTTGAATGGATTGACAGATGCACAAGATCCAGCTTGCCCGAACTATGTCGCCCCATCTACTGTTCCTAAGACTAATACTACAAATACAGGTAATACTTTGGAACGGGCTAGAACGAGATAAAAATAATAATCAATAAAAATTTATGGATAACAATAACCCTAAAAAAAGCAAAGCATTCATCATCACATTCATACTGATTCTGATACTTTTAGTAGCAGGTTATTATTTCTTTAAGAATAGAGAGCAATACTTCGGAGCGAAGGGTTCTCTCTCTATTAGTAAAGTATTCTCTCCATTATTAGGATCTTCTAAGGGGAAAGATGTGAAAGTAATAGATACTACCCCTACCACTCCTGTAGTAGATACCACTCCGGCCGTAAAGAAAAGGGCGGGTGTAGTAATTACCGATGTGAATGGTAATAAAGTCGTCCGTGCAGAAGCAGGAGAGAGTTTGAAAAAGGGTGATGTACTTTATATCGCAGGGTTTAATAAAAATGACGACCCAATAGTAATGAAAGCAATAGCAAATGACAAGAACAAATCTCTAGTCTTTGGCGTCGCAGGGCAAGATATGACTAAAGGTGCAATGCTGGACGTAATAATAGAAGGAATCCTGAGTGGAGTCCCTACTAATAGAAAAGAGGGGACTTTCTGGATAGCAAACAATCCACTTTATCTAAGCGATAAAATATATGGAGGAATGACCAAGAATGCTCCAGTCTCTCCATCATTTGTAGTCCCTGTAGGAAGCGTGATAAAAGTAGATGCGGTCAATGGCTCTATTCGTATAGGAGACTCTGCAAATAATAAAGACATGAGTACCCTGCAAAGAAATACTCTAAATGGTTTGAATACTAAACTTCTAAATCTTTTATCTACAAATACCAACCTAAGTAATACTCAGAAAAATAATATCAGAAGTCTAAGTTCTAGTATCTTAAGTGCTGTAAATGGTAATCGAAGTTTAAGTAATGGGCAGATGAATATGATTAACTATTTAAATGCTCAGATTTTAAATGATATACCAATGGATATGCTTGATTATTGGGGTTCAATCTTTGGTCCAATAAACTTCAACGTAAATACCCCAGATATAGGCACTCCTGGTACACCTGGAGCACCTGCCTTCAATCCTATTACTCCACCAGACCAAACTGCCCCTGCTAATCCTACTACTCCAAACACTGACACAGGAACTCCACCAGATAACAATAATCCGGCTATTAACCCTATCACACAAACCGTTATTGAAAACAAATGCTTGGCAATAGAGAAGAATCCACTAGTCTTCACAGAAGATGAAAAGGCTAGACTGGCAGTACTGCTTCGCAAATTCTACCTCGTCTCTTCTACTCTTAGAACAGCCGAGGATTTAACTACTTTGAATAATGAAATAGAACAAAATAAAAATTTCATAAGCCAGATAGACGGATTAACAAATCAGTGCTATGACCAAGTAACTCCGGCAATGATTATTGCTAATAGTTGGAAGAGACACGGTAACCCTTGGTATACAAAAACAACAGGTGGAAGCTTCCCTTATACAAATGATAATGTTGGATATCTAGATTATACTAAACTAGAAGGAGGAATGACTCCAGCAGGATTTAAAGTTATATCTGGATATTATTATGGAAAATTAACCAAAGATGCTGTTATTATTAGAAAAGTAAATAAAACTGTTAATTTCTTAGGGGAAATTGCAAGTATCGCCACCTTTGGTTTTGGAAATGAAACAATAGACAAATTCACTGGTGATAGAATTACAACATTGGGTGTAGCAGGAGAAGATTGTAATAAATTCAATAATTTTCCAGGTTATGGAAAAATAAAACAAATAAATGATGACCCAAATATATATACAGGGCATTACCAAGGTGGAGATGGAAGAGAGGCTAATGGTGGTGGTTTCCCTGGTGATTCTATAATTAGTTATAATTATAGAGCATTTATTGATCAATCAGATAAAAATACCACCCAATTAGATAAAGGAATGCCACGAAAGGAGATACTTGAAGCTGGTTGTAGTTGGAAAGATGGAGTAATACTGGATAATACGGAAAGAATTTTGAATATTTGGTAAGATTATAATTAAGAGACCCCCTCGCCCTACGGGCACCTCCTTACAGGAGCAGTACACCGTTCACATTCTGGTTACAAAACGTTCACGGTCTTGCGCTTGGGTCCCATAATCCCAAGCTCACCCCTTAGCAGGGGAGCAAAAATACAAAAAACAATATGTTGGAAAAAGAAAAACATAATATAATTAAAAAATTTCTAGAATGGATAGGGTTGAAAGAGAAGTTGCACAATAAAGAATCGCGGCCTCCTTTTGTATCAGAGGGAGATATTTGGTGGATAAGTCTAGGAGAAAATGTTGGATCAGAGATAAATGGTAAAAGTGAAATATTTACAAGACCTGGAATTATTTATAAGAAACTATCACACAGTTTCTATCTTATTATTCCTACTACAACGAAAGACAAAAGGGGTTCTTGGTATGTGGGTTTTATTCATAAAAACATAGAAATGTTTGCTTGTTTACATCAAGTAAGGGTTGTGGATTATCGTAGACTATTCTCAAAACTTGGAACATTAGATGGTGAAGATTTTAAAAAGGTTAGAATAGGGTTTAATAGTCTGTATAAATAAATATTCCCCACTGTTTTACCAGTAGGGTCGCGGGAAAATCCCGAATGTAAGTACAGTATATCAGATATGTAAAATGTGTCAAATGTCAGTCCATCCCGGCTTACAGCCACTCTATAAGGAGGAGATTAAAAGGGTTGTATTTATATATTGTTTATGCTAGTATATGGACTGGATGTTAGGTTTAAACTAAGTTCCAGTAGATATATGGATAAAAAAATTCAAAAAGGGGAATATTTAGATATTTTATTGAGGTCTAGTAAAACCGTCTTTTCCAATAAAGATGTTGCTTTAATGTGGGGAGAAAAGGCTAACGGACCTGTGCGTGTGAGATTGAATTACTACGTTAAAGCAAAGAAGTTGATTAGAGTTCATCGTGGTTTATATGTTAAAGATAAAAACTATAACCGCTTTGAATTAGCCACTAGAATAAATACTCCTTCATATATCAGCTTTGAAACTGTCTTGGGTTCATCTGGTATGACTTTCCAATATTATGGAAATATTTTTGTGGCTTCATACATAAAAAGAGAAATGGAAGTTGATGGACAAAAAATAGAATTTATTAGAATGAAAGATTATGTATTAAGTAATACTTTAGGAATTGAAAATAGTGACGGTTATGCCAGAGCAACAAAAGAGCGTGCTTACTTAGACCGTATATATGTAAGTAAAAAATATTATATTGATAACACAAACCCATTAGATTGGGAAAAAGTATTTGAAATCTTGCCAATCTATCATAATAAGAGAATGGCAAAAACCGTGAAGAAGTATTATGATGATTTTAAAAAATAAAAAGAAGAAAATAAAAAAATATGACATTAGACTATTCAAAACACAAAAATATATTACTTCAAATCTTGAAAGATATTTATTCTGACACCTCTATCTCTCCATATCTTGGATTCAAAGGTGGCACTGCCGCTCTTTTATTCTACGGCTTAGATCGTAATTCAGTGGATCTTGATTTTGATTTATTGGATGATACTAAGGAAGAAGAGGTCTTTAATAAGATTCAGAAAATTACTGAAAGCTATGGGACTATCACAGAATCTAGGATAAAGCATTTCAATTTGCTTAATATTATTTCATATAAGAAAGGAGCTCAGCAAATAAAAGTAGAAGTGAGCCGTAGACAATTTGGCTCTAAATATGAGATTAAAACATTGCTCGGCATCTCAATGCTTGTAATGGTCAAAGAAGATATGTTTGCCCATAAACTTATGGCTATGTATGAAAGAATTGGCAAAACAAGCAGAGACATATTTGATGTTTATTTCTTTTATAAAAACAACTGGGAGATAAATAAAAAGATAGTGGAAAATAGATCTGGTATATCTTTTAAAGATACTTTGATCAAGTGTATAAAGATGCTTGAAAATATGGATAATAAGCATATCTTAGACGGTCTTGGGGAATTGCTTTCTTCGTCTCAAAAGGATTGGGCCCGTGAAAAACTTAAAAAGGAGACTATTTTCTTACTAAAATTAAATCTTGATAATAATAGTAATTAAAGATGTAATTTATAATTAAAATGCTATAATATAAATAATTAGGAATTAAAAATTACGAATTAAGAATTGGAAAAAGGGTTAAGAAATAGAAAGAAAAAATGAAGAGAATCATATCATACATCTTAATATCACTCATAATCTCTGCGAACCTCTTCGCTCCGTTTAGTGTGGGGTGGAATAAAAATAAGGTGGAGATTGGGAAGAATGAAGCCAGTGCGGCTGATAGTATAAAAGTAACAACATCTCCACAAAAGACAAACACCACAATATCTGGGACCGTACGCGTTGTCTTTGAAAGTGGTGATTTTAATATAAGTAAGGCTGCGGCAATTGTTTATCTTTTAGACACAAATAATGTCGCACTTTTCGTACAGAATATTAAACTTGAAGATGCAGTAAGAGATAATACTACTATGGAGAAAGAAGCTTATGTAGTAAGAACTGGTAGCTTTAATTTTCCAAACTTAAATCCTAGCACAACATATGTTTTAAAAACTGTTGCATCGCAAACAACTCCTCTTTGGGCCTCCACTATCGTTAGTGCTGCTGGTGGATTTGCTGGTGGTGTTGTAGCAGGAATTTTTACTTTAAATCCTTTAGGAATGGCAGTCGGTATTGCAATTGGTGCTAAACTTGCAGATCCCGGTACTGAATCAAATGAAACATCCATAGGTGAATCTCCCGCAATAACAACAAACAGCGCTGATAACCCACAGGTGGTGACTCTTGATAAAAATGTAAATGTTAATCAAAATTATCTTGATTCTATACTACCACAATGTCCATGGAATTTTTGGAGTAATATTGGTGGCTGTTTTGGTAGTCTTCTTTATTGGGCAGTCTTCAAACCAACTTCTGTTTTATTTGCTTTATCTGGAACACTGTTTGATAAAACTTTTTCATACTCTGTCCAAGATTCTTCGTATCGGTCTACTTTCGTAGTGCAAGGCTGGGGGCTTGTGCGTGATTTCTGTAATTTATTTTTCATATTCATAATGCTTTATATAGCGATAGGCACAATACTAAACTTGCATAGTGTGAAAACCAAAGAAACTATTATAAATATAGTTATCATTGGACTATTTATAAACTTTTCTCTTTTCGCTACTCAAGTGATTATTGATGCATCCAATATTACTGCTAGAGTTTTCTACAATTCAGACGCTATAAAAGTAGGCCCCAAGATTGATGGGGTAATACAAAATGCACCTGGATCTACCGGTGAAATAAAATTATCAGAAGCGCTTGTTTCAAAAATTAATCCACAAAAATTAATTATAAATGCATCAGACGTCGGTAATATAACAGCAAAAGGAAATATTGGATCAGATGGAACCCAAAAAAATGGAATCTCTGCTAGCACTTTTATCTTGGTTATTTTACTAACATCCGCCATTAATATTGTTGGGATTATTGTATTTATTTCTGTTGGATTAATGTTCGTGGCTCGAGTCATCGGACTCTGGCTCGCTATGATCCTAGCCCCACTTGCATTCTTCACTTATATACTTCCTGAAATGTCTAGTATAAAAATGATTGGATGGAAGAATTGGTGGCCAGATACTTTGAAGATGGCATTCCTTGCCCCTGTATTTATTTTCTTTTTATATATAATAATTAAATTCCTTGATACTGGGCTAGGTCTTTTCTCTACCGATGGTAAAAGTGGTTTAGATTTTATTTTAGGAATAACCATACCTTTTATTTTTATAATGATTTTCCTTATAAAAGCAAAAGGTATCGCTTCAGATATGTCTGGGGAGATAGGTAAACAAATTACAGGAGGAATAGCCGCAACTGGTGGAATGCTTCTTGGTGGAGCGGCACTTGGAACTGCATTATTAGGAAGAAGAGTCGTTGGTGCAGGAATAGCTAAAATGTCACGAATGGAAGGAGCTACTCCAGAAAATCTTGATAAAATAAAAACAGAAAAAATTAAATTCAATGATAACCTTGAGAAGTGGAAAGCTGCAGATCCTAAAACAAGAGGGGCTAAACCAACATGGGAAGATCATAAAAAGGCAAATGCTGTTCCTAAAACTAACGTATTTAGTCGTTTGGGTGCTCAGCTAAATAAATCACAAAGAGATACGAATAAGATTGACCATGCTCGTCATGAAATAGACGAGACGAAGAAAGCTGCTGGACTTGTAGATGCTAATGGTAATATATTAGAAGATAGTAATATTTCTGGTGAAGATGAAAACAAGCTAAAAACAACCTTTAATAAGACAAAGAGATCTGATGTTGAAACAAATGCAAGAAAAGGTCTTGATGCTACTGGTAAAAACGAAGCAAGAATTGTAGATGAAAAGGGCCGTAGTTTTGTAGGAGAAAAGGCGTTCAAATCAAAAAACCGAGAAGAAGTGGCTGCTGAGTTGAAAAAAGATTCAAAGAATTTGGATAAAAATGGTGAGTTAAAGGGTGAAGTACAGAAGAAAATGGAAGATGAATTGGATATCAAATTAAATGCCGCAGTAAAAGTTACAACAGATGCTCAACTTGAAGGATTATTCAAACACTTACGTGAAGAATCTAAACAAAATGTTTCAATGCTTACAAGAGGCTTCGCTAGATCAAATAAGGCTAGTTATGATGTTCGAAATATTTCTCAAGTTAATACAGATAAGAGAGACGGATTCTTTAATAAAATTCCAACTGCTATGATTGCTGGAGTAGCTCTTGGTGTTCGTGCTGGATTAAAGAGCTCTGGGGTTAACCACGGACAAGGGCAAGGAGATGCGATAAAAGATATAGGAGCAACAATTACAGAAGCACTGAAGGGTGTAAAAATAGAAGTTCCAAAAGCACCAACAAGCACAGGAGGAGATGCACATGGAGGAGGTGGGGCTCATCACTAAAAAATAACTATGGATCAAATACAATTACAACAAAAAATAGCAGAATACTACCAGAAGCTCCCGAAAGAGGCTCAGAGTGTTTTCTCTTCTATGCTCTGGATGGAAAAACTTAAAGAACTTGGTATTAAATATGGTTTAAAAGAAAATCGGATAGAAATTTTAGCCACAGAAACCACCTTGGTATTACTGGGTATTATTCATATTGAAGAATATCAAAATATTTTAAGGAAAGATTTGGAATTAGAAAAAGAAGTTACAGAAAAAATATTAATAGAAATAGATGAAAATATCCTTAAAACAATAAAAGGAGAGCTTACTGAAACTTTCCAATCCAACGCAATCTCTTTAAATAATAAAAATCTTGATCTTCGTTTTGCAAGCTTACCGAAAGACATCCAAGAATCAATTGCTTATTCTAATTGGAAAGAAAAATTATATGATGTAGCTAGAAAGTATAAGATTAATGTGGAGCAAATGGGAATATTAGAAGACATCACAGTAAAGGTAATACTGAATACCATAGCGGGTAATCAATATGAAGATGCCATAAGGTCCAAGATAGACTTGGGGAATGATAAAATACAAGAAATGGTGGGGGAAATAAATGAAAATATATTTAAAAATATAAAAAATGTAGAAGAAGAAGGGATAAAAGTAGTTAAGAATGAAAAATCAAATGATGAGGTGCCACTTCCGCCTTATGCGAAAAAGAAAGAAGAAGTTGTTCCGATACCATCACCTGTATTTTCTTCGCCCCCTGCTAAGGGGGAGATGCCTGAAGGGCAGAAGGGGTCTTCTCAAAGTGAAATAGAAAATATAATTGCAAATACGAATACCAAAGAAACTGATATGTATAAAGAACACGGCATAGAAATAATTTCAGATGATGAAAAATCCACACCTACTCCCAACATCATCACCAATAAACTATTCGGTAATACAACTAGCAAAGCTTCTGTAAGTGACTATTCTCTACCAAAGATGAGCGGAGAACCTCAATCAAAACCTCACGATCCATATCATGAGGAAATATAGATATGCAATTCAAAGTACCACAATTTATAGACATAGAAGATAAAATTTTTGGCCCTTTTACCTTTCGCCAATTTGCCTTTTTGATTGGTGGAGGAGGAATAATTTTCGTCATATACAAAATCTTGCCACTTTGGATAGGCATCTTCCTTATCTTACCCGTCGCTGGGCTTACTGTCTGCCTCGTCTTTGTGAAAATAAATGGCAAGCCTTTCATATATTATTTAGAAGCTTCTTTTAATTACTTAATCTCAAGCAAACTTTACTTGTGGAAGCAAAGACTTGTAAAGAAAGGGGATATACAAGATGAAGATGTGCAAATGCCCACTACCATATCCAATGTACCAATGCTTTCAGAAAGTAAATTGAAGGATTTATCTTGGAGTTTGGACGTTCAAGATAGAAACGATAAATAGTGTGATATAATATTAGTATAAATTATGGCAATTGATTCAAAAGCAGCACAAGAGTTCGTTCCTATAAAGGAGGTCCGCAATGGCATCATTGTACTTAAGGATGGTGGTCTTCGTGCTATCCTTATCGCTTCCTCCATCAACCTCTCTCTTAAGTCTTCCGATGAACAAGTCGCCATTATTAATCAATTCCAATCATTCTTAAATGGTCTAGATTTCTCCACTCAAATTGTAATCCAGTCCAGACGCTTGAATATAAGGCCATATCTCTTAATGCTTGAGAATCGCTTGAAAGAGCAAACCGAACCCCTCCTTAAAATACAGACGAAAGAATATATAGACTTCATTCGATCTTTCACAGATGAAGTGAACATAATGACGAAAACTTTCTTCGTCGTTGTGCCATATAGTTCAAGTATTATAAAATCTGGGAATGGCATAGTAGATAGTCTGATTGGTGGCGGAGCCCCCAAGAAACAAGTAGAGGATACCAAGAAGGCTATGGATCTAGCATCTTTCGAGGAGAAGCGTAGCCAGCTAGAACAAAGAACGAACGTCATTATTAATGGATTAAGTGGGATAGGGATACGAAGTAGTCAGCTTAAAACGGACGAAGTCGTAGAACTTTTCTATAAGACATTCAATCCTGGGGATATTAGTCAAGGAATTAAATTACAATAAAATTATTATGGGAATATTTTCATCAATATTTAGTGGGGGCAATAAATCAAAACAGACGAATACCGTTATGCCTGTTTTGCCAACCGAAATATACAAAGCGGCCACTCTTGAGCTCCAAGATGTAATCGCACCTTCGGCACTTCAGATAACCCCCAAGTCTATAAATTTAGGAGATAAGATAGCGAGGACTTTCTTCGTCATTTCTTATCCTAGATATCTTACGGATAATTGGTTCTCACCAATTGTGAACTTGGACAAAATTTTTGACGTCTCTATCTTCATACACCCAATAGAAACTGCCGACATACTAAGATCTTTCCAAAAGAAAGTGGCGGAAGTTCAAAGCCAAATATCTGTCCGTGAGTCCAAAGGTTTGGTCCGCGACCCGATGCTAGATACTGCCTACCAAGATCTCGAGAATTTGCGTGACAGTCTAATGCAAGCTCAAAATAAAATGTTTGATGTGGGGCTTTATATTACTGTCTATGCTGATAATGAAAATGATTTGTTCAAAATAGAGAGTGAGGTGAAGTCTCTTCTAGATTCTAAGCTTGTCTACTTGAAGCCAGCATTATTCCAACAAGTTGAAGGCTTCAAAAGTGTTATTCCTCTGGGGACTGATATTTTAGGAATTCATCAGAAGCTTGATACAGAGCCTCTCTCAAGTATTTTCCCTTTTGTCTCATTTGATTTGACTTCAGATAAGGGAATTCTCTATGGAGTGAACAGGCACAACTCTAGTCTTATCATTTTTGACAGATTTTCTCTTCCAAACTACAACTCTATAACTTTCGCCACAGCTGGAGCTGGTAAATCTTATGCCACGAAGCTTGAAATTATCCGTACACTTATGTTTGATGCAGAAGTTATTGTCATAGACCCTGAACGTGAATATGAATACTTGGCAGAAGCCATAGGTGGTAGATATTTCAATATCGCCCTCTCCTCTGACCACCATATCAACCCATTTGATCTACCAATACCACGACCGGATGAGACAGCCGCCGACGTCCTCCGCTCCAATACCATAAACCTCGTAGGATTATTCCGAATAATGCTCGGAGGACTTACGCCAGAAGAGGATTCCATCATAGACCGAGCTATAACAGAGACTTATGCCCTGAAAGACATAACGGCATCTTCCAATTTTGCAAATATAGAACCTCCACTTCTTTCAGACTTTGAAGTTGTCCTCGCTGGAATGGAGGGAAGTAACTCTCTAATACAGCGTATCGCGAAGTATACGCACGGTTCTTGGGCATCATTTATCAATAGACCATCCAATGTGGATATCAATCGTAAATTCGTCGTCTTTTCTGTGCGAGATATGGAAGATGAACTCAAGCCTGTGGCTATGTATATAGTCACTCACTTCATCTGGAATGCTGTCCGTAAAAATCTTAAGAAGCGATTACTCGTCGTGGATGAAGCTTGGTGGATGATGAAATCAGAAGATACCGCTTCATTCCTTTATTCTATTGCTAAGAGAGGGCGTAAATATTATCTAGGTCTGGCTACTATTACCCAAGATGTAGGGGACTTTATGAAGAGCCCTTATGGCGTGCCTATCGTGACGAACTCTTCTATTCAGCTTCTATTAAAGCAATCCCCAGCGACTATTGATGTCCTCCAGAAGACTTTCAGTCTTACTGATGAAGAAAAGTATCTACTTCTCGAAGCCAATGTCGGAGAAGGAATATTCTTTGCTGGACTCAAGCACGTAGCCATCAAGACAATCGCTTCATATACAGAAGACCAAATTATCACATCTGATCCATCTCAAATCCTTGCTATTAAGAAAGCAAAGGATGATCTGGCTGTGTCGGGTGGTAATTAGCTCCTCTCCTTACTAAGGAGAGGGGAGGGAGAGGTTCCTAATTAATTAAGAACCTCTCCTTGGTCCCCTCCTTGGTAAGGAGGGGAGAAAATGCAATAACTTGGTAAATAT
This sequence comes from Minisyncoccota bacterium, assembly GCA_041664465.1. Lineage (GTDB taxonomy): Bacteria > Patescibacteriota > Minisyncoccia > Phycocordibacterales > UBA9973 > UBA8515. The sequence continues at coordinate 37,941 of JBAYKP010000003.1, read as the reverse complement.
TATATAATGTATAAAGTGAAGCTTATAAAAATGAAATTTTTAATTGGGGTGATTTTTATGGTTAGTCTATTGTCTATTCATTCTTTTTCTTTTGCTGAAATGCAAATAAATACCCAAGAAGATGAGATTATTGTGACAATCTCTCCTAAAAATCCACAACCATATGAGGATGTCTCTATAAGTATATCAAGTTACGCGACCGACTTGAATAAAGCTACGATATCTTGGCAAATGAACTCCAAGGTTGTGCTGTCTGGAATAGGGAAGACTGATTATTCTTTTAAAGCCTTAGGCCCTAATACTACAACCAATTTTGATATTATGATAAAGCCTGTTGGGGCTATGAGTACTATTACGAAGAGTGTCTCTATCTCGCCTTCTGAGATTGAATTACTCTGGGAATCTCTCGATGGATACGTGCCACCCTTTTATAAAGGTAAGGCTCTCCCTTCTCGGGGTGGTATTATAAAAGCCGTAGCAATCCCCAATACAGATACCATAAAGTCTGGCGGTGGAAATGTTTCTTACTCGTGGAAAAATAATGACAACGCTGTGACTGATGCTTCTGGGTATAATAAGAATTCTTTTGTTTTCAGTAATGATTTGTTTGATACAGAAAATATGATAACAGTAGTAGCTTCTTCTGTCGGTGAGAATTATACTGCTGAAAGAACAACAACAGTTTCTTCATATTCTCCGAAGGTAATTTTTTATAAGAAATCGCCAACCGAAGGGACTCTATATAATAATGCTTTAAATAGTGATACAATTTTCACAGGGGATGAGATGACGATGGTAGCTGTGCCATATTTCCTTGCAATAAAAGGTAGTGAAGATAATTTCAATTATAATTGGAATATAAACGGAGATCCTATCTCTACACCTTTTAAAAAGACAGAGCTAACTATAAGACCTACAGCTCGTGGGGGATATGCAGATATAAATGTCACATTTGAGAATATAAGTAAATTATTCCAAAAAGTTACTGGCCAATTAAAATTAACACTATAATATGAAAAAAATATTTTCTTCTATTTTAATATCGTTTATTTTATTTACAAATCTCATTATGCCTGCTTCGGTATTGGCGGGTAATATTTCTTTAATTAATAAAAATGTTCCACTTAACCTTTATAAATATGATGTAAATAATTTTGGTGGTCAATATTACGATTTTACTTTTACTTTTAAGGTTGCAGACAACCCAACAACAATGGGGTCACCAAATGACATAAACGCTAACTCGTATTTTGAGGCTGATATTAATAGTAAGCGGCTTGATCTTCGTGGGACTGTTCTTAAATCTGGTTTATCGGAAGCACCAGCAGAGATTATAGCTAATAGTGACAACGGGGTGATGTATGTTACAAAAATGAACGCTGATGAAAATAAAGGGAAAACAATAGAAAAAACAGTAAGAATCCCAATGGCGCTTCTTTTCTCAATAACAAAAGAGAATAATGTCCCTTTCCATTGGAAAATTTATAATGCTAATCCTGATTTTAATGGTAATTATAATGAAATATATGCAAGTGGAACCATAGCACTAGCAGAAGATCCTGCTGTGGATGTCACTCCTAAAATAAATGTTGCGGAGAATAAAAGTATTTATAAAATGCTGGCTCCTATCGGCAACATTACTTGTATGGATTCAAGTGGTAAAGATACAAACTGTATATCAAATGATATCGGGAAATATCTAAATATAATTTTCAAGCTTGCTATTGGGATATGTGCTGCTCTTGCAGTCATAATGCTTATAATAGCTGGAGTCTCATATATGGGGGATGAATCTGTTTTCGGCAAAACTGAAGCGAAAAAGAAAATGTTCTCAGCTGTCCTTGGATTAATCATAGCTCTCGGCGCTTGGGCATTACTCAATACTATCAATCCAGCACTGACAGGGAAAGAGGGGTTGGTAATAGATACCGCAAGTGTAGAAATAACCCAAACATCTGGCGGAGGTTATTATGGAGTTACAATTGGAACTCCTGGAAATCCAAATGCCAATAAAAATATAACTACATACGATGCTCAGTTGAAAACTGCTGCTTCAAAATACGGATTGAGTTGTACTCTCTTAAAATCTTTTATGTATGCTGAGTCTGGAGGGGTAAATAATCTAACAAGCCCATCAGGAGCTCAAGGACTCATACAGCTTATGCCAAAAACCTTTGCGGAACAAGGTGTAGGATCTGACCCTATGGATGCACAAACAAACATAATGGCTGGTGCAAGTTATCTCAGCAAACTCCAAAAAAATGGTTGTAATCTTTCTGCAAAATCTTCAGTATGTGACATCTCAAATATACAATATTTAGCTGCATCTTATAATGGGGGACCTGGTGCAAATAAAGAGGCTACTGCTTGCCCAGGATCAACAAATTGGCAATGCACGGCTTATGCTGGATACCAACAAACTAGAATATATGCACCAAGAGTTGAAGCCAACTTTAATAAACTAACAGCAAATGGTTGGGGGTGTTAAATAATTAATTTATGCCACGAAAAACAATAATTATTTTCATAACAGCGTTTATACTTGTAGGAGCGATAATGCTCGGTATTTATTTCTATAACAAAAGTAGGGGAGTAGCTGTAACTGACCCAAATACAAGTATTTACCAAAAGTTTAATCCCTTTGGCACAAGTTCAAAAGTTCCTACGACAACTACTCCAAATGAAGTGACCACATCAACAACCGGAGAAGTGATCAAGGAGAATTCACGCTTCCATAAAATAACAGACTTCGCGGTAGCTGGAGCTGTCTTCTTTGAAGATATGAGAGACGGGGTAGCAGTGCCATCACTACGATATGTAGAACGTGCCACTGGACATATATATCAAATTTATCTAGATACGAAAATAACTGGAAAAATATCAAATTCCACAATTCCGAGTGTCTACGAAACAATTTTCAATGGCAGTGGAACTTCTATTGTTTATAGATATGCCTCATCTGATGATAAAAGTATTACAAGCTTCCTTGCTTCTCTTGGAGGGAAGAGTGGCAGTTTCTTAAACCCTGATATTACAGCAGTCAGCCTATCTCCAGACAAAACTAAATTCTTTTCTATTATAAAAAATAAAAATGGTGTGATAGGAGTGATTAAACCTTTTGATGAGACGAAGACTTCCCAAGTCTTCACTTCTAGTTTCTCTGAGTGGTTGCCACAATGGGTTACAAATCAAGGCGTCTATCTGACTACTAAGCCATCTTATCTAGTAGATGGAAGTACTTTCAGTCTAAATACTACCAATGGAACATTGACGAAACTTTTCGGAGGTATCCCAGGCCTCACGACTCTTGCCAGTAGTAATGGCAACCTTGTATTATATGGAGCCTCTCTTAATATCGGCCCTAAATTAAACGTTTTTAATATTAAAAATCATACATCTTTTGATTTAGATATATATGGATTACCTGAGAAGTGTGTTTGGAGTAATGACAATATAAATGCTTATTGCGCTATCCCCAATACAATAATAGGAACGCAATATCCTGATTATTGGTATCAAGGGTTAATATCTTTTGAAGATAGATTTATAAAAATAAATACCCAGACTAAAGAGACTACTACCTTTGCCAATTCTAGCAATGAGACACCCATAGATGCTACTAATTTATTCCTAAGTGATAAAGAAAATAGTTTATTCTTCATAAACAAAAAAGACGGTATGCTGTGGAGTTTGGATCTTTGACCCCCTCGCCTTTCAGGCACTCCCCCTTAGCAGGGGGAGATTTAGTTGTTTCCTATATATTTAATTACCACTCTTCTCTCTGGTCCATAGCCTTCTGATTCTGTTTTAATATCTGGAATCTTCTCTAAGAACATATGAACAATGCGACGTTCATTGGCAGGCATAGGATCAATCTCGATATTACTCTTAAAATAGCGGGCTCTCTCGGCCATCATATGAGCAATATTTTTCAGATTATCAAATCTTTTCTTTTGATATCCATTCACATCCACAAAGATATTAGAAATTTCTTCTGTGCCACTTGCCTTCTCAGCAATCTTACGGACTAAATGATTGAGGGATCTGAGGGTCTCTCCTTCACGTCCAATCATAAATCTTGAATCTGGAGTTTCAATCATACACCAAAGCATCCCATCTTCAAGGGATAGTTCGCACTTGGAAATAGTACAAGCTGTATGTGTAAAAATATTTTCTATGATTGATTTTACAAGTTCTTGATCCATATTGAAATTTATTTATTATCTAATGTTCTTCTTATATACCATTCTTGAAGAATAGTAAATATATTACTAATAACAAAGTAGAGAGCAACCGCAGCTGAAATTTGCCAAGAAATGAAAGCTATAAATATTGGGAGAATATATTTCACATTAGTCTGCATACTACTAGATAATTCATCTTGAAATGTCCTAGGTTCATTGGGGGTGGCATCTCCCACAACTTCAACTTTGGGAGTGATAGGGGAGGAGAGATACCCTTGAACGAACTGCGTAACTCCCGCTAAAACGGCTAGAATTATGCTTTTGCCTCCCATTTCTATAAAGCCTAAGAAGTTGGTATGCATAAGAGAAGGAACGCCTACAAAAGGATAAATTAGACTAGTATTTATGGTGTCTAGAGAAAGCCCTTTTAAAAATACATAATACAAAGCGAAAATAACTGGCAATTGAAGTAATACTACCAAGCAACCAGAAAACGGATTGGTCCCATATTTCTTATATAATTCAAAGGTTTTTTTAGCTTGTTCTTCTTTATTGGGATAATTCTTCTTGATAAGTTTGATTTCGGGCTCCATTCTCTTCATAAGAATCTGGCTTTTAATGGACTTTTTGGTGAGAGGAGAAAGAATAAGTTTGACGATAATGGTCACTATTATAATAGCAAAACCAACATCACCGAAAGTGACGTGGTTTATAATAAACATAAGGATATTATAAATTGGCTGATAAAAGATGGTGTTCCATAAAGCTGACATTGCTCTATTGTAGCATATTAATTAATAATTAAAAATTATTAATTATTTTAGTGGATCATAATGCTTTTTCTGCCAAGGATGACAACGAAGAATTCTCTTAAAACCCTTATAAATACCGGTTAAAATACCATACCGAAGAATAGCTTCTTTAGTATATTCTGAACAAGTAGGCAAGAATACACAGGAATTATGTGATTTGAATGGAATTTTTTGATAAAAATTAATTAATTTTATAAAAAATCTTTTCATATTATCTAAATTAGATTAATTTTCTTTAATATAGTTTCTATATCTTTTTTAAGATCTATGTTGGTAGCCGATAATGCTTCTTTTTTATAAAAAAATATTCCAGCACAAGATTCCAGATCATATGAACGGAGGATATTATAACCAATTCTTCGAAGGGAATTCCTTTTAACCGCAGTCTTGGCAATCTTTTTAGGAGCTACGAAGGCATAAATAGGGGATGGTTGTCTTAAATAACGCAAAAGAAAAAACGAACCAGAAACGATACTTCCTTTCTCCATAATGGTTTGAAAAGTATTTTTGGTGATTCGTTTTTTCTTTGCGAGCATAATTATTTTGCAATTGATACTTTAGCGCGTCCTTTCTGACGACGTGCCTTCGTAACCTTTTTACCTCCTGGGGTTTTAGCACGAACTAAGAATCCGTGGGTCTTGGCTCTTTTTCTTTTGTTTGGTTGATATGTTAAAGACATATGGAAAATATATACTAAAATGACATATAAAGCAATATGTGGAGGAAAACATATCCACACGTTATCAACAGCTTAATTAAGGTATTTAATTATTGTGTTTTTGAAAACACGAGTATAATGGTTTCTATGAATACAAAAGAACTCTGGGAAAAGTGTCTGTCTGAGGTAGAATTAAATATATCAAAGGCTAATTTCACGACTTGGTTTAAGAATACATCAATAATAAAAGAAGAGGGTGGGACTTTATATATTGGAGTTCCCAATGAATTTGTGAAGGATTGGCTTTATAATAAATTTCACAAACTAATATTAAAGACAATCATAAGCTATGAAGAGGGGATACGTAGTATTGAATATATAATTCACAAAAATGAAATCTCAAATAAAAACATAGAAAATGTAGTTCATAAACAAATAAATATAAATAAAGAGCTTCCATTAAACGATTTATATTTAAACAAAGAAGATAACTTAAACCCAAAGTATAATTTTAATTCTTTCATTGTAGGACCTTTCAATGAGCTGGCTTATGCTGTCGCTCAAGCGATTATCGCTAACCCAGGGCAAAATTATAATCCTTTCTTTGTTTATGGAGGGACAGGTCTTGGTAAAACTCATATGATACAAGCCATAGGTAATACCATAAAGATAAAACACCCAAACAAGAAAATATATTATGTTTCATTGGAAAGATTTGCAATTGATTATATAAATTCAATCCAAAACAAGAACCCAAATTCCTTCAAAGAAAAATACCGCAAATATGATGTGATTATAATGGATGATATTCAATTCATCTCTGGTAAAGATAAAACCCAAGAAGAATTATTCCACCTTTTTAATACTTTATACGAAAGTAATAAACAGATTATCTTTTCTTCTGATAAACACCCTAATTTCATACAAGGATTAGAGGAAAGACTTCAGTCTAGATTCGCCTCTGGGATGACCGTCCAAATTGTTGAGCCAGATTATGAATCAAGAGTTGCAATTATAAAGGCTAAATTTGAATCCACTAATTCAATTATAGAAAATGATGTAATTTCTTATCTAGCAGAGATACTTGAGGGAAACATCCGTGAGCTTGAAGGTAGCCTAAACACAATAATTTGTCAGACTCAACTTAAAAACAAATCGTTATCTTTAAACGAAATTAAGGCTCTTATTAAAAATAATATTAAACCCAAGAAAACCGTAGCTATTAAGGATATTGTGGGTGTTATCGCTAATCATTATGGAATTTCTGAAGAAGTTATATATGAGAAGACGCGACGCAAAGAAATAGTGAAGGCTAGACAAGTAGCAATGTATATCCTCCGAGAAGATTTCAACATCTCTTATCCTCTTATAGGAAGCAAATTGGGGGGAAGAGATCATACTACTGCTATCCACTCACATTTAAAGATAAAAGAAGATTTGAAAACAGACCCAGCATTATTACAAGAGATTGAAAAAATAAGAATTATGTTTAAGTAAATTATATCTATGTGGATAAACTGTGTTTATAAAAGATAAAAATGTTAATAACTTTGTCCAAAAGTATTATAAAAATATTTATTCAAAAATAGTTAAATCAAAAATTATTAAAAATAAAAAATAACATAAGTAAAATATATATAAAAAAGTAATACACATATTCACACCCATAGTAGTAATAATAAATTATATTAATAAATTAACTATACAAATATATGAAGTTAGAATGCTCAATAGAAAAAATTAAAAACGCATTGATGATAGTAGATAGAATAACAGGCAAGAATCTAACTCTACCAGTACTTGGTTCTGTTCTCTGGGTAGCTACTGGTAAAACATTGAAACTAAGAGCTACAAATTTAAACATTGGTATAGAGATGGAAGTCCCAGCTAAAATTGAGAAAGAGGGAGTAGTAGCCATAAGAAGTGATGTCCTCTCGTCTTTGTTTTCTGTACTTTCTGGTGATCAAATTGTTTCTTTTGAATTAATTAATAATAATTTATCTGTTAAAACAAAATTAAATACCATTATTTTGAAGAGTATCCCAAATGAAGACTTTCCAACTATTCCAGTTATACAAGGAGAAGAATTGCTCATACCAGCCAAGAAATTTTTAGAAGGGATAAAATCTGTTTATTATAGTGCTTCTATATCTGAGATTAAACCAGAAATAGGAAGTGTTTATATATATCCAGAAGATGATCTCCTTGTCTTTGTGGCCACTGATTCGTTTAGATTGGCAGAAAAGAAAGTAAAAGTAAAACAAAAGCTCTCTTTCAGTGGAATATTACTTCCTTTTAAAAATACAGTTGAAATTATTAAGGTTCTTGATTCTATAGAAGGTGATATTAAGATTACTCTTCAGAAAAATCAAATATCATTTTCATCTGCTAATGTTTATCTTACTTCGAGGATTATCGATGGATCTTTCCCAGATTACAAACAAATAATCCCCAAGAATCCTACCACCGAAGCCACTTTATTAAAACAAGACTTTATTTCATCTCTTAAAATATCAAATATTTTTTCAAATAAATTTAATGAAGTTACTTTCAATATCAAACCATCCGAAAAAGTTTTTGAAATAGAAGCTAAGAATACAGATATTGGTGAAAATATTACACTTATTGGGGCAGCAATTTCTGGAGAAAATGTTTTACTTAATTTTAATTACAAATATATTATAGATTGCTTCTTGTCTGTGACTGCGGACTCACTTGTACTTGAGTTCAATGGCAATAATAGACCGATGATAATAAGACCAGTAGGAGATTCATCTTTTATGTACTTGGTAATGCCAATGAATAGATAAGTATGGATTATAATCACATTAAAAATTATTTCGATAAATTTAAAGACATTCTTTTTTCAAAAGAAGAAAAATATAGAATAATTTCTAAGGTTATAGAAAATAATATTTCAGTAAAAATTGATGATAAATTTATTCAAATAAAACCCCCTTTTATTTATATAAAAGCCTCTCCCTTGGTTCGCAATGAGATTTTAATAAGAAAAGAAAAAATATTAAAAGAGATATTGGAAATCTCTCCGGAAAGTAATTTTAAAGATATAAAATAAATAACTATTGGAATAGTTATTTATTTTATTAATACTGTGGTAGTAGTTTCTCCAACACCACCTAGTGTGTCATAGCCGACAATGCGGATAGTATTATTGGTTGTTATAGGGGATATATCTTTCGGAGTAAAAGAGACATTAAAAGGCGCAGTTTTTAATGATTTATAATATGTATTATTTATAAATACATCTATTTTTTTGATTTGATTTTGTCCAATAGAATTAATAGTGAAAGAAACATTATCTGTATTTTTATAAGAATCGGGATGTATCCCGCTGATAGTAAATTCTGGCTTAGATAGCTCTATGTTGCTACCAGTTGGTCTTTCTAGGGCTGAAACATTTTGATAATTCATATAATTGTTTGTCCACCACTTTTGTACTCCATATTCCCAGTTGGTATAAAGTGAGTCATTAGTACTTTTGCTTGGAGTCATATTTAGTGGGTTATTCTTATCTATCCAATATAAGATAGTATGAACATTTGTTACTGACACCTCTTTTTTATTATTTAGAAGAGGAAGACCGGTAATGGTGCTATATGAGGGAGTATCTGTAGTGAAAGTTTCTCCCCCTTGCCAGAAGCCACGGATTATAGGAGGTAAATTTTGATCAATTGGCTCTGGTTCTTCAAAGAATTCATTTGGTTTGTCTTTGAGGGCAAAGGACATCACATCGTTCCAGATAGGGCCAGCAAGGGCTGCACCGCCTTTTTTCATTGGGATGTTATCATTGTTACCAACCCAGACACCAACAGCAATAGAAGGGGTATAGCCAATCGTCCAAGCATCCTTGTTGTCATTGGTGGTACCAGTCTTTACAGCTGTATTGTGTCCCGAAATATTCAAAACAGAGTTTACTCCAAAAGTAGGAGTTCGAGCCTTATCGTCCGATAAAATATTAGATAAAATATTTGTAGTATTAGGGGTGAGGACTTGATATGGCTTGTCTTCATATTTTTCTAAGACTTTTCCACTAGCATCTTCCACAGAAAGAATTTCTTTATAAGGATGGCGAATTCCATTGGCCGCAAAGACACTATAAGCAGAAGTCATTTCTAGGAGAGTCGTCTCTCCTCCTCCGATGACTAGAGACAATCCATATCGAGATGGGTCAGTCAAAGTAGTAATTCCTAAATCACTTGCCATTTTTAATGAATCATTTATCCCGACTAAATATAGAAGTTTAATAGCTACTATGTTTATAGATTGAGCTAGGGCATCACGGAGCGTCATTGGACCGCGATATTTATTATCATAATCACTTGGTGTATAGCAAGTAGCGTTCTTGTGCCCTGGGAGAGGATTACCTTCTGGGCTACAAGAAGCATTGAATTCTGTTTTCACATCGAAAAGAGTTGTATCTGTGGTATATCCTTTTTCGAAAGCGGCAGCGTAGACTATCGGCTTGAAAGAAGAACCTGGCTGTCTTGCGGCTGTGGCTACATTGAAATTTCCATCCACTGTCTTATCAAAATAATTACGAGATCCTACCATTGCCAATATTTGTCCTGTCTTGGGATCAATAGCTACAATACTTGCATTTTTACCATTCCAACTCTTTTCATTTTCTTTTGATCTTTGCAAGGCGACTTCCTCTGCCTTTTTCTGCAGATTATAATCAAGTGTCGTTATAACTTTAAATCCACCTTCTTCTAGGGCATTTATTCCATAATGTTTCTCTAAATAATCTTTAATAAAAAATACAAAGTGTGGGGCTGCAATGTTCATTGGACGCTCAGGCATGAAGACCACCACTTCATTCTTAGCAGTATTGTACGTCGCTTCATCTATCCATTTTAAATCTAGCATTCTTTTTAAAACTAAATTTTTTCTTTCATCCAATTTATCTTTATTTTTCCTGTAAGGAGAATAGTATGTCGGGCCATTGGGTATAGCTGCTAAGTAGGCTGATTCGGCCAATGTTAGATTCAACGGTTCTTTATTGAAGAAGGCTTTAGCTGCTTCTTCTATCCCATAGAGATTACCACCATAAGGGGCTTCGTTTAAATATAGAGTGAGAATATCTTCCTTGCTCATAATCTTTTCAAGTTTTACTGAGAGTATCCACTCTTTCATTTTGCGAGTGATGGTTACTTCTGGAGTCAGAAGAGTATTTTTAATTAACTGTTGAGTTATGGTAGAACCTCCTTGAACTTTTCTACCGGTTAGTTTAGCCCAAATTGTTGCTCGAATTATAGAAGAAATACGGATACCCTTGTGATTATAGAAATCTGAGTCCTCGATAGCAACTGTGGCATTTTTTATATTAGTTCCTATTTCTTCATAAGGGATTACTGTCCTTTTAATATTTTCATGAACATCATAAAGTAATATCTCACCTGTGCGATCATAGATCTTGGTAGAACCTTGTATTTTCCTTTCAGTGAAAAGCTTAAAGTCTGGTAATTTCAATGTACTAATCCAAACAATGAGAACTCCTGTGAATATGACCCCCAATCCAATACAAACAAAGGCTATATTTTTTAATAATTTAGATGTCTTAGGTGATATTTTTTTCATACTTATATATCATAACACAAAAACCCCTCCGGCTAGGAGCCACCTCCCCTTCACAGGGGAGGAAAAATTCTACGGACAAAGAGCAAAAGATGTGATAATATATGAATATGAGTAAAGTAATAATAGATGAAAAGAAGATAGACCAATTTTTAGAAAGGGGAGTTGCGGAGATTTTCCCATCGAAAGAGAAACTCAAAGAAAAATTAATGTCAGGAGAAAGACTAAAAATTTATCAAGGCTTTGATCCAACAGGTCCTTATCTTCATGTAGGACATGCCATAGGCATACGGGCTTTAAAAATTTTGCAAGAATTAGGGCATGAAGTGATTTTTTTGGTTGGTGATTTTACTTCTAAAATTGGTGACCCTGACAAGGGCTCAACTAGAAAAATATTGACTGATGATGAAATTGAAAAAAATATGGCCAACTGGAAAGAACAAGCCGCCCAGCTTATAGATTTTGGAGGGGGAAATCCTGTTCGATTTGAAAGAAATTTTAAATGGCTTTCTAAATTACAACTAGAAGATGTTTTGAAATTGATGTCTAATTTTACTGTACCACAAATATTACAAAGGGATTTATTCAAAAAAAGATTAAAAGATGAAGAGCAATTTAAATTACACGAAATTGTGTACCCATTAATGCAGGGATATGATGGGGTTGCAATGGGAGTTGATATAGAAATCGGTGGAGCTGATCAGATTTTCAATATGCTGGTTGGTAGAGATTTATCAAAAATTTATTTGAACAAAGAAAAATTTGTTAGAGCAAATAAAATGATGGATGCCCCAGATGGCATTACTATGAGTAAAACCAAGGGCAATGGTATTAATCTAGGTGACAACGCAGAGCAAATGTTCGGGAAGGCCATGTCTTACCCAGATACTGCTATTTTATCTGGGTTGGAACTTCTAACAGAGGTATCTATGGAAGATATAAAAAAGATTGAAGAAGAAATAAAACAAGGCGCAAATCCTATGCAGTTTAAAAAACTAATGGCATATGAAATTGTTAAGTCTATAAAAAGCGAACAAGAAGCTATAAAAGCGCAAGATAATTGGGAAAAGACTTTTTCTAAAAAGGAGATACCGGAAGAAGTAGAAAAAATTGTTGCAAAAAAAGGTGCTCTATTGGTAGAGGTACTATTGAATAATAAAATTATTGAATCAAAAAGCGAATTTAGACGACTTGTAGAAAGTGGGGCTGTGACCTATATGGAGAAAAATGAAAAAGTTTCTGCTATGGGAGAATTAGCAAAAAGTGGAGTCTATAGAATAGGGAAGAAAAGGTTTTGTAGAATTGAAACGAATTAATAATCAGGAGAACCATCTAATCCGACGAAATCTTCTAATTCATCGTCTTCTTCTTCAATGGCGATTAAATCATCATCCACTATTAAATCATCGTCCAGTGGATCATCAAGATCATCTGGAGAAATAAGCACATCTTCTTCGTCGTCTTTAATCTCTATTCCACTTAGTTCTTCATCATCTTTATAACTCATAATTTAATATTTTAATTTAAAAACATATTATAATAATCATTTGTATCAAAATATTATTTTCTTTGCAATACCTTTTAAACTGTGGATAACTATTTTTGTTTTATAGTGAATTTCTCACAAGCAAGCAATGTGAGACCTATGGCGATAGCGTCCAATTCATCATCAGAATTAATGCTTTTATCTATATTTATAAGTTTCGGCACCATAGACATCACCATATCCTTGCTGGCTTTGCCATATCCTGTAACCGCTACTTTTATCTGGGGAGGGGTGTATTCAAAAATATTTAAACTATTTCTTGAAGCAGTATATATAATGACTCCTCGCGCTTCAGAAACACCCATTACAGTCTTTTGATTGGTAGTGAAATATAATTTCTCTATTGCCAGAGCTTCCGGTTTGTACTTCTTAATAATTTTTTCTATTTCATTTCCAATTAGAGTGAGTCTCTTGTGAAAAGGAATTTTTGCAGAAGTTTTAAAACAATCAGAATAAACAAGCAAGTGTTTCTTTGCATTTGTCTTCTCTGTTACCGCTATTCCGACTCTTTCAAAGCCAGGATCGATTGCAAGTATTTTCATATTATTTTCCTATAAAATCAAACCCTAAATGCTCATAACCCTTTTTAGTGACGGTTCTACCACGGCTAGTACGCTCGAGAAGCCCAAGTTGTATCAGGTATGGCTCTATGACTTCTTCTATTGTCGCCTCTTCTTCACTTGTAGCGGCTGAGATAGTTTTAAGCCCGACTGGTCCGCCATTAAATTTGTTGATTATTATTTCAAGGATTCTTCTATCAGAAGAAGAGAGACCTATCTCATCTATTTCAAGTAAAGCCAAAGCCTTCTTTACTGCATCTTTAGAAAGTGGCAATTTATGAACTTGTGCATAGTCGCGACAACGCTTGAGGAAATAATTGGCAGTACGAGGTGTGAAACGAGCGCGCTTGGCTATCTCATCCAATGCATCACTTTCTAATTCTACCCCCAATATTTTTGCCGAACGAGCCAATATCTTTTTTATTTCATCGTGGGTATAGAATTCAAGTCTAAAAACTCCACCAGAGAAACGTGAACGAAGAGGGGAAGAGAGGAGAGCAATGCGGGTAGTAGCAGCAATAAGAGTGAAAGGCGGGAGCTCAAGCTGAATAGTACGAGCTGAAGGACCCTTACCAATAATGATATCTAAAACACCAGACTCCATCGCTGGATAAAGTATTTCTTCCACCATTTTATTTAGACGGTGGATCTCATCTATGAAGACAATATCACCAGGGGCGAGATTGGTAAGTATAGAAGCAAGGTCTCCAACTTTCTCTATGGCAGGTCCGGAAGTAATTTTAATTTGCCTACGAGTCTCTTTGGCTATCAAATGAGCCAAGGTAGTCTTGCCAAGACCTGGTGGACCATAGAAAAGGATATGCTCGGCAGGATGGTTTCGCTCTTCGGCGGCAGTTAGAAGAATTTTGAGATTGGCTTTGATATTTTCTTGGCCAATATACTCTTCCCAGACCTCTGGACGCAGTGTCTGGTCTAAGAAGCCTTCATCCTTACTGTGCACTGAGGCTTCTTCCCGAATGTGTTTGGTTGTATTATCTTTACTTGACATTATTTTCTTAGTATGCTATACTTCTTTTAGTTATTTAATACAGTTTGATTATAGCATTTTTTTATGCGAAGAGAACATAAATCTCTAAGCAATCGGCCCCGTGCTCTATATATGTGCATAGGACGTCTTGGTTTATATTTATATTTACTGTGGCTATCCTGTAATCATATATTACTTTGTTAGCGCATGCTTCCAAAGGATTGTTTAGAGATTTATGTTTTTTTATTCCTCGTAGAAATCCACTGTGCTGGCGACTTCTTCATAAGAAGTGATTCCTTTTAGTATTTTCACAAGGCCATCTTGTTGCATATTGAGAGAGACTTGGCTCTTTGCTACTTCTTTGATTTCTCTTTCACTTGGATTCGTCACAATTATATCTTCTATCTTGGCATCATTATAAATTGCTTCAAATATTCCTATCTGACCCTTGAATCCCGTATTGTTGCATTCTAGACATCCAGTAGCTTCATAGAATTTAAATGGATTCTTCATATCTACTCCATAATCTGCGAAATCTTTTCCATAAGATTTCGCTTTTTCTATCATTCCATTTATTAAAGATAATTCTTCTGGTTTTATTACTCTTTCTTTTCTGCAATTGAGGCAGAGCCTCCTTACTAGACGCTGAGCAATTGATAGAGACAACGCCGAGACTAGAATTTTCGGATTCACTTCTAGATCTATCAGACGAGGGATGACTCCAGCAGCGTTGTTCGTATGCAAAGTAGAGAAGACGAGGTGCCCAGTAAGGGCAGACTCCACGGCAATCTTGGCTGTCTCGCTATCACGGATTTCTCCTACCATTATGACATCAGGATCTTGGCGAAGAGATGAACGCAAGCCTTCTAGGAAAGTATAACCCTTTTCTTCATCTGTCTGAGTCTGGGTAATCCCCGGCAAATGATATTCGATAGGGTCTTCTATGGTGATAATTTTAATTTCCGTCGAATAAATTTTCTGTAGGAAAGAGTAGAGAGTCGTCGTCTTACCAGAGCCAGTCGGACCTGTGAGGAGAATGAGACCATTGGGCTTCTTTATTTCTTTCATGAATATCTCATACAATTTGGGCTCTATACCCATATCTTCAAGTTTTACTCTGATAGATTTCGGATTTAAGATACGCATCACGATAGATTCGCCGTAGGCTCCGGGGATGAGAGAGACGCGGAGAGAAATCTCATCTTGATCAAGCCAGATGCTGAATCGCCCATCTTGAGCGATAGAGTTCGCAGTAATCTTAAGACCAGAGATAAGCTTGATGCGAGAATTTATAAATTTGTGAGCGGCAGGGGGGATATCCATTACTGTATGGAGAATTCCATCGAGACGGAATCTTAAACGCACAGTATTTTCTTCTGGCTCAAAGTGTATATCGGAAGCATTGATAGCGACAGCCCCAGCGATAGCTATCTCTAGTATGTGGGAAGTCGTATGGATATTATCTTTTTCTATATCTAAAATTGCTTTTTTAATATCTTCAATATTCTTAATACCCGCCATCAACTTTTTCAAAACTTCTCCTGAGATAGCTATACCGCCTGCTTTGGATTCGGAAGCATATGAAATTTCTTTGTATCTATCCCAAGCTTTTTCTAAACTAAACTTGGATGCCATATAGAAATGGGGGATATACTCGCGATCTGCAAAATACTTTTTCAAATTTTCTAATTTATCTGGTTGTGGCGAATGAACAGCGACGTGAATATCTTTCCCGAGAAGTTTGAACGGAGCGACTTCTAACTCTCTGGCCTCTTTCTCATCTATAGTACGGAGAGCGTCGTTGTCTATTGGAATAACGGATAGATGCACAGGAGGAACTCCATAGCGAGTCTCTGCTAATGTATCCACCAAGTCCTCCTCCTCTTGCTTTCGCAAATCTGATAGATTTTTCTTTTGCTTGTCGTCATCAAATGTGAGTGTCATATATATCCATTATATATTATAAGTAAGGTTTATAAAAGGGAAGATTGAGCTAATTCCTCCCCTCCTTACTAAGGAGGGGAATGAGGGGAGGTTCTTAATTAATTAGGAACCTCTCCCCAACCCTCTCCTTGTAAAGGAGAGGGGAAACAACCCCCTCAGTCCCCCTTATCAAGGGGAGGAATTAGGGTTGACAGACTTGATTTATTATTATACAATATACTCAAATTGTTAGGCTATTAAAGTATCTTATTTGCTTCTCATCATTGGGGCATAAATAAGATATTTTAATATTCATTTCACATAAATTTATAATTATGAAAACACAGACTTTTTGGATTTTAGTGATTTTTTTTAGTGTTATTTTTTTGGGTTGTACTCCACAAAAAGAGACCACAAAAGCAACAACTTCGGTTGATTCTGTTAAAATAGATAGCCTTAAAAATTTTGAGCAAAGACTCAAAAGAGACTTAAGTAAAAAGGACACGATAACTTTTTATAACAGTATTGTTTTGGTTATTGAAAAAACAGAAGAACTTCAAGAAATGGAAGAACACGATTTCATTGAAAACGGAGTTATCTATTCCGTAGATTCTAACAAGGTTGCAAAAAAAATTCCTATTAGAACACCAATGAAAATCTCAGATGTCAGTTACAAAATAATTAGTAATAGAAAGACATGTGATTTCATTCAAGTAACCTGTAAAAGAAAAAATGTGGAGTATTTTTTCACAGTTTGCAAAAAGGATATAGCCGAAAAAACTAAAACAGCTAAGAACCCCGATTCTTTTATTTTTAGTGCTACTGGTACTGTAAAATATAACGGGAAGGAATGTAACATAAAAATTGTTATACCAAATCCACCATGTTATCTTCTGGTAGACTTTAGAAAGTTCATAGAACCCCAAGATGATAATGAAGGATGGGAAAACTTGTATTAATTATTTTTTTCTGCAAACAATATTAAAGGAAAGGAAAAACCTGGGATTATTAATTTATCCCAGGCCCTTTTTTTATTTATATAATAAAATTTTAACTTTTTAATTAAAAAACTTTATAAATAGGTCACCAGAAAGGGGATTTAGGGTGGGGTTGACAATAGTTGCAGGATTTGATATAATATGTGCAAATGTCAATTTCTAGTTTTGTTGTATCTCTTTCTTAATTAAAGAGCTATTTAGGGGATGGATAGAACAAAATTAGGGATTTAAAATGAAAAAAACAATAGTTTTGTTATTCGCCCTAGGTTGGTTGATAACAAATGGACAGAGACAGCCCATACTTCCTTACGGGCACTATAGTCCAAGGCAAGTCAAAAATTTCGCCAATGGGGATTCACCAAAAGCGAAAAAAGTTTCTGCTTACCTTCTCCTTAAAACAGGAGAAAGTAGTATCAATTCCTTGTTTCAAAAAGTTGTGGTTAAAGACACAATTCTCGAAGCCGGGACTTATGAAAACTCTTATTGGGATGTCCCAACCCAAGAGTTAAAATTTTTTCCAGGGAAAAGATTTGAAGGAGAGATAACTCTCTACCAGAACAAAATATTTGAGACTATCCTGTATAAGGATACCTGTGTCAACATTTTAAACACACAGAGAAAATATTTTGGTTTGATAGAAGAAGATCAACCTGTCCCAGTTCCAGCCGTAAATCATGACTGGAGATACTTTAGGGGGACAGTTTCGTCAACTCCTCCACCTCCACCTCCTCCACCGGTAATTGAAATAAAGCATAGCAAGCTATATTATTTCAATAAAAATTATCCATTGGTTAAGTGGATTGCTGGAGTAGGGTTTGCGTACGGAACTTACCGCATTATTGAAAACCAAGGTGGGTCATCAGAGCCTATCGTGGTCATTCCTCCTCCTAAGAAAGATGGTAGTCCCGTAGATGCTCAGCCACAAGGGCGGGTACAAAACCCTTTTATTGGGTTTCGTGCTAACATCAACTTTTAAATTTGCTCTTTAAAAAACAGCTTAAGTTTAAAACTACTTTTAATTAAGTAGAAACAAGAAAAGCTGTAGTAATAAATATAATAGTGAAGCCTTTAATTTAATTAAAAGCTTCACTACATATTTAAGTCTTTAATTCTTCGAAATTGAAGGTTTAAAATTGTAATAATAATAAATAATAATATGAAAAAATATATGAAAAAAATAATAGTCGGAATCTTTAGTTTTGTTTTACTTTTTGCTGCGCAAAATGCGTTTGCGGCAAATTGGAATGGAGAAGCAAATGATTGCCAAAACACCATTGCCATAGCCAACTATACTTCAAATACAGGGTATGGTTCTTGTTGGACTTCTACCTCTATGTCTGCAGAGCCAGGAGATACTATAAATGTACGTATCTATTATCATAATACAAGCAACGTTGTTGCTAAAAATGTAAGATTAGCAGTTACTAAATCATCTAATACTTCAACTTCTCATAATTTTATGGGACGTATCATGTCTGATAATGGTGATCTCTCAGGTAATGTGAATTTAACTGTTTCAAGTCCTCAAAGTCTAGAATTTGTCGATGCAAGATGGTTCCCTAATCAATCAAGAACATTATCAGCACTTCCAAACGGACAGTCTGCTTCTTCTATATTATCTAGTGGTATTTTAATTGGGGATGTTGCTCCAGGATGGGCATCACAAGGAACAATGGTAGCCGTCTTTAAAGTAAGCTCTGTTGTTACCCCTCCAGCGACTTGTCAGGATTCATCTGCAAATAACTATTTAATCTCATATCCTTGTACTCATAATCCTATTCCAGCTACTCAATATTTCAATGTCACAGCTTATAATATGACATTTAATGGTAAAATAAATAATTCTACTGCTTGGTATGTAACCTCTTCTGTAGAATCTGGCAAAACTACAATTTTTAATCTTACCCCTGATACAGGATATTTGGTGGACAGAATTGATTATCCGGCTGTATCTTCTTGTCGTACTGGAATATTAAACGGTAATACATATACAACTGGGACTATTACAGAATCTTGTGTTGTTTATGTTTATTTCAAGCAAGCACCTGTAAATACTCACACACTCACATACACAGCAGGAAATGGTGGAACAATTTCTGGAGATACTTATCAAACAGTTTCAAATGGTGGTTCTGGAACACAGGTCACAGCTCTTGCAAGTACA
Source organism: Minisyncoccota bacterium (assembly GCA_041664465.1). Taxonomy (GTDB): domain Bacteria; phylum Patescibacteriota; class Minisyncoccia; order Phycocordibacterales; family UBA9973; genus UBA8515. The sequence goes on along the minus strand of JBAYKP010000003.1, from coordinate 18,513 downwards.
GGTTATACATTTGATAAATGGAGTGATGGCAAAACTGGAGCTACCAGAATAGATACAAACATAACAACAGATAGAAGTTATACAGCTTCATTTACAAAAAATGCGGTTACGCAATACTGTCAGGATTACAATGCAAATAATTATGGCAAAGTCGGTGCTTGTACTTATACTATAGTTAAATGTCTAGATATTTCTGCTAACAATTATGGGAAAGCCGGTGCTTGTACTTACACTATAATTAAATGTCTTGATCTTTCCGCCAACAACTACGGAAGTGTTGGCATGTGTACTTATACTCCAATAATTAAGTGCCAGGATTATAATGCAAACAATTATGGAGGCACAGGTCTATGTACTTATACTAGTGCCAACAATAATCTCAGTGTCATTAATAGTAATAATATAATTAATAGTAATAATGTCAGTAATGTGAGCAATATTAGTAACGTAAGTACTGTAACTAATACCCCAAGTAGAACTTATACACCTAGTGGATACAATAGAAGTGTTACTTATCAATGTCTAGATCAATCTGCAAGTAACTATCTAAGTTATGGTAATTGTATTTATAATCAAGTAAGATGTCTTGATACTTCTGCAAGTAATTATCTCGCATACAGTTCTTGTGTTTATTACAATAATAATCAAGCAAGATGTTTAGACACTTCTGCTACGAACTATCTTGCTTATAGCTCTTGTATCTACAATCAAGTAAGATGTCTTGATGCTTCAGCAAGTAATTATCTTGCTTACAATACTTGTATTTACAATACATATGTAAACAAAAATGTTGTGACAACTGTTGCTACGAACATTACCAAGAATGAAGCACAGATAAATGGCTACATTACGAACACCACTTACTACAATGCCAATGTTTACTTTAATTATGGAACGACAGTCAATCTAGGTTCTAGAACTCCATCTAAGACTGCCAGTGGCAATAGTAGCTTCAGTGACTTCTTGACCGGTCTTGCTCCTAATACGATTTACTTCTTCCAAGCAGTTGGAGATGGTCCTGGTGGAATATCAAAAGGAAGTATAGAGGTGTTTAAGACTTTAGGAGAAGCTGTCGCCAAGCCAATAATAGTGCAAGGAACGACTATTATAGGGAAAGCCTCCCCAGTGTTGCTCAATATAAGTAACAAGTATCAGCTTATAAGTGCAGGGGATACTGTGGATTACATTGTGACTTACAAGAATATCGGCAATACCAAACTTGTAAAACCAATGGTCCAAGTAGTCATCCCTATGAATATGACTCTCGTAAATTCTTCTCGTGGGACTTACTCTGTCGATACGCATACCCTTTCTGCTCCAGTGGAGGATCTTGTTCCTGGACAAGAAGGAATCATATATTTGCAGGCAAAAGTTGATAGTATCCCTCTTAATAATTCCCAGATTGTGACGACCGCTCTCCTTGTATATACAAATACAAATGGAGCTCAAGAGAATGCAATGGCTTACGTCTTCAATGAGCCAAGCGCTATGAGTGGCGCTGTCGCCGGAGATTCTAGTGTATTGGGAGCTTCAGCTTTCCTAGGAGGGTTCCTCTCAATCGGTCTTATAGGATGGTTACTAATACTTCTCTTAGTCTTAATCATAATTCTAATATCACGTTCTTATAGTAGAACATCAAGTGAGACAGTGACTCATACAACCACCACCCATTAGCTATGGAAAGAGAAATAAAAGAAGAAAATTTAAAACAGATTGCCAAAGAAATTATTGATGAGGTTAGTTTAATTAAAAAGGATGAAGCTTCCCTAGTAATTTTGTCTGGAGAATTAGGGGCAGGGAAGACTGCCCTCAGCAAAGAAATTGCTAAATACTTGGGAGTAAAAGAAAAAATAATTTCTCCAACTTTTGTTATTATGAAAATTTATAAAACAAAAGATAAAAATTTTAAAAAGCTCATTCACATAGATTCATATAGATTAAATAAAAGTAGTGAACTTCTTATCCTTGGCTGGGAGGAGATTATGAAAGATAAAAATAATCTTATACTAGTTGAGTGGCCAGAGAATGTACCAGAGTGCACGGCTTCCCCTCTCTGTAGTATAGAAATAATTCATATAAATGAAGACACTAGAAATCTGAAAATAAAATTTTGTCCCTAAAGGACTGCGATTTCTAAGTATGGTTTACCGCACAAGAAATCGGGAGTATACTCAGCTTATGGCGAAGAAATTGAAAGACAATAAGAAGCTAGTTTTGCTTGATACGCATGCGATAATTCATCGTGCCTATCATGCTCTCCCAGAGTTTATGAACTCACGTGGCGAGCCGACTGGGGCTATATATGGCCTTGCCACAATGCTTTTCAAGATAATAACCGAGCTAAAGCCCGACTATATAATAGCTTGCTATGACCTACCGAAGAAAACTTTTAGACATATAGCCTACGATGATTATAAGGCTGGAAGAGCGAAAACTGATGATGCTTTAGTGACCCAGCTTATACGCTCTAGGGAATTTTTCAAAGCCTTATCTATTCCTATGTACGAATGTGAAGGATTTGAGGCTGATGATTTACTGGGGACAATAGCAGAAGAAACAAAATCAATATCAGGTCTAGAAGTAATTATTGCCTCAGGTGATATGGACACTTTGCAGTTAGTAGAAGATACGCGCGTGCAAGTCTATACTTTGAAGAAAGGTATTAATGATACTATTTTATACAATGAAGAAGCCGTAAAGAGCCGGTTTGGCTTCGACCCTATATACTTGCCAGATTACAAAGGACTACGTGGAGATCCATCGGATAATATTATAGGTATTAAAGGTATAGGAGAGAAAACTGCTACGACTTTGATTACTAAGTATGGGACGATTGAGAAAATGTATAAAGATATAAAGAAATCTCCCGAGACTTTTAAAAGTTTAGGTATAACAGAAAGAGTTTTCGAACTTTTGAAAAATGGCGAGGATGAAGCAGTCTTTTCGAAAACTTTGGCCACTATTAGGCGTGATGCCCCGATTGATTTCAAATTGCCAGTTGATACTTGGAGGGAAGTGGTAACGCCAGATAAAGTAGCCACTTTCTTCAAAGAAATGGAATTTAAAAGTTTGCAAAATAGATTTTTGAGAATATTGGGAGAGGGCATTTCTTCTCCCCCTGCTAAGGGGGAGATGCCTGAAAGGCAGAGGGGGTCAGACCCCTCCTTAGTCCTCCCCTTAGCAGGGGAGGAAAGAATGCAGGTAGAAAAAGCCAAGATTGCTTTTTGGCTCCTCAATTCTGAAAAGACGAATCCTGATATAAACGAGGTTATAGAATATAAGAATAGTAATTCATTGGATAGAGCATTAGAGAAACTTGAAGAAGATATAAAGAAGGAAGAATTGGACTATGTATATAAAGAAATTGAAATTCCTATTATTACAATAATAGAAAAAATGGAGAAGATAGGGATAAAAATAGATATAGAATATTTAGATACTCTTTCGAAAGAGTATCATAGTGAATTAAGTAAAATAGAAAAAGAAATTTGGAATTATGCTGGGAGAGAGTTCAACATTAATTCTCCAAAACAGCTTGGTGAAATTCTTTTTGATGAGATTAAAATCGGGGAGGTGAATGGGAAACCACTTCCAATAAAAATGAAGAAAACAAGTGGCGGAGCTCGCTCTACAAAAGAAAGTGAACTTGAAAAACTTAGAGATTTACATCCTATAATAAATAAAATTCTAGAACACAGGGAATTGCAGAAATTACTTTCTACTTATATAGATACAATTCCTAAAATGATTTCAGATGATGGTAGGCTCCATGCGAAGTTCTTACAATATGGGACGACGACCGGGCGTTTCTCTTCAAACAATCCAAATTTACAAAACATTCCAATAAAAACAGAACGAGGGAAAAAGATTCGCAATGCTTTTATGTCCGATGATGGCTATGTATTGGCATCTTTTGACTATTCGCAAATAGAGCTTCGCGTGGCGGCTCTTCTCTCTCAAGATTCTTATTTCATAAAAACGTTTCAAAAAGGAGGAGATATTCATACAGCTGTGGCAATGAAGGTCTTTGGAGTGGAAGAGAAAGATGTGACTTATGATATGCGAAGAAGAGCGAAGGTTATAAACTTTGGGATTCTTTATGGTATGGGGGTGACGGCTTTGAGTCAGAATTTAAATACAAATAGAAAGGACGCACAGATCTTCTATGATAATTATTTCAAACAATTCCCGACGATTGCAGACTACTTAGAAAGTATTAAAATTTTTGCAAGGAAAAATGGATATACGAAGACACTCTTCGGAAGGAAAAGATATTTCCCGGCTATCAATTCATCACTTCCTTTTATGAAAGCTATGACGGAGAGGATGGCGACGAATGCTCCTATCCAAGGAACGGCCACCGCTGACATTATAAAGATAGGGATGAAAAAAGTAAATGAAGAATTAGAAAAGAAAAAGCTCTTGGATGATGTGCGTATGGTATTGCAAGTTCACGATGAGCTGGTCTATGAGATTAAGAAGAATAAATTAGTAGAAGCGAAAGAAATCATAGAAAAAGCAATGGTAGAAGTGATTCCTTCTCTATCCATTTTAGGTATGACGCCAGTACCTCTTACGGTAACTGCCCTAGCGGGGAAGAATTGGGGAGAATTAAAATAAATGGTATAATGTTGTCATATGGATAAAGATCATCAAGATTTAAATAAAGAGAAGAAGCCAGTTGCGGGCATTGTTCACGTGCTCCTGTCTCATTCATATGCTATATTTTTCCTCGCGGTTGTCTTGGGGGTTATCTTCGATATTATGTTCTCTGTTCATATTTTCAATGGAATTATTTATGAATATATAGGGCTTGTGTTAATTGTCATGGGTTCACTTCTTATCTATTGGGCTCAACATACGACCGGTCGGGCTGCCAGCACTACGAAGCCATTAGATAGAGATATCAATTTCTTCTTGCACGGTCCATACAGATATACCAGGAATCCTACGAACTTTGGGCTCACTCTTACTATTTTAGGTTTCAGTCTTTTAATTCACTCACTTTTCTCAGTAATATTTATATTGATAACATATTTTATTTCCAAATTAGTTTTTATTAAGAAGCAAGACTCTATCTTGGCAGAAAGGTATGGAAGTGCCTTCGCTGATTATAAAAAGAAAGTCAAGAATTGGTTATGATCTATGTATTAGTTGGTAATGATATAAAGGCTCGAAGTCTTCATATAAAAGAACTCACTATTAATCGTGAGAGTTTTTTAATTAACAATACAGACTTAGACAAAGATTTGATAATGAATTATGCAAATAATATCAGTCTTTTCAACGAGTCACCGGCAGTTATTATAGAAGATGTTTTAAATGAAGAGTGCATAACTTTTTCAAAAGAAGAATTAAATTTCCTAAAAGAATCTAAAACACTCTTTATTTTCAAAGAAGATAAAATGTCCGCTATAAACCAGAAGAAATATAAGAAATACGGAGAAATAAAAGTTTTTGAAGAGAAAAAAGTAGTCCTCAAAGAGAATTTTAATATTTTTAATATTGCTGATGCTTTTGCTAGCCGTGACAAGGTTCTCACTTGGACGTTGTTCCACCAATGTATAAATCAAGGAATAGAAGGAGAAGCTATCGCTGGAATTCTTTTCTGGAAAATAAAAATGATGATACTTTCTTCTTCTCGTATTTTTAATAAAGATGAACTCAAACGTCAATCAAGCAGTATCGTATCTTTATATCACAAGGCACATAGGGGAGAGTGCGATCTTTATATAAGTCTTGAACAGTTTATCCTTTCTTCTTTGTCTTCTAAATAAATGGTACAATAGACTTATGGAAACAATTTTGAAGTCAGAAATTTTTTTCTTTATTAGTTCTATCTCTGTCGTTTTGGTTACAGTTATTTTTATTATTCTTGGTATTTATTTAATAAAAATAATGATAAACTTTTCTAAGATCTCAGATAATCTTAGAAAGACAGTAGATGGGGCAACTTCTTCTTCTCTTTTTAAATTCTTTTTTGGTAAAAAGAAAAAGGGTAAGAAATAATTATTAATTAATAGATAATATAAATAACATATGGCAAAGAAAAATGGAATTAGTGCAGGGAAAGTAATAGGTATCGGGGCGACAGTTGCAGCGCTTGGAGCGGCAGCTTATATAATGTTCGGTCCAAATGGCAAGAAGAATAAGAAGGCTATCAAAGGCTGGGCAATTAAGATGAAAGGCGAAATTATTGAGAAGCTAGAAGAAGCTAAGGAAATAACTGAGCCCGTTTATCATAAGATAATAGATGAAGTATCTCTAAAATATGCCAAATTGAAAAATATAGACAAGAAAGATTTAGAGAATGCAGTAGCTGAGGTCAAGAAGCATTGGAAGAGTATGATGAAAGATATAAAGCCAAAGAAAAAAGCAAAGAAATAAAAAAATAGAAGGATTATTAAATAAAAATAAAAAAGGCCTAAGAGTCAATCCTCAAAACTTTGAGAAGTGGCTCTTAGGCCTTTTAGCTTTTAGCACAAAGAACTTTTGCATCTTATAATAATAAATGATGCAAAATAAAATGAACGAATTTTAATATACAACTTTTCCCTTAATAATAAAAGCCCTAATTTTGTGGGCGACAATTGGGAAGTCTTTATAAAGAACTTGCGTATATTATACAATGAAAGCAAATGATAAGCAAAGCAAAAAGTGGATAACTATTTTAATTTATAAAAAAGCTTATATTTATTGAGGTTTTAGAGAGACGGAATTAATAAATTTCTTGTTGATAACACTTTTCACAATATGGTCTATATCCATCAATTTTTCTATAAGCTGATTTTATGGGTTTACTACATGAATCACAAGTCTCTCCAAAAATTTTGAAATAATTTAAAATTTTAAAACGATCGAGCATTCTTTGATAGGGGGTATCAATTGGTAAATGAATCTTATTTTGTTTATAGAAATCAATCTCTCTTTTTATTACTCGGAAAGGCTTTTTAGAATTTTCCCCAATAATTGCTATATCACAAATTTCATAGTCAATATCAGAAATATTATCTGGTAATTGATTCGCCTCAATACTTTTTAGATTTTTTATATCAACATCAGTCTCAGGTTGCCAAAAAAGTCCACGATTGGACGCTTCTTTTTCTGACATAGGATATATTATATGGGCGAAAGAGCTATTATAAGCAATTGGAGAAAAAGACATAGGGAAAAATTCACCATAGGTTCCATCTTCCAGCATTCTAGTTTTTATTTCATCTAATTTTCTCCAATAATCATTTTGTTCATATTTTTTATTGAAGATCATGTATGAAGCATTTTTTATACCAGCACAGCCGAAACAATTCTGGCAATTATTACAAAAGATCATATATTCACACTCCAAGCACTCTTTCACAGAAAATGAAAATTTCACATCAGATGATTTGGTTCCCGTATTTTGACAATAATAAAGCCTTCCTCCACCTCCACCGGAATGATTTACATCCATAGAATCTTTTAGCCCCATAATAGCAAACGAGGCATATCTTACATTTTCACAATTATCAGCTTGGCAAACATTATATAAATTTCTTGATTCTTTAATATCATTACCAATACAATTTTCTGATTTTAAAATTCTAGTAGCTCTAACCGGATTCTCTTTTACAAATGTCCAAAATTTGTCTTGATATTCTTCATTTATTTTCTTACTTCCTAAATCAATTTCTGCGAGCTTTTTCATGTATTCTTCTTTGGAGAATTGCTCATTAAAATAACAGTAATTTTTGTTGCGTAAATTTACACAACCGAAACAATTCTGGCAATTTCGACAATCAAAAATAAAGTTACAATCAATACAGCTCGAAGAAAAATAGGCATATTTATTATTAAAGCAATCACTCGTAATGATATTTTGGAAAGCACCTTCTACATTAAGAGTAAAATAAGAATCGACGATATGTCTTGAATCATATATAGAAGCTCCAAACATTACATCTTCTGAGCGTCTCCCCCCGAAAAGGTAGTAGCAATCCTTCATGTTTTTACCATAAAAACTAAAATCGCAATTTATGGAATTTGCCCCACGACGGACACCAGCGATTGGAACAATTTTCAACAAACTTAGATATTGTTCGAAAAAACTTTTTTTATCATCAATCTCTTTATAATAGGAAAAAGGATCCCATTTATCAGAATAATAAGTCTCATAATCGTAGGTGATCCAAGGCATTACTGGTGCCACATATGAAATCATAATATCATCATGTCCTACAACATCGCATTTTCTCTTATATATATTTGAATAATTTGCAAAAGCGAGTCTATTTCTCTGACGACAATCTGGACAAAGTTTGGGTTCAGGGACTCGAAAAATCTTAAAGAAATCAATATCCTCTTGTTCAATTTTGAATTCTTTTTTGCAATCAAGACATATTTGAATGTGTAGGACTAAATCATTTAATATCTCATTTAGAATGGTATCAAATCTCGGAGTTTTAGATTCTTTCATGGAGATATTATACCGATAAACCTTTAGTAAAACAACACTTCGCTAATAACTTCGATATCTATAAACATTGATTTTATGGCTCAAATGTGGTATTTTTTCATAGTATCCCCTCGTAGCTCAGTTGGTAGAGCAGCTCCCTTTTAAGGAGATGGTCGTAGGTTCGATTCCTACCGAGGGGACAATTTAAAAAACCTTAAGAAATTAAGGTTTTTTAAATTGTCCCCTCGAGCAAGAGAACTGCTTCTCTTGCGTGTAGGCGATTAGTAAATCGAACCGAGAGGAAAGCGAAAAGCTTTTCAGTAAATATGAGCATTTATACGAATATTTTTGAAAAGGTATACTGGTCATGTAATGACCGATAAGCGTACTCGCGGTCCTGCCAATTTTAGTAATTAACGTATATTTGATATAATCAAAATATGAAAAATTACAATTGGTATTCGCAATTAGTGAAGCCTTCATGGGCTCCACCGGCTTGGTTATTTGGCCCAGTTTGGTCTGTGTTGTATATATTAATTGCTATTTCTTTCGGTAGGGTTTTCTATTTATTTTTTCAGAAAAGGATATCATTTATTATTGTGTTGCCATTTATTCTTAATCTTTTCTTTAATTTGATTTTCACTTATTTACAATTTAAACTGAAGAATAATCTATTGGCGGCTATTGATATTCTATTAGTCCTCGTTACTCTCATTTGGGCAATGTTGGCAATATACCCTTATTCTAAATGGATTGCATATATACAAACCCCATATTTAATTTGGGTCTCATTTGCTACAATATTACAATTAACCATTACATTTTTAAATAGATAAGATAATATGAAATTAGTATCAATTAACATAGAAGCCGATAAGCACACAGAGGCAGTTATTAATTTTCTCAAAAAGGAAAAGGCCGATGTTGTCTGTACCCAAGAGTTTTTAGAAGAAGATTTTGAGTTATACAAAAAAGAATTAGCTTTTGAAGGTGTTTTCCAGCCATTTGATTATTGCAGTCATCATGTTAATTCAATAAAAACTTATGATGTCATTTCGGAACTAAAAGGGGAAAAGCATGGGGTGGCAATTTTTGCAAAAAATATTGTTGAATCTGATTCGGTTTTTTATGAAGGCAAAAAAGAGAATATAATAAAATCCTTTGATGAGTATACATCTAATGAAAAATTTCAAAAGAATAAAACTTTGATTTGGGCAGAAATTAAAGATAAAGATGGGGTTATATTCAAATTTGTCACGACTCAATTACCTGTTACTCATGAAGGGGAAGTAACGCCATATCAACTTGAAGTTGTAAATTCAATGCTATCTCATCTCAAAAATCTTGGAGAATTTGTTTTCTGTGGAGATACGAATGCTCCTCGTGGGGAAGAATCTTTTGCACTTATTGCAGAACAATATAAAGATAATATTCCACCAGAATATAAGACAAGTATTGATCAAAACTTACATAGGACAAAAGGTCTTCAGTATATGGTGGATGGTCTTTTTACTACCCCTTCATATAAAGCTTCAAATGTTAGATTACAAGATGGCATCAGTGATCATATGGCTATAATTGCTGATATAGAGAAAATAATATGAAATTAAATCAACAATCTTCTAATATTCTCATCCTTCCTGATATTCGTTCGGCGATTAATGTCGGGGCGATATTCAGAACGGCAGATGCGGTGGGGATAGACAAGGTATACTTAGTAGGAGTGACCCCAAGACCGACAGATCAGTACGGCAGAATCCAGAAGGATATAGTTAAGAGTGCCTTGGGAGCTGAGACTTGGATAAAGTGGGAATATAAAGAGAAATTAATACCTTTAATAAATAATTTAAAAAAGGAAGATTATGAAATAGTAGCCTTAGAACAGAGTGAGAAATCAATAGACTATCGCAAATATAAGAAGCCATTAAAAATGGCTTTCATACTAGGGCCTGAGGTTACCGGCTTGGATAAAAATATACTAAAAAACTGCGATAAGATTGTAGAAATACCAATGCACGGCAAGAAAGAATCACTCAATGTTTCGGTTGCTTGTGGTGTGGCCCTATTTAGAATTCTAAGATAGTTCTATTGAACAATAGTAGTTACAGACTGCTGGCCTTTTATAAATGGCTTGTCGGTATTTTCTGACTTAGGTTTACCCATTAAAACCCAAATGACGAATATTGCTACAATGAATAATATGATTTCAAGTCCGAAATTCATTTCCCCTCCACTTTTCTTCTTTGGTTTTTTATCTTCGTATTTTTCTGCCATATAATTATATTAATTAAATAATTTTTGATGCACATTACAAAAGTGAGCACTACGCCCATCTAACACTTTCCTTATTATAGCACCCTTACACCCCCTTTTACCACAAGATTCTCCTTTCTTCTGGTAGACGTTGTGATGCTTTTGGAAATTACCCTTTCTCCCGTTTATATTCCTATAATCAGACATTGAATCTCCTCCGAAATTTATACCCTTGGCTAGCACCTCTTTCATTGATGTATAGAGTAATTTTAAATTTTTATTCGGGATATTTTTTGGTTTTGACTCTGGATGAATACTAGAAAGCCAAAGCATTTCATCTGAATATATGTTACCGATTCCCGCTATTATAGACTGATCCATCAGGACCGTCTTTATATTTTTGTTTGGTTTTAGAAATAATTGCTCTTTGAATTTTTCAAAATGAAAATCTTTATAGAGTGGTTCTGGGCCGAGATTTTTCAGATGAGTTGTTTCGTGGAGAGTTTTTGTATCAAGCATTGTTATCTTGCCGAATTTGCGAGAGTCACAGAATACCATAGCCAAGCCATTAGAAAGAGGGAAGACTACGTGGATGAATCTATTGTATGGATCATGAAGATCACGTCTTTCATTCTTATCCGGTACCCATGTTGTGTGTTTCGTGCTGTGTGTCTTATGATATCTACCGACAAGGATATGCCCAGTCATTTTCAAATGAATAAGTATAGTCTTTTGATTGGCTAGATTTATAAGTATGTTCTTTGCTCGCCTTTCTACACTTAATACTTTTATCCCTTTTATTTCCTTTTTCATTTTATTAAAGAATTTGATATCTTTAATTGTATTTTCAAATTGTTTGATTGGCTTTTCTTTAGCTAGATCTGTCCACACATCGCCAAAAGAAAGACCCTTCAAGGCCCTCTTTAATCCATTTACTGTCGTTGTAACTTCGGGTAGTTCAGGCATAGAGTTAGTGATTACTAAGAATACGCAGAGCTTCTTTGATGCGAGCATTTGTGCCTACTATTGTCACAGGAACTTGTTGCAATGCATCACGAGCTTCATTTTGTGGATATCCCAGAGATTTAAGTGCTTCTAATATATCACTTTCATCACGAAGCAATCCCGGATTATTCTCATCATTCTTATACTCCTGTAACTTATCTCTAAGTTCAATTATAATTTTCTCGGCTGTCTTCTTGCCAATACCTGAGACTTTATTCAAATAGCTGACATCTCCAGTGGCGATAGCTCTTTTAATAGTTTCAATAGGAGCGAGAGCTATGATGCCAAGAGCTGATCGTGGTCCAATCCCTGAGACATCCAGCAAAAGTTCAAAAAACGATAATTCATTTATATTTTTGAAACCATATAAGTCTATAGAATTTTCTCGAACAGCTGTATAGACCCAAAAAGAAGCATGATCTCCCAATAAAGAGGCAGTGAAAGTATCTCCAGTAATATAGAGCTTGTATCCAACGCCAGAAACATCCACAATTAAAAATTTCTCGGCGATATGAACTATGATTCCTTCTAATCTTGCTATCATACTTAAATAATAGCAAATATTGCTCTTTTCGGCTATTTCTGGTATTGTTGTATTGTCTCAGTCAAAAATTACTAAGTATTAATTATATATAATATGCCAATTACAAAATCAGCCAAAAAAGCATTAAGAGGATCTCTCGTCAAAAAGGCGATGAATGATCGCAATAAAAAAGCCATCAAAGAATCTACTAAAAATATAGAGAAACTTGTTAAAGAAAAAAAGAAAGATGAAGCCAAGAAGCTTCTACCTAATGCTTACAGCGTCATAGATAAGGCTTGCAAGAGAGGAGTAATAAAAAAGAATACAGCTTCTCGTAAAAAAGCTAGGCTTTCCAAAATCGCAAAATAAATTAAAACACCTACCATTATCGGTAGGTGTTTTAATTTATTTTATCTTATGGCTTTGGGGTAGCTACTCCGGCAGTTTCATCTGGTACCTTTTTCACATCTACTGTGACAGTTCCAACTCCTTTTTGTAAATCGCTAGTATCCAATCTTCCATAACCCCAATTCATCATACCTCCTCTTTCAAAACCAAAACGATTTCCTCTAAATTCAGATCTCATTTCACCCCATTGTGCTCCTAGGCAGAATACAACAACGAGAATGATAATCATTACTACTTTTCTTATAATGTGGCACTTCTTCCAGTTGTGGCAACAATTACCCATCCCACTGTGACAGCAAGACATTCCATGATCACAATTTTCTTTCCCCTCACAACAACCATTTTTCATTTCATTATTTTCCATATTTTAAAAAATTATTTTATTTATAATAAACCGACTCTGAGGGTATTATAGCATAAAATTATTTTAAGCAATTTTGCTTGCAGATAAGCATTTATTAGTGTAAATTAGAGTCGTAAGAGTAAGGTCCCGTCGTTCAATGGATAGGACGCAACTTTGCGGAAGTTGCGATGCAGGTTCGATTCCTGCCGGGACCACATTAGAAAAAGCCCAACTTGTTTGGGTTTTTTCTAATGTGGTCCCGAAGACACAAACTGCTTTGTGTCTGTGCAGGAAGCGAAAAGCTTTTCGTTTTCCGATGCTAATCGGAACGAAAAGATATACTGGTCATGTAATGACCGATAAGCGTACTCGCGGTCCTGCCGTATTTAGAATCCCAACTTCTCCATGAACTTCATTGATTTAGATTCTTCAAGCTCTATGTTGGGAATAACTTTCATTAAGGATTCTCTGACTTGGTCTACTAATTCAATTGGTAGGGGGATAGTGTAAACAGGGAGGAAATATTTATTTATTTCTATTAAGAGAATAGCACTCGTCCCTTCTTTCTTGATATGGAAGCCTTTAATCTTTTTCCATTCGTATTTGTCTTTACCCAAAGAGAGTCCCGAAGTTTCTATTATGAAATTAATATTATCAGGCTCTCTAATAGAGAAAAGTATAAGAGTGCTTCCAGATATAAAAATGAATACAGCAAAGACATAATTTGATTGCCAAATTGCAAGTCCTAGCATCACTAGGGCTACTACTCCAATAGTCCAGATAAAATCCACGCTTTTGTCTTTGTGTTTATATTCAGGAGCTTGCCACTCAGTCTTCTCTAAAATTATTTCTTCCATATATTACATATTGTACCACTTTCTACTTTTTTGCCAAAGAGGCCACGGCCTTATAGACGGCGAGTCCCGCTTTCTTGTCAAACATACTTGGAATGATATTTTCTTTGGTTGGCTTTTTTATAACATTAGCTAAAGCTATGGCAATAGTCATAAATATTTTATTTTCAAATTGGGGGATATTATAATCAAGCATTGCTTTAAATGCATTTGGGAATACTAGAGAATTGTTTATTTGATTTGGATAGTCAGACCTGCCTGTGGCGACGATGAATGCTCTAGCTTTATGAGCCTCTTCTGGCATTATCTCAGGAGTAGGATTGGCAAGAGTGAAGATAATAGGCTTTCCATTCATACTTTTGATCATTTCCTTTGTGAGAGTATTGGGTCTTGAAAGTCCTATGAAAACATCTACATCTATCAATGCGTCAGCTAAAGTTCCAGTCCTTTCTTTCAAGGTGCTACCTTTTAATAATTCTTTCTTCTCTCTTGTTAAGTCGGTCCTTTTTTTATTTACTATTCCATTACTGTCACAAAAGATGGTATTAGTAATACCATAAGTATGTAAGAGTCTGCCTGTTGCTACACCGGCTGCACCGACGCCTGCTATGACTACCTTCACATTTTCTTTTTTAATTTTTGCTAATTTAAGTGCATTGATAAGAGCTGCAAGGCAGACCGTCGCTGCCCCCCATTGATCATCGTGCATAATTGGTATATCCAATTCTCTTCGTAATCTTTCTTCAATCTCGAAACATCTTGGAGCTGAAATGTCTTCTAGATTTATTCCTCCGAAAACTGGGGCTATTTGCTTCACAGCTTTTATGATTTCTTCTGTATCTTGTGTGTCTAGACAAATAGGGAAGGCATCCACTCCGCCAAAATTTTTAAATATTATGGCCTTGCCCTCCATTACAGGAATAGCAGCCAAGGCTCCTAAATTACCAAGTCCTAAAATAGCAGATCCGTCTGAGACGATAGCTACAGAATTATTCTTGATAGTATATTCGCGTGCTAATTTTCCATTCTGGGCTATAGCTAGGCACACTCCAGCCACCCCTGGGGTATAAGCAATTGATAAATCCTTCTTATTCTTAAGTGGTACTTTACTCACGACTTCTAATTTGCCACCATATTTCTTGTGTAATTTTAATGATTCTTCGTATGTTTTGTTCACCATCCTGATATTATAGCAAAAAATTGGTCAGATAGTATTTGTGTATTATACGTTCGCTTTTTTGCTTTTTATGCATTATAATTTAGCTTATGGACTGCATCTTTTGTAAAATGATAAATAATGAAATATCTTGTGCTAAGGTTTGGGAGGATGAAAAGTTCTTAGTTTTTCTAGATATAATGCCAATCAATCCAGGGCATATATTACTCATTCCCAAAAATCACAATGAAGACATTTTTAAACTAAAAGATGGCTTATATAATGAAATATTCAAAACAGCCAAAAAATTATCAGAACCCCTTAAGAAAGTAACTAATGCGAAGAGAGTAGGGATGATAATAGAAGGATTTGGTGTTGACCACTCCCATATTCATTTAGTACCTCTTTATAAAGAGCGCGAGCTTATTCACGAAAGAGCAAAGAAAGCATCCGAAGACGAACTAAAACAAATGCAATTAAAATTAGTGGAGGTATTCAAAATCATTTAGGATCTAGCAAGAACCGTTCTTGCTAGATATTGGTTGTAAAATAAGGCTTTTTTGATGAATAAATAGTTTTTTAAGTAAAAATGACAGTTTTTTGTCAAAAATGCTTGACTTTTAAACTTGAATAGAATATAATAGACATATTATTACAGAATAATGTCATTTTAATAAAAATATATGTTAATAACAAGAATTAAAGCGAGTAATTTCTATGGAATAAAAGATCCCATAGAAGTAGGTTTTACTGAAGGGGGTGAAAAAGAGAAGATAGGTTATGTGAATATAGGGAAAGAAAGAGTATCTCTTATTTCTGGATTTTATGGTGCAAATGCTTCAGGAAAAAGTACCGTGTTAAATGTTATAGATACAATAATCCGAATCATGCTTTTAAAACAGCAGGAATTTATTATTGGTCCTAATGGTATAAAACAAGAAGTTGTAATATCCCTTCCTAACTACCATACTGATATGCAATCAAAACCAACTGTAATGGAGATGGATTTTATTATTGCTGAAATTAAATACAACTATTCAATTTCTCTCACAAATGAGGGGAAGGAAATTTCAGAAGAAATTTTATATAAAAATAATAAAAAAGTATTTAGTAGAAAGAATCACAATGTTTCATTAGAAGGGAATATAGAGAAAAAAATAGGTGTTGTAGCAAAAAATATCGTAGCTCCTAAAAAATCATCTTTTCTCTCTGTAATCTTGGATGACAGTTCTGAGGTATCTGTGTTTGGTAATATAAAAGAAGAAATGGGTATCTCTGAACTTAAACAAATAAAAAATATGATTTGTTTTATAACCGACAAAAGATCAGTTCAAATAGGGCAAAATAATATAAACGGGCTAATTGCTTTTGCGATAAATTACCTTAATGATCCTAAATCATCGAGTGCAAAGATTAATGCTGTTAATTCTGTAGTAAAATATTTTGAGCCATCTTTTAAGGAGCTTTTTATTAAAAAGATAGATCAGGGTTCTTTTGATTATACAGCTCAATATAATAACTTTTACAAAACTCTTCCTATAATGGAACTTTCTGCTGGAACAAGAGAGCTTATATCTTACATAAGTGAGATTCTTAAAATTATAAAAACTGGTGGTATCGTAGTGTATGATGAAACAAGTAAGTATTACCACCCAGATATGGAAATTGCGATACTTAATCTCTTTAAAGATAAAGATATAAACAAAAATAATGCTCAGATATTCTTCTCTTCACATAATCACGAAACTTTTGATCTATTACAAAATGATCAAGCGCACATATTAGAGAAAAAGGATAATAATATTATTGTGTCAAAAGTGTCAGACTATAATGATATTAAAGAGAGAGATAATATAAAGAGAATGTATCGTCTTGGCTCTATTGGAGGTGTTCCAGATACGATAGACTTTAGTAGAATTATAAATGATTTACTATAAATTATTATGGAGCAATTCCAAACATATTATTTGATAGCAAACGAAGGACATACTGAATATGTTATATTCTCCTACCTTACTAAAGTTAAATTTAAAAATTTATTTGATAAGTCTAAAATTAAGTTTAGTGACAAAATAGAAATCGCAGAAGACGATATACAGATTTCCAAGGGAAAGTTAAACGGTATTAGTAGTTTAAAAAGCTTTGAAATAAAAAATAAATTAATTAAAGATAAATATAGTGGGCAAAAAATATTCTTTATTCTTGATGAAGATTTATATCATTCTAATGAAATTGGAAAAGTTATCAAAAAACAAGGAGATATCATTCAGTTTATTAAGTATAATTCTGAATATTTATTGTTAAAGTTTAGTGGTAAAACACCAAAAGCTCCTAAAGATTTCAAAAATATGCAAGAATTTAGAGATTATTGTAAAGAAGAATTTAAAAATGAATTTAATAAGGAAGCTTCACAATTAAAAACAATAGATTTGGATAATATATTTAATAAAATAGATGAGATAGATATCAAAAAAGAATTTACTGAATTATTTTCTACTTTATCAGTTTAAAAATATAAATATCCCTAGCAAGAACCGTTCTTGCTAGGGGTTTAGTAATTTTTTTGAAAGAATTTTCTCATAGCATCTCCATTCTTATGATTAGCCCTATTTCTTAGCATTGATTTTATTATAGATGTTTCTTTGGAATAAGCTGTGACGTATGTAGCATTTGTAATTTCTAAGTTACCTTTTTTATTCATAAATAAAGCTAGCCAGTAATCTTCTGCTATTCTACCTGAGGGCAGATTTAATTCTTTGGCGAGGTTTATATTTTTTTCAAAAACATCTAAAACAAAATTCCTATCTTTACTCCAAAAAGCAAAACTTGCACCCCATAGCCACCTTGTAGCTCTTGTACTTTTAGAAACACAAAAATATTTATTAAAAATATTTGATAAAGTATCAAATATTGTTCCACTAATTTTTATATATGAGCCAACTAGAATATTATTATTTCTCTGTAATGTTTTAGTCATAATTTCTATCCAATTTTTCTCTGCCACAGAGTCTCCATCAATACACAGAATAATATCACCTGGTGCATTTTTAATACCCTCTATTCTTGCATATATTGGGCCCATTTCTCCATTAAAAGGTATCATGGTAATAGGGTAGACCTTCGCTATATTATAAGTTCCATCTGTAGAATTATGTACCACTAGGATAATCTCATCTGGTTTTTGTGTTTGATTTAAAATTGATAAAATACATCTAGCGATGTATTTTTCTTCATTGTGAGAGATAATTACGACAGAGGTTTTCATAAATCTATTTTAACACATTTAGTTATTAGATGGATATGATAGGGTTATAAAGTCTCTTAATTAAACTTGAAAAAAAGCCCAAAATAAGGTAATGTGAACAGCATATAGGGAGGCGTCGCATAGAGGCTTAGTGCATCGGTCTTGAAAACCGAAGTGTCGAAAGGCACCGTGAGTTCGAATCTCACCGCCTCCGCATCAAATCGGAATTCAAATTTCCGCAAAAAATATGGTCGGCGCGAAGCGCCGTCTGTTCTGCATTCCCCCCACAAAATCCT
>JBAYKP010000002.1:0-110439 GCA_041664465.1 Minisyncoccota bacterium | reverse complement strand
TGAGCCGTTTGGTATTTCGCGCCTCTTGGGGAGAGGAAGTTTCCTCTCCCCGGGTCGGACTTACTCCTGATTACAGGAGTTCTAGTCCTCGCCATCCCCACACTACGCTTTTCAATCTTTCTTTTAGTGTGTGCTTCGCTATTATTTATGTATTCCAATACAACCACGGAGCTCATCCTTTTAGCCACTGGACGCCATAGCGGTAATGCCCGAGGCTCCAAGAATACTCGTGCTTGCCCCAGCTCCGTGTGATTACACACGGAGCTATCCCTCCCGTGCGTGCACGAACTCACTCCCTTGTTTATATTTTAGAATAGAATACAGACTTTCCTGTTTTTCCGTTTCTTTTGATTTTTCCTTCTTTTTCAAGTTGTGATAAATATCTGGTAGCTGTTGCATCTGATACATGAAGAAACTTTTCAACTTCATCATTTGTTATCTTTGTTTGCTTCGCAAACAAAGATATGATTTTATCTAACTTTTTTCTTTTTCTGAATTGAATCATGTTTCTTGCTTTTACTAAAAGTTCGCGGGCGAGAGATTTTGATTTTGAGATAACTCCTACTACTGGAATTATTTCGGGAATTGGTTTTGGTTCTGGTTCTGGTTCTGGTTTAGATTCAGAAACTGGCTCTGGTTTAACTTCGGGGATTTGTTCTACTGGTTTTGGTTCAGTTTGAATTGGTTCAATAATTTCTGGTTTAACTTCTTCTGTTTTGAGCTCCACTTTAACTTCTGGTTCAGAAATTGATTCTGATATTGGCTCAGATCGAATTTCTGTTTCCACTGGTTTTATTTCTGTTGAAATAGGTTCAACTACTGGCTCAGCTTCTGTCTCGGTCGGAGTAGGTAACGGCTCAGATACTGGTATTTGAGCCGTTGGTGCTTCTGGAGCTTGTATAGGCTCAGGAATTGACTCTTTTGGAGCTTCTACTGCTATTTCTTCCTTTGATGTGATTTCGTCTGTCATATATAGAATTATAGCAAATAAGGCTTATTTTGTAAGGCAAAAATGCTTGACATTTAGCTCAAAAAGGAGTATAATATACAGAGTGGTTTAAAAACAGGCACCTAGTGCCTGTTTTCTCTTTTAATAAATCCTGCTAAATTTCTAAATTATCGTCTGTATCAAAGCCAAGTATCATCTTTAAATTTTTGTGAAGCCCTTCTGATTAATCAAAACTTAAATCATTATCTTTATTTCAAAATTAATGAGTCTATAAATTTATTTACTAAAAAGTAAATATGCGTGTTTGATAAAAATGCTATTTATTTGTGCATTTTGAAGTTCCATACTACCATGCTCAAGAGAAAAGGTCTTTCTTAGATTACTAATAAAATTATCAGTTGAATTTAATAAAACTATACGAGAAAAATCTCTTAATTCGTTGGGTAATAAAGATTTTTTAAGTATATCAGCTATCTGAATCAAGTTTTCTTGATTGTCTAAATTATGTCCACCAATGACAATATCCCATAATGATGTATCGTCACGTTTTATAATAACAAAAGTAGAAATATCTTTAGCATTTCTAATTTCATTTAATGAACTGCTTAATTTGTTAATCGTTTCTTTTTCCATATTATTTAATTTCTTTCCATAAATATTTTACTATATGCTGAGCTGAATTAATAGCACCATTAGCTTGATTCTTTAACTGCTTCCCCTTTATAGGAGCATACCTCATTTCCGGGTTCCATTGTAATATAATACTCCAATCAGCAAAATAAACACTTTTTATTTTGGTACTAATTTGTGTAGGGGTTTGTTTTAAAAGTTCTTCCAAATTATGTGTTTTAATACGGGCAATATTTGAAAATTCTTCACTAGTGTGTGGTATTCCGGATAGGCAAAGATTTTTACAGATTATTGCTTTCAAAGCTAATTCAATAGCATATCCACACATATAAAGAGAACCATCGTAAGATTTATTTTTAAATAATACTCTAGCATCTTTAATGCGTTCTCTCGATATTTTATCTAATTCTTGTGAAGAAATCATAATAACTTATTTTATGCTAATTAACGAGTTCGTTTTACACGAACAGTTTCACTCATCCCATCAACACTAAGTTCGTATCCATTAACTCCATTAATAATTACGGCATGAGGTCTAAAAGCATAATGATAATTATATTTATACTCTGCTTGTTCCCAAATATTTCCATTTTGAAATTCAAATCTAGCATTTTGAAAAAATCCTTTAAAATTTGAAACGATAGGACCTTCCTGTATAATATCTACTTTAATAACTTCAATTGGTTCACACCCTGTTAATTTAACTTCTAATATCCATTTTGTACCATCTCTGTAAATACGAACGTATGGACGATATGCATATCTATACATATACTTATATCGCTTTTGTTGCCAAACTTGACCATTAGTAAGTTTAAAAACCGCTCCATCATTAAAGCCATTAAATTCTCCATCAATTTGCAAATTAAATTCTTTATTTTCCATAATTTTATTATACTATCTTATCTCTTACCTCAATAGGCCAGACATTTTTGTTTTTTATCTCAGATAATGAGAGCCATTCTACTTCGTATGAACCATGTATCTCTACATCACGAGTGAATTCTGGTCCAGTACCTGTACCTACAACCCCCTTCACAATATTACAAATATAAAATGATTCCATATGTCCTAATCTATGTGGAGCTATAGAAGACCTATTCATAAATAATTCCTTCACCTCAACTTCAACTCCGAGTTCTTCTAAACACTCCCTTTTTAATCCATCCTCTGGTGATTTATCAGATTCTTCAATTCCCCCACCTGGAAAAGCCCAATATTCTAATCCTGATTTAATTCTATGCATAAGCAAAACTTTACCGTCTTTTATTATTATTGCTCTAACACGTTGTATATCCATAAATTTATTTATTATATATTTTGACTTTTAATAAAACTTTTAGTGTTTTCAATGGCTAATAATAAATTTTTTCTTACTTCAATAATTTTCTCTGGATTCAATATTGTTTGTGCTTTATCAATCCGATCAACGAATACCTCTATTACAGGTAAATATTTTTACTTAGTTTAAGCCTTTTTATTGGATCTCCAACAGATTCTAGATTTAAAGCGTTATCTGAAAAATCTGAAAGTTTGATTATAAATACATCAGGGTCTTTAATTGCTTCTCTTACATGCTCTTTATAAATATTGTTTTTCTCTTCAACAGATAGTCCTTCATTTTCAGGTTCTGGGTTAGAAAGTTTATGAACAATTTTTTCTACTCTTTCTCCGAAAGCATTTTTTATAAAAAGTAATGCTCTTTCTCTTTCTGAAATTATTTCTGTATTAGTAATCATATCAGATAATTTTTTAGCCTGATCTTCAACTGAATCATGAAGTAGTGCTGCTATAACAAGTTCGGGGTCTTTTATCCCATATTCTTCTACAAGCCTATTACTAACTCTTAAAATATGATTAACATAAATTCCATCTGGTCTAGGTTTCTGATCTTTATGAATTTCTAAAGCAAGATCCAAGGCCTCTTTAAATTTTTTCTCAAAATACTCTTTTTGTTCTACTGTATAATCTTGATTATCATCAATAAACAGAGCCACGTTACTAGAAAGCTTATTTTTTGTAGCCGTAGTAAAATCAATTTCATTTTTCTGAGTTTGATCTATTGTAGGAAATTTGTCTTGGTTTAAATTCATATTTTTTATGATACTTCCTGTTGATAACACTTTTCACAATAAATAATTTCTTTTCTATCAAGACCATAACTAGTTTTAAACACTTCTCCACAAGGCATATCACCATGAGTATGCTTAATGTTATTTTTATATTTTCCTTTATCATCCTCTCCACCAGAACACTGACAAGTTCTCTCATAAAGCTCCATACCTGTCCTTTGGTTTAATCTTTCAAAAGTTCGGCAGTTCGGGCAAATACGAGGTAAAGGTAAATTCATTTTTCTATAGAAATTTAGTTCGTCTTGAATAATTTTAAATGCAGTTGTACAAAGTTGATCACATTCTCCTTTATGTTCACAAGCAATAACTTTATTTATAATATCGTCCTCTACTTCACTAATATTATCTGGTAATCCACCTATATTAATATCAATTTTATAATTTCTTTCTGTTGTGTCTACCCAAGAGTATCCTTTTTCTTCTATTTCCTTTTTACTTAAAGGAAAGTATTCTTGAGCAAGTGTTGTGTCGTAAGCAAAAGGTGAAAGTTCCACGGGGAAATATTCTCCATATTTATAAACTAGTCCATTTTTATCAATATATGGAACCGTATTCATCTGTTCTATAATCCTTGGTACCAATTTGTCATATTCTTCCTTTGTATATTGTTTATTTAAAATACAATATTGTTTCTTTCTTAGGTTTACGCAACCAAAAAGATTGTTTGATGCTCCCTCGCAACACATTGAGTAGTATAAATCGTGAACATTTTCCTGACATAATAAACAGAATTTAATATTTTGAATACCAATACCACAGGCATGACATTCATAGACCATTTGGCTGTTATCACCCCAAACAGAATAATCCCAACAGTCCTTACTAGGAGAACCCTCTTGTAAATATTGGCAATAATGCAAATTTTGACCTTCACGAATCATAAAAGAATTTTTAACATCTTTAGAATGACTAATATAATTTCCGCTGACATTTACATTTTGAAGTCCTTCTAAAAATTTATTAGGAAACATCATCCAAAATGACAAAACTTCTTTTTGTATTTTTTGAAAATTTTCATACGAACCTAAATTAAAAGATTTGATTTTTTCAAAATACTCTTCTCTTGAATATTGTTCATTAAAAATACAATAAGATTTTTTACGAAGATTCACACAACCAAAACAATCCTGACAACCTACACAGTTCTTACAAAATGCCATATTAAATGAATTTTCACATTGTGAGGAATAAATACTTGTTGCACAGTTTGCTAAATTAAAACCTTCATAACAATTTTCACATTTAGAAACATGAGATACATCTACACAAGATTTTGAATTATCTACTCCATGTCCATACATTGAATTTTCTACATAACCAGAATTAAATACTAAGTAACAATTTCTAGGATCAGTCATATTGTTAACATATGGACTATTAACTCCGTTCACAACATTTAATGCTTTAAATGGAACTTTTTTTACTAATTCAAAAAACTGAACAAAAAAAGGTTTAGAAAAATCATAATCCATTCCATATTCTGTCGGATCCCATTTATCACTCATCCAAATTTCTTTTTCATATATTTTTACACCAGATTCTTCTGAATACATTGTAAAAATATCTTCATTGGTAAAATCACTTTTTCTTTTATAAAGAACTCTTTCATTTCTAAAAGAAAACCTTCTTTGCATTCGACACAATGGACAAAATGTAGGTGCTGGAACATTCATTTTTTCATAAAATGATAAATCATCTAGCTCAATAGTAAAACTACTCTTACAACTCTGACAGGTTTTAGTTTTAAATTCATTATTCATATATTATCTATTTTAGCAGGTTTTTAGAGTATTTGAAACCCGCGGGCATTCCCTCCCAAACCCTGCCTGCCCGCGGAATCCCAACTCAAAATCTTGGCGAATTTCAAAAAAGAATTAGCCGAGGTTTTGCGAATCAATGTCCCAAAATACAGTTTCGCAAAACCGAGTCCGCATTTGTAGAATTAATACATTAGTAGAGCGGTGTAGAGAGATTGGAGAAAAGACAAAAGCGGGGCGTAAGATTAGCTTGGTAGATATTCTCACTGATTCTTGCTAAAATGGGTTCGAGCCTTGTTTAAAAGGGACTCCACAAGCAAGCCCAAATCGTTTTTGGCAAAATTTTCGCGAGCGGAGCGAAGCTCCGCCCAAGGATTTAAAGGGGTTCCAGATACTTCTCTTTTTTGGAGGGTGAGGTTCAAAAATTCAAAAGCCAAAGATTTTTGGAAGAAGATTTTTTTGGAGGGGAGGTCGTGCTTATTAGTCATTGTCACAGGTATTTTTCTGCGGAAAAATCCTGCGACCCCGCCTCGGCTCGCCAGCCTCCGGCCTTGCGAAGCTCCAAGTATTCGCTTCTCACCCCGCCCGCCCATACGCGTGTTAACCTTTGCCGATTTGCGAATCGGCAAACTCCCATTTACGACGATTTTATTTCATTAACTCCCCGACCGACACTCCGACAGCTTTCGCTATCTTTGCAATCGTTGAAAGTGTAGGATTTGTTTTTCCATTTTCAATATTACTTATAAAACTTTTATCTACTTCAAGTCTTCGTCCGATCTCGCCTTGCGAGATATTTTTTATTGTTCTAATTCGTTTTAGATTTTTGCCTAGTTTTTCTGATTCGTTCATTATACACAGATTATACTCTATAGTTGTGCTTTATGTCATCCGTTGTGGTATAATACAACCATGCTTAAATACTTTTTATATGCTCGTAAATCCACCGATGTTGAGGATAAGCAAATCCTCTCTATTGAATCACAACTCGCAGAATTACGAGAACTCGCCAAACGAGAAAATATTTATATTTCAGATGAGTTTATAGAAAAGCGGTCAGCAAAAATCCCCGGTCGCCCTATTTTTAATAGTATGCTTTCGCTTATTCAAAATGGCGAAGCACAAGGAATTGTTTGTTGGAAGATCGACCGCTTATCTCGCAACCCTGTTGATAGTGGAAAAATCCAGTGGATGCTCCAGCAAAACATAATCCAGCATATTCAAACCCACGGACAAAGTCATTATCCAAATGACAATGTGTTAATGATGTCTGTGGAGTTAGGAATGGCAAATGAATATGTCAGACAACTAAGTGAAAACACTTCCCGTGGACTACGACAGAAAGCACGAAATGGCGACTACCCCGGACTTGCTCCATTTGGATATATAAATAATTCCAATATTAAGAAAATCGCTATCCATCAGAAAAATGCCAAACTCGTGAAGAAAATATTTGAACTTTATGCGACGGGAAGTGTAAGACTTGAAGACCTTGCAAAAGTTTTAGAAAATGGAGATGTAAAATCAAAAAATAATAATCGTGTACATATTTCGCGAATATCGCACATTATTAGCAATCCTATTTATTACGGACACTTTCGCCACGCAGGCGAAATATATGAGGGTAAGCATGAGCCAATCATTTCAAAAGAACTCTTTGATAAAGCAAATACTGTATTACGAGGCAAAGGTCGCAAGCCCAAGAAGGAAGCCAATCCAAGACCATTTTGTGGACTTCTCTCTTGTGGCTCGTGTGGTATGGGAATTACTGGAGAGATAAAAATAAAAAGACAAAAGAACGGCACAAAACATTTCTATACTTACTATCACTGCTCAAAGAAATCTAAAACACAAAAATGTTTTGAGCCGTGCATAAGAGGAGAAGAATTGGAGCGACAACTTTCGGCAACATTAAGCGAATATATTATGCCGAAAGAATTGGCAACAAAACTTTTTGAAATGTTAGATACTGAGGAACAGAAAAATAAACACACTGCAAATGAAGCAGTGTTGGAATTGAAAGAAGAAGAACAAAACATTTCAAAAAACCTCGCCAGACTTACAAATGTATATGTCGCCCAAGATATTGAACGAGAGGATTATTTAAAAAGACGACATATATTTATGTCTGACAAAAAGTCTATTGAGGAGAAAATCGGACGGCTTTTGCGAAAGCCGTCCGCGTGGATCGAACCGACGAGAGAATGGATAAAAGATGCTTTAATACTAGACAAAATTGCCAAAACGAACGACCTCCCCTCCAAAAAACTCTCCCTCCAAAAAATCTTCGGCTCGAACCTCACCCTCCAAAAAAGAGAAGTATCTGGAACCCCTTTAAATCCTTGGGCGGAGCTTCGCTCCGCTCGCGAAAATTTTGCCAAAAACGATTTGGGCTTGCTTGTGGAGCCGTCAGTGAGAATCGGACTCACGCTCTCTCCCTTACCAAGGGAGTGCTTTGCCACTAAGCTATGACGGCTAATGCCCGAACACTACTGTGTTTTAGGGCTAAAAACTTATTTTATAATACTATAATTTACATAAGTTGCAAAATTGGTAATTTTGGGTTACTATAAACAAATTATAGCGGGATAGAGAAATGGTATCTCGCAAAGGAAAATAGCTCTCATAACCTAAGGTTATAGACGGTTAAGATAAGTTTGGTTTTTAGATAAATAATACATAGCGGGATAGAGAAATGGTATCTCGTAAGGCTCATAACCTTAAGACGGTCGTTCGATTCGACCTCCCGCAACCACGTAGTTTTACTATAATTTATATTATGAATTGCACCACTGTCATGATATAATATAGCTATATGTCTAAATTACAATTAAAAGAATCTTCAAGGCTCCTTAGAAAACAAGGTTTTAGCCTTAATGAAATTGTAAAAAAACTTAATGTATCAAAAAGTACTTTAAGTTTATGGTGCCGTGACCTTAAACTAACTGAGTCACAAATTATTTTATTGGAAAAAAGAGCTCAAGTAAAAAATTATGCTGGGGCACTAAAAGGAGCTCATACAAATCATTTAAAAAGTCAATTTATTATCCACCAAGAAAAACAAAAGGCCCAAGAATTTATTAATAAAATTTCTAATCGTGAAATTTGTCTTATTGGAACAGCTTTATATTGGGCCGAAGGAAATAAAACTGGCAAAACTTTTGGGATAGTAAACAGTGATCCTGCAATTATTTTAATTTGTATGAGATGGCTTTCTCTTGAATTTAATATAAAAATATATGATTATTTACCTAGATTATTTATTAATGAATCTCACAAAAATAGAGAATTCGAAATAATTAAATATTGGAGTAATATAACAAAAATACCTATAACTCAATTTAGAAATACTATTTTTATTAAATCAAAACATAAAAAAATGTTTGAAAATGTCTCATCTTATGTTGGTGTCATGCATTTACGATTAAGTAAGAGTTCACAAATTCTATATAGAACATTATCACAAATAGAATCACTAAAAAATAATGGTTGAAATTAATTAATTTTATGCTATATTATATACCATGTCGGCGTAGCTCAGTCAGTAGAGCATCTCACTCATAAAGAGAAGGTCGCAGGCGCACTCCCTGCCGTCGACACCTCATATAACGCTTTGAAATTATATAAATTTATGTATAATAGAGAAGTTAAAGATTTTAAAGGCTTACATCTTTAAAGAAAGAAATCTTTGATAATTATATATATTTGCAGTCGTAGCTCAACTGGTTAGAGCACCCGCCTGTCACGTGGGAGGTTGAGGGTTCAAATCCCTTCGACTGCGCAATTAAAAAAGAAGCCTGAATGGCTTCTTTTTTAAATCACATCCAATCCTTCAAAAACATTTTGATATAGCCGAATGACACGTCTAGCTTCTACTTGTGTAATAGGATAATCTAACCCTTCGTGGGCAATCTTGTTGCGGATGAGATGTGCATCCCAAGCATTTTGAATATTGGAATAACCATTTTCTTTTGCTTCTTCTAAAAGTTCCGCCATACTAGCTCCGACTAGTCCCCTGTCTTTCAAAGTCTCTTCCAGTAAACTATCAGCCTCCATTATAGATACTCGCCAATCAGATTCATTGGGGCTTTCTACTAGAGTCCCAATATATTTCCAACGTGGATTGAGACTACGCTCTTTCTCTTTCTCTCTTGCAAGAGCATGATTGATCTCGTGTTCAATCTCTTCAGCATCAAATACTTGAATCTCATACATTCGAACAAGTGAGAAAATAATAACGCAAAGACATAAGATAGAAATAAGGACTGAAATAGTACCTATAACACTCCACGTATGCGCATCCGTAATAAGATTAAATATTGGACCAAAAGAATTCGCCACCTTATCAAAAACATACTCCATATTCAAATAAGTAGGATCAAAGAGTGGTGGTTGTGATGTAACTGTTTGTATTACATTTGTCGGTTGCATATTTACATTATACTAGCTTTTCAAAATCTTTCCCAATGGTAAAGAGGATATCTTCACGTAAGTAAGGAGCTGTAATCTGGAGCCCTAAAGGCAAACCATTTATTGTCTTGCCGGATGGAATAGACATAGCAGGTATCCCAGCCAAGTTTGCAGGTGCTGAGAAGATATCACACATATACATAGCCATCGGATCATCCATCTTATCCCCTAATGGAAATGCAGGGAATGGCACCGTCGGACTTATAATAGCATCAACTTCCTCGAATATAGTGAGTAATTCTTTGGCTATCATATCACGGACCTTCAATGCTTTATTGTAATAAGCATCATGATAACCATGAGAAAGAATATATGTACCGAGAAGTAATCTTCGGCGAACTTCTTTGCCGAAACCTTTCCCCTTGCTCTTTGCATAGACATCATAAAGATTCGGAGCATCTATATTGAAACCATAACGGATACCATCATAACGTGCCAAATTACTTGAAACTTCCGCTGGCATAATAATATAATAAACCGCCAAAGAATATTGCATCGTCT
Organism: Minisyncoccota bacterium; assembly: GCA_041664465.1. GTDB lineage: Bacteria > Patescibacteriota > Minisyncoccia > Phycocordibacterales > UBA9973 > UBA8515. The sequence continues at coordinate 100,000 of JBAYKP010000002.1, read as the reverse complement.
GTGAAGTCACGTCTACTATCTCATAACCTGCCTTTTTCAATTTCTCACAACTCTCTTCAAAATTTTTAAGTACTTCTTCATTTATCCCTCCTCCACTTAGAAAGTCGCGAGGCACTCCTATCTTCTTCTTGAGTGGAGTTTGTGTAAATTTTATTTTAAATTCATCTGACAATGATGTACTATCAAGCTCATCTTTGCCACAGATAGTCTTATATAAAATTTCTACATCAGAAATAGTTTTCCCCATTGGGCCAACCTGATCCAAGGAGCTACCCATAGCGATAATTCCACTGCGAGAGATTGCTCCATATGTCGGCTTCAACCCTACAAGTCCACAGAATGATGAAGGCTGACGTACTGAACCACAAGTTTCAGTCCCTAAAGAGACGAGAGCCATACCGGAAGCAACAGCAACTGCCGAACCACCCGAGGATCCACCTGGAACACGAGTCCTATCATAAGGATTGCGAGTCACCCCATAGGCGGAAGTCTCAGTTGAGCTTCCCATTGCAAATTCATCCATATTTGTCCTACCTAAAATTACCACTCCTTCTTTCTTTAATTTTTGAATAACAAAAGCATCATAAACGGCCGTGTGATTCCCAAGCATTTTTGAAGAAGCGCTTGCTATATGTCCTTCATATAAAATATTGTCCTTGATAGCAATAGGAATACCAGTCATCAGAGTAGCGGTACCATCCTTAAACATTTTTTCAGCAATTTCTACTTGAGATTTTATATCTTTCTCAAAAATTTCAAGATAGGCATTGAGGTCGGTATTCTTCTCTTTTATAACTTCTAGATAAGCATCTACAAGATCTCCCACTGTAAAGTCTCCATCTATTAAATGTTTATGAGCTTTCTCTATACTTAAATCTTTCAAATCTATTTTCATACTATAATATCTGTTTTACTTTTAGAAATCCATTCTCTACATCTGGTGCTTGAGATAAAATCTTCTCTGTATATTCACCTCCTTTATTAGTAACTACATCTTCTCTTAGAATATTTATAGGTTCATCGGCTACTTCTTCATACGGAGAATCTGAAATAAGAGACACTTCTTGTATCTGCCCTACATAGGCAAGAATAGGACCGAAACTGTCTCCAATTTCTTTCATTTCAATTTCATCCATATCTACTCGAGCCATTATAGCTAGCTTTTTAATAATTTCTATGTCCATATTTAGAGAATACCATATTTATATAATTTGTAGAAATTCTAATTCTCCGATAATTTTTACCCCCAATTTCTTAGCATCTTGTAATTTACTGCCTGGATCTTCCCCTGCTAGGACATAATCCGTCTTGGAAGAGACAGAACCAGAAACTCTGCCACCCTCTTTTATTATCATTTTCTTTGCATCTTCTCGCGAAAGAGTCTCTAAGGTGCCAGTGAGGACAAAAACTTTATCTTTAAGTCTATTGGTTGATTTGATCATTGTATTGTCAATCACTACTCCATTTTGAAACAATTTATCCATAAAAGCTAAATTTTCTTTTTGATTAAAATATTCATAGATACTTCGACTAACTACCGGCCCAATATTTTCTATACTATTTATATTCTCTTCACTTGCTTTTGAAATAAGAGTTAGTGAACCAAAATGATTCGCTAAATCTTGCGCAGTTTGTTCGCCTACATGAATAATCCCTAGAGCATAGAGAAAACGCCACAGTAAAACTTTCTTATGACTTGCGATAGAATTTATAATATTCTCGGCTGATTTTAATCCAAACCTCTCAAGCCCTGATAAATCGGCTACTTCAAGAGTAAACAAATCTGCCGGATCACTTATTAATCCTTCATCTTTTAATCTGTCTAAAATTTTAGGACCTATTTCATAAATCTCATAAATATTTACAAAATGTTGAAGCCCTCGTCTACTTCTGGCAGAGCAATCTTTATTCGTGCAATAAAAAGCTACAGAACTTTCTCCGACTCCCGTTTTACGTTCAATTTTAAATCCACACACAGGACAAAATTCTGGCATTTTAAATTTCTTCTCTTTACCAGTACGCATATTGGTAAGTACTTCTACAACTTCTGGAATAACGTCACCCGCCTTTTGGATAACTACAGTATCCCCCACCCTGATATCAAGTCTTTCAATTTGATCCATATTGTGCAAGGTCGCTTTAGAAATTGTAGAACCTGCAACTAAGGTCGGATTAAAGTGCGCCAGTGGAGTCATCACTCCAGTACGTCCAACGTTCACTGTAATACCGGTCACTACGGTCGTTGCTCTCTCCGCCTCATATTTATATGCTGTCATGTATCGTGGAGCTTTGCCAACTACACCAAGAGAATCCTGTAATTCTAAATTATCTACAGAAATAACCATCCCATCTGTACCATAAGGTAAACTCGCTCGGAGTTTACCCACTTCTTTGATAAAAGAAAAAACTTCTTTCAAATCTTTAACCTTTTTTTCATACGGAGCAACTTGAAAACCTAACTCTTTTAATAATTTATGTTTATCGGAATGATTTTTAATTCTTAGTTCGTAATTTTTAATTGTTGTTTGTGCTATATCCCAAGCAAAAAAACTAAGCTCCCTATCTTTCACAACTTTTGGATCAAGCTGGCGAAGGCTTCCGACGGCAGCATTGCGAGTATTGGCAAAAGTTGGTTTGCCAAGTTTTTCTTGTTTCTTGTTCAACCTCTCCCATGCCTTTTTCGTCATCACTACTTCCCCACGAATTTCTATATCCCCCAGCATTCTTCCTCCCCTGCTAAGGGGAGGTGTCGAAGGCGGAGGGGTCTGGGGAGGAAGAATCAGTGGAATAGAATTTATCATTTTCAAATTCTCTGTCACATCTTCCCCTATGAATCCATCACCACGTGTAGCCCCTCTTACAAATACTCCATCTTTATAATGCAAAGATGCTGACAATCCATCAAGCTTCACCTCACAAAAATAATTAACAATATTTCTGGAAGTCGGACTTCCAAAGATTTTCAAACAGCGAGTTTCCCAGTCTATAATTTCTTCTTCCGAGAAAACATCATTCAAAGATAGCATCCTCACATCATGCTTCACCTTTTTAAACATTTCTAGTGGCTTCCCGGCAACTCTGTTAAGAGAACTATCGGCGTCAGAGAATTCCGGATATTTACTTTCTAAGTCATGCAACTCACGAGTAAGAGACTCGTACACATCATCTGTGACTTTTGGATTATTCTTCTCGTGGTACTCTGTGCGAAGCCTAGAAATCTCTTCCCGAAGCTTAATTATTCGGTTTTCTATATTAGAATCATTCATAGTTTAATAATTAATTTGAATTGCACGTTCTACTGTCCTACTATTACTCATATTACAAATATTATAACCCTTGGCTTGTATGTCTGTCGTAATAGTATCGAGAACTATACTCTTGGTAGCAGTAATACGGAAACATTTATTAATAGAAGTTCCATTTGTTCCAGCTGGATCTATATTATAGGTAGTGACTCCTCCCAGAGAAACACCAGCAGGGAAAGATAAAGAATTCCCCGCACAAGTCCAAGGATTTGAAGGTGGTACCATATTGTACGTATTGTCAGCATATAAAGCACATTCTGAAGCTATATCTGACTGATAGAAAGCTGTCGTAGAATCCTTCGCCACAGAAGACAAGATTATCTGCTTGTAAGCGGCATTGGATAAACCAATCGTAATCATCGAAATAATACCGACGACCACGACAGTGAAGAGTATCGCATAGCCTTTATCATATTTAATTTTTTGATTATTATTTTTCATTATTTTTGCCAATCTAAAAGATAAATTTCCAAAGATCTAGATCGAGAAGATGATCCATTTAGCCAGTCCACAGTGGCAGTCACTTTCACTTCGTCTGTATTAGTAGGAGTAACTACCATTTTTACTGTCCTTACAAAACTAGTAGGATTCCCTGTACTATATTGATAGAAAAGTTGTGAAGAGGCAGAACTGTCATAAGATAATGATTGGCATCCACTATTAGGGCAAGAGATTATATCATTACCTGATAAAAGAGACGCGTCAAAAGAATCCATTTTCAACATACAACCATTTGCGATAAAACATTTACTATTAGCCCCATATCCATATCTATTTAAAAATACTAGCCATCCCCCTGTTGTATTTTTCATTTGAAAAGCAATAGTATCACGACTGTTCCTCACAGAGTCAATAGCTTCTTGGAGAAGATAATTGGCGGTAATTTCATTGTTGGCATATCTAGCAGAAGTCGCTGATGAAGCTGTCACTCCAAGCATACCCGCCACAGATACAGAGAGTATCATAATCGCAACTAGTGCCTCAATGATTGTAAAAGCTTTATTTTTTTGTTGTTTGGATAACTTCATATTTTTTATTTCTCTGTGGAACGTTGTGATGCTAAAGTCTGCAAAGTGAAAGGCGTAGCGACTCCCTTAATTGTAACAACTCCTTTAACTAAAATCTTGACACTCGGTTGTATTTGGTTATTTGCTGGAGGTAAAGCTGAACCTACTACATAGAATTTCAACATTTGGATATCAACATCAGACGAAACGACATTGGAACAAACTGTTGTGGTCGTATATTCACAACGTACCAATCCTCTGGTCACTCCATCAGCTCTAAGAGAGCCTATTTCATAAGCTACTCTAACTGACTCTCCTCCTCCTGGAATAGATTGAGGCTTAAAGGCTATTATATTCCCAGGTGTTGAGGAGCAATCATTCGGAGCTAATGCCCCACTTAAAGAGATCGTGGTCGTCCCACAAGTATAAAGAGTGCCCATACGAAGTTCACGAGACATACTCTCCATCGCAAAATTTACATTATCAACTGCTGTTCGGAGCTTTTGAGATGCCTTGGCGGAATTGGAAGATACGACAAGTGAACCCACTCCCATCATCATAACAATAGTGAACAAGGTCGTAGCAACCATTAATTCTATCAAGGTGAATCCCGACATAAATACTTTATTCTTTTGTATTTTTTGTAAAATCATCTTATTGTATACTTATTTGACCAGTATTTTGGACTGATATAGTCTTGGTCTTTTCATTTGTAGATTGACCATTAGAAATAGTAACACTCACATTGGAAATAACAGTAGGATCACAGGGAGAATTTACATTCGTTCTATAGCAAAAAGAAGCTCTGGGATCTGGGCGCGTAAAAATGATATCAAGATATGAGGTTGAAGGTTGAGTCACTCCATCTAGTTTTATTTCTTTTACTATATCAGCACTTGTTATATTAAATAATTCCAAACATTTATTATTGGTATTATCTCCACAAGTTCCAACCCCTGTAACATATCTTTTGGTAGTTTGAGTTGCCCAAAACATTAAAAAAGATTTGTTGGATGCAACTAAAGGATCTACGGAATTATTCGTAGAGAAATGCATCCCGTAACTATTATAAAAGTTAGAAGATACGGCACGAGCTCCAATAGCAAAACCCTGTGCCTTACGAATGGATAGAGCTATGTCGTCTGTGATATTTTGTAGAGAGACAGTAGAGCGAAAGCCCCCATAGTCAAAAATCGCAACCCCTGAGATAACAAGGAAAATAGAAATAACTACCATTAGCTCAACTAGTGTAAGTCCCCCATTCTTCTTTATTTTTCTATATATATTTTTATACATCAATCTAATAAATTAAAATAATGAGGACAAAGTATAAATATCTAAATTAAAAAGGAAAACTATAAAAGCACTAATGATGAGAAATGGGGCAAAAGGAATTTCTGTTTTCATATTTACTTTACTGCGAGAGAAGAACATAATAAGAAGACCTACGACAGCTCCAATCCAAAATGCTAAAACCAAAGAAGAGACACCTAGAGGTAACCCCAACATAAAACCCAAGCCAAGCATAAGCTTGGCATCACCTAGACCCATCCACTTCCCACTGGACAGATACCAAATGAGAGCGAAAGGCAATGCAATAATAGGGCCAGCTATAAAATGGGAGAAAGATGGGGAGAGAAAGATAGAAAAGAAGGAAATAAAAGTATATAAATAAACCAATTGATCAGGAATAACTTTGTGACGAACATCATAAACTCCAATAACTATCAAAAGTGAAAAAAGGAAAGCATATAAAACTACTAAAAATAAATATAAGGATGAAGAAAATAAAAGTGCAGGCAAGAAATGATATGCTATTAAAACAAAGGAGATTCCGGTTATGAATTCAACTAAAGGGTACTGATAGGATATAGACTCCTTGCAACGAAGACATTTACCCCTTTGGATTAAAAAAGAAAATAATGGCACAAGCTCATACCAGCGCAAATCACGATTGCAGGTCATACAGATAGAGCGTCCTTTGGCTATTGACTTGCCTGTATTTAATCTAAAAATGACAACATTAAGAAAACTTCCAATGATAGTTCCAAATAAAAATATTATAATAAAAGCAAGTGTGTTCATACTTGTATTGTAACATTATGTAGAACAAAATAAAAATGTATTTTATGGACAAAGAGTATTACTTCCAATAGAGGTTGTTGTAACTACTCCCTTTCTTGTACTATCTACACAGTAAACACTGGCTGTAGTTGGAGTCCTTAGTGGGACTTCAGCTGCCCAAGAAGTACCTGTCCCATTTACATTACAAGTAGCAGTGATTATTGTTCCGGTAGCATTAACTGCCACACTATTAAGACCACCTGCTTTCGCAGAACTTAAAACCATAGCATTGATACCCTTTGGAGTTGAAGCATCACTAGCAGGATCACAAACAGCTAGATAATTACCACTATTACTAATATAATAAAGCTCGGCTTCTGTACGAGCTTGATTGAGCCCTGTTTTAACGGCAGCATCTGCATTCTTATCTCTTGCACTATTTAGAGATGCTAATACAACAGATGCGAGAACTGCTATAATTGCGATAACAACCAAAAGTTCAATAAGAGTAAAACCTTTATTTTTATTCATAAAAAATTAAATTTAATAAATATTTATTAATGTGTATATTATATCACAAATAAATAAAAATACCCACAACAACTTTATAGATGTTGGCAGGTATTTTTATTTAAATATAAACTAATATATTAACTACAAAGTCCTGTTGTAGTTGAAGCAGCTGTAGCCTTTGATGCCCCTGTTGAGTCAACACACCAAGTACCACCTGCCTTAAGAGTAGCAGACATAGCCCAAGCAGAAGCTTTGGCAGTTCCTGTACCTCCAACTACACAAGTAGGAGCTGCTCCACTTGATGAAGTAATACCTGCGATTGCATTTGTCATTACACCATCAAGGAACAATGTAGATGTTGCAGTACAGCCTGTTGCAGGTAATGCTATAGCAGCACTACTGTAACCGGAGTATTGATCATAAAATATTTCAGCTTGAGCACGCATATTTGCTAGAGCTGCTTTTGTAGCAGCATCTGCGCCTTTGTTACGAGCACTATTTAGAGATGCTAAAACGACTGATGCCAAAATACCAATAATTGCGATAACAACCAAAAGTTCAATAAGTGTAAAACCTTTATTTTTTTTCATATGATTTTGCAAAATCATGTCGCGTACTGTCAATTGAAACGCGACGCTAATAATTAATAATTTGTCTTTTTTGTAGAAAGACGCGACCTTACTTTTTAATGCTTACATTATATCATATAAGATAACTAAAAGCACAATAGTATGAGACTGTGGACAAGTGGGGGGGGTTATATTCCTCCAGCGATATTATAAATCGGCATCAAAACAGAAGTAAGAAGAAGCCCAACTCCAAGACCAAGTGCCACAATCATCATAGGTTCTATCAATCCGACGAGAGTATCTACGGCTTCATTCACTTCACGACTGTAAAATTTCCCTAATGTTTTCAAAATACTTCCAAGGGACCCCGTCTCTTCTCCGACGCGAACCATTCCTGACATAATGGATGGAATCTCTGGATAAGAAGAGAAAGCTTCAGACAAAGAACTTCCCCCTTTAACTTTTTCAAGAGCATCTTTTAGTAAATCTTCATAGACTCTATTGCCGACAACGATAGAAGTAAGCTCAAGGGCACGAATAATAGTAATCCCTGATGAGAGCATCGTATCCATATTGTCCGAAATACGAGAGAGATAAAGCTTGATATATATATTCTTAAAAATAGGTGTAGTTATCTTTATCTTGTCTAAATATTTCTGGCCAGAATCTGATTTGGTTAATCTATATATATACATAGCGAATAAGACTAATCCAAGGATTACAAACAACCCATAATTTATAAGGAGGTCACTTAATCCAAAGACTATCTGAGTAGAAAGAGGAATCGCTTGACCAGAATCTTTAATAATTACCGCCAATCTAGGAACGATAAAAACGAACATAAGCACCATCACAATAAGGAAAACTCCAATAACAAAGCCTGGGTAAATGAGAGCATTCTTGGTCTTGGAAGTAAGTTGATATTGACGATCAAGATAATCAGCTAGATAAGCAAAAGTTTGATTGAGCTTACCTGACTCTTCTCCAGCTTTGACCATATTTACATAAAATAGAGAAAATGTTTCAGGGTGACGAGATAAAGCTTCAGAGATAGTTACCCCTGATTCAATATCAGAACAGATAGTATTTAAAACTTTCACTAATGCTGGATTCTCGGTATTGGAAGCAAGAAGAGTGAAAGCTTTCAGAGCTGAAACTTGGGCTTCAAACAAAGTAGAAATCTGTCGTGACATAATGACAACATCTTTCATTTTTACTGTTTTATCAAAAAATGATAAATGTAAGATACCACCCTTAGCTCCTTCTTCCTTGATAGAGGAAACGATAAGCCCGCGACGTTGAAGCGCGGAAATAGCAGAATCTTTCGATGAAGCATCTATAGATCCATTCTTCTTCTCTCCTGTATTCGTGATAGATTCATAAAGAAATAACATAAAATTTTAAAGCATACGCTCGAGAGCCTTAGGGTTAAATGAATATTGATAAGCACTTTCAAGAGTTATCTCGCCTTTAGCGACTAGCTCCATTAGATATCTGTTCATATCTATCATACCTTGTTCGGAAGAAGTTTCTATAACGGTATTAATCTCATGAGTCCTCTTCTCTCTAATAAGATTGGCCACAGCATTGTTGTTTATAAGTAATTCAAAAGCTGGAATTCTGCCCCCCGAAACTCTAGGGATAAGACGTTGAGACAATATCCCAAGTAGACTGGAAGCTAGCTGAAGTCTAATCTGATCTTGTTGATTTGAAGGGAATGAATCTATAATACGATCAATCGTCTGAGGAGCATTGTTCGTATGTAGAGTAGAGAAAACCAAGTGCCCAGTCTCAGCAGCTGTAACTGCCGCAGAAATAGTTTCGGTATTACGCATTTCTCCTATAAGAATAACATTCACATCTTCACGAAAGATGGATTTGAGTGCTATCGGGAAGTCTTTCGTATCAAGACCTATTTCTCTTTGATCTATTATAGATTTATCTTGAGGATAAACATATTCAATAGGATCTTCTATGGTTATTATGTGGGTCGTACTTTCTTTATTGATATAATTAATCATTGTAGAAAGTGTAGTGGATTTACCTTGCCCGACGGGTCCGACGACCAAGAAGAATCCTTGCTTTTTCAATGCAAACGTTTGAAGAATTGATGGAAGATTAAGCTCTTCAAAATTCTTAGCCTTAGGAATAAGACGAAGAGCAACACAAATACCACTCCTTTGGAAGAAAGCATTACCTCTTAGATTTGCAATACTTTTGAAAGCAAAAGAAAAGTCCATCTCTTTGGTCTCTAAGAACTGAGCAGTCTTCTCTTTCCCAAGAATGATACCTAAAATACTGACCATATCTTCTTGTTTCAAAACTTCTTTGTTAGAAAGGAAAACAAGCTCTCCATTTACACGAATAGCCGGCTTGCGTCCTGTACCTAAATGCAAATCTGATCCATCCTCGTGAATCAAACTCGTCAATATTTCATCTAAAAATTTATTGTAATCCATTTTTATTGTTCTGTTCGTTAATAATACTTCTAACTTTTTCTATAACTTCTCCTGGGGTACTGGAAGCTTTCACTATGTATCCAGCGGCCCCAAGAGCTTCTCCTCTTGCCACATCAGATGGCTGACCTCTATTGGAAAGAATAATGCGAATAGCTTTAGGTACGAGATTTTCTTCTTTCATTTTTTCCATAAATTCAAATCCATCCATGACTGGCATCACAATATCAAGCAATATCACATCAGGAACTAACCCTCCTCGGAGTTTCTCTAAAGCAATCTCTGGACCCAAAGCTGCAGTAACATTAAATTCTCCTTTACCAAATTTAAGGGCATACATATCCAAGAGAAAATTATCATCATCCACAATAAGAATTTTTTTATTTGTTTCCATACATTTATAGTATAACAGTTTTTTTAAAAATTATATACCTCTTTGAATGGGATAAGCCCATTCATACTTTTTATAAAGGCATCTTCACGTATAGTAAGCATCCCGCGTGAACGAGCGAGCTTATATATCTCTTGCTCTTGAGGTTTTCGAAGGATTATCTCTTGCATTTCTTTATCAATCTTAAACATTTCATAGACAGGAACACGGCCCTTTATGCCCGAAGGACATTCGGTAGAGGGTACTGCCTCATAGACATAGTCGGTAAGATTAAGCTTTGATTTAAATTCTGCTGGCAGATCTGCAAAGTGCTTGTCGAGCATCATCCTTGTAGGTTCATCTATCGGAACTTTCTGTTTAGAACTTGGATGTATCTTGCGGGCTAAACGCTGAGCAATACAAAGAATTAAAGTAGGAGCTATTAGATAAGGATCTATACCCATATCTATGAGACGCGGTATTGCTCCGATGGCGCTATTGGTGTGAAGCGTAGAGAATACAAGATGCCCTGTGAGGGCCGCTTGGATAGCTAGCTCGGCAGTTTCTTTATCACGAATCTCTCCAACCATTATTATGTCTGGGTCTTGTCTTAAAATGGAGCGAAGTCCTGAGGCAAATGTATACCCGATCTCAGGTGCTACTTGGGATTGATTGATCCCATCTATATGATACTCTACTGGATCTTCAAGTGTGACTATATTCTCCTGTTCGCTATCAAGCTCTCTAATCATTGAATTGAGTGATGTCGTCTTACCAGAACCAGTCGGACCTGTAATTAAAATAAGGCCATAAGGACGAGCCAATGCTTCACGAATTAAGGCGAGGTTGTCAGGAGATAAATCCAAATCATCCAATGGCTTAACCCCTCTCTCAGAATCCAAAATACGCATCACTACTTTCTCTCCATAATAAGAAGGCATTGTAGAGACACGATAGTCAATCTTGCGTCCTTCCATCTTTGTAGAAAATCCACCATCTTGTGGTTTACGTTTTTCATCCAATCTAAGCTTGGAAAGAATTTTAATACGGGCTACGACCCCATTATAAACAGAGATAGGAAGAGTAAGTGATGTATGTAAAATTCCATCTACACGGAAACGAACCTTTACTCTATCCCCTGCATTCTCTATGTGGATGTCGGATGCATTACCTTCCACAGCATGTCTTAGAATCACGGCGACGATTTTAATTATTGGAGCATCTTCGGTAATATTTTCTTCTTTTGATTTTTCAGATTTCTCTTCTTTCTCTTTTGGCAAATCTGCTCCGACACTCGCTATCTCTTGGTCAAGTTCAGAAAGGGCTTGATCAACTTCACTCCCTAATGCATCGTACTTATCAATAACTGCCTTATAAGTAGAATTACTAATTAAAAACAACTTGAATGGCTTATCAAGCTTAGCAGTAATGAAAGTTAAAATATCAATAGCTTGAACATTTTCTGGATCAATTATACCGATTTCGAGTACTTCATTTACTACTCCAATTGGGACGAAGTGATACAACTTGGCTGTCTCGGCTGGAATTATTTTTAAAATAGAAGATGTAATCATACTTGGGTCTACTTTTTTAATTGGAATATTAAAAATAGATCCTCTTAATTCAAGGACGGAATCTTCACTTATATTAAAGCTTGCAAGTGCCTTATCTAGATCTCCCCCGTATTTATCATCAGCTGTTTTTACTATTTCAGGCACTTGATCTTCCTGGAGAAGACCGTGCTTTACTAATTCTTCTAAAATCATCATAAATATTAATTTGTATTAAATGATATCGTGTCACTAAAAGTCAAAACTCCATTTATATTGGCCGTTGCACGGAAGAAATAAGTGGTCTTGGAATTCAATCCTGCAATCTTGTAAGAAAAATTACCAACTAAAGAAGGAACAACTTTGGGGGTAGTCTTACCAAATGTATCGGCTATCCCATATTCAAAATAAACATTGTTGGATTTAGCACCATCTAGTGAACCACTTACTATTGCAGACTTATCTGTAATTTGTGTAGGTGGGTTAACTTTTACAGATACTAGGGGTGCATTATTAACAATATTATTGATAGCATTATTATCAGTAGGAGCAAAAGGATTAAGACGCCCATAAGGTACAGGTTCTAGTTTGATATTGTTGTCTACGAGTAATTTGAAGGGTTTGCTTTCTAATAAAGATGTATCAATCTTTATCTTTTTAAGAGAATCTAACTTCATAAGAAAAGCTGTATCGGAAATAGCTCCATCACTACCCGTTTGAGAAAGTGGAGCCGTAGCTGTATTTAAAGATGAAGTTATAGAGCTGCCCGATGTCGCCGCCTCAGAAGTAAGGTCTTTATAAAAATAAGAATAAACACCGAGGAGTGCAACTAGGATAAAAGATATTATTAAAAATTTATTATATTTCTTGTGCATATTATTTAAGCCAATAAGTCTCAACTTTTAATGTGTAGGTGTAAATATTGGGATTTGCTCCACCTACAGTCTTAATATTAGCATCTGGGACAGAAAATGATATAGACTTGATATCTACCAATCGTAAATTGGACTCCAAGTCTTTTAAGAAAAGGACGAATGTCGCGTAGTCAGACTCAGTCGTAAATTCAATAGGGAAAATACCATAAGGACGAGCATCTTTAGCAACTTCAGCAACAATCATATTGGCATTAACAGGGGTATCATTCTTCTTCATTGCTTCAAATTTAATATTCTTGACTGGCATGTTGTGGAGATTGGCGATACGCTCAACTTCTAAAATAAACTGAATATTATTCACAGCATTTGGCAAGAAATTAGTCAGACGGTCTTTGTCCTCTTGCTTTATCGCATTATAATCTTGAAGTAGAGAATCTTGCCTCTTTTGAAGATCGGTGGAATTGTTGAGGGCTTCATTGTAGAGAGCAATATCAGCTTTCAAAACTCCAACCTTTTTGTAAAGTGGATTAACTCCAACAATAAAGGTTAGTATGGACAACACTATAAGTAATATGGGGAAAATTAATTTCATAATTATGGATTTATATTATTATTGGCAGGAATAGTAGTATCTAAAATAACATTTTGAGTAGCACTCTCCTTTTTATCTGCAATGTTGTTGGTATAAGAAAGAAGGAGAGGATCTACATTGAATTCAAGATCAAAGGTGACATAATTATTCTTGTTTTCAGTTAGATTAGAAAAGATAACGTCTTTAAACATTCGTCCCTTGTCTGTATTGAAAACGTCTGCTTCAAGAGCAATAGACTTATAATCACGTGCTATGCCTGACATTTTGACAGAAAAAGTATTATTGAGAGTATTATGACTAAAATCAGTATATTGAATAGAAGGAAGTGTGAGCTCATTGATTAATTCAAATAAAGGAGAGAGAACTATGTGACTACCAAGAATTTGAGTTGAAGCGGTCGTACGCTTATCATACATCTCTAATTCTGCAATTGTATTCTTATCAAAACTATCACGTATCTTAAATAAATTAGCGGATAAGGCTTCTTTATTCTTTAATAAATAAAAATTGTAATAAAAATAAAGTCCACCTGCTGAGAGTAGCATTACAACAAAAATAAAAACAGATACCACTGTAGTGATACTAGTAGTGCCCTTGACACTTGTTTGAGCGCCACCTGCCATAACAGGCTTCTTAGGTATAAATGATGTCTGAAATGAATTCTCCATAATTATTTAAAATAACTGTCTTAAAGCTAAACCAACTGCCACACTAAACTCTGGTCCACTAATCTCTAATATGGGGGTGAGGAATGCGGGAGCTTCAGTTTTAGAAAAAGGATTACTGTATACTACCTCAGTATGAAAGTTCTCTACTGCTCTTTCTTTCAGTCCTTTTATGAGAGATCCTCCACCTGTCAAAATAACTTTGCTTATGTTCTTATTATACTTCTTCTGATAAGCAAACACAACACTATTCGTATCGGATAAAATATAATCAATAGATAGACGGACTATATCAGCGACTTGTGGATTACTATTGGCATCAAGACCGACAGATCTCTTTTGTTTTTCTGCTTCGGTAAAAGATACACTCAAAGAAGAAGCGATATTCTTCGTGATATCAGCTCCCCCTCTATTCACAACATGGAAAATATGAACAACTCCTTCTTCTATAATAGAAAGCTTTGTTTTAGAAGCACCGAAATCCATAATGAGAACAGGGGCAAGGTCATGAGAGAAAGATGCTCTGATGTTGCTAAATATTTCCATTTCAAATGATTCAGATTTTAATTCGGTCTTGGTCAATATTTCTTGGTAACGAGAAAGAATATCATTGTGAATTGCCACGACGAGAACCTCGGTCTTGGAATCAATAAGAGCCGGTGCTCCTGACTGATCCATAATATTACTTTCTCCAGATTCAGATTCTTTCGGGAGAACAAACCAATCAAGTGTCACTTCTGATATCGGCACAGGAATATATTTGCGAGCTTCAATAGGAATAATAGTGGCAAGTTTATCTTCGGTAATTTTATCTGGCAATGATATGGTGAAAATCAAACTAGAAGAAGACGGGATAGCGATAACACCCGAGCGAACTGTGACGTTGGATTCTTTGATCACATCAAGCAATGCTTTAACGACGTCATCTGTCTGCAAATTGGTAATGGCACCAATGTCGGTATTACCATAAGGTCCAAGAGCAATGGCTCCGTAAGTTTCTAATACAGCTTTACCCCCTTTCTTCTTTAATTGAACAACTTTGATAGCGGAAGATCCTATATCTATACCTAAGACACTTTTTGTGGACTTATCCGAAGAAAAAATTTGAGATAAGCTAGCTACCCCAGATGATATTATATTCTGAAATGAATTATCCATATTTATACTTCCTAGTATAACACATATATAGTAAAATTAAGAAGTGAAAAAGACCAAATTTATCATAAGGGGATGGATGGCTTTATTTTTGGAAATATTGTTCCCTTCTAGATGTATAGGATGCAATATAAAAGACGAAATATTATGCCCTAACTGCGTAGATAGGCTACAGCTAGCCGAACGACCAACAGAGGAGAATATTATGGCAGTCTATGATTATAGAGACCCGGTGGTGAAAAAGGCCATCTGGAAATTAAAATATTATCATCACCCTCACCTAGGGAAGAAACTAGGTGAACTGCTTTATGAATCATTTTTAGAAGAAATAAATCTTTTACAAATGTTCTCTCTCGGTTCTCCTATTCTCATTATACCTGTGCCAGTATCTCGTAATAAAAGAAAATTAAGAGGGTATAATCAATCGGAAATCATTGCGAGAAACTTTTGCAAAATGGCAGAGAGAAATATATTTCAAATTAAAAGTAATATTGTGTTTAAGAAATTAAATACAATTCCCCAAGCCAGATTAACAAATAGGAATAAACGTTTGCAAAATATAAAAGGTGCATTTGAAATTAAAAATAAAGAACTTGTACGTGGGAAAACAATAATCATAATAGATGACGTCACGACGACGGGTGGCACAATCACAGAAATAATGAAAATTCTTAGAAAAGCCGGCGCCAAGAAAGTCTTGGGATTTGCCGTGGCACACTAAACACCCCCTCTGCCTCCGGCATCTCCCCCTTCGCAGGGGGCGAGGAATTCTTCCTTCCCTGCGAAGGGAAAGTGTCCGAAGGACGGAAGAGTTTTTAATATTAAAAATAAATATGTTATTATATTTTTATGTCAGAACAAAAAAAGAAAAATTATTGTGTGGATTGTGGAGGGGCGCAAGTGAATCACCGGGTCGCTTATATATCTGTACTCTTAGGAAATCTTATAGAACCTTGGACGAACTGGATGGCGAAATTAATTCCAGAAGATAGTCTGGAATGGCTAGGTCCAATCATAGTGAAAATTTTATGCCTATTGCATTTAGGGAATGTCACAACCGCTCCGAATGAAAAGGATAGTGGCAGAGCCAAAGTCCTCTGGGAAGAAGCAATGAAGCGAGGCATAGATATGAAAGAATTTCATTTGTTTGGAATTGGTCAAGATCTTTTCATTTCAAGATATAAAGGTGAAATGAGATTCTTTGATGTTCTTCCTCGTACAAAGAATTATGATCCGAAAGGATTGGAATGGATGGATAATAAGAATGAAATGAAAAAGCATTTTGAGAAAGAGGGCATCCCCGTAGCTAAGGGTGGAATAACGAGTAGCAATAAAGAAGCTCTTAAAATATTTAATTCTTTAAGTAAACCAGTCATCACCAAGCCCAATATAGGATCAAGAAGCAGGCACACGACAACTCATATTGAAAATGAAAAAGAGTTTATGGTAGCTTTCCACAAGGCCCACCAACTTTCCCCTTACGTTATGATAGAAGAAGAACTTTCTGGATATGTATTCAGAGGAACAGTAATAGGAGGCAAGCTTATCGCAGTGCTTCGTCGTGAGCCTGCTTACGTGATAGGCGATGGAGTACACAATGTAAAAGATTTAATTGAAATAGAAAATAAAAATCCACTACGTGCTGGACCAATTTTCCACCAACTTTCTTTAGATGAAGAAGCCATAAAAGAACTTACACACTGGGGTAAGACTGCAGATACAATTCCGAAAGATAAAGAAATAATCACTCTCGGCCAGAAGACGAGCCGTGCTGTGGGAGGTGGTATCACAGATATGACAGATGTAGTCCATCCTGATAATAAAGAAATGCTTGAGAAAATTGGAAAAGTTCTAAATGATCCTCTCATCGGAGTAGACTTTATAATGGATGATGTCTCCATCTCATGGCGTGACCAGCCAAGAAGTGGAGTCATAGAATGTAACTCCGCCCCGTTTATAGACCTTCACCATTTCCCTCTCGTAGGGAAACCCCACAACGTCGCCGGTGCTCTCTGGGATATAATTTATCCTGAATCTAAAATATAAAAACACAAAATAAAAATGTTCTCGAGCGAACCCTCACGCAGGCCGACGGGCCGAGTGTGAGCAAAAAATTCAGCAGAATTTTATTGTGTGGTGAGTCCGAGAATTTTTTTATGGAGTGTTTTTAAATTTTATGTTTGATTCTTCCATTTTTATCAAGTCTATTGTCTATAGTTATTTCTGAATCTGGAGCAGTTTTCTTGTCTACTTTCAAATGTGAAATATATTTCCTTTGGACGATATAATCTCCGAGAAACTTTTTAAATTGATCCATGCGAGATTCTTCATTTATTTCTACGAAATGATCAAATGGTTTACTTTCAGGAGTGAATTCATGATGCCCTCGTATCTCCCCATCTTTGAAAACTCTTATATGATACTGATTATCAAAATCTTCAAGCTTACGCCAAGAAAGAACTTGACCTCTATCATGCCATGCCACGAAATGGTTCCCGAAGCCCCATTCAGTATGCAAGTGCTTTTCAAGTTCTTCTAATGTCTTCCCTGGGGCAAGCCACCCGATATGATAAGGCTGACGTCCTTTCTCATGCCAGACTAGGTGCCACTTTAAGAAATGCTTTTGGACCCAAGGAAAAACACGATATAAATGTCGCCAGATATCTCTTTTAATAATTTGCCCTATTGTTAACTTATCTTTTTTCATTATTTTTACAATAAACCTTCAGCGATCATCTTCTTGGCTGTATTGGTTAAAACAAAACTTTCCAATTTTTGAGATACAAAATAGAAAATGAAAATATTACCAATGATGATAACAGCTATCCACAACCAAGTTGTATTGAACTGAGGTTTCATATATTTAATTTTTAATTAAAATGCTATCCAATGTGCAAGAAATGCGACGAAGAGTAAGGCTGCGAGCATTCCTAATATGTACTGATATTTAGACAGGAAAGCGATAGCAACTACAATAATAATAACTTTCACCCACCCTAATAAAAGAATTGAAGCCCATATAACTTGTAAAAAATTTTGTATTGTTTCCATACTTTATATTATATCACAGTGACTCTTCTATGCGAAGTAATTCATTGTATTTCGCGACTCTTTCACTTCGGCACAAGGAGCCAGTCTTTATCTGTCCTGTACCAAGCCCGACTACTAGGTCAGCAATAGTAGAATCCTCTGTCTCCCCTGATCTATGTGATACTACTGCTGTGAACCCTGCCTTCTTGGCCATTTGAATCGCATCGATGGTTTCAGAGACTGTCCCAATTTGATTTAATTTTATCAAAATAGAATTCCCCGCCTTCTTCTTTATCCCTTCCGCAAGCCTCTTTATATTTGTTACAAATAAATCATCCCCTACTATTTGTATCTTCTGGCCAAGCTTTTTCGTCATTAAGCTCCATCCACTCCAATCATCTTCCGCCAGTCCGTCTTCGATAGAAATTATCGGATATTTTGCTACCCAGTTTTCATAGAAAGATATCATCTCTTCGCTTGTGAGACTTTTATTATCCTTAGAGAGAACATACTTCCCGTCTTTATAGAATTCACTTGCGGCTGAATCTATCGCTATACTGATATCTTTACCAGCTATATAGCCTGCCTTCTTTATTGCCTCAAGGATTATTAGAATCGCAGATTCATTCGTAGGAAGAGTCGGCGCATAGCCTCCTTCATCTCCGACTAAAGTACTCAATCCTCTTTCTTTTAAAATTTTCTTCAATGTATGGAAAACTTCGGCTCCCCATTGTAAAGCTTGTTTGAAAGATTTTGCCCCAGTAGGCATTATCATAAATTCTTGAATATCTGTAGAATTATCAGCGTGGCTTCCACCATTTAGTATATTCATCATAGGCACAGGAAGTAAAGGAAGTCGGACTTCCTTAGTTTTAGAAATATCTTTAAAATATTTCCACAAAGGTTTTCCCTCTGACATCGCCATTGCTTTGGCAAAAGCAATAGATACTCCTAGTATTGCATTGGCTCCAAGCTTGCCCTTATTCTCCGTGCCATCAATCTTTATCATTGCCTCATCTAAAGTCCTCTGGTTCCAAACTTTTCCTTTTAGCTTTTTCTGTATATCTTCGTTTACATTCTTCACCGCTTTGAGGACTCCCTTACCACCATATCTCTTAGTATCTCCATCGCGAAGTTCTACTGCCTCATGACTCCCAGTGGATGCCCCACTTGGTACTCCTGCTCTACCGAAAGATCCATCTGACAAAGTGATATCTACCTCAACAGTCGGATTCCCTCTTGAGTCCAATATCTCCCGTCCAATAATTTTTGAAATTTTTACGTTTGCCATATATTTAATAATTTAATGTTATAAGGCTATTTTAGCACAAAAAAGCTAATTTATAAAAAAACCAGCAACCGTGAGAAATCGTGAGGTCTTGCCTCACGATTGTTTATAATTTTATTTATTAAATGAATAATCTTTCATTTTTTGTTTAAAATTTTCAAAAGTAGTATATAATTCAGCATTTATTCCAAATTCTTTTGCAGTATTTATATTCTTTATATCATCATCCCAAAAAAGAATTTCGTCTTTCTCAATACTACCTAAATCATTCACTAACTTCTCAAAAAATTCTTTATTCGTTTTATTGTGCCCTAAATGGGCGGAAACATACATCTTATCAAAACTATTTACAAAACCAATCTTATTGAAAATATATTCGGCTCTATATTTTTCTTGATTGGTGGCCATTACGCATTTAATGCCATTTTTTCTATGCTCTTGTACGTAATTTATAAGTTCTTGGTCTATTGAATGTTCAGAGGTAAACCAGTATTCTAGAAAGTTATCAACTCCGTCTTTCCAGCCCCATTCTTCTAGATATGGAGCTATAACTTCCTTCAAATCAGCCTGGCCTACGAGGCAATCTTTAAATGGCCCATCAAAGAATGGATTTATTTTATTTATATCAATATTGTATTCTTTTGAAAATCTTTTACTAAAAATATCCCCATTTATAAGGACCCCATCAGCATCAAAAATTAGAACTTTTATCATGGTTATATTATAGCAAATATTTAAAACTTTTGCGGGTGGTTTGGTATGCTGTTGAAACCTTTTTGATGAAGAAATTAACTTTATTTTTTTAGCAAATTAATCATTTCAGATACTAGTTCGGGGGTTGAGGCTGTTATAACCATAACATGATCTTTTTGTCCGAATTCTTTATATTTCTTATCTCCTAAATCATCTCCATTCAAATCAACTATAACACCACCAGATTCTTTAACCAACCCATAAGCTACTGCTATTTCAAGATTATTTTTTCTGGTACATTCTAAAACTATGTCTTTTTCTCCAATGGCCAAATCAACATAATCTATTGCCGAGGATCCTTTAGATATATTAATTTCAAATCCATGTGATTTTAAAATATCTCTTGTCTTTTCTAAATCTTTGTTATTAAAAGGTTCCTTCATTAATTCTTCATCTATCCAAATTTTATTTGATTTACTTAATTTTGTTTGACCTGAACTTTTTATTTGAACAGGTTCTTTATCTTTCTCAATTACAAAAGAACCATTATTTTTAATAGAAAAGTATAATTTATTAGTTGAGTGTTCCATAATTCCACTAGCAAGATAATCATTATATTTTGGATTTAAAGTATCAAATATTCCGAACATAGTTCCATACCTACCTATACCTCTTTCTGTTTTATATACTCTTGATCCATCTAATCCATCAAGCACTCCCAGATACTTAGGATTTCTATTAATATTATTAACTTCACCATGTTCTTCTGATATTATTTTTATTGGAAAATTTAATTTTTTAAAGAAATTAATAATTGTTTCTTCAATTTCATAATCTATAACCAAAGTTCTATCTCCTGAACTATTTATCGTGTGTGTATATTTTTCTCCTTTTTCAGCCAATTGTTCGTGAGTTTGATATGATTCTTTTAAACTACCAATAAGAATTTTTTTAATTTCCTTAAACCTTTCATTCGATTCTAATTTAGAAATTTTTCTAGGATTAAGATTATTAAATTCTTCAACATATGGAATTGGTATACCATAAAAGCTAGCATCCTTTCTTTCACCTTTTGTAAATAAGGTTATATGAGTAAACTGAACAGGCAAATTAGATTTAAGTAATAAATTAAGCTTTTTATAAAAAATTTCAATATCTGGCATTTCCACTAAATTAATATAGGATTCTCTATGTTCCAAAATAGAAGAATCCCTAAAATATCCTTGTTTTTCTATTTTATAAATTTCTGTTGGTTTAAATTTCCATTCAAAACTTTTTAAAAGCTCATTAATTTCTTTAATTATCTTTTCTTTTACTTCAACAGGTGAATTATTAGGAATGTTTTCAAAGATTTTATCTGCTGGGTAATATAAAATAGTAATGTGTCTTTTATTTTGTTTTTTAAATCCTTCTAAAATAGCGGTAGCTTCTATTGAACTACCCGTATTATCGTTTTCTAAATCTAATCCTGTATATAAATTATTTTCATAAAATTTTATTTCCATAAATTTATTATATTAAATTCCCAAAATATATTGAATAGAATTTCAACTTATTCTCCATAATTTCTTCTTCTACTTCATGTTTTGGTAAATCAGCTAATTCAGACAAGTTTAATTCCTTTGGCAAACGAAGAGCTATATTATTTGTTTTTAATGATATTTCTTTGAAAAGTAAATCCGCTTGAGGAATCATAGATTTTAAAGAGGTTACATGAATTCGTTTATTCTGTTCTATTGACCAATCTGGATCTAAAAATGCTCCATCAATATTTTCAATTTGGTCTAAAATCTTTTTATTTAATATATCTCCGTGAATAAAACGTATTTTATCTTGTACTCCAGCAATCAAAGCATTGTGTTTTGCCATCTCTAAATGTGATGAATCAATATCTACAGCAATCACTTCTTCCACATATTGAGCTAAAACAATAGACATAAATCCAGCTCCAGCACATGAATCCAAAACTTTTTTACACCTAGAAAATCTTTTGGCAATTTTATTAGCAAAATCTTTATGAATACCCATTACAAAAGTTTGTTCGTCTGTTTCAAAATTTTCTCCGAATTTTTGTTTTATTTTTTCAATTTCTATCACAATTAGATTATATCAAATTTTCAAAAATAATCAGATTTTGACTAATAGGGATAATTATGTTATTGTATTGAAAACATTTTGTTCACTTACAAAAAAATAAATTATGAAAAAAGCTACCAATTTTACTGAACAAGTTGAGAAGTTTCTCGACTTAAATCTCCACGACATGGAGGTTCCCCTAGTTATTAACCAAATAAAAAAGTACTTAGAACAAGAAGAGAATTCAAAGGCTTTATTACTTGCAGTGGCAAGTTTAGATGCTGATGATTGGTCTGATGAAATTGCTGAAATTATAAGTGGAATTACAAATGTTAATTTAAATTATGAAGAAGCAATGAAAACCAGATGGAATAAGAGCAATGAATTTATAAGTGATTTTCTAAAAAATCAAGATTATTTATCACTTTATAAGAATGTAATAATGCTACTTGTTATTCGACCTCTTGGAGTACAAACTGTTACAGCTTTATTTTTATATCAAGCTAATAACTTGGAGAAAAATAAGCTTATTGATGAATTATTTAATTTCTACACGAAAGTACATAACGTGGATGAATTATTTTTTAAATCATTTAGAATCATAAGTGACTTGAATAAGGGCAATATTCAAGAATCAAGTTTAAGATTAATTGCAAATAAGTTAGCTGAAATAAAATCTGAAATAATACTCATTTCATTATATTGGTATCATTCTTATCTTAAAGATAATGATATCACTAGTATAATATTTGAAGTAATTCCAGAATTAAAACTCAGCAAAAAATCTTTTAGTCTTTCTACGTTTGAAAAGTTCTCATGGCCAGATTTTCCACTCGAGTTTATTAAAAAGAACTATGAGAAATTACACATTCCGGGGAAAAACTATCAGAAACGAAGAGAACTTTTTGCAAGAGGTATTCAATCTTTGATTCCTATTTGCTTATATGCAAAAAGTCAGCATGATGTCGCTACAGAAAGTCTTATTCTTTGGAATATTTTTCAAAAAAGTAACAGCGTGGTATTTTTAGATCGATTGTCTGAATTGACGGGTCAATTAATACCGCTTGAATTAGTAACAAAAACTCCCGAGGAAAGAGAAAGGATTATAAACGATGGTATTACTTTTTGTGATAAGAAAGAATTAGATCCGAATATAACTTTTAAAGACATCAGTGAAATAAAAAAGTTGTATACCATTCAGCCATTTAATCACAACATCCTGTCTACACTATTAAATGCATATACTAGAAAGTTTGATGGTGAAGCTTTGGATTTATTTAAGTTTAGCGTATCAAAAATCATGCATTGTTCTTCCATCTTATACATTATTAAAACTTGTATACTTCTAAAGTCTGATGAGGGTATGAATTTAGTAATGAACAGATTGAATTTTCTGAATACCAAATTTACTTTAAATCAATCGATAAGTTT
Organism: Minisyncoccota bacterium; assembly: GCA_041664465.1. Lineage (GTDB taxonomy): Bacteria > Patescibacteriota > Minisyncoccia > Phycocordibacterales > UBA9973 > UBA8515. The sequence goes on along the minus strand of JBAYKP010000002.1, from coordinate 76,361 downwards.
ATTTGAAATAATCAGGGGAAGGGCTAAGTTTATGACAAGAATGGACGCAAATCTAATTTTGCAAATAATCAACATCTACAAAAATCACGCCGAGCAAAATCCTGAGACACGCATGGAACTAAAAGAAATAATTAGTAAATGCTATCGTCTTAGGTCTTCCATCCCTAGGGTAAATGAGGAGTCAGATAAAACAAATGATTTTGCTATTACATTGTATAAAAATAATGAAATTACAAGATTGTTGAATATGTATGATAATAAGAAACCACTTTCTATTGATTCACTAGAGTTAATATTAAAAATGACTTTAGATGAAGGACTTGGTAATTATGTCTTACAAGTTTATTCTGCCATTGTTAAAAAAGACCCGAGGCGAGCTATGCCTTACAGTATTGAAGTAGAGCCATTTGTAAGAATGGCAAATCGTAATTTAAAAAGTAAGATTATACTTGGTACTAGTAATTTAAATTCCAGAATTTGGCAAATACCAGCAATTCTGGAAAATCCTATAAATAGATCCGCAAGATCTTTAACTTAAAAAAGGGAGCAGAACATATCTGCTCTCTTTTTATTTTTATAATTAAAACTATATCAAAACAACTCAAAATATAACAACTTTTCTATCTATCCCAAATTTGTCCTAACTCTAAAGAACTTGTAAGAACTCCATAACTCTTTTTTACTAATTCAAGCGTTCTGTTATGTAAACCTATGTGTTTAGCATTACAAGCAACTAAATCTTCTGGAACAACAATTTTATATCCTAAATCAAATCCATTACGAATTGCAGTTTCTACACAATAAAAAGTATCCATACCAGTAATAACTAAGGTCTTAATATTATGATCTTGTAGAGTTTTTAGTAAATCAGGGTTTGAAAAAGCATTATAGTTATATTTTGGGAAAACTAAATTAGATGGAGGGTTTATTTTGTAAAATTTATATCCATCAGTATTTATATCTGCCATTACAAATCGTCCATCAAGATCATATTGTTCTTTTTGTAAATCATTCAATTTTGAGCGGTCATATATTTGTTGAGTGTATAGAGTGAGAACGCCTGCCTTCTTAGTTATATCAATTATTTTTGACAACTTTTCGATAAGAGGTTCTACAAGAGAAAGATCTCCTCCTTTTTTAGCACGCAAGCCATTTGGAGATGCGAAATCATTTTGTATATCTATTACAAGCAAGACTGTATATTTTGGGTCAATTTTTTCTTTTAGATTCATAGTTTTATTATATCATGATTCAAGAGAATAATTCTTGTAACTCATTTTACTTTTCTCATAAATAAAAACCCAACAATAATAAATATTGTCATTGAAATTATTGCAAAACGGTAGTTTAAGCCGTTTGTTTTTGAAGTGAAGACAACTATCCCCGACCAAGTAAGTGGACCTAAAAATGACGCAAAACGTTCTGAAATAGTGTAAAAACTAAAACCATAATTTAATTTATCTAGAGGGATAAGTTTTGAAAGCAATGCTCTAGAAACAGCCCATACTCCACCAAATAAAATACCCATAAAAGTTACAAGAATTCCTAATATTGTAATATTTGGGCTAATTCCCATAAGAGGAATAATTATTATCCACCCAAATAAAATCCAAAGTAAGACACGTTTTAAGCCAAAATGATCCCCCAAAGACCCACATATAAGCGAACCAATTACAGAAGTTACTAAAATAAGAATAAGCAAAAATGTCTTTTGAATATCAGGAGCGTTAAATACCTTATCAACAACAATTGGGAAGTTATTTGAAAGAGTTAGAACTGCATCATTAAAGAAAAAATAAGCTAATAAAAACATTGAGACGCCTGGAATTATAAATAATGCTTTAGCTTGTACAAATACATTTTTATATTCTTCTTTTATGTGAGAGAAACTAACTGATGTTTGTTCTATAATTTTTTGTTTCTTGTAAAAAAGAAGCATGGGAAGAGATAAAATAATAAAAAATACTACGGCCGGTAAGAAAACTTGTGCCCTACCCGTTTCTCCAAATAAATATAGACTACCACTTACAAATGGAAGTACTAATAATAAACCAGCAATTTGCCCAAGCCAATTAGCAGCATTCCCTATACCTGAAGTAAAACCTCTTTTTTCTGGTTGAGAAATCTCATTTAAAAAAGAATTATAAAAAATAAATGATGATTGATAAGCAAAATTCCCTAAAATGAATAAAACGATAGCTAAAATCCTTTGTTCGGGGAAAAAGAGAATAATAAAAGTCAGTAATATATATAATATATATAAAATAACTGTATTTTTATAAAAGAATGAGAAGCACCTTCCTTTTTTATCAGCTAATACTGAAACAACTGGTCCAGTTAAAATCAATAATATTGTTGAAAAAATAAATGAAGCGTTATACCAAAAGTCTGATACCCCCTTATCTATTACAAGCCATTGAGAAAAATATAGCATAAAAACAATCATTACGATTGAGTTAGCAAAATCATATAGTGCCCATAGAAATATGTTTCTTTTATTCATAGATTAATTCAAACTAAAATTTCTATCCATCTCATTAATAAAATATTCTCGAGCTTCTTTGTTTTTTATACATCCTCCTACATAACTATGGGTCCATCCACGATCTTTGAGTTGTTTATTTATTAATTCTTTGTCATCAAAGAGTTCTCCTATATCAATAAGCACGATTTCTCCATCATTATTTATTCCATAATTTTTTGTAATATTAAAACCTTTATCTATAACACCAAGGTTCAATAATTTTAAATTAAATTCAATAAATTTATCTATAATTTTTTTAATTTCAATGGCATCTAAATTTTCGAATACTTCATGCAGTGGTTTTACCTTATCTTGCTCAAAATCATACTTATTTATAAATCTTGGATTTGCCATCCATTCTTGTGGGATATTAACTCTTTTCAATACTTCAAATGATTCATCCGCCTTTCCTTTTACATCTTTAATAAAACTTGGAATTTCAAATAACGAATCATTATCAAAAGGAAAGATATCTCTTAGTATTACAAAATATGCTTTTATCCAAGAATGAAATTTCTTTAAAACTCTTCCATTTTCTAAATCATACGTTGTGTATTGCCACCCTTGTCCAATTTTTCTCATAAATTTATTTAAAATAAGGTATCTTCCAAAAAGATTGTGGATTTACAAAGCGAAGATTTTTGTTTAATTCTGCGATTTTATTCATTTCTTCTGCAGATAATCCAAAATCAAAAACATCTATGTTTTCTTTTATTCTCTCAGGGGTGACACTCTTGGGAATAACAATTGTTCCTCTTTGTATTCCCCATCGGATTAATATCTGAGCAGGAGTTTTATTGTGAGAAGAAGCTATCGCAAGTATAGTATCGTCTTCTAAAATGGAAGGTAATACCTTATCTTTATTATCTGGAGAAGGATGACCGTTGATAACTACACCACTCCTGTTACCAGGAGAACCAAGTGGAGAATAAGCTGTCACAATTATATCATTACGCTTACAAAATTCTAATAATTCTGTTTGCTGTAAATATGGATGTAATTCAATTTGATTCACTGCGGGTTTAATCTTAGCATAAGAAAGTAAATCAATAAGCATCATAGTAGTAAAGTTTGCAACACCTATGGCTTTTACAAGTCCCAATTCTACCAATTCTTCTATGGCTTCCCACGTTTCTCTTATAGAAACTTTATCTGTTATCATCACTCCATCATCACCTAGCTCTACAGTCCATCCGGCTTCTAAATTCTCCTTATGAGGGATAGCAATGCCCCAATGCATAAGATATAAATCTAAATATTCAAGATTCAAATTAGACAATGTAGCTTCACATGCTTTTCTTACATATTCTTTTTTATGTTCAGAATTCCAAAGCTTACTTGTAATAAAAATATCTTCTCTTTTTATTGTATTATTTTCAAATACTTCTTTAAAAGCTTCCCCGATTTCTTTTTCATTACGATACACCGCCGCACAATCTATATGATGATAATCACATTCTGAAAGAGCATGAAGAACTGCTTCTTTAACTTTGTTTGGCAGAGACTTCCATGTTCCAAGCCCTAATATGGGCATTGATGCCCCTGTATTTAAGATAAGGTTTGTTTCTTTTAATTTCATAAATTGATTATACCAAATTTTTAAAACTTTTGCGGATGAGGTGAGACCGCGAATACGCTTTTCGAATCTTACAGATTCTGTACACCTTTCATATTTTTTTAAATTATTAAATTTCAAAAAATTTATTCAAGGTCTTCTCATCTCACACGCAAAGTATGCAGATACTTTGCTCCCATCCGCCAAGCTTTTTGCTTCGCGAAAACCTTGGCGGATGAGGTGAGATTCGAACTCACGGTTCTTTTTACAGAACGGCGGTTTAGTAAACCGCTGCCTTAAGCCTCTCGGCCACTCATCCAGTTTTCTCATATTAGCATATTTATCTTGAAATATAAAATCCAAATTTTTGAGTAATAATGTTAAATATGATAAGGTATAAATGTATTTAGGGAGCCGTGGGAGAGTGGTTTAATCTACCTCTTTGCTAAAGAGGCGGGGAGTAAATTCCCCCGCTGGTTCGAATCCAGCCGGCTCCGCAAAATTGTAATTTTTTGCTATACTAATATTATGAAAAGATTACAAAATTTAAAAAAGATTAGAGGATTCGCGGGGTTTAAAGATTTCTTGGAGAATCAAGGAATAATTACTTTAGCGATAGGTTTCATACTGGGGGGAGCTATCTCTAAATTTGTCTCATCTCTTGTCGTTGATATTATCAATCCTGTTTTAAATGGGTTACTAGGTGGAGTTGATGATTTGAATTCAAAAGTTGTTCATTTGAATAAAGCGACAATTCATTATGGTGTTTTCATAAATAATGGAATAGATTTTATTGTAATCGCTATCGTCATTTATGTGGGGGTCAGATTATTCAAAATGGACCAAGAGAAAATCGGGAAAATGGATGTCGGTAAGATAAATTCATTAAATACCACTCCCAAAAAGTAAATAAAGTCTATTATACAATGAATCTAACCGATAAAATTGAAAATCATTTTCGCCTTGATGTAAATCAGAAAAAGGCGTTATCAGTGCTTGGACTCAAAACTTTGAGAGACCTACTTTATCATTTCCCCTCTCGTTATAGTGATATAAGTGAAGTTAGAAATATCAATACTCTAACAGAAGGTGAGAACATCACCATCTTAGGGAAACTCACAGGACTTAAAACTAAAAAGGGATTCAAAAGTAAAATCCCAATGGGGCAGGCTGTACTTTCTGATTTGACTGGCTCTATCAATATCATCTGGTTCCATCAGCCATACCTTGCAAAGATGCTTAAAGAAGGCTCAACTGTGCGAGTGACAGGAAAAGTTACAAATAGTAAAACTTACGGCCCTACTCTCACAAATCCAGAAATAAATAAAGAAGATATCCTGCCGATAGATATTCACGATTCACTTTGGAGTAATAAAGGAGTGGAAACGCAATTCGGCTTCCCTGTTTATCGAGAAAGTCGTGGCATCACTTCTAAATGGTTCTATCATGCTATACAGAAGATATTGAAGCAAGGTTGTGTGAAAGATATAGTAGATTATATCCCAAGTGAAATATTAAATACTTACAAATTACCCGCTTTACACACAGCTTTGATCTGGGTCCACATGCCAGCTAAGAAAGAGCATGCCGAAATAGCACGCAAAAGATTTGCCTTTGAGGAAGTGTTTTTCATTCAACTTTCTCGCCAACAAGAAAAAAAGAAATATCAAGAAAACTTTTCATACAAACTTAAAATTCCACACAAAGATATTACTGACTTCGTTGGACGTTTCCCTTTTACTCCGACCAAGGCCCAAACAAGTGCGATAGATACGATACTAGAAGACTTTATAAAAGATAAGCCAATGTCTCGTCTTATTGAAGGAGACGTAGGAAGTGGGAAAACTTTCGTGGCAGCAACTGTCGCTTATGCTGTAATCAAGAACACAACCGGAACTTCTCAGTATGGAGAATATGGAAATTTACAGGTAGCTTATATGGCTCCGACGGAAGTACTTGCAACGCAACTTTATGAGAATTTTATCCAGTATTTTGAACACACTGGTATCTCTATCGCTCTTATGACAGGCTCTGGATGCCGTAAATTCCCAAGTAAATCGGCTCCGTGGGAGAAAGGTACACAAGTGAAAACTTGGACCACTATATCTAAAAATCAACTTTTGAAATGGATTAAAAATGGTGAGATACCGATAGTGATAGGCACTCATGCACTCATATCAAAATCTGTAGAATTCAAAGATTTAGGATTAGTCATAATAGATGAACAGCACCGCTTTGGCACGAATCAAAGAATGAAACTAGTGAAGAAGCACGGCCACGCACCGCACTACCTCTCTATGACTGCTACTCCCATTCCCCGTACTCTCGCTCTCACTATATACGGAGACTTGGACTTAAGCATCATTGATGAGATGCCCGCGGGACGTAAACAAGTCATTACAGAAATTGTGCCAGAGAATAAAAGAGAAAGTTCTTATGAGAAAATTAAAAAGGAATTAGAAGCTGGTAGACAGCTTTATGTAATTTGTCCGAAAATCGGAGAGGAGCTCGGAGAAAGTGTTTTAGGGAAAGGCGAGGAGGTCGGACAGAGTGTTCCAGGAAGCATTACGGAGGCCGACGGGCCGAGTACTAGCGAAAAATTCAGCAGAATTTTATCGCGTGCTGACGGGAATACTCTGTCCGACCTACGAGCCGTTACCTCAGAAGCAAAAAGACTGAAAAAAGATATCTTCCCAAATTACAATATAGATATCATGCACAGTAAAATGAGCAAAGAGAAGAAAGAGAAAGTGATGAAAGATTTCGCTGAAAAGAAAATAGATATTCTCGTTTCTACTTCTGTAATAGAAGTAGGGGTAAACGTCCCTAATGCCACAGTCATCATAATAGAAGGAGCAGAGAGATTTGGCCTCGCACAGCTTCATCAGCTTCGTGGACGAGTTATCCGCTCCACATACCAGTCATATTGTTATTTGTTTGCCGATGCTAAGAGTGACAAAACAATAGACAGATTAAAAGCCTTAACCAAAGCAGCTAATGGATTTGAATTGGCAGAGCTTGATCTAACACTCCGCGGAGCAGGACTTCTCTCTGGCGATAAACAATGGGGCATCACCGACCTCGGAATGGAAGCTATAAAGAATATAAAAATGGTGGAAGCCGCCCGTACCGAAGCCATCAAAATGATCACTTCTGATGTATATCTCAAATCCTCCCCTCTCCTCTCGAAAACTCTCACCGACAAAAACCTAAAATTGCATTTTGAATAAAATTGTCCGCACTCTAGGACTTGAACCTAGGACCGATCCGGTATAAGCGGATTGCTCTACCAACTGAGCTAAGTGCGGATATCCAACACTCATATATTACCGAAAAAGTGTCTAATAAGCAACTGCCCAGATAGGGGTTTAACCCCTATCTGGGCAGTTTTACTATTCACTAATTTTCTTTTTAGGTATTATTCCATTCGCTGTTATGAGTTCATTGTATTCAGCTTGCTCTAGGGTTTCTACTTCTATAAGTTTATGCGCTATTGCATCTAATACTTTTCTTTTATCTGTCAGGACATCGCGAGCGACAGCAAAAGCATTATTCATTATTTTAGAAACCTCACTATCTATAAGAGCACTGACACGTTCAGAGTATTCTTGGTCGTTCACACCTCTACCGAACATTGTTCTCCCACCATCACTTTCAAGAGCTATCGGACCTATCTCTGTACTCATTCCAAAGCGTGTGACCATTGCACGAGCCAAGCTTGTCGCTACTTGTAAATCGTTCGACGGTCCAGTAGTAATATCTCCAAAGACCATTTCTTCTGCAACATAACCACCCAAGGACATAGCTATGTCATCGAGGAATTCTTTTTTGCTTTGCATTCTTCTCTCTTCAAGTGGTAATTTCAAAGTATATCCTCCAGCACTTCCACGAGAAACAATAGAGACTTTGTGAACTGGGTCGGCATAAGGGAGCATTGATGCTATGAGAGCATGGCCTGCTTCGTGGTAAGCGGTAATTTCTTTTTCTTTCTTGGAAAGCAAATGACTCTTCCTCTCCGGACCCATCATTACTTTCTCAATAGAACGAACAAGGTCAAATTGGGCAATCTTCTTCCTGTCTTCTCTCGCTGCCAATATTGCTCCTTCATTCATAATAGAGAATAAATCAGCACCAGAGAATCCAGGCGTACGCTCAGCGATAACTTTGAGATTCACATCTTCAGCAAAAGGTTTTTTAATCGAGTGAATTTTCAAAATCTCTTCACGATCTTTCCTATCTGGTAGATCAAGAAGAACTCGTCTATCGAATCTTCCTGGACGGAGGAGTGCGGGGTCAAGCACGTCACCTCTATTGGTAGCAGCCATGACTATCACTTTTTCATTTGGTTCAAAGCCGTCCATCTCCACAAGTATTTGATTTAGAGTTTGTTCGCGTTCATCATTGCCCCCTCCCACTCCTGTACCACGCACACGCCCCACAGCATCTATCTCATCGATAAAGACTATTGAAGGGGCAGCCTTTTTCGCCATTTTGAATAAGTCACGCACGCGAGAAGCTCCGACACCTACGAACATTTCTACGAATTCACTTCCTGAAAGATGAAAGAATGGCACCGCCGCTTCTCCAGCGACAGCTCTGGCAAGCAAAGTCTTGCCTGTTCCAGGTGCCCCAGTCAGAAGCACTCCCTTAGGAATTCTTGCTCCAATATCTAAAAACTTTTTAGGATTTTTCAAGAAGTCTACAATTTCTTTCAATTCTTCTTTCGCTTCTTTTGCACCGGCGACATCCTTGAACGTCACTTTATTATTCTTGTCATCTGGATCGGTAATACGGGCTTTGGATTGTCCGAAAGTGAAAGCTTGCATTCCCTGCCCTTTGACTTGGCGAGTAAGCATCCAAATAAAAAATACAATTAAAAAGACTGGCAATAAAAATGGCAATAAATTCAAAATGGTATACCAGAAACCTGACTCAGTTTTAATCTCAATCGGAGTTCCAGACAATTGTGCCGGAGTCACTCCGTAATTATATAAAGTGGTAGACAGTGAACTTTCTAATTCTTTCTTTGCTACGCCATTAGTCTTGTCTTTGAAAGCAATATTGACATCTCCCCCAGAAACTACAATCTTCTCCACTGTGCCATCTTGGACACTTTTAGCCACATCAGAAATCGCCATCTTTCTGACATCTTCTGGCTTCTTGGCGACAAGGGTATAGATAAGGGTAATACTAATAAAAATAAATACTGCAATAATTATCTGATTCATAATATTGGGTATTTTGGGTTGATTTGGCTTGTTTGTTGTGTTGGGCTTCATAGTTAGTGCATTATACACGCAGAATGGATAAAAATAAAGGTAAATAAAAAACACTCATTTATTTAGAGTGTTTTTTATTTGAGTGTGGAGATGGCGGGAATCGAACCCGCGTGCAAAGGGAGATCTTATAGAAATCTACATGTTTAGTATGTTCATTTTGTTTTAACCATTTATCCTAGAGAGCACACAAGAAAGATAAATAACGAGCTTTAAATTGTCGGACTTTACATCAAGCTGTTGTAAAATCGTAACCCGATAAATTATGCCCAACCTCTGTATCGGATGTAGAGAGAGCAGACATCGTCCAGACCTAAATTAGGCGAGGGCGAAAGCAGGTGAGTTACCAAACACAAAAGTGTAAGGTGAAACTACCGCTTTGGCGACTTTGTTTGCACTTAGTCTTTTCCAAGAAGTTTTAAAAGATTCCTGAGTACTTTACATGCATATATAAGATGAGTCCTCTTGTCGAAGCCGATCATCCCCATTTTCAACGAACTTTATACTCTCTACTTATTTCTCTATCCGTTTCTCGTTTCTTGATAGTTTCTCTTTTGTCGAAAACTCTCTTTCCACGAGCTACCGCAATAGATACTTTTATGTAGCGACCCTTACTATACAACGAGAGGGGGATGAGAGTCAATCCTTTGGTACTGTCTTTATCTGCTAGCTTCTTTATCTCCTTTTTAGACAAAAGAAGGCGTCTCGTCCTGTCTGGATCATAGCCAGGGTCTGTATTGTTAGGCTGGTACGGAGGAATATGCATACCTACGATGTATGCTTCACCACCTCGCACTATGACGAAACTAGAATTGATAGTTCCATGTCCATTCTTGATAGATTTCACTTCAAAACCTTGGAGTTCTATCCCGGCTTCGAAAGTTTCCTCCACTGCATAGTTAAAGTGTGCTTTTCTGTTGTCTATATATGTTGCCATATACTCATATATTACCACAAAATATTTGAATTTCCTTTACTCACCATCTTCCTACCCTCCCTCTTGACTTATACCCCCCTAGGGTATAAGATGTTTTATATGAATACAAATAATCAAAAACTAATAAAGCGTTTGAAAATTATTGAAGGGCAAGTACGAGGCTTACAAGAGATGGTCGAGAAAGGAATTTACTGCATTGATATCATCACCCAGACCTCCGCCGTGAAGCAAGCTCTCTCAGGAGTGGAAGATGCCCTAATGGAAGGTCACCTAGGTACCTGTCTAGTACACCAAATACAAAAAGGGCAAACCAAAAAGGCCACGGAGGAAATATTAAAAGTTTATGGGCTTAAGAGAAAATAATTAATTTAATAAAAATATATGAATATAGATCAAATAATGGTTATAGTAATAAGTATTTTGGGAATAGGTTTCACCTATTGGTTTTTTCTTGGTAAGAAAGATAAGGAAGTAGAAGTCTCAGGCTCTGTAGATATCATTGTGGATGGTGGATATACCCCAGAAGTTATATCAATACCAAAAGGCAAAACAACCAAGCTTACTTTTATTCGCAAGGATCCAACTGCATGTCTAGAAGAAATAGTTCTAGGAGATTTTAAAATTCGCAAACAACTACCACTTAATCAGAAAGTCGAGATAGACCTATCCCCTGTTAAGAGTGGTGAATTTACATACACTTGTGGTATGGGCATGTATCACGGGAAAATAATAGTAAAATAATTATATGGAACAAAATAAAAAAACATTTGCAATAAAAGGAATACATTGCGCTTCATGCGTGGCAATAATAGAAGGCTCACTTAAAAAAGTAGATGGTATTTCTAGTGCCATAGTAAACTTAGCGACAGAGAAAGCGACAGTAACATACGATCCAAGTAAAGTAACAGATGAAAAGCTATCTAGTGCTATTTCTAACGTCGGATACATTGCCCTTTTAGACGAAGAAGTAAAAACAGAAGATGAGGAACAAAAAGAAAAATTAAAAGATCTTCGTAGTTTACGCACTAAAGTTATAATAAGTCTTGGTCTAGGAGCTTTGATTTTATGGGGAGCTTTCCCAGGACTTATGGAAACTTCACCTATGATTTTGAGAAATTTCTGGGTTCAATTCATCCTCGCTACTCCCGTACAATTCTGGGCTGGCTTTACTTTCTACCGTGCTGCTCTCTCAGCTATCAAGCACAGGACTGCAAACATGGATACACTCGTAGTCATAGGTACAACTGTCGCATATGCGTATTCTGTTTTTGTAATTTTGTTCCCTCATCTTGTACAAAAGATAGGCATTGAGCCAATGCCTTATTTTGATACGACAGTAATTATCATTGGTCTTATATTATTAGGGCGCTATTTTGAAGCAAAGGCTAAAGCTGGAACTTCGGAAGCTATTAAAAAGCTTATCGGACTTCAAGCCAAGACTGCTCGTGTAATGCGCGACGGGAAAGAGATAGACTTACCTATAAGTGAAGTAATCATTGGAGATATTATACGAGTAAGACCAGGCGAGAAAATTCCTGTAGATGGAATTATTATAGAAGGAGAATCTTCTATCGATGAATCTATGATTACGGGGGAAAGTATCCCCACAGATAAGACAAAAGGCGACGTAGTCGTAGGCGCAACAATGAACAAAACCGGCACTTTCACTTTCAAAGCTACAAAAATAGGAGGCGAGACAATGCTCGCTCAGATCATAAAACTGGTTCAAGAAGCCCAAGGAAGTAAAGCACCTATCCAGCGCTTGGCTGATTTAGTATCTTCATATTTCGTACCAGTTGTAATAATGCTTGCTATACTTACTTTCGCAATCTGGTATATATTTGGGCCTGCACCTACTTTATTATTTGCAATATTAAACACTGTTGCTGTTCTTATAATTGCTTGTCCTTGCGCTATGGGCCTCGCTACTCCGACGGCAATTATGGTAGGTACAGGTAAAGGTGCAGAGCACGGTATCCTTATAAAAGATGCTGAGAGTCTAGAAATAGCTCATAAAATCAATACAATTATTTTTGATAAGACAGGAACTCTCACAAAAGGAGAACCAGAAGTTACAGACATTGTTTCAATAGATAAAACAATATCTAGTGACGAGCTATTAAAACTTGCGGGTTCTATAGAGAAAGGTTCCGAGCATTCTCTTGCAGAAGCAATTGTAAAAAAAGCAGAAGAAGAAAAACTCATACTAATAAAAGTAGAAAAATTCCAAGCAATTCCTGGACACGGAGTTGAAGGCTTTATAGATGGTAAAAGAATTGTTTTCGGTAATAAGAGATTGATGGACAAAGAAGGCATTGATATAAGTAGTGCTCTTAGTGGAATAACCGAAATGGAAAACAATGGTAAGACTGTGATGATGATAGGGCGAGAAAATAAACTTATTGGATTCATTGCTGTTGCTGATATCATAAAAGAAAGTGCTCGTGAAGGATTAATAGCATTGCAAAAGCTTGGCATTGAGACTGTAATGATCACAGGAGATAATCAAAGAACTGCCAATGCAATAGGTCAAAAGTTAGGCATTGCTAGAATCCTTGCAGAAGTTCTCCCTGATCAAAAAGAAAAAGAGGTACGAAAAATACAAGCAGAAGGTAAAGTTGTAGCAATGGTAGGAGATGGTATCAATGACGCCCCTGCTCTCGCTGCTGCTGACGTAGGGATTGCAATGGGGAGTGGAACTGATGTAGCGATAGAAGCCGCTGATATTACTCTTATCAATAAAGATTTGAGGTCCGTTGCGGCAGCGATTGTCTTATCCAAGAAAACTATGCGAACTATCCGCCAAAATCTTTTCTGGGCATTCGGATATAATGTTATATTAATCCCCGTAGCTATGGGAGCTCTCTACCCTCTTTTCCACATCCTCCTCAATCCTATTTTCGCATCAGTAGCGATGGCAACGAGTTCTATTTCCGTCGTCGGAAATTCACTTTGGCTTAAGAAAAAAAATATAGTTTAACAATAAAAATTGTGTTAATATAGTAATATATATGAATTCCACATTAAACAATAAAAAATTCGGGAAAATAATGCTTATAATAAGCATAGTTTCTTTATTGTGGATTAGTACTTTGGGGCTTGTTTATCATATGAATGGAATGAAATTTGAAGGAGCTAAAAATAGTTGTCTTTTGGGTAGTGAAAATAATGGGTGTGCTATGAACTTCTCTGAGCATGTCACTGTTTGGAACGAAATGTTCACTTTAATGCCCCAAAATATTCTTAACACAACAAGCTCCCTTGTATCATTTGTATTACTATTTGTAATATTTGTTTTTGCAAGAAATTATTTATCTCTATATTCTCGGCAAATTTATCTTAAATTTAAACTTTATATAAAAGAACATCCACAAATAAATCTTTTCAATTATCTAGGAGAAATTTTCTCTAGTGGAATTCTTAATACAAAAAAATACAAACTAGCAAATATATAGTTTTGCGGGTTTATCAATTTCAGTTTGGTCATTTTTGATAAATAAAAACCGCAAGGCTTTTTTCTTGTGTTTTTATTAATTAAATTAAACTTAAATAAAATGAAAAAAACTATTACAATTACCCTCCTTATTATTTTAGCCATCATAGGCCTTATATGGTGGGGTAGTAAAAATCAAAAAGCTCCAGTACAAAGTACAGGGGAACAAAGTGCTCTAACGACATCAGAAAGTGTTTATAATTTTGGTACGATTTCTATGAAAGATGGAAATGTAACTAAAAATTTCACCATTACAAACCCTACAGATAAAGATATTCTTCTTTCTTCTGTCTCTACTTCTTGTATGTGTACTAATGCATTCATTATTAGCCCTGATGGTACTAAAAAAGGACCATTTGGAATGTCAGGTCATGGATATCTCCCTCCTGCCAATGAAACTATAAAAGCAAGGGGTACTAGCAATCTAGAAGTTGTTTATGATCCTAATGCTCATGGCCCCGCTGGTGTAGGATTTATAGATAGGTTTATCACACTGGTTGATGAAAATGGTAAAGATATTAGTATTGAAATTAAAGCAACAGTAACACCTTAAATACTTATGAAAAAAATAATAATAATATCAATTGTTTTAATCATCGCTATTTTAGGAATAGTGTTCTTGAAACAGAGCACGGGTACGGCTGCATTCATATGGAATTTAAGCAATAGTGGTACTTGGCTTCTACCACTTGTATTAGTCGCGGCATTGCTTGATAGTGTGCACCCTTGCTCGTTCTCAATTCTTCTAATTACAATCGCTTTCCTATTTGGGATGCAATTAACTAGAAAGAAAATTCTTCAAATAGGTGGCACATATATCGCCGGAATCTTTGTCGCTTATTTACTGATTGGCTTAGGGATTCTAAAAGTCCTACACCTCTTCAACACTCCCCACTTCATGGGTAAACTTGGAGCATCACTACTTATTATATTTGGATTAATAAATATTTTAAGTCAGTTGTTTCCGAAGTTTCCTATCAAGTTTAAAATTCCGTCTATCTCTCATACGGCTATGGGTCGCCTAATGGAAAAGGCTTCATTTCCTGCAGCATTCGGTCTTGGGCTCTTAGTAGGTATATGCCAGTTCCCTTGTATGGGTGGCCCGTACTTGATGGTCATAGGGCTTCTAAAAGATCAAGTAACATACTTAATGGGTTCAAGCTATTTAATGCTTTACAATCTAATTCTTATTGTGCCTTTAGTTGCCGTTCTCTTTGTAACAGCTAATAGAACTATGGTGGATAAGGTTTCGGAATGGAAAAAGACAAATATGAAAGGGTTTAAATTCTGGGCTGGTCTCGCAATGATTATTATCGGTATCTTAATCTTCTTTATATAAATTTATGGAAAAAACAATACCAACACTAAATGAATTCCTTGAGAAAATAGAATCGCTTAAAGATAAAGCAGGGGTAGATCTTTCTACCACGGAGGATTTAAGTTTAGCAGTTATGAATTTAATCAGTCTAGAAGAACACTTCTTCTTCACAGGGGTAAAAATTAAAAAAGATGAATATTTTGACACAGCAGAAGAAATAAGAAGCTTAAGAAAAGAATTACTGAAAGAATTAATGCCAAATCACGAAGGGGAAACATGGTGCATATCAAAACATTTACTTTCCTCCACAATGAGGCTTATAGAGGTCGGAAATAAGTTTCAATCTGAAAATAAAAAAGATGAAGCAAAGAAGATGTTTGAAAGAGCTTATAAAGTATATTCAATCTTTTGGGCTCTAAAGTTAAAATTAATAGATGGTCAATTAATAAAAGATACCGCAAAAACGAGTTCAAACCTAGAAGATATCATTAGTAAACTCGCTAATTGCTGTAATGAATAATTATGAAAAACGAAGAAAATAATGAAGTTGAAGAATTGAAAGAAGAAGAAATAATAATATTAGAAGAACTTCCAAAAGAAGAAATAATTTCTGATAAAAAAGAAAAAAATTATATACTACCTGGGAGTATATTATTAGCGGCCATTATTATCGGGGGATCTTTAGTCTATGCAACAAATAAAGGCACCCCTTCATCAACCAAAGAAGAAGTCCAAGTATCCGCCCTAGAACAAAAAGTAATTCCTGCTAAAGGAGTAACACTAAATGTTAAATGGGGAGACCTTGGAGTAAAGTTGACTGAATCTGGAGCAATCGATGCAGACAAATTCAAAGCTCTCTATAAAGATAGAGGTCAATTAACAGATGAAGATAAAAGATTACTTGAAGGAATAGGTAACGGTAAAATAAAAATAACCAATGAAAATTCGGGATATTTACTCAATCTATTCTGGGCACTTGGCTTGGCTAATAAGAATGAAATATTAGAGAAAGGAGAAATGATGGATCCTAAATATGGTGGAGCAGGAAACTTTGCTTCAACTGGAGGTTGGACTATTGCCAAAGGTGGAGCAATGGATCACTACAGTAAACACGTATTCTTTAACTTAACACCAGAGCAACAAGCTCTTGTAGACAAAGTATCTCGTGGTATATATAGACCTTGCTGTGGAAACTCAGTTCATTTTCCTGATTGCAACCACGGAATGGCAATGCTTGGACTATTAGAATTAATGGCTTCACAAGGTGCAAGTGAACAAGAGATGTGGAGCACAGCCTTAACTGTCAATTCATACTGGTTCCCTGATACATATGTAACAATAGCAACTTACATGAAGAGTAAGGGGGTAGAATGGAAAAATATAAATGCACAAGAAATACTTGGGGCAGATTATTCAAGTAGCCAAGGATTTGCAAATATAAAAACACAAGTTACACAGCCTGAAAGTACGCAACAAAAAGGAGGTGGATGCGATGTCGGAGGAGCACCTGCTCAAGCTCCGCAACAACAAAAACAACAAGGGTGCGGGGTATAAAGTCTTATATAATTAATGATTGGTCGATATTAAAAAATAATTTATTAAATTTTATGTTCAATCTATTTAAAGAAAAATGCCCCGTTTGTAAAATGGAATTACAAAAAGAAAAAGTCTATCCTGAAGAATCTAGTAAAAAGTTTTGTTCAGAAAATTGCAAAGAAGAATATAAAAAACAGGAAGCATCGAAACCAGAACATTCTGGAAGTTGTTGTCATTAAAAGAGGTTGAAAATTAAAAATTAAATAAAAAAAATAATATGCATAATCACGACGATAAAAATGGAAAAGGAATGATGTGGATGATGATGATTTGCTGTGCCCTACCTATTGTTCTTCTTTTAATTTTTGGAGTAGGAAGTAGTGCTGGTAATTCTGGAAATTCAAAATGGATTATTTTTATTGGGATAGGAGTAATGGTTATATTTCATCTATTTATGATGAGAAAATCTCATAAAAATTCCAGTGAAGAAACTGAGGTATTAAAAGGAAGAGAGGGAGATAAAGAAAAAAGTTAAAAATAATTCAAGTAATAGTTGTCATTAAATAAGTATGGCTCGTAGTATTAAAAAATCAATTCTATATGGAACACTTGCAAGCATAATTTTGCTTGGAGTTTATTTTGCAGTATTAACGTTTGTGTCAGGTTGGGTTTTTGCAGAAAAGCAGTTTGCAAGTTATTGGTATTTTATTGTCAGCTTAACGGTAGGTTTTGGAATTCAGATAGGATTATATTCTTATCTAAAAGAACTTGTTAAGAATAAACATATTACTATAGATGGCAAGGCTGTGGCTGTGACAGGTACGACTTCTACTTTAGCAATGGTTTCGTGTTGTGCTCATTACTTGACCAATATAATACCGATTCTCGGCATCTCGGGTTCCCTTATGTTCATCACAAAATATCAAACTGAAATCTTTTGGGTAGGAATTCTATTTAATATATTCGGTATTATATTTATAAGTAATAAAATAATTAAAATTAAAAAAACAAACATATGAAATCTAAAAAACTAACTATAATTCTAATAATATTATTTATAATTACAGGAATCTTGATGTTTGTTGTTTTTGATAATAAAAAAATAAATCATCCAGTCTTAAAAAATGACTCCTTCGTAAATACAAATAATTCCCCAAAGATAACATTGGAATCTAAAACCGACGAACAATTGGCTGTGACTGTCACTATCACCCCAGTAGATGTCTCTTCACAATCAAAAGAATGGAGATTTGAGATAGTAATGAATAATCACGAAATCGAGCTTGATCAAGATTTAATAAAAAATACTGTTTTAGTAGATAATCAAGGAAAAGTTTATACACCATTACGTTGGGAAGGGGCAGAAGCCGGTGGACACCATAGAGAAGGGGTTTTAGTGTTTGAGGCGATAAATCCTAATCCTAAATCTATTGAATTAAAAATTTCTGGAATTAAAGAGACCGTAAGGAGTTTTATTTGGCAACTTAATTAATAATATAAAAACATTATGACAACAACATCAGGTTATGGATTATGGGGATTAGTATTATTAGAAACAACAATATTTATTGTCTTTGCTTTTAGTTTTACTCATCCTAAAACAAAAAGAGACTGGCGATCATTTGGAGCGTTTTCTGCTTTCATAGTAGCTCTTTTCACAGAAATGTACGGATTCCCTCTAACTATTTATTTTTTCTCTGGAACATTAATAAAATATTTTCCTAATGTAGATTGGCTTAGCCATAATAATGGACATTTATGGGAAACTCTATTGGGATTAAAAGGAGATCCGCATTTTAATATAATACATACTTTAAGTAGTGTATTTATTATTATTGGTTTTATAATTATAGCCAAGGCTTGGCAAGTTTTATATAAAGCACAAAAAGAGCATACTCTCGCTGTAAATGGAATATACAAATATACCCGACATCCTCAGTATGTTGGTTTTATAATGATAATGGTTGGATTTCTTTTGCAATGGCCAACAATACTAACATTAGCAATGTTCCCTATTTTAGTTTTTATGTATACACGTCTTTCTTATAAAGAAGAAAGGGAGATGGAAAAAGAATTTGGTGAAGAATATATAAAATACAAAGAAAAAGTCCCTGCATTTATTCCTAATTTTAAAGAAAAAAATATATGGAATCATTAGTCGGAATATCGTTAGTAGCAGCCTTTGTGGCTGGAGTCGCAGCACTCTTTGCTCCCTGTTGCATTACAGTTCTACTCCCCTCTTATTTGGGAAATATCTTTAGAGAAAAATATAAAATCTTTTTTATGACTTTTATATTTTTCCTAGGAGTAGCAACTGTCTTTGTTCCAATCGGTTTAGGATTCTCTGCCTTAGCACAACTTTTCAGTAAATATCATAATGTAATCTTTACTGTAGGTGGAATATTCTTAATAATATTAGGAATAATAATGCTTTTGGGTAAAAAGTTTGCTCGACCAGTTTCTCTTCGAGATGGAATGAGAAGGCACGTCTCTTCTATCTATGTTCTCGGTATTTTCTCAGCGATTGCAACTACTTGTTGTGCTCCAGTTTTAGCAGGAGTTCTAACTCTATCACTAACAAGCGGTACAATAGTCTGGGGTGTCTTATATACACTCGCATATGTCCTAGGGATGACCTTGCCGTTATTCATCATTGCAGCCTTCTTGGATAAAGTAAACCTAGCAGAAAAGTTTACTAATGCTAAGAGAAGTATTGGTATGAGAATTGGTAGTTTCAGCTGGAAAATTTCTGTTTCTGAATTAATCTCTGGACTTATATTTTTCTTAATGGGAAGCTATATTACATATTTAGCTTTTAAAGATAAATTGTTTGTTCACTCAGATTATCAATTAGATATGAATTTATACAATGCTAAATTCTTAAAATCTATCAGTGGATTTATAAAAGTAATCCCTGAATACATATGGGCATTATTATTCGTCGGAATAATAATACTCATATCGTATGTGTTCATTAATCAAAATAAAAACAAAAAACATGAATAATCAAAATAATAAACCACTTGTATTTTCAATTGTAATACTTTCAATTGTAATATTATTTTTAGGATACTTCCTAATAAAAAACCCTTCCCAAGGACCAAAAACTAATCCTCAAACTAGTGTTAACAATAGTAACACAACTCCTAATCCACACGATCATGGTGGTGCATCGATAGCGACGGACAATACATTATTAAATTCTCTTGTGGGGAAAACTATGCCTGCAATCTCATTATCTGATAAAGATGGAAAAATATATACACCTGCTGATTTAAAAGGTAAAAATATAGTCTTGTTCTTCAATGAAGGACTTATGTGCTATCCAGCTTGCTGGAATCAAATGTCAGCCTTTGGAAGTGATGCGAGATTCAATAACGATAAAACTCAAGCTATTTCTGTCGTAGTTGACCCTGCCAAAGATTGGCAGAAAGCAATAGACCAAATGCCAGAACTCGCAAAAACAATGACGATGTTTGATATCAATGCAAACACATCTAAACAATTAGGTCTCTTAACTACTGCTTCTTCAATGCATAGAGGTTCTCTTCCAGGGCATACCTATATAGTTATAGATAAAGAAGGAATAGTCAGATATGTATTTGATGACCCCAATATGGCCATAGCAAATGATATGCTTATACAAAAAATAGAAAAATTATAATAGAGAGATTCATAAACAAGAAAACTACTTCATATGAAGTAGTTTTCTTGTTTATTGATATCGTTGACACATACCCCCTAGGGGTATATAATATTATATAAGTTTGTCGGACTGTATTTATTATAAAAATAAACAAAAGTAAATTATATGATGTATGGAATATATAATGGATGGGGTGGTTGGTTTGGAGGTGGAATTATGATGATTTTGTTTTGGGGAGCAATTATTTATTTTATTATTTGGCTTATCAGCAACAATAAAACAAATGTAATGGATAGCAAGAAATCTCTTCATACCTTAGAAGAAAGATACGCTAAAGGTGAAATAGATAAAAAAGAATTTGAAGAAAAGAAAAAGGATTTAAGTGCTTAATTATTAGTTTAATATATAAAAATTTATGGAATTTGATTATACAGTAACTACAACTAAAACTTTTGATGACGTAGTCAAAAGTGTGGAGGATGAAATCGCCAAAGCTCTCATGCGTGTTTTGTATATTCATGACGTACAAAAAACTTTAGGCGAAAAAGGATTTGAACGAGAATCATTTAAAATTATTGAATTTTGTAGTGCCAAGTTTGCTAATGAATTTTTAGAAAAAGACATTAAAATCGGACTCTGCTTGCCGTGCAAAATAAATGTTTATAACAAAGACGGACAAACTTTTATTTCTGGTATGCGACCAATTATTCTGTCACAATTCTTCCCACAAGCAGATTTAGGTGAGAGGCCAAAAGAAATTGACCAAATTATTCAAAACATTATTAATAATGTAAAATAATATTGACATATACCCCTAGGGGGTATATAATATTTTATGTAGATAAATACTTAATTGTAAAAGGTATTTTTTTATGGTAAATTGTATATCTAACTATATGAACAATCAAAATCAAACAACAAAATATAAATTTCATGTAAATGGTATGCACTGCAATTCTTGTGTACTCTTAACTGAAAGTGAATTAAAGGAATTACCTTATATAACACACGTGAGATCAAGCCTCAAGAATACTTCCGTAGAAATAGAGGGGGATTTCGGAGATAAGACAATAGAACAGATAGCAGAAGAATTAACAACTGTTTTAAAACCTCACGGATATACTCTCTCACTTGAAAAACAAAAAAGAGACAAAAATTGGTCAGATTTTAAAATCGCGATACCTGTGGCTTTATTATTTATTGCTTTATTTATAATCTTGCAAAAGATTGGACTGGTAAATCTAATAAATACATCAAAAATTACTTATGGGACTGCTTTTGTGGTCGGGATTATCGCTTCCCTCTCTACTTGTATGGCCGTCGTCGGAGGACTTGTCCTCTCAATGTCGGCAACTTTCGCCCAAGAAGGCGATAAGGTGAAGCCTCAAATACTTTTCCATCTCGGTAGGCTCGTCTCATTTTTTATATTAGGTGGAGTTATCGGTGCTCTTGGAAGTGTATTCACTTTAAATACTGGAGCAGCGTTTGGCTTAGGAATATTTATAGGCATAGTTATGCTTATCATGGGTATAAACTTGCTTGATGTATTCCACTCTACTAAAAAACTGCAATTAAGCATGCCAAAGTTTATATCAAAAAGAGCTTTCAATATTTCCAAATTAAACCACTCTCTCACTCCAATTTTAGTTGGCATAGCTACATTCTTTCTTCCATGTGGATTTACTCAATCAATGCAGATATACACTCTTTCTACTGGAAGTTTCATGAATGGAGCTCTTACAATGTTTGCTTTTGCTTTAGGGACTCTTCCTGTACTTGCTTTGATAAGCTTCAGTTCTTTTAGTATAAAGAATAATAAAAACTCTGGCATCTTCTTCAAGTCAGCTGGGCTTATCGTCATACTTTTTGCTATAATGAATGTATTGAATAGTTTGGTCGTAATCGGATTAATAAAGCCAATATTTAATTTTTAAAATGACAAAAAACACAATCATCTCAATAGTAGTATCAGCGGCATTAATTATATTTGCTATTGTTCTTACGAGTGGAAAAACAAGTAATCAATCAAATGATTCTAGTAATAATAGTACTGGAACAACACAAGAAACTTCTATAAAGAATGTTTCGGTAGTAGATGGTAAACAAATTATAGAGATAAATGCTAAAGGTGGTTACCAACCAAGGAAAAGTATTGCAAAGGCAGGAATTCCTACAATTTTAAGATTTAACACAAATGGAACTTTTGATTGCTCTTCTTCTGTCAGAATTCCTTCTATGAATATCTTTAAAAGTCTCCCACAATCAGGAAGTACAGATATAGACCTCAGTACACAACCAGCCGGCACCCTAAACGGCTCCTGCGGTATGGGAATGTATCCATTTGAAATTAGTTTTCAATAATATTCCCTCATTCCTCAAAAACTGGTATTATAAAGGAATGGAATTTAAACAAAGAATTAATGTCTCTGGATATAGAGGTATCTGGGGTGAATCACTTAGTAAAGAGGTGGTTATTTTATATACGCGTGCTTTCGTTTCATTTTTAAAAGAAAAAAAGGAACATCCTACTATTTTAATTGGCAGAGATGGTCGTGAGTCTGGACCTGAGATAAGAGAAATAATTCTAAATGAATTAAAAAATCTGGGAGTAGAAGCAGTATATGGAGATATACTTCCAACGCCGACAGTTCTATTCTCTGTTCGTAAACACGGATATGATGGAGCTATAATAATTACCGCAAGTCATAACCCAATAGAATATAACGGCCTCAAATTTGTAAATGATAAAGCTCTTTTCACTGTAAATGAAGAAGTAGAAAGGATAAATAAATATTATGAAGAAGAAATTAAGAAATTCGAACGGGATGGATTTGAGCGAGAACTCATTGTTCCAGGAAGCATTGCACAGGCTGTCGAGCCGAGCACTAGCGAAAAATTCAGTAGAATTTTATCGCGTGCTGACGGGAATAATGAGTCGAGCGAAAATCCATCTAACATTACACCAAACTTTCTCAAAGAACATGCTGATAAAATATTAGAAAATATAAATGTAGAAGTAATCCGTGCTAAGAAATTCAAAGTAGCTGTTGATATGATCAATGCTTCAGCTTGTGTGATGGATCCTTATTTATTTGAACAACTAGGAGTAGAAGTATATCCCTTAAACAATATCCCTAATGGTAAATTCGGGCACAGACCAGAGCCTCTTCGTGAGAATCTAGGCGATATAGAAAAATTAGTTGTTGAAAAAAAAGTAGATGTAGGCTTCGTCCATGATCCTGATGCTGATAGGCTGGTATTGGTAAGTGATAAAGGAATTGTGGAGTCAGAAGAAAATTCTATAGCATTGGTAATAGAAAATGTGATATCAAAACATCCAGGTAAGCCTATAGTGCTTAATCTTTCTACTTCACAAAGAGGAGCTGATGTAGCTAAAAAATATGGAAGTGAAACATTCCGAACTAAAATTGGCGAAGGATTCGTCGTAGAAGGAATACTAGCTCATAATGCAATAGTTGGAGGTGAAGGAAATGGTGGAATAATCTACCCTATTATAAATACAGTCCGTGATAGTTTTACGGGACTTGCTTTAATCCTTGAACTTATGGCAGAGAGAAATAAAACTATAAGTGAACTGATGGAAGAATTGCCAAAATATATAATAAAGAAAGATAAATGGCCATTGGGCTCTGACCTAAAACAAATGTACATTAAATTGAAAGAGCATTTTAAAGATGCTACATATGATGAACAAGATGGCCTACGCCTAGACTTACCGGATAGTTCTTGGCTCCACCTTCGTCCTTCAAATACAGAACCAATAATTAAACTCTTCGGTGAAGCAAAAACTCAAGAAAGAATAGATGAATTATTTGAGGAAGCAAAGAAAGTAATATTTTAATACACCTCCCCCTGATAACACTTCTCACAATAAACAATCTCCGGTCTCTCTGGAGCATAAGATGTCTCAAATTCATTGGTAC
Source organism: Minisyncoccota bacterium (assembly GCA_041664465.1). Classification (GTDB taxonomy): domain Bacteria; phylum Patescibacteriota; class Minisyncoccia; order Phycocordibacterales; family UBA9973; genus UBA8515. The sequence continues at coordinate 52,132 of JBAYKP010000002.1, read as the reverse complement.
ATCCAGGCTTCATACAGGCTCTATGCCATAATTTCATAGGGTTTCGTTGAGAAAGACGTTCATAGTGTCTACAGTTAGGACAGAGACGAGGTAGAGGTAAATTCATACGTCTGTAGAAGGATAGTTCTTCGGGTATAATCTTATAGGCTTCTGTACATTGTTGATTACAGGTTCCTTTATGGTTACATTCTATGACTTTGTTTAGGATATCTGTATCAGGTATGTCTTTAATGGAATCTGGGATGTTTTCTGTATGTATATCTATACTGTAGTTACGTTCTTCCTTGTCTTTCCATTTGTAGCCTTGTTGTAGAGCTTCATCCTTTGTTAATGGGAAGTATTCTTGGGCTATGGTTTCGTTGTAGGCAAAGGGTGAGAGTTCACTTGGGAAGAATTCACCGTATTTGTAGATTCTACCTTTACTATCTATATAGGGCATGTCGTTCATATGCTTTATGATTTTGGGGACAAGGCTCTCGTATTCTTCTTTGGTGTATTGGCGGTTGAGGATGCAGTATTGTTTGGAGCGGAGACCGATGCAGGCGAAGCAGTTGGAACATGAAGTTAACCCAAAAGAATAATTTATATTAAAAGAATCATTTCTTATTGATAAAGAAAAAAATGAATTCAAAATATTCATACTTACAGACATTGATTCATACATATTTTCCAGTCCTAACCCAGCACTTGTTGTATCGTAGATATCACGAGCAACTCCAACTATATCTTGTGAATTTTTACAATTTTCACTCTTAGAAATATTAAAACTATTTACCACTCGTGAACTTTCAGAGATATTATCACCTGTAGAAAATTCTGATTTCAAAATATTGGCAAATTTTTTAGGACTTTTAATCAATACTTCCTTAAATTCATTTTTAAGAGAATAAATATTTTTCTGTAGTTTATTTAAAAATTCTTCTTTTTTGACCAAAAACTTTTCTTTAGTTAATTGTTGATTTTTAAAACAATAAGATTTATTCCTTAAATTACAGGACATGATACAGTCCTTACAATTCACGCAGTCCTGCAAAAAATAACTATCCATGCAGTCTTTCAAATTATTTCCATAATAAATACGATAACATTTCTGACAATTTAATATTTCATAACAAAATTCACAATCCATTGAGAAAAATATTTCCATTGAATCTTTTATTCTTACCCCAACATTAGAAAACATAACATTTTCTATATATCCTCCACCAAAACAAAAATAGCAATTATTAGCCTGAACAATATAATTTACATACGGTGAGTTTTTATTTGAAATATGCCCATTTAAATTTATTAGTGGTATATTTTTATATAAACCTGAATACTGAGAAAAAAATGATGCGGAGAAATCATAATTTACTCCATATTCCAAAGATTCCCATTTATCACTAAGCCAACAATTCTGGCAATAAATTTTCAAATTTTTATCATCAAAAACTGAAATTATCTTTTCTCCACACAAATCACAATTACGATGATAAAAAGACCTCTCATTTCTCCAAATCATCCTTCGTATCATTCTACATTCCGAGCAAAAGGTTGGCGGAGGGACTTTTATTTTCTCATAAAAAGAAAAATCATCTGGCTCAATAGTAAAGTCTTTTTTGCAATTCTGGCAGTTTTTCGTCTCACTTTTCATATGATTAAATTATATATTAAATACCCCTAAAAACAAATTCCCCAGAACTTACGCTATAGCGTAAGTTCTGGGGAATTTAGTAATCTCCTACTTTTGTGCGGACTATTTTGAGGGCAAGAGCGGGGATGCTTAGCTTCTCCCCTATGTCATTGGCAATACTTCGCATATAGGCCCCACTGCCACAAGAAATTCTTAATTTAATTATAGGATATTTTTCTTCTTTTTTGTCTTTCAATTCTTTCTCCCAAGTTTTTAATATTTCTTCTTGTCTAAAATCACCTTTCACTTTTGAAATTTTATCTTTAATATTTTCCAAAAGTTCATTTCCTTTTATAAAATCTTGCCCCATTATTTCTATATTATCTATTTGCACATTGTGCGTAGGTATCTCTATCTCACCTAGCTTCCCTTCCCTCGCCCACATAAACAACGGCTTGCCATTTACTGGACGAGAAGAATACGGTGGATATGATTGTTTTATCTTGCCAATAAAATTTGGAAGGATCTTCTTTAGAGGCAAAACGAAGTCAAAGGATGAGCGATTTGAAATGGTCTGGCACCGGCTCCCGTCCCCCAGGTCCCTGGACCTTTTAAATAGTATTTCCGACGGAGTGACTTTTCCCAATACATCATATGTATCCGTCGCGAAACCAAAGAGAACTTCTACCTCATACTCTTTGTGTAGATTAAGATATTCATCTTTCTTCTTACATTCCTCACCTACAAGGAGTAAAAGCACCCCTTCTGCTAACGGATCAAGCCGTCCTGCATAAGTCATAGGTAAAAGGCCCAGTTCTGGCCTATCTTTTTTGAGATTTTGAATGCAATCTAGAGGCGTCTCACCTACCTTTTTATATACTTTTATAACGTTATCCATCGTATTGCCATAATAACACAAATATGCTAGTATTCTATTTAGGTAGGTAATCTATTTATTTCTATCGGCAAACAAATTGAGAGAAAGAATAAACAATCAAATACGAGCATCTGAGGTTCGCGTAATCTCAAACGAAGGTGTAAACCTTGGTATTTTAAGTTTTAAAGATGCATTCGCAATGGCCAATCAACAAGGCTTTGATTTGATTGAAATCACTCCCAATGCAAATCCCCCAATAGTTAAAATAGCAAATTTTGGTAAGTATCAATATGAGCAAAATAAGAAGTTGAAGAAGGCGAAAGCAGGAGCTAAAACTACAGAAACCAAATCTGTGCAAATAAAGATTGGTACTGGAGAGAATGACCTCGCTTTGAAAGCCAGAAAAGCTTCAGAGTGGCTCAAAGAAGGTCACCGTATTAAGATAGAGCTTTTCCTTTCGGGACGTTCTAAATATATGGCCGATGCATTCTTGAGAGAAAGACTCGACCGAATACTTCACCTTATAACTGAGAATTATAAAGTAGCAGAAGATTATAGAAAAGGTCCCAAAGGTCCAACTATTACAATAGAAAAAGAAAAGTAAATTTTATGAGTATAAAAACAAACAAATCATTAACAAAGCGTTTAAAGGTTACAAAGAATGGTAAAATCTTATCTCGTGCACCAGGATTCAACCACTTCAATGCCAAGCAATCACGTACAAAGCAATTAGCTGGTAAGAAAACAAATAATTTCAAAATTTCAAATAAAAATAGACGAACTTATTTAGCAAACGCATAAATTATAAATTATCGACCATAGGTCCGACCTATGGACAAACATATATGACAAGAGTTAAAAGAGGAACAATAAAGAATAAACACAGAAAGAATATCCTAGCCCAAGCTAAAGGATTCCGTTTTGGTCGTAGTACAAAGAAAGCCCAAGCTAAAGATGCATTACGCCATGCAGGAGCATATTCATTCGCTCACAGAAAGGATAAGAAGGCAGATGCAAGAAGCCTTTGGACTACACGTATCAATGCTGCTATTAGACCATTTGAATTATCATACAGTAGATTCATAGATGGTCTTAAGAAAAAGAAGATTGATATAGACCGCAAAATTCTATCAGATATCGCCCAAAATAATCCTGAGACATTCGCAAGAATCGTAAAAAGCATATAAATAAAAAACCTTCACAATTGTGAAGGTTTTTTATTTAGCACTCTATTTCGACAGATTCCCCACTTGTTGGTGTATAAGCATCTATACCTAAATTATCTGTTAGCTTCTGAGCCAAGAACATTGAAGCCTTGGGTTCTCCCATAAGTAAAAATACCTTTTTGACCGTATTGGCAGTCTCTTCTACGAATTCCACAAGATGGTCGGAATCTTTATGCCCAGAATAGCCACTTATCATTTCTAAATGAGCTTTAATATGTATATCCTCTCCCATAATACGGACATCTTTCACTCCATTCTCTATAGAGCGACCCAATGTCCCCACGGACTGATATCCAATAAGTAGAATAGTATTATTGGCATGTGGAAGATAATTCTTCTCATGATGAAGGATTCTGCCTCCATTACTCATCCCGCTACCTGCCATAATAATCTTGGGATCTGGGACATTTAATATTGCTTTCGATTCTTCGGTCTCATTCGTCATCCTAAGTCCAAGGAAATTAAAAATGTCATCTCCACCTTTTATAATTTTCAAAGCTGTCGGATTGAAATATTTCTCATATTTGCGATAAATGGCCGTGAGCTTTATGGCGAGTGGTGAGTCAAGGAATATGGGCATCTGTGGAATTAATTTATTCTCAATCAAAGTATCTATCTCATAAAGTAATTCTTGTGTACGTTCCAAAGAAAAAGTCGGGATAATAAGAGTACCCTTTCTTTCATAATTTTCTTTAATAATTTCTTGTAATTTATTTTTCCTTGTATCACGATCTTCATGATTCCTATCTCCATAGCAAGATTCCATAAAAAGATAATCCACATTGGCTATCTTCTCTGTATCACGAAGAAGTGGTGAAGGTGAATTCCCCAAGTCACCAGTGAAAATAATTTTCTTGTTATTATAGATAATCTCAAGCATCCCAGACCCTAATATGTGGCCTGAATCTTTATAAGAAAATTGAAAGCCGTGATCCACATTGAGCTTCTGCCCATATTCAAGAGTCTCCCATAGACCGATTGCTTTATTAATATTCTCTTCTGAATAAATCTCTGCCAAATTGTGATCCGTATCACGAGAAAGTAAATGCGCTGTGTCCGCAAGCATTACTTCTGTAATCTCTTTCGTGGGAATGGTAGATATAATCTTGCCATTGAAACCTTCAGCGATAAGCTTCGGGATTCTGCCAATATGATCTATATGCCCGTGAGTGATAAATAGAATATCTATGGAAGATGCTTCATAAGGAAATTTCTCCCAGTTGATATCATCTGCCACTTTTTCTCCTTGGATAAGCCCGCAATCTACTAAGAATTTCTTGCCATTACCCTCTATTAAAAAGTTGGCACCTGTAACAGTCCCAGCGCCAGAACAAAATGTAACTTTCAGTTTCGTATCATTCTCCATATATATTTTTATTATAACATAATAAAAAACTAAAATGGAATTTTCCCCCTCCCCTTACTAAGGGGAGGGCTGGGGAGAGGTAAATTAATTAAGAACCTCCCCTCATTCCCCTCCTTAGTAAGGAGGGGAGGAATTCAAAACAAAAAATCCTTTCAAAAGTATGAAAGAATCTCTTATTAGGACTATCCGAAGTATATTACCATAGCATAACGCTAAGTGGGATTAAGGATGATAGAGATTTGTTAACATAATACGTATACAGCACTATATCAAAACTATTTAATCCCCTAAAAAATTGTTCTAGGTAACACAATTCAAATAACCCTACTTAAAGTATACGCGTTAGTGAGGCCAAAGCAAGCAACTTTCCCAATAAAACACACTTTTGACAGTATTTCAATAAAGATACTTAATCTAAATTGAATAATTTTGCAATTTTTCTAAATAATTTTTTATAGATTCATCATTTATGTCTTCGGGTTTAATTTTTGAATGAGAAAAGATCTGCTGCTCCATTCTGCCTAAATTTTTGTTGAAATGTAATCTACTTTCTTCATCAAATTTATTAGGATGATTCTGATATCTTTCTTTGGCTTCTCTACTTCTCTCATTTATAGAGACTACTCCGTGTGGAGTCACCCTGCCATCTGCATACATACAAATTTTCTTATTAAAATCATCTTTCATTGCTAAAATTTCCAAGTTAGATGAATCAACACAATCTATAAGTTCTAAAACATATGAAGAAACACCAAGCTCTCTGCCTATAAGCACAGTGGCTTCATGTTCGCTCTTACCATATTTTTGAATAAATTCATTTTGTACTATAATTGCATCTTGTATTTCTAAATCGGATAATCCAAAAAGTGCTTGTGTCTGAATTAAATTAAACTTAATGATATTACCCATATCATGAAGAAGACAGGCTTTGACAATACTATCCTTATCTACATCTATGTTGAAAGATTCGCAAATTTGCCAAGCCACAGCCGCTACTCGAAACTGATGTACCGCTAAATTCGGCATTATTTTATATTCTTTGTATATATCTATAATATTTTTCATACTGATGTTTTCAATATAACATAAAATCCCTTTTTAAGGGATTTTATTAGGAAACTATTCGTCTACTCCAAAACGTTTATAATTATAAATCACAGAATCCCCAAACCAGTGCTTTATCTCGTGCTCGGCTTCTTCTGGTGTCTCAGAACAATGAACTATATTCATAACTGCTCTTTTTTCTTTGTTTGCAAGTGCAGGAGAGTCTATTGAGAAATCTCCACGAAGCGTACCCATATCGGCTTTGTAAGGCATTGTATCACCGGCAATTTTACGAACTACGTCAACAGCGTGTATCCCTTGAACAATCATCTTCACAACGGGAGCACTCATCATAAAATCAATAACCCATTTGCGAACTTCTGGTCCAATCTTTGAAGTATCATCTGTCCCAAAATCTGCAAATAAATCATATCCATATTTTTCGTATGTATTTTTAGTTTTTTCTCCCAAACGAGTAACCCATTCTTCTTTTTTAGGATAGTGATTATCCATTTGGTCGTATAATGGTTGAGACATTTCAAGAGCCACAATTTTCAAATCACGTTGCTCAAAACGCTTAATAACCTCTCCAATTAAACCCTTTCTGACCCCATCAGGCTTAATCATCACGTATGTTCTTTCTTCTTTTGGATGTTTCATATATAAAAAAATAATCTAATAAATTACTAGCATAATAGCAGATTTAATCTAATAAAACAAATGCAAAATTTTATTCTTTTCTGTATTTATTCATTATTTCCTCTTCTACCTCTTCGCGGAGACGGCCGTATTTGAGATATGATAATTCTTTTATTTTATCTACTATCTCAGTGTTGCCTTTGGGAGTGAGACTCCAATGGGAAGTCATACTGAAAGGCTTCGTCGGTACTCCACCTATAAGCATACTCACATATGAATTGAAATTATCAAGCTTCATAATATCCGCTGCGGTGAAAGTTGGTTTGAATTTCGGTTCTACGGCGACTGCATCTTCAGAGCTGATACGATAGACAGCCATCGAGCCGACGTTGCCGAAGACAGCATCCTTTATTTTTTCTTCTAGCTGAGAAATATATTGGTGAGCAACAGTTAAGGACAAGCGATACTTACGTGCCTCAGAAAGAATAGAGGCAATAGAATCAGTCGTCACATTCTGGAATTCATCAATATAAAGATAGAAGTCATTCATCTTTTGCCCATACATATCTACACGAGAAAGTGCTGCCATCTGAATCTTCCCCACAAGTAGAAGCCCAATGAGATTAGCATTGATATCTCCAAGTCTTCCCTTTGAAAGGTTTATCAGAAGAATCTTTTTATTGTCCATTATTTCACGGAAGTTAAATGAAGATTTTTCTTGGAGAACAACAGGGCGCATTATATCGTTGGAAATAAAGTTATCAAATTTGGATGAAATATATGGTACAAAGTTGGCGATGGATTGGTCCCCTGTTGTTTTCTCAGCATTAACCCAAAATTCTTTGATAATAGGATTCTTACATTTTTCACAAAGTGAATCTCTATACTCTTTATTGCCTAAGATGCGAGTGATGTCTAGAAGAGTGGCATGATTGTTCGGATCATCCATTGCCAGGAAGGCACTATTCTTAAAATATTGCTCAAACATAGGGCCCATAGATTCTTTCGTAAAAAGTTTATTGAAAATACTCATCAATTCGTTCACGACGAAAGTCTTCTGCTCGGGATATTTCGGATCATACTCGAGCATATTAAGCCCCATCGGACGAGCAGTATAAGCAGGGTCAAAGTAAATGACATCGTCAATTCTTTCTTTGGGCACATAAGAAAGTATATCCTGGATATCACTACCGTGTGGATCGATAAAGCAACAGCCATCGCCATTCTTGATATCTTGGGCAATCATATTTTTCAATATTGTCGTCTTACCTGTACCCGTCTGACCAATGACATACATATGACGGAGTCTGTCTTCGCGACTCATTCGTACCTCTGTATCTTTGCCCCTGAAACTATTGATACCAAGTAGAATTCCTTCATTGCCCATTTCAAGTGGGGCTGGGGCAAAGCCGGCCTTAGCCTGCTTGAGCTGTGAAGATACAATGCTATTCGGAAAGTGGAAAATAGTAGCAAGCTCCTTAAGATTAAGTGGCATAGAATAATCATCTGAAAATGTTCTATAAGAAAAATCGTGAATGAGATTCATAAGTGAGCCCCCCTTAGGATGATTAAAGTTAAACCCATTGCGATCGGCTTCGGTGAATTGATTGAAAGAAGATTCTATTTCAGATAATATTTGCTCTGAGCGTAATTGCGATTCAGCTGAAGCGATGATACGAATATTGGTAGCCATTATGGTACTCTTCAACTTCTCTCCAATATATTCCACAGCTTTATCATTCACTTGCTTCTCTTCTTTCTTTTTAGAAGCTCCGAAGAATAATTCGCTGGCTATATTTTTCAATTCCTTGGTCACTTGGCGAGTCATACTCGAAGCGGTACGTACAGACATACCACTTTTCACATCCGAATGGATAATATGAAACTTCCTGATAATATCTTCATCTTCCGGACAAATAGTGAACTGAATAGAAGCACCTTCTCCATGCTTTTTTAATTTAGTGAAAACATTTAGAATTATATTGAGTGGATCATGATCAATCGTATCATAGAGCTTTATCGGATAGACTTCGTGATGAGCCAAGGTTGCATAAGAGGCACTGATAAATGCATTGGGAGAGAAAATATTATAATCATCAGGAACTTCTGTAATTTTCGCATTTAAATGAACTCCAAGTAATTGCTTTTCAAATAATTCTGCCTTGTGAGTAGGTACTGCGACATAAAAGATGAAGCTGTCCGTCCCTTCAGCGAGGGCAATCTCTAAAGTAAAATGATTTCTATTATAATTCTCTCTTCCTTCTCCGACTGAATGCATACCAGCATAGAATTGCTCCATGGCAGAGAGTAATTCTTTCAAACCTTTCTTGTCTTTATCATCTTCGCTGACATCAGGCAGAGTAATTTCGAAAAGTTTCATATCAAGAGATTTGAAAAGAGGAGTGCCTTCTTTAAGCCCCGGCACTTTATGAGTACTGTATAAATACTGGACAAGGAAACGGTGAAAGTCATCATCTAGGTGAGGATTATTCATCTTCGCCACAATGGAAAGAGTATTGGAAATACCTTTATCCAAGAGAATACCGAGAAGCTCTTCCATTTTACTGTCGTGATTCTCAGGCTTTAATCGCAAGACTAAGCCTTCAGCTTCATTTTTATTTATCACGGCACTTTTATGCATTACATCTGTCGGCTCAAGCTTTCTATATTCAGAGATTAAATTGTGAGCAATATCTTCTTTGTTTACTTCTTGCCCTTTTTCATTGAGTTTCTTCTCATGTTCAGCCAAGTGAGCACGCAAAAATACCAACTCTTCTTCTGGGGTTTTAAATTTAGGAGCATTGTTTAGATTTAATCCTTCCATAGTTTTATTATACCACAAGAAAAAGAAAAAATGATCTATAAATGTTGGTATCTAGATTTTTTGAATAGCTCTCCTGAATATTTCTGCCCTTAGGTGATTCTGGTGAATCACATAATTTCTTGCTAGAAATTTGCTCATTGCTCGGCTCGACAGCCTGCGCCGGCCCCTTCTCAGAGACTATTCTAAAAAATCTATATGGGCTAATTAAACACGAAATAAAAAATGTTCTCAAGCGAACCCTCACGCAGGCCGACGGGCCGAGTGCGAGCAAAAAATTCAGCAGAATTTTATTGTGTGGTGAGTCTGAGAATGTTTTTATGGAGTGTTTTTACTTAGTTAATATTTCCGCGTCACCTTCGGTAATGAGAATCGTATGCTCAAAATGAGCAGAATGAGAGCCATCGGCTGTTTTAATAGTCCAATCATCATTGGCAACAGTTATATTGTCCTTTCCAATATTTAGCATTGGCTCAATGGCTATAATCATTCCTGGAATTAATTTCTGCCCTTTACCAGCTTTACCATAGTTCGGCACATATGGATCTTCGTGAATTTTCACCCCTACACCATGCCCTGAAAGCTCGCGAACTATGCCATATTTCCTATTCACAAATGATTCTATGGCGTGACCAACGTCACCCACTGTAGCCCCTCCACGAGCTGCCCAAATGCCTATTTCTAGGGCTTTCTTCGTCTTATCGAGCAAATCCTGGTCCTTCTTTGAAATCTTCCCCACGGGCACAGTCACAGCATGGTCAGTGAAGAGCCCTTTGTATTTGAGTCCTAAATCAAGAGAGACAATATCTCCTTCTTTCAAAATTTTATTCTTACTAGGAATACCATGAACAACTTCATTATTCACTGATATACATATAGAAGCAGGAAAAGCTTTCGGTGCACCTTCTGGCCTGTAATTCAAAAATGCTGGGATTCCACTCTTCTCTTTTATCAAATCGTACGCATATTTATCAAGTTCGTATGTCGAAATCCCCGGAGATACTTTTTTAGCCACCTTCTTCAATACCTCCGCCAAAATCTTCCCCCCTTCTCGTATAATCTCTATTTGTTCTTTTGTCTTTATAATGATATTCATATTTATAACCTTGCCCCGTAGGAAGTAATCTTTCCTTCGGGGTGCCATATATTTCAATACTAGCCCAAAACCTCAATATAATCAAACAATCAATAAATTTCTTGCTGATAGCACTTTTCGCAATACACTATCTCTGGTCTATCTGGGGAGTAAGATGTTTCAAATTCGTTTTGGCAAGCTTCGGTGTCATGGGAATGTCTGATTTCATTTTTATATTTATTATTTGTTGAATTGTTCCCATTACAATTACATTTTCTTTTATACAGTTTACTTTTATTTCTTTGTGAAATACGTAAATCATGACGACAATTCACACAACTACGAGGAACTGGAATATGGTTTTGTTTTAAAAATTGTAATTCGGAAGGAATTATTCTATAAGCACGATTACATTTATCACAAGAAATAATCTCTTTTAAAATACCTTCCGATACATCATTTATATCATCCTGTATATCTTTGGCTTTCATTGTTGTTTCATAATCAACTTTTGGTATCTCATACCAATTGGCACCATAGGAGATTATTTCTTCTTTTGATAAAGGAAAATGTTCCGGAGTTATCGTATCGTTGTATGCAAAAGGGGAAAACTCAGGTGGAAGAAATTCGCCATATTTATAAATACGTCCATTTTTATCTATATATGGCATTTCATCCATATGCTTACGTATTTCATCTCTAAGTTTATAAAATTCTTCTTTGGAATATCTTTTATTTAAAATAACATATTCCCCACTACAAATACTAATACTACCAAATGTATGACTGGCTTTCTTTCCACAAAACATACTGTATTCAAAATCCATTCCCCCGTCCCAACACTCAATACTAAAACGAATTTGTGAAGAATCCCAACCACAAGCTGAAGATTCATATACTAACTCACTATTACAACCACCCACAATAACATCCATAGAATCTTTTAATGATGGAACTTGAACATATTGCACATAGGCAAGATTTTCTCCCCCTCGAACTAAGTAGCTATGACGAACATTTTTTGAATAAGCAACATATTCGCCATCAGATAAATAATTTTTAATACCTTGAAGATATCTAACAGGAAAATTCAACCATATTTTTCCAACTTGTTTTTTTATTCTTTCGAGATTTGACCATTTTGAAAAATCAAGTGATTTTATCTTTTCTTTGTATTCTTCTTTTGATAAAGATTGATTGAAAAAGCAATGAGATTTATTTGTTAAGTTTACACAGCCAAAACAATCCGTACATCCACGACAATTTTTACTAAACCAAACTGAAACACAATCCTCGCATTGTGAAGAAAAATGTGTATCATAACATTTAGTAAGCCAAAATGATTCATAACATTTCTCTGAATTTTGAATATGAGAATTATCAAAGCAATTTTTGCAATAATCATTGGCATTTCCATATGCTGAATCTTCTGTATAGCTTGAATTAAAAATCAAATAACAATCTTTTAAGTCTGCAGCATTTGCAGAATATTCACTTCTTACCATATTTATAGCATCAGAGCGAGGACGTGGTACCTTTGAATTCAACTCTAAGAGTTGGGCTAAAAATGGTCGTGACCTATCAAAGTCCATCCCATAAGAAAATGGGTCCCAATTATCACTTGCCCAATAACTATCTTCATAAATTGGAAAATGTGCCTCCAATGGAAAAAGTGAAAATATTGGCTTACCAGTAACTCCATCTATATTTCGGAAAAGTTTTCTTTCGTTACGGAAAAGACACCTTCTTTGAAAACGACATTCAGGACACCAAGTTGGCGGAGGGACTTTCATCTTCTCATAAAATGAAAAATCGTCTGGCTCAATAGTGAAGTCTTTCTTACAATTCTGACATATTCTATTTTCTGGTTTATAATCCATACTATTCTCTAGATAGGGGTTTAACCCCTATCTGACTATTAATACACTTCCTGTTGATAACATTCTTTACAATAAATTAATTCTTCTCTGTCGGGAGCATACAATGTCTCAAATTCATTCTGACATTTTCCTTTATGATTATGATTTGATGAATTACACATACATTGTCGTTTGTAAAAGTGAAAAAGATTCTTCCAAATTAAACGATTGTGATATCTACAATTCGGACAATACCTAGGTATTGGAAGATTCATTTGTCTATAAAATGCTAACTCATCTGGTAATATTTTATAAGCTGAAGTGCATTGTGTATCTACTTTGCCTTGATTGGGACACTCAATAATCTCATTACAAATAGTGTCTAGAGCATCATTAATACTCTCTGGCACAGAATCTGTTTTAAGTGTTGGAGTATATAACTTTGATTCCATTTCTTTCCATTTATATCCCAAAGAGATTACTTCTTCTTTTGAGATAAAATTCTCTTTAAAAGCAAGAGTTTCATTGTAAGCAAAAGGAGAAAGTTCTGTAGGGAAACATTCCCCAAAGCTATATATTCTACCAATCTTATCTATATAAGGCATATCATTCATGTGTTGTTTAATTTTCTTAACCATTTCAAAATACTCTTCCTTCTTATATTGTTTATTAAAAATATAATACTGTTTCTTTTTTAACCCTACACAGCCAAAACAATCTGAACAACTCATACACGAATCACAATAGAATAGATCCTTGCACCCCCCAGAACAACTAAAAGATAAAATTACACGACTAGCTCCCCTACCACCAAGAGTAAACTCATAGCACTCCTCTACTTTTCCTGCAAATATTACATCTTGAGAATCTACAATTGTATTTACTGCAAAAAATACATATTTAGTATTTATAGCATCTACAAGACCATAGCAATGGTAAATATTTTTTGAATTTTCAATAAAATCTCCAATAACATCTACTGAATTCTTTATATGCGCGTATTTATGAATTGCATCTTTTGCTATTTGCATAAAAATATTCTTAGTATTTAATTGCCCAGAATATGTCTCAAGTCTAAGCGCCATAACTGCCTTTTTATATTCTTCACGCGATAACTGTTGATTTTGAAAAAAATAACTTTTATTTCGAAGATTTGAAGATAAACAACAATTAACACAATTAGAACAATCATAAAGGAAATGTGAATCTACACATTGGTCACTTTCAATTAAAAAAGATGAGTTGTAATTAGAAATAGCCTGAACAAGCTCATACCCCCTATCATTATTTTTAAAAATAAGTGAATCTAAACAATTTTTATTATTCTTAAAAGCATGTGCCGAATACTTAAGATTTTCAGAACCAATAATATTAAAAGATAAATATATGTTTTTACTGGTGTAACATAGATTGGAATACTCACACCCTTCGCCATTTCGCTCGTTTTGATCAAGCGCCCTATGAGGAACATCATATTTTAATTTTTTATATTGTTCAAAAAAATTTCTAGAGAAATCATAATCTCTACTATATATAGTTCCGTCCCAAGTATCACTTATATGACATTTATTGCACCAAACAGGAAGTGGTATATCAGGGCTATACATAGATATCATAGACTGACTACAATTATCACAAACTCTTTTATAAAGAGAACGCTCGTTAATAAATGTCATTTTACGTATAAACCTACAATAAGGGCACCAAGTTGGTGGAGGGACTTTTATCTTTTCGTAAAATGAAAAATCATCTGGCTCAATTGTGAAATTAAGCTTACAATTTTGACACACTTTAGTTTGTGATTCCATTAATTCATTATACTAGAATACAGCTCTAAAATACACACTGCCCCCAAGCCTTGCTTGGGGGCAGTGATTCCTAATTACTTTATGATTGTTCCTACAAAATGCTCTCCTTTTAGATAATTCTCAAGACTTTCTAGATTGTGCCCTGACATGAAAGCAACTTCTATGCCTCCCTCCTCTGCTTTCTCTGAAGCAATAGGGTCAAAAGGAGTGTTCATACCTGGCTTCCAAACGGAAGATATAAAAGAACGATATTCTGCCCATGAAATATTCTCAAACTTCTTGGCATCCTCATTTATTTTCGGATCACTATCATAAATATAATCAATATTTGAAATATTAACTACCTTTTTTGTACCAAGTTCCTTCGCAATCATAATCCCAACTGCATCTGTAGAATTCCCAGGCTTCCACCCAGCACCAATAACGACGTCGTCATTGAAATCTTTTATTATACTTGGATCTATCAGAATTCTATCCGCCGCCTTTTTACCAAAAGAAAGTCTGACAAGTTCTGCATTGAGGCGAGTAGTATATATACCAAGCCAATCCAGATCTTCATTGATAACTTCTGTGGCATTACTTAAGGCTTCATTATAACGTCTGCAAGTCTTGCCTCCACCTACGATTATTACAAACTTTTTACCCTTTTCTACAAAATGTAAAATTATTTCTTTGAAAGCTTTTACAAATTCTCCATTCGGTAAATCCGGTACTACAATAGACCCCCCAAGCGATATCACGATTGTTTCTTTCTCTGTTTTTGTTTCTGGCATTGAATTAGATTAAGTTTAATTTAGTAATAATTTCTTTATGGACATCTTCTATGGATTGTTCTCCATTTATCATATACATTTTATAATTCTCTTTATCTTTGAAATAATTCATAGAAGGAATAATATTTTTTACATATTCATCAAATCTTTTTGCAATTCCTTCATCAGTATCATCTGGTCTAGCACGAATCTTCATTCTCTTTATTGCTTCTTCTTTGCTAAGTTCTATATAAATAACTTTTATATTCTCACGATTATAAAATTTCATCATCTCCTCAAAATTTTCAGATTGAACCACTGTACGAGGGAAACCATCTGCAATTAAATGTTTATCTGTTGTTAATTCAGAAATTAAAATATCAGCAAAAACAGTATTAGGTAAAAAATCTGGCAAAAGAAGACCCGCTTCCATAGCATCTTTCAGAGTAGACCCTGTAAGATTGCCACTTTCAACAAGTTTTCTAAATTCATTGCCGGGTGCTCCATATACCGTATCCATACCATCTTTGGCTTTCAAAACATTTTGTAAAAGTTTTACTTGGGTACCCTTACCCGAACCTGCTATCCCATAAAATATAAATGTTTGTGGTTTGTTTATCATCTTTCTATTATATACTAAAATTCTAATATATTAAAAAAGACCTAAATAATAGGTCTTTTTTAATACTCTCTCATAGAGAGTTGCGCTTCAATCTTTTTAATCAAATCCAAAACGACAGAGACGACAATGAGGAGAGCTGTACCTCCGATAGCGAAAGCCGTAATACCTGTAATTGCTTTCATAACGAGAGGTAGCACCGCAATGAATCCTAGGAAGACTGCACCGATCGTTGTAATGCGATTGAGAATCTTCTCTATGTAGTCACGAGTGGCAGGTCCTGGACGAATCCCTGGCACGAAAGCTCCATTCTTCTGTAAATTTTCAGAAATTTGATTGGGATCAAAGGTAACAGCTGTATAGAAGTAAGTAAATAAGAATACAAAAATAAAGTAAGCCAATGAATAAAGCCAAGTATTAGAAACGAACCAGAGTAAGCCTCTTGAAATAGATAGAAGGATGTGATTACTCATTCCTGCCAAAGCATTGCCGATAAGCTGAGGGAAAAGCAAAATAGAAAGTGCAAAGATGATAGGTATGACTCCAGCTTGATTCACGCGAAGTGGTAGATAAGTCTGAGTCCCTCCCGCGATATGATCGCCACGCACTTGCTTGGCATAAGTCACAGGAATAGGCCTCTCGGCTTCAGTCATAATTACAACTCCGGCAACAATCAAGATCCCTACAGCTAGGAATAATATATAAAGTGGAAGATTAGCAATATTGAAAGTAAAGAGGAATTGAGTAATCTCTTGTGGAATTCTAGCCACGATACCAGCGAAGATTATAAGTGATATTCCATTCCCAATACCAAACTCAGACATCAATTCACCAATCCACATTATAAGCATAGAGCCAGCGACTATGACAGAAAGGTTCGCAAACATATTAAACATTGAAAGATCTCCAAGTATTCCTTGCTTTTTCAATAAAAACAAAAGAGCAAATCCTTGAACGATAGCAAGAGGAACTGTAATCATTCTACTAAACTGAGTAAATTTCTTGCGTCCAGCTTCTCCATCTTCTTGATACATCGCTTTCAAGCGAGGAGACATAATAGTAAGCAACTGCATTATGATAGAAGAAGTAATGTACGGACCTACTCCAAGCATCATTATAGAAAGAGTAGAAAGTCCTCCACCTGAAAACATATTTAAGACTCCGAGAAATTGATTATTGTTTATGAAAATTTGTAGCTTGGTAGCATCAATACCAGGAATTGGAATTGCAGAAAGAAGTCTAAATAAAATAAATGCTCCGAGCACAAATAAGACACGAGACCTTAGAGTCTTGTCTGTAAATATCATTCTTAGTTTGTTGAAAACTGTTTCCATTTTATTTTATACTTCCTCCGGCTTTCTCTATTTTCTCTTTTGCTGTTTTAGATAATACACATCCTGATACTGTTAGCTTAACAGTTATCTCGCCTGTACCTAGAATCTTCACAGCTGGAAGCTTGCCACCGACATTACGAATCAAATTCTTTTCAAAAAGTGACTTTGGATTTACGATTTCTCCTGCTTTGAATATATTCAAGGCTCCGACATTTACAGGAGTGGGCTTGGTAGATGCAGAGTGAAAACGGTAACCACGAAGCTTCGGAATCTTCTTGATTATATCACGCATTTCTGGGCGACGCTTGTTACCAGCACGAGCAGTCTGACCCTTGCCTCCACGGCCTGAAGTCTTACCACGTGTACCTCCACGACCGACGAGTCTTTTCTTCTTATTTGGATGTTCTCTTTTTAATGTGTGTAATTCCATATAATTTATTATTTAACTTCCTCTATAATTACTTTTCCAGCCACTTCTTCTTTGACCTCAGCTTCTGATTCCACGATAAATGCGGCTACTTTGGGTAGAGTATTTAAGGCTTTAAGTTGATACAAAGTCTTATAAGCAACTCTGGCATTGTTTAATTTATTCTTACTTCCTGAATGAAGCTTGGCAGTGATATTCTTTAATCCTGCAAGTATAAGCATATCACGAACGGTACTTCCTGCTACTAATCCCTTACCTCTGTTTGGCATCATTGTAAGCTTAGAACTTGAGAACTTGGATGAGACCTCATGAGTAATGGACATATCTTTGGTTGTCTTAATCTTAAACATATTCTTCTTAGCTTGGCGAAGAGCTTTCGCAATAGCCATAGCTGTATCTCCTCCCTTTCCAGTACCAAGACCAATAGAGCCCTTTTTATCTCCGATAGCAAGTGCAACTGCGAAGGTCATACGACGTCCACCAGCCACCACACGAGTCACGCGACGAATAGAAACCATCTTCTGGTCAAATTCTGGTTTTGGCTTTTCGAAAAATGTTCTAGGCTTACGTTCTCCCCCTTCACGTTTGTTGTTCGGGTTGCCACGATATCCTCCACTTGTATTTCCACGTGGGCTTCCACTATTTGTTGTATGTTGTTTTGGTTTTGTTGTATCCATATATTTATATTAAAACTTAAGCCCTGCCTTACGTGCGCTGTCCGCAAGAGCTTTCACGCGACCGGTATATTTGAATCCATTACGATCAAAGACGCAAGCTTTTATGCCTTTTGTATTTGAAATTTTTGCAATGTTTGCTCCTACTGCGATAGCACGTTCTGTCTTTGTCCCTGTCTTCACATCCATATCAGAAGCGGAAGCGATAGTGACACTTTTAGCATCATCAATCATCTGAGCATAGACGTAATTGTTGGAACGGAAAACAGAAAGACGAGGTGTGTCGGAAGTACCGAAAATCTTTGTACGAATCTTCTTCTTTAATCTTATTCTTTTTTCTAATTTTTTATTCATATATTTTATGCCGCTTTCTTACCTTGCTTACGACGAATAACTTCATCATTGTAATGGAAACCTTTACCCTTATAAGGCTCTGGCTTTTTCTGTGAACGAACTCCGGCGGTGAAAGAGCCTACAAGCTCTTTATCTATACCACTAATCGTGATGTTATTCTTCTCGGCTGTAACAGTAAGACCTTCTGGAATATTAATCTTTACAGGATGTGAGAAACCAAGAGCAAGATTGAGAACTTTACCAGCTACTTCTGACTTGAATCCGACTCCTTCTAGTACGAGCTTTTTCGTATAACCTTCATTTACACCTAAGACCATATTCTTCACATGTGAAGCATATGTACCCCAAAGTGCATTGATAGTCTTGTCTCCAATTTTATTGGGAGTGAAAGTAATTTCATTGCCATTGATATGTATAGTGACTAGACCAGGGAAATCTCTTGTGAGAGTCCCTTTCGGTCCTTTCACGGTAAGAGTCGTACCAGAAAGTTTGACTTCTGTACCTGTGGGGATTATAACTGTTTGTTTTCCAATACGTGACATATATTTTTTGGGTGATTACCTACCAAATTTTAAACAATACTTCTCCTCCGACCATTTGCTTGCGTGCCTCTTTATCTGTCAAAACTCCTTTCGGTGTCGAAAAGACTGTGATGATAGAGCTACCTTTTGCATATCTGATATCTTTAACTCCTTTATATACACGGCATGATGATTTAGATATTCTTTCTACTCCTCCTACTTTCGGAGCTCCGTCTACATAAAGTATACCTATTTCAAGGACAGGGAAACCTTTCTGCATTTTCTTGTTGAGAGATGAGATGTAGCCTTCCTTAAGTAAGCATTCAGCGATTGCCTGTTTGATTTTAGAAAATGATACAGTAACAGACTCGTGCCCAGCACGACCTGCATTCTTTATCATATTCACCATGTTTGCTATTTGATCCATTGTTTTGTTTAGGCTTTAGGCTCTAGGCTCTAGGAATTTAGCTTTTTGCTAGGTGCCTAAGGCCTATGGCCTAATTGCTATTAAAATTACCAACTTGATTTTCTGACCCCCGGAAGCATCCCTTCGTTTGCTAATTCACGGAAGCAAATACGACAGAGACCGAAGTCTCGCATATATGCATGCCCGCGGGAACAGCGAAAACAACGATTTGTTTCTCGTGTACTAAACTTTGACTTCTTTAAATGTCTAGCTGTTACTGATGTTTTTGCCATAAATAAAATGCTTTACCCGATAAGGCGATATCATGTGTCATTTCTTAAAACATCAACAAATGTCTTAAGGAGAAACACAGATCAGCTCAATACCGAATTCCCTTATACTAGCAAATGAACGTATTTATGTCAAATTTCTGTACCCATCCATCCTATAATTAAAAAAGCAGGTGAAATATTTCATCCACCCGCTTTTTCCCATTTAGGCTTCCTATTTTAGTTTTCCAGTTTATTCAACTGGTCTACAAGCTTGTTGCTTGCAAGAAAACCTGCAAAGCCAACAAAAAACAGAACGCCCAGAGTTGTAATGGTTTCTTTGGAGACATTACCTCCGATTGAGGCACTTTGAAAATTTTGCACCCCATCGTAAATGATTTTCCCCAAAAAACCACCGAGCCCGATTAGTTGGGCTCCAAAAAAAACATAAAAGAAAAACTTTTTGGTTTTCATTTTAAAAAAATTAAATGAAATATATTGAAATGAGCCTTATACCCGAGGTATACACCCCCCTTGAAAATTTGTCAACAAAAAATACCAGTCATAAGCGTGGCTTAGGGCTAGTATATAATTTTATTTGTAGAAATAGCTAAGAATATATATAATAAACATATGTATAAAATTACAAAGATAAAAGACAGACTACACCAAGAGAAAATCATAATATTATTGGATGGATGGTCTTCATATGAATCTTTGTATTTTCTTATGAGGAAATCTATACCAAAGGATTATGGGTACATCCAGTATGCCTATCCAGACAAAATACTTTGCCCTGATCCACTTAAAACAAAAGACAATTTCGAGCATTTAATAAATACAATAATAAAAGATTTGAGTGGTCTTAAAAATAAAAAGCCCCGCTATTTCTATATGTATGGACAAAGTTTGGGAGGATTATTCTGTATGATAGTCTCAGATAAAATAAAAATGGAGAAAGTTATGCTTATCGTCCCAGGGTATAACTTGGCTGAAGCGTTCTGGAAAGGTGCAAGTACTCAGAAATTAAAAAATAAAATGATACAAGATTACAAAACTACTCTTTCTAAACTTAAAAAAGTTTGGGCTGAGATATCTCCCGATCATTATTTTAAAAGGAAAAGTCACAATACTGAATTCAACATAATCTTGTCTAAAAATGATGTTGTGATTCCCGTTTCAAATGGCAGAAAACTTATAAAGCTACTAAAAGAACAAAATATTAAAACTCATATCTCATGGACCCATCTACCACACCAACTAGAAATGCTTAAAGAGGGTATATTTATAGATAATTTTAAAAATTGGATTTCAAATATAGACTAAGTTACTATAAATAGTGTTATAATCAAATCATTATGAAAGAAAGGTCAATAAAAATACACAAAATACTTGGAATCATATTTATAATAGTGGGTATAGTGTTTTATTTCACTCCTGTGCCAGGTACTACATTCCTTATCATTTTAGGTTTCATCTGGTATAAAGGGAAGAAGAAAACTACAGCTTTCTTAAAAGAGGTTTTCAGTAAAAAGATGTACGAATCGCTAAAAATTAAAAATATAATGAAAGAAATATAAAAATATTTATACCCCACCGAAGCCTTGCTTCGGTAAACCATTATGATATAAGCTTATCTACAAAAATACCCCCGTTTGGGGGTATTTTAAAGTAATCTAAATTATTTCTTAAATGGTACACCGATAAGTTCAAAGAATTCTGTGGCTTCGGCTTTGGTCTTGGCTGTGGTGACTAGAGTAACGGCAAGTCCAAAGACGTCTTTCAATTCTTCATCTCCTGTTTCAGGAAAGATGGTATGCTCTTTGATACTCATAGTAAGGTTGCCGATATTGTCCACGATTTTGCGGTCGATTCCACGGAAGTCCTTCGTACGAGGGATGGCTACGTTTATAAGCTTGTCTAGGAATCCATACATACGAGCTCCTCTTAGAGTTACCATTACTCCTACTGGGTCACCAAGACGAATCTTAAATGATGCAATGGACTTCTTGGCACTCTTGGTAGCTGGCTTCTGACCTGTAATCTTGGCAAGTCTTTCAAGGACTAGTTTGTTGTGATCTTTGTTGCGCTTTAAACCTGAGCCAGTGCCTGAAGCTACCACTACCTTTACAAGGTGAGGTGCAGCCATAACATTCTTGTAACCATACTTGGCCTTAAGTTCTTTAAACGCTTTCTTCTCTTTTTGTTTTACTGTTTCCATAATATTTTTAATCTATTTTCTTAACATTAGATACATGAACTGGCATAGAAATTTCTAATATCTGACTTGGGTCTCCTTTGTTCTTTGACTTGTGAGCTTTCTTGCGAGTATTGACCCCCTCCACTACAACTTTATTTAAAGATGGAACTGCCTTTAAGACTTTACCTTTCTTGCCTTTACTTGCGCCTGCGATAACTATTACATTGTCTCCTTTTTTGATTTTCATATATTTAAATAACTTCCTGTGCTAATGAAATAATTTTCTGGTAACCCTTTTCAGCAAGCTCACGTGGAATAGGACCAAATACGCGACCTCCCTTTGGATCAAGCTTATCCTTTTCAAGAATCACGACAGCATTATCATCGAAACGAATATATGAGCCATCCTTACGTCTATAAGCTTTGACAGTACGGACAACAACAGCTTGGTGGACATCTTTCTTCTTGACGGCCTTACGAGGATCAGCAATCTTAACTGAGATCATAACCTTCTCACCTATTGCAGCATAACGCTTCTTGGAAGAACCAAGTACTTTGAAAACCTTTCCGACTTTACCGCCGGCATTATCTGTTATTACTACTACTGTTCCGTCTTGAATCATATGTTTTTTAGATTATTTTAAAATGCTTATCTTTAGACATTGGCTTTGTCTCTTCTATTTCGACTATATCTCCTACTTTCTTTACATTATTTTCATCATGAGCTTTGTAGTTCTTGGTCTTCTTAATTCTCTTGCCATATTTCTTGTGCTCCACAAAGCGAGTCACCTCCACAACAACAGTCTTGTCCATCTTGTCTGAAACGACGACTCCTTTTAAAATTTTATTTGTTTTTTTGATTTTTGTTTCCATATTATTATCTTGCTACGATGCGAGTTTTCACTGGTAATTTGGTCCCTGCTTTGCGAAGAGCTTCTTTGGCCATAACTTCGCCTATTCCATCTACTTCAAAAAGTATTCTACCTGGACGAACATCCAAACAATAACCTTGTGGATCTCCTTTTCCTTTTCCCATTCCTACTTCAGCAGGCTTTGCGGTGAAAGGTCTGTCAGGGAATATGCGAGTCCACATACGTCCAGTCTTACCGAGAGCTCTGTGCCCTGCTTTACGAGCTGATTCTATCTGATTTGCACGAACACGTCCACCTGAGATAGCCTTAAGTCCATAAGCTCCAAAAGCCACAGTAATACCACGAGTGTCTGGAGTGACTTTCGTCATATCAGTTCTACTTGTTTGCCATTTTCTATATTTTACTTTTTTCGGTGTTAACATAAAATTTTATCGGCCCACTTTTGGAGGGTTTTTCTCATTACTATTAAAAATTTCTCCACGATAAATCCAAACTTTAATACCAATATCTCCATAACTCATATGAGCTTTCTCGCGAGCGAAATCTACATCAGCACGGAAAGTCTGAAGAGGAATAGAACCACGTTTGATCTGCTCACTACGAGCAATCTCGGCACCTCCCAATCGTCCTCCTAGATATATACGAGCTCCTTTCACTCCACGGGCAGTCATTACTTTCTCAATTGTTTGCTTCATAACACGGCGGAAAGGAAGACGCTTCTCAAGACCTTCGGCAATCATACAAGCTACAATTGCAGCATCAGCATCTGGATTGGTAACTTCTACTATATCAAATTTGAAATCTTCAGGGATGATGACATTGTGCTTCTTCATAACAGCAGTTAATTCTCCTTTAAGTTTAGAGACACCTTCACCAGAACGGCCAATGATCATACCAGGGCGAGATGTGAAAACCATAACTTTCGTGGCCTTAGCACTTCTGTCTATTTCAATTCTAGAAATATAAAAACCACGCAACTTCTTCATAAGAAATTCACGAATAACAACATCACTCTTGAGCAAATCTTTGTATTTCTTATCGGCAAACCAGCGAGACTTCCAATCTCTTAAGGTTACTAATCTATGTGCGTATGGATGGACAACTTTTGACATATATTTAAATAGGTTATAGGTTCTAGTTTTTAGGTTCTAGCTTTTTAACTGTTTTCGACTTCTTAACTGCCACTTTCTTCTCTACTTTAACTTCTTTGACAACTTTTTTAACTTTCGCTTCATTTTTCTCGATAAGAGTAAGCATTATATGGCTAGTTCTCTTGTTGATTCGAGAAGCCGATCCACGTGCACGAGGCATTGAACGCTTCATAACTATACCTTCATTGACTGTGACATTGGCTATGTATAGATCAGCTTCATTTATTCCTGCACTTTTGGCATTAGCGACAGCTGAAGCCAAGAGCTTCTTTACAGGTAAAGAAGCTCTCTTAGGCAAGTTCTCTAATTGCGTAAAAGCCTCGGAAACCCTTTTCCCTTTGATTAAGTCTGCTACAAGGCGAACCTTGCGAGGAGACTGTCTGTAATTTTTTAAAAATGCTTTCATATTAGATTAATTATTTTTTCTTAGTATCTGTTGCGGCTTTAGCTGACTTTGCTGCGGTTATCTCTGATTCTTTCTTCTTTGCTTCAAGTTCTTTCTGCATCTTACCTCCGTGTCGGACGAACTTACGAGTGAGAGAGAATTCACCAAGTCGGTGACCTACCATATCTTCACTGACGAGTACTTCTACATGAACCTTACCATTATGGACTCCAAATACGAAACCAACCATCTCTGGTGAGATGACGCAGGCACGAGACCAAGTCTTAATAACGCCAGTTTCAAGTGGTTTCTTTCCGGCAATCTTTTTCAAAAGCCTTTCATCTACATATGGTCCTTTCTTTAGTGATCTTGTCATTTGTTTTAATGTTTTGCAATATAAATAAGCTCAAACGAGCTGTTGATTCATACTATCAAATCTAAAATAAAAGTCAACCCACTTATATCCCCATGGTTTTTTGCTTTTTTAGCAAAAATGGTAATATGTGTCTATGTCATTACAAAAGATTCCGGGATTAATTGATATCCACGTTCATCTACGCGAACCAGGGAGCACCCATAAAGAAGATTTCTATACCGGAAGTCGAGCTGCTATCGCTGGAGGATTCACTTTTATCGTTGATATGCCGAACAACCCTACCCCTACGATATCCCGCATCAGACTAGAAGAAAAAGTTAACTTATCAAAAGAAAAGGCTTTGTGTAATATTGGATTTCATTTCGGAACTAATGGAAAAAATATTGAAGAATTTATCTATGCGATAGAATCCCCAAATGTCTTTGGCTTAAAAGTTTATTGCAACCATACAACAGGTGAAATGCTAATTGAAGATTCTAAATTACTTGAAGATGTTTTTTCTAATTGGAATTCTCCAAAGCCAATACTCGTCCACGCTGAAGGAGAGCAACTTGCGAGAGTCCTTTCGCTAGGAGACAAATACAAGAGAAGACTTCACGTATGTCATATTTCACAAAAAAGCGAAGTAGAGATGGTAAGAGAAGCAAAGAGAAGAGGGCAGGAAGTAACTGCCGGAGTAACTCCTCATCATTTATATTTTACAAAGGAAGCTCTGGAAGATTTAAAGGGCTACGCTATGATGAAACCACCGCTAGGAGATCGTGAAGATATAGAAGCGTTGTGGGAAGGATTAAAAGATGGCACTATTGATATAGTAGAGTCAGATCATGCTCCACATACCAAAGAAGAAAAACAGATAGGGACAGACGGCAAATCTCCCGCCTTTGGAGTCCCCGGACTTGAGACGACGTTAGGGCTTATGTATAAGGCTGTGCAAGATGGACGTATCACGAATGAGGAAGTCATAAAATTTCTATATACCAATCCTAAAAAGATTTTCAATATTCCAGATCAGAATGATACTTATATAGAACTTGACCCAAAGCTTTCATATATCGCAGGAAAGAATGGATATGAAAGTAAATGCGGCTGGTCCCCCTTTGAAGGAATGACTCTCTACGGCAAACCACAAACAGTCGTGATAAATGGAGAGAAAATTTTAGAAAATGGTGTGATAATTAATAATAAATAAATTTATGCTTCAAAAACCTTTTTACGATCCAGAAAAAACTTATGAGGAAAATCTAAAAGATGGGCCGTTTGGATATTTTGCTGATAAAAAAGTAGTAGAGCAAAAAAGTGAACCACAATATAACTTTTTCGGACACAAGGTGTATTCACCTTTCGGTATTCCAGCCGGCCCTCTCATCAATGGGAAATTTGTAAAAGGAGCTTTAAATAAAGGCTTCGATATTGTAACTTACAAGACCGTCCGTAGTAAGGAATTCCCTTGCCATAAGTGGCCCAACATCCTATCAGTCGACATAAAGGGAGATCTAACATTAGAAAAAGCAAAGGGTAAACTCATCGCTAATCATAATTTTCACGAACCACTTTCTATAACAAATTCATTCGGAGTTCCTTCTTTAAATCCAAAGTTTTGGCAAAAAGACATCGCTAATGTTATAAAAAATACCAAGAAGGGACAGATTGTCGTCGGAGCATTTCAAGGAATTAAAAATGAAGATGGTGATGTAGAATCTTACATAAATGATTTTCGTAAAACAGCTAAACTTCTGAAAGAATCTGGCGTAAAAGTTTTTGAAGTGAATCTAAGTTGCCCCAATGAAGGAACGACTAATCTTCTATGCTTTGATACGGATCGTAGTGTGGCTGTAGCCCGTGCAATTAAACAAGAAATCGGCAAATTACCTCTTATTATAAAAATTGCCTATTTTGAAGACAATACTCTTTTGAAAGATTTTGTAAAACAAGTTGGGAAAATTGTAGATGGCATCTCAGCGATCAATACAATCGCATCTAGTATAGTAGACCGAAACGGCAAGCAAGCATTGCCCGGGGAGAATAGACTACGATGTGGAGTATGCGGATATTCTATCAAGTGGGCAGGACTTCAAATGGTTAGAAGATTAAGAAAGATTCGCCAAGAACTCCATTATAAATACACTATTATCGGAGTGGGCGGAGTCACCAAGAAAGAAGATTTCAAAGAATATCGCAAAGCTGGAGCCGATATCGTGATGTCGGCAACTGGTGCAATGTGGAACCCTTACCTTGCAGAAGAGATTAAAAACTTATAATATGAACTGATGGAGAAAGAAATTGCTCAAGCCCTCATAAAAATAAAAGCTGTCGGCTTTACTATTGATAATCCGATAACTTTCAAGTCAGGCATCAAGTCGCCAGTCTATGTAGATAATAGGAAGCTTCCATTCCATCCCAAAGAATGGAAAATAGTTCTAAATGGTTTTAAAGAAATTATAGAGAAAAATAAAATTGATTTTGATATTATCGCAGGTGTTGAATCAGGTGGTATACCTCACAGCGCAGCCTTGGGATTCTTGTTGGATAAACCTTCTATCTTCGTCAGGAAAAAGGCCAAAGAGCACGGGACAAAAAGTATGATTGAAGGAGGTAATGTTTCTGGTAAAAAAGTCTTACTTATTGAGGACTTGATTTCTACTGGTGGAAGTAGCTTGGCAGGGATTGAATCTATCCGCAATGAAGGAGGCATAGTAAATGACTGCTTAGTAATTGTAAGCTATGATTTTAATGAAGCAAAAGAGGCTTTCAAAAAAGCCAAGGTGAAGCTTTATCCTACGACATCTTTCCCTATTATTTTTGGTGAAGCAATTTCTTCGGGAGTAATTGGAGAAATGGACGGCGTAATGGTAAAAAAATGGTATGGGAATCCACATAATTGGGCTAAGAAATATGGTTTTCAATAAATAATTAATAGATAAATTTCACACGGGATGAATCCTATAGAAAAATATAATGAAAGAGCTAGAAAAATAAATTCACTCGTATGTGTTGGCCTTGATGCTGACTTTGATAAATTGCCTGAGAAATACAAAAGCCTCGGAGGGAGCGAAGCACAATTCCAATTCAATAAATATATTATTGATAATACTTATGAATATGCAGCGGCTTTCAAACCTAACGTAGCTTTCTATGAAGCTCGCGGGACAGAGGGAATGGAAGCCCTTAAAAAAACAGTGGACTATATCAATTCAAAATATGGGGATGCTTTCACTATTCTTGATGCTAAAAGAGCCGATATAGGAAATACAAATAATGGTTATGCCACTTCTATCTTTGATTGGCTTCTATTTGATGCCGTGACAGTGAACCCATATCTAGGAAGTGAGGCCTTAAAACCTTTTCTAGAAAGAAAAGATAAATGCTCCATAATTCTTGCTAGAACTTCAAACATTGGAGCAGGAGAATTCCAAGATTGCGTTTTAGAAAATAAAGAAACTCTTTGGAAATACATTGTTAAAAAAATTAGCAATGAATGGAATACAAATAATAATTTAATGATTGTGATGGGAGGCACCAATCCAGATGATCTCATAGAAGCTCGCGCAATTGCAAAAGATATGACATTCTTAGTCCCAGGTATTGGCGCTCAAGGAGGAGAAGTAAAAAATATTATAACCAAAGGAGTGAATAAAGAAGGACTTGGTCTAATAATAAATTCCGCCCGAGCAATTATATGGAGTGATAATCCTAAAGAAGAAGCGAGAAAACTCCGTGATGAAATAAATAAATATAGGTAAATTTATATTTTTGGTAAAAATATTATCAATCCTACAATCACTGCTACAATGGCAGATATAAGAACTGCACCCGCAGCGACATCCTTGGTATCGCGAGCATAAGGATGGTATGTAGGACTTGTGAGGTCTATATCTATCTCTATCGCAGTATTGATAGCCTCAGTCACCATTACGAAACCAATAGCAAATACGAGTAATATCCATTCTGTATTAGAAATTTTTAAAACATAACCCAAAATAGTAACCATGATAGCTGCAAGTATATGAATCCAAAAGTTGTGAGTACTTTTGACCAATACCCCAATCCCCCGAATTGCATGAGTGAAACTTTTCGCCCTCGCCACAATTGAAAATCTTTTCTTTTCATTAATTTTTTCCATTTTCTTATTATAACACCCCTCCGGCTAAGAGCCACCTCCCCTTCACAGGGGAGGAAAATTCAAAACACACCCTAACTCTAGGGTGTGTTTTTGCTCCCCTGCTAAGGGGTGAGTTTGGGAGGGGACCCAAACGCAAGACCTTGAACGTTTTGTAATCAAAATGTGAAAGGTGTACTGCTCCTGTAAGGAGCTGTCCGTAGGACTGAGGGGTCTCTATTTTGAACTCTTTGCCTTTCCAACTTTTCTTCTTGAAACAACCCACATATTTGAATATTTCTTTGGAGTACGAGTCTTCTGGCCTTTTCCTGATGGCTTACCCCACATAGTTTTTGCTCTGCGGAGACCACGTCCTTGGCGTCCTTCCCCTCCACCGTGTGGATGGTCTACTGGGTTCATAGCAGTTCCACGAACTGTAGGGCGAATTCCGAGCCAGCGAGAACGTCCTGCTTTACCTATATTTTGAAGTATGTATTCAGAGTTTGAAACTTCGCCAATACTTGCCCAAGCATTCTCAGAAACTTTGCGGACTTCTGTTGATGGCATTTTGATGTTTGTATATCCTAGGTCGTTTGCTACTACTTGTCCGAACACTCCTGCACTACGTGCTAATTTTCCTCCGTTCCCTGCCTTGATTTCAACGCAGTAAACAAAAGTACCAACTGGAATATATTTAAGTGGTAAGCGGTTTCCGACAGTTAATGGTGCCTTTTCACTTACCATAAATTTGTCTCCAACCTTTACTGACTTTGGAAGAACGACATAACGCTTCTCGCCATCTGCATAAACGGCCAAGCCTATAAATGCATTACGATTTGGATCATATTCAATAGAAGCTATCTTGGCAGGAATATCATGCTTGTTGTACATAAAGTCCACTTCACGATAAAGTCTCTTGTGTCCTCCACCTTTGTGGCGAACAGTAATACGTCCCTGATTGTTGCGTCCGACAGATCTCTTGAAACCATGAGTTAAAGATTTAAGTGGCTCACTCTTGGTTAGAATATTTCTGTAAGTAACTGTGGTTTGGTGCCTTTTTGAAGGCGTTGTTGGTTTGTATTTTTTCATATTATGCAATAGTTATTTTATCACCCTTTTTTAAAAATACGACCGCTTTCTTGCCTCCCTTTTTTGTGCCAATCTTTCCACGACGAACAACTTTCTTCTCTTTAATCTGAATTATGGCTACGCGTTCTGGGTTTACTCCATAAATTAATTTAATAGCTTTTTTTATTTCATTCTTGTTTGCATTATCTTCTACATTGAAAGTGTATGCTCCCTTCTCAGCTGCAAGTGCAGCCTTCTCAGTTACACGAACTCCTTTGATTAGAGGATGAGTTTTTAATTTCTTTGTGTCATCTACTACTTCTTCTTTATTCTTTTTTGTTTTTGTTGTAGTCATATTACTTTTTTTCTATCTTACCACCTAAGAAAGCAATACTCTCTGTAGGCTGTGAGATAATAATATAACGATAAGCAAGCAAATCTACTGGATTCATATTGCGAACTTCATCGACTTCGACGGTTTGTATATTTGCAAAACTCTTCTTAACTATATCTCCCTTTGCAGGAACTGAAATAAATGTATTTGGCTTTTTGCCACCAATCATCTTTTCAAATCCTTTCAAAGAACTTAAATCTTTTATTACAGCGACAGCATCTTTCGTTTTGATATTCTTAAGATTTAATTCTTCGAGGAAGATAATTTGCCCTTTTCGGAATTTCTCAGAGAGAACTGTAAAGAGAGCTTTGGCTTTCATCTTTTTGTTTATCTTTTGTTCATAACTCTTTTCATTTCTAGGTCCGTGAGCCACTCCTCCACCTACCCAGATTGGGGAACGAGATGATCCATGTCTGGCGCGCCCTGTACCTTTCTGCTTCCAAGGCTTTCTACCTCCTCCACGAACTTCAGATCTGTCCTTGGTATGAGCGACTGGTGTGCGAGCATTAGCTTGCATGGCAGTCACTACTTGGTGAACTAAGTCACCATTCCAAGGCACACCAAAGATTGATTCTGGGAGTTCAAACTTACCAACAGACTTACCTTTTTGGTTGTATATTTGTGTTTCCATAAAGTTTGTCCACATGTCTGACATGGGGGATTCCCCTATGTCAGACATGTGGTCATTAATTAGCCGATTATTTCTACAAGCGTTCCGCGCTTTCCTGGAATCGCACCTTTAATAAGCAATTGGTTGTTTTCGACATCAACACCAACGATTTCCAAATTTTTCACTGTGATTCTATCACTTCCCATACGGCCTCCCATACGCATTCCTTTTGGAACTTTGTTACGCAAGCCCCCACCGATGGAACCGTGCTCACGCTCAGAATGCTTCTGTCCATGAGAACGTGGTCCTCCATGAAAACCATGACGCTTCACAACACCTTGGAAACCTTTACCCTTTGAAATACCTGTAACAGAAACCATATCCCCCTTTTTGAAAAGTGAAACTGTAATTCTGTCACCTGTAGCCATTTCTTCTATATCCTTGAATTCTCGAAGATGTTTATAAGCGCCAGTTTTGTCTTCTTCTGTCTGGACTTTTTTAACATGTCCAAGATGCGCCTTTGTTGCGCGACTTTCTTTCTGTTCTTCATATGCAACTTGTACAGCTACATATCCATCGATATCAGGGCTTTTAATCTGAGTAACTACTAATGGGCCTGCTTCTATAACAGTTGTGGGCACCACAGTTCCGTCATCGGTAAAGCACTGCATCATATGTTGTTTTTTTCCTAAAATAAATTTCATATAATTACATCATTTTCACATCAATATCAACTCCTGAAGGAAGCGATAAAGAAGTGAGTGCTTCAATAGTTTTCGGATTTGGATTCAAAATATCGATAACACGTTTATGGATTCTAATTTCAAACTGTTCACGAGCATTTTTGAAGACAAAGGATGCTCTGTTCACAGTATACTTTTTAATTTCTGTAGGAAGTGGAATTGGCCCCACAATCTTGGCATCATAACGTAGAGCGGTATCAATAATCTGCTTGACGGAAGCGTCAAGAATTTTATTTTCATAAGCTCTTACTCTTATGCGAAGTTGTACGACTGCATCTTCCTTCCCTTTTGCTTTTTTCGGTTTTATTCCACCTACTGGCGGATGTATCTTTGTAGTCATAAGGGTGGTTTTAGTTGTTAAGAACTAATTATTTAATGATCTTTGTTACGACACCTGCGCCGACAGTCTTACCTCCTTCACGGATAGCAAAGTGCATAGTTTCTTCAAGAGCAACTGGAGTAACAAGCTTAACAGCTAATTTAACTGTATCTCCTGGCATAACCATTTCTACACCTGTTGGCAATGTGGCTTCACCTGTAACGTCTGTAGTACGAATGTAGAATTGAGGTTTGTAACCTGTGAAGAATGGTGTGTGTCTTCCGCCTTCTTCCTTTTTCAAAATGTAAACTTCACATTCAAATTCTGAATGAGGAGTAACTGTCCCTGGCTTTACTAGAACTTGTCCACGAGTGACATCTTCTTTCTTAATGCCACGGATAAGAATTCCAGCGTTGTCGCCAGCCATTCCTTCTTTCAAGTTCTTGTTGAACATTTCAATACCAGTAACTGTTGTCTTGGCTGTATCTTTAATACCAACAATTTCAACATCTTCACCGACTTTAATTATTCCTCTTTCAATTTTACCAGTGACAACTGTTCCACGTCCTTCAATTGAGAATATGTCTTCAATAGGCATTAGGAATGGCTTTGTAATATCACGTTCTGGGACTGGGATATAAGTATCAAGAGCATTTACAAGATCCAATATTTTCTTAGCATACTCATCATTGTTGTCTTTAGATTCAAGAGCTTTCAAAGCTGATCCGCGGATAACTGGTGCATTAGCACCATCAAAACCTTGCTTTGTAAGAAGTTCACGAACTTCTTCTTCTACTAGATCAAGCATTTCAGGATCATCTACCATATCACACTTATTTAAGAATACAATAATCTTAGGAACGTTCACTTGCTTTGCTAGAAGGATGTGCTCACGAGTCTGTGGCATAACTCCATCTGTTGCAGCAACGACGATAACAGCACCGTCCATTTGAGCAGCACCTGTGATCATGTTCTTAATATAGTCGGCATGTCCTGGCGCATCGATGTGAGCGTAGTGACGTGTTGGTGTCCAATACTCGTTGTGAGAAAGAGCGATCGTGATACCACGAGCTTTTTCTTCAGGAGCTGAGTCAATTTGATCTACTCCTTTAATCTTAGCACCGTATTCACCTCCTTGACGTGCTAGAACTGCTAAAATAGCCGCAGTTAATGTAGTTTTCCCGTGGTCAACGTGACCAATAGTACCTACGTTTACGTGAGGCTTATCTCTTTTAAACTCTTCTGCCATATATTTTATTGGTTGATAACTATCATAAAACGAAGGGAAACCTTCATAAAATCACAATTACCAACATAAATTATTTAATAATGTAAGTTGAATAATACCAGATATAGAAAAAAATGCAAGCAGAATTTTCTCCCTCTATTTTATATCTCTTTGACTGTCGGTTTTATCTTCCCCACGGTTACAGTTACTTGACCAGCTGGAGAGGAACCTCCTATTCCAGTACAAATTAATGAATATACAGTAGTTTTCAATAGGCTAAGTTTCTTGGTGCCACTAGCAGGAAGACCAGTCAAATTTACAGAAGGAGTTGGTACTGAAGTCATTGAACAAGATGTAGCATCTGTGGATACCCAAGTTAAATTAACAGATTGACCAAATTCGATATTCGGTTTATCTGTCGTAAATGAAACAATACTCCCTGGTGGTGGTGGATTTGTAACGTGAACAGTAAAGAGGGCAGACCAAGGTGAATTCAACCCAGGAGTATCTTGAGCTAAAACTTTTATATAATATGTTCCTGGAGTTACCCAAGAATTTGATCCAAACATTGTCGTCCCAGAAGCAACATAAGGACTTGTCCAATAATCTGCTACATTATCATTATTCCAATCTATGCCGTAACGAATTGTATTACCATCAGGATCAGTTGCTGTAATGTTAAATGTTTGCAATGTATTAATATAGAAATCAGTATTCCCTGTAATTGTAGGAGTATTTGGAGCATTATTATCTGGGACACAAGAACTTCCTCCCCAATGAGTACTTACTGCACAAGTAGCCGTTGCTGTCGCTTGACTGAGAAGAGAATTGCTGTGCATAAGGACAAATATCCTATTACTATAAGGAACAGTATAAGTCGTAGTCCCATTGTTGGCTGTTGCTACTATGGTACCAGAAGAATCTGGAGTTTTAACCATAGAGGTAACTCCGTTGGCAGGATTGTCTGTTGTCCAAGTCAAAGTGGAAGAACAACTATTACCTCCTAAAGCAATAATACAGTTGGTAGCAGTTAGAGTTCCACTGGAAGGTTTACATTTTCCACTTGGAGTATGCCAGACAGTTCCTGCTACACAAGTAGCATTGGCAACAGCCGTCGTACCTAGCTGATTACCATTATTATAAAGATAGAAAGCTGTCGCACCATTTGTAATTCCATATGGAGTTCCAGTACTAGAATTGGCCGTCGCGACAGTAGTTCCCGATGAAGGATAATTCGTAGTGACGGCAGATGTTCCAAAAGGATTTATCGTATTCCATACCAAGGAAGTATTACAACTGCTTGCATTTTGGTTAATAAAACAACCGGTAGCAGTTATAGACCCAGTAGGAATGGGCACGACTGATACATTCACACTTGCCGTAGCATCTGATACTCCATATTTAGAACAAGTAATAATAAAGTTTGATGTCCCGACTGTCATTCCAGATCGAAGTTCAGATCCTCCACTAGTGGTCTTGCTACCACTCCAATAATTTGAAGCCGTACAAGAAGTAGGATTACCTGTCGTTGTCCAAGTCAAAGTTGTAGAGCCTGGTGTCACAAGTGGGCCTGTGGGTGAAGCAGAAAGAGAGACCGTAATAGGAGGAATAGCAGTACAATTCCTAGATGTCTCTATCCAGCTACCAAAAGTACAACTAGGGTAAGCACTCTTGGTACTAGTTTGAGTAATAGAACCTGTATATCCATAAGGACAACTTACACTCTCCGTTTGAGAGAGAGGTGCCGAACAGACACAAGCTTGAGTATTACAAGATTGAGATTGAGTAGATGAACCTACACAATAAGCTCCACCATAAGCAGGAGTAGGATTGGTACAAGTTCGTGATTGTGATTGAGTTCCTCCTCCACAAGATAGACTACAAGCTCCAAAGCTACTCCAAGCAGACCAACCACCTGCAATAGGACAATTAGATGAAACTGTTCCTGAAACTGCTCCAGAATTCGGAGATGTCCCCCAAGCGTTTGAAGCATTAACAACATAAGAATAAGTTCCTTCAAGAGAAAGTCCACTATCTGAAAAGGCAGTTCCACTTCCATCATAAACTAAACTTCCATTTCTATATACTTTATAATTCGTTGCCCCAGATACAGCATTCCAAGATATATTCAACCAATTATTATTACAAGAACTTGGTGATACAGAAAGTCCTGATGGTGCAGGCGGAATAACATAGAAAGTTGCTCCTCTATTCCAACTATTTGCCGAAGGAATCCAATCTGAGTTATAACAATATGCCATTGCATAATGAGAACCAGGAGTAATTGCAAGAGATCCAGTTGTAGAAGGAGATCGTGAACCATAATAACCACTATCATTCACGGGAGACCACACATCATCTATTATTAAGTGACTATAATAGCCGTTCGTGCAAGAATAATAAATATTTGCAGTTCCTCCATAAGGAATTACGTTTGGTGAGACATATAGAGATGTGATATTCGAAGAACAAGCAGGAACATGATAACTCTGTGTTGAAGAACCGCTACAGTCTGCACCTCCATAAGCAGGAGCGGGATTAGTACAAGTTCGTGTTTGAGTTCTATCTACAGCATAATATCCGCAAGTATTGTCTTGTGTACTCCATGCAGACCAACCGCCATTTATTGGACAAGGTGAATTGGTATATGATTGAGTAGATGAACCTACACAATTTGCTCCACCATTTGCAGGAGTTGGATTGGTACAAGTTCGTGTTTGAGTACCAGTGTATCCACATTGAGCACTAGCAGTACTCCACGCAGACCAACCGCCATCAACTTTTAGATTCGCAGAACAACTTACAGAAGCCCCTCCATATTGACCACTACAAGACCAACTCCAAGCTCCAGAAGTCGATGCTGTGCCAGAATTACAAAGTCCTGTTGTTGGAGCAGAATACAAATTCGCCCCATTAGAAGATCCACACGAACCATTTATAGGAGCATTGTTAACCGTATAATATACATAAGACCAACTATTTGTGGAAGGAATCCAATCTGAGTTATAACAATATGCCATTGCATAATGAGAACCAGGAGAAGTCTGTGCAGGTATAGTTGATGTTCTGGAAGAATAATATCCTGTATCTTGCCATGCCCAAGAACTATCTAAAATAATATGACTGTAATATCCATTACTACAAGAATATGAAATATTTGCAGTTCCTCCATAAGGAACTGTGGTAGGAGATATAGAAAGAGAAGTTATATTTGAAGAACAAGCAGGAACATGATAAGTCTGAGTACTTGATCCTACACAACTAGCTCCTCCATAATAAGGGCCCACGCACGAACGAGTCTGAGTTCTATCTACTGCATAATATCCGCAAGTGTTGTCTTGAGCACTCCAAGCAGTCCAATAACCATCAATAGGAGTTTTTGTAAATGTAGCTGTACAAGTTTTCGCAGAATCCATATATACTTGTCCGCTACTATTACAACTTCCACTCCATCCAGCAAAATATGAATCCGCACTAGGAGATGCAGTGGCTGTTGCTGTCGTACCATAATTTTTTACTCCTCCACCACCCACTGTCCCAGAACCTGTACCTGTTGTATTTACAGTCAAAGTATAAGTATTTATCGTACAAGTATTAGATGTAGTAACCCAGCTACCAAAAGTACAACTAGGGTAAGCACTTTTTGTGCTTGTCTGAGTTATGGACCCTGAATAACCAACAGGGCAACTTACACTCTGGGTTTGAGTTAGAGGTGCCGAACAGACACAAGCTTGAGTATTACAAGAAGTACTTCCCCATTGAGTTGCACCATTTGCATAAGGACAAGCAGTACCACCATTAGATGCAGGAGTTGTAATTGTATATACTTGTTGTTTTACTCCTCCTCCACAAGTAAGACTACATGTCGCCGTATCACTCCAACTACCTATACAATTTACAGGAGGAGTCACTGTTACTGTCACACTTCCACTTCCAGTACCAGCATTGGCGAAATTTATACTTACGAAAAAGAAAGCAAGGACAATAAATAAAAATATTTTTGTAAATTTCATAATAAGATTTAGAATAAGTAATACTTATTTTGCATACGATAATTATACCATAAACAACAAAAAGTTATCAACAGTTTATTACCATAAAACTATATAAATGCTATAATTATGTATTATCAAATAATTAATAAAATTATAAAATCAATATGAAAAAGAATAAAATTATTTTAGTATTGGCTCTTGGTTTGCTACTCTCTCCTATGTTCGCCGTGAAAGCAGAAGTAGCCACAACTACTAATACTCCTCCTACACCAGAGGGAGTGAAAAGAGACCCTATAAAAGATAAAGCAAAAATAGAGGAACTGACAACCAAATTGATGAAGGAAACCGAAATTATGAAAAACAATCTCACAGTTAAAAAGGCTCTAATTGAGAAAAAGATAACTGATACAAAAGGCGAAATTAAGACGAAACTAGAAACAAAATCACAAGAAAAAGTTAAATTAGCACTTGAAAGTATTTTTAATAAAATAAATGTTCAAATCGGCAAGCTTTCACAAGTTGATATGAAAATATCAGCAAAAATAGCTGAGCTAGAAAAAGCTGGCATAAATGTAACGAATGCAAAAGCTCAATATACGATAGCGAAAGCTTCACTTGATAAAACAACAGCAGAAGTTATAGCCACGAGAATGATTGCAATAGATCAAGTCGGAGTAGAAACATCAAAAGGAGTATTAAGAGATTTAGTAAAGCAAGCTGAAGAAAGTATGAAAGCAACAGGAAAAGAATATATGAAGGTAATTCCTCTTATTTCACAAATAAAGAATGATAAAGTGGTCGAAGCCAAGAAAACAACTTCTACAAACTAACATGCCCACAATCGGCATACAAATAAAACTATATGGAACCAACAACAACAAATAAAAGTAAAACTAAAATGGCCATAATTATTATTATAATAGTCATTATTATAATAGGTGCTTTTATGCTATCACGTTCTAAAAGTATTGCTCCCAGTAATACAATAGGTGGAAACACTGACACAACAAGTACTGTTACATCTGGTACAGATTCCAAACAACTCACAGATGAGATAACTAGCGCTACAACTTTTGACAATGAAGCTATTCTAAAAGAAATAGATACTGCTTTTTAATAGAATTTTTTGTATCTATTTAATTAATTCTCTTTATATATTGTATTGATGTCATCTACTGTGACAGTTTTGGAGTTTGAAGTTGATACTCCATTTCCATTGATACAAGAAAGTGTGAAAACCATACTTTTCTTGAGTGCCAAAGTCTGGAAAGAACCAGGATTATTATTCACTGTATCGCCACAAGTAGCCCCCGCTACACCCTTCTTGTCAGCAGAAGTACAAGCACAAGAGACAGCATCTGTGGATGTCCAATCTATGTTTACTCTGGTATTGTATCTGATTGTTTTAGGAGCAAGAGCGGATACGCCATTACTCATAATATTAAATGAGGTGATAATAGGAAGAGGGAGAGGAGGAACTGGATTGTTCCCATTATTATTTTGATTACCTTGTTGTGGAAGTGCTTCTACTATTCCAGTACCATTCGAACCACCATTAGAATTCCACCAACTAGTAGTTGTATCAATCACTGACTTAACATTTTTTTGATCAAGTTTTTTTGCATTATTATAAAGATACAAAGTAGTGGAATTATTATAAGGAAGGGTAATTGAATTATTTCCTGTATCTCCTGTTCCTACTGTCTTATTGACGGGGATTGTTACAGCTGATTGACCTGGCTTTTCTGGATTAGTAACTTTCCAAGAAAAATTAGCGTTACAAGAACTCTGTCCTATTTGTATAGTACAATCAGAAGCATTTAAAAATCCAGACATTCCAGCGGGAGGTATTGTACAAGCCGGAGGATTGATATATCCATTTAGGCATTTATTGTTATTATCAATAGTACATAAAGAATAATTAACTGCTCCATTAGCACAAACAGGTGGTATCGTACAATCTGGTGGATTGGTATTCCCATTTAGACATTCGTTGTTTGCATCAATGGTACATAAAGTAGGATTCACTGCTCCATTAGCACAAACAGGAGGTGGGCAAGGAAGTGTAGTTTGAGTTCCGGGAGTATTAGGGCAAAGGTCTGTTCCCCAAGGACATCCATTAGGATTAGGACAAATAGGATCTTTTATTACATTTACTGTAATTTTTGCAGAGTTTGCTGTCGCCGTTATTGTCTTTGTATCACGACACTGCACATAAAATCCATAAGAACCAACTGGATAAGTAATATAGAAAGGTATTGGCCCAGATGCTTGATATCCTGTTAATGGGGCTTGTACATTATCAAGCAATCTACACTCTGTGCCCCTACCAGAATTGGTAGTCGCTGTATAAGCAAACTTGACTGTAGTTCCTGGATTTACTGTATAAGTAAGAGGATTAGCTGTGACAGATACTATGACGAAATTGGCTGTAACCGTACAATCTGAATATACACTTCCTGTTGTATATTGATTATTTCCAGATGATGCTACTAAATTACATCCAGTACCAGTACCTGTAACAGAAGCAAGAGTATAACCAGCATTAGGAAGGATAGTGAAAGAAGTAGTCTTGCTTTCATCCACAATAGCAGAAGTTGGAGATATAGTGCCTCCGTTTAAAGGAGAGGCCACAGTAGAAACTGTGTAA
This sequence comes from Minisyncoccota bacterium, assembly GCA_041664465.1. Classification (GTDB taxonomy): domain Bacteria; phylum Patescibacteriota; class Minisyncoccia; order Phycocordibacterales; family UBA9973; genus UBA8515. The sequence goes on along the minus strand of JBAYKP010000002.1, from coordinate 12,356 downwards.
GTTTTAGTTTTGGGAGCAACCGTAATTATTTGAGAATCAAAAGCTTCATCGGCCTTAGTATTCCCACAAGCAAGCTTATATGTAGTCGTTGTCGTCAATGCTGGCGTAGTATAATTCCATTTCAAACCTTGCGTATTGCTACCTCCCGGCCAAGACAAAATACAATAAGAAGCATTCGTACCTGAAATGTGGAGTATTGTACTACCCCCATAAGGAAGTGAATATGAATCAGCGGTAAGAGATGCAGTAGGAGGAGTGACAACAGGAGGAGGTGTGACCGTAACTGTCACACTTCCGCTACCAGTCCCAGCTTGGGCTACATTTGTAGTGCTAGTGATAAAACTTAAAGAAAAAATCGCGAGGAGAGTAAATAAAAATATTTTTGTGAATTTCATTTTGATTTCTTTGGCTCGCCGTAGCTTTAAGCGTAGGCGGCTTATTAGTTAATAATAAATAATTAGAAAATATCGTTCTTATTATATCATTATAATTATACCATATATAAAAAAATTAAAAACCATCTAACCCTAACCTTTTAACCTTAACTAAAATTTGACTTCAAATACCCTTTTGATATACTTGAAATATGAAGAAAGTAACTAAAAATAAAAAAATCACAATAGATGACTTAGCGATTATGGTAGCTAAGGGTTTTACTAAAGTTGATGAAAGATTTGATAAAGTTGAAAATGAATTAAATGGGGTAAAGAAAGATATAAGTGAAGTAAAAGAGAATCTTCGAACTACAAGAAACGATGTTTTAAATATTGGTGATAAATTTGTCCCTTACCATACTTTTGATCAACTTACCAATAGAGTAAGCATTCTTGAAAAGAAAATTAAAATAAAATAGTTCAAGTTCAATAGCTTAGACGTAAAATTGAGAGATAAAAATAAAAAGCCATAAAAAAGACTCCGGCACGAATGTCAGAGTCTCCTTTATATTTTTGCTTTTCATAGGAACGTTCCCCATGAAAAATTCTTTTTTACGTTCACAAATAAAATAATTATGCTATTATTATAAAATGTCAGATGAAAAATATAATGACTTATTAAATAAAAAAAGATTATGGTATAAAGCAGTTCAAAAATCATATTGCCCTATTCTTAAAGAAGATATATTTTTCACTTCAAAAGGTTTTCATCATCTACTATATGATGGATTAGGACACGCAAGAACAAATAAAGAAAGGATGTATCGCTTAGGTTTATTACCATTAGTTATACCTGTACTGAAATCTGCCACCAAAATAGACAATTATACACCCCCAACATACTCAAAAAAATTAGATAAGAATGTAGAATTTTGGGAATTAAAAGAAATAGTTGGTAAACAAAAAACTTTGGTCACTGTTATTTTAAGGAGAATAGGGACAGGTAATATTACATTTCATAGTACTTGGAAAAAACAATAAAACAACCAACAAAAAAGCCGTCATAGAGACGGATTTTTTGTTGTACTTACTTTCGGCATATGGAATTCCTTTAGCCGAACAAAACTTTCGTTTCATAAGTACTCGTATATTATAGCACAACTGTAAATAAAAAGTCAAGTTATAAAACGAATTACGCAACTAGTCAAATTTTGATAAAAAAATAAAAAACCATAAAAAAGACTCCGGCACGAATGTCAGAGTCTCCTTTATATTTTTGCTTTTCACAGGAACGTCCCCCATGAAAAATTATTTTTAACGTTCACAGATACCCAAAAATCGTTTGATTATAGAAAACCACTTTTGTGAAATTTTTATATATTTTTATCTCTTAGCCAAATATTTAAGAAATTAAATCTATCTTTCCAAAATTTCTTCCAACCTAAATCTTGATTTTCCATAATATCCTGAAAGTAAATATTGTTTATAATAGTAAAAATTTCTTTAGCGTCTTCTATGTTTTTACCTGGAAAATATTTATCTTTATATATACTCTTTCTAAACATATAATGATTAGCCTCATGACAAATTACCCTTATAGGAGTTTGTGTTGAAACCGATATTGATATTCCCTCTTCTATATCCATAGAATATGGTGTTGAATTCAGAAAACATATAAAATCTTTGGGTAAATCAACTTTGAAAATTTGACGTATTTTATTAGAAAAAATTTCTTCAACTTCTGGGGTCCAAATTGACTCAAATTTCCTTATTATTTTTGTATCTACAGGAAAAACCCCAACTTTTTTTTCTTCACCAAAAATTAACTCACAAGCATCAACTTCCTCTTTGCATTTTTTATCTATATTTTCATCATAAATAAACTTCATAGTTTAATTATACATTAAACAAAAAGAGCAGCAAGAATTTGAATCTTACTGCCCTTATCAATAGTACATGGGGATTGTTTAGTCTCCGCAACAATCTCCGTCGTCGCCACAATCGCATATAGCAGGCTGGGTCTTTTTTGATTTATAGCCCCTTAGGTCTTCATTTTCAACAACCCTTTTTGCTAATGCAGAATCTACTAAATTTTTTAGTACTGTGTTCATAGTGTTCACACCTCCTTTCAAGAACAATTTTTTAAATAAATGGTTTAACTACTATTTCAGATGAATCATATTGCAAGTATTGGATGAAACACCCGCCACCACAATGTTTTTTTAAATTACATTCCTGACATCTGATATCCGGAAGATTTTTTGCTTTACGGTAAAAGTTTTTGATTTCAGTTTTATTTCTGAAATTTTCAAAATCTTCAGCTGAATTAAAATCTACTCCTATTTTACCCAAATGATATTCAAATAAATGATTACAAGGAACCAAGTTTCCGTCTGGTAGAAATATCAATCCATTGTTTTTCTGAAGTTGACAAACTGTTTGGAGAAGATCTCTAGATACAAGTTCATCAATAAATTCAATGGGAAGTAAGCATAATGGCATCATAAAATTATAGACGCATTTAACTCCGCTATCTTTAATCATCTGATAACTTTCAACCGTCTTTTGTGCCATCTCTTTAGGATGAGGAACTCCTTCCATGCTAACTTTGCCATTAATTAATACTGGTCGGCAATAATTAATAGACATAACTTTCGCATTGGTTGACTTCATCCAATCTATTACCATTGGTAAAATATTCATTACGGGAGAAGAAAATGTTACAGATATTGAATATTCCATATTTAATTCATTTAGATTAGCAACTGCTTTTTCTACCAAGTTTAAATAAGCTTTTCCAGTATTCTGTTTATATTGCTCTTCCGTTACGCCTTTAAGTGAGACAGTAAGCGCATTTAAACCACTATTTTTTAGTAGCATTAAATACTTCATATCGGCAAGTTTTACAGCATTAGTCACAAGCAATACTCTTGCCGGTTTCAGACGGCTAATCATTGCTGGCAATTGATGATGTAATGTGGGCTCACCTCCTATGAGAATAAATTTCGTAATGTGTATTGACGAAGTTACTGATAGTATCTTTTCAAATACAAATTTCGTCATTGTTGAAACTGGGCTAAAATTATCGGCCCAAGCGTAACACCAACCACATCTCAAATTACATGCACGATTTACTGTTAACCAACATACCATAATTAATCTCCTTTCTTTTTAATGTGAATTTATTTTTAAAAGATTTTGCCCTAAATTTCAATAAAAGATTACCACATAATTAACTTCTTGTCCAATTCTCCGTAATGGTTCAATAGCTTGGACGTAAAATTGAGAGATAAAAATAAAAAGCCACCTGAATTAAAAATTCAAGTGTGCTTTTTGTTTCTGCGACGCACACAGAAAAATTTTTATTTTGCGTCTCACAGATTAGATTTTCTGTGGTATAGTATTACATCCTAGTGGATGTAAGTTTGTTTTATTTCCGCATCTATCCCTAGACCAACAGGACCTCTTGCGATAAACTTTAGCACAAGACTATCACTTTTTAAAACAATAATCTTATTTCTGATACCACCAGAGCCATTAGGGGCTGGTCCTATAATTAACGAGTCAGTCGTTAATACATAGTTTCCATCTCCCACCAATGTGGTGGAATTAAAAACACTAAAGGAGTTAAAATGTTGAAACCTATTTGTTTCCAAAAACTGGTAGGTACCAACATTGGGAACATAACTCACCCAAGTTGTTTTTACCAACAATCTCTCTTCCCATTTAGATATTTTCCAGTAGCCATCAATCAAAATTCCAAGATTATTCTTTTTCAATTCAAATTCTAGTTTTGAATTAGAATTTGGGAAAAAAGAATATGTAGTACTTGTCAATGAAGATTGAACACCATTGACAGTGATATATGCGGGCTCGTAACCAAATGGTAAGACAAGTAAGAAACTTGCTCCACTTCCCTTAATCACATCTATAGTAGATGGACTAACAGAACCAATTTGACCAAGAACTTCAGCCGTGATGGTGTATTTGATTACTACTGGAATAGGGTCAGGCTCCAACGGACCTGTTTGGCAACTAATGAAGTTGCCAAATAACAAAACCCAAAAAAACTTTTTCTTCATTTATATAGGGTTTTAAAATTTACATTACTTTACTTTAAGTAAAGGACATTTTAAGATAAATGTCAAGCAACATGGGGGTACATTCAACATTGAAGTGCATAACTTTTTATTTATAAGTACTTAAAAACGCCCTAAATTTAGGACGTTTTTAAAAGAAATTAAGTATTATTTCCAAGTACAACCAGAAGTAGCACCACAATTAGTAGAATCAGATATTGAAGAGCAAGAACCTGAAACTGGTGGAGTCCAACCACAACTCACTACATTACAAGTATCTTCACTCTGCATAGGGTAATCAGTACACGTCATATAGTTTTGATTGTCACAATAGCCAGTATCTCCCGACCAACCACTACCATGCCATACACAACCCAAAGCTTCACAACTATATGGAGTATTATCATTTCTCAAATTGCCACAATTTATTTCTTGATTAGCAGGTCCACAAGATCCAGGTATTGTTCCAGTACAAGAACCAGTACTAGGGGTGGAAGTGGAATCGTCATTACACTCAACGGTGAAATTTGTGGTGGAAGTCATATTGTCTACTCTGAAAAAACCTGATGGTCCAGTCCCTGCTTCAGTAATATATTCTGCGGGAGGAGTACAAGAAGTGGCTCCTGTTGATTCCCAGCTTATTGTAACACTTGTATTATTAGGTACTGTTAAGGCTGAAGGCGATTTTTGACTTCCTGCTATTGTCATATTTTGTGCATACACTGTTACCGCCAATGGAACTGCAGGTGCAGGTGGAGCAACTACAGTATAAGGGAATGAGAAAGTATTTGAATACAAAGTGGTAGAAGTAAGAGTCTTAGGACCATTTTGTTTTCCAGTATAAGTATCCTTATAATAAGCGAATGCTAAGACAGCATTATATGATCCAGCAGTGGATGGAGCTGTAAAAGAACCATTGTAAGAACCCCAAACATATATATCGGTATCCCTTATAACCGTACTACTTGTTTGCCCATTGATACTACCCTGTATTGTTAGACGATTATTAGGTCCATAACCATAATCCTCAGCAAAAAAAACAAATGAAGTGGATACCCCTATACTACTACCAGTGTAATAGCTACTTGGATCACGATCAAAAACGAACTTACCGCTTACATAGCCAGCATTATATGCATAAGTATCCGCAGAAACTTTATTAGTTGGCATAAATCCAAAGAGTGCTACAAGAAGAAGGAAAGGAAAGATAATGCTCATAGAAATGTTATTGGTAGGCTGTGTAGATGGAAGATTCTTTTTCTTTTTGAAGTAAATAAAAAGAATGATAATAACGAGAAGAGCGATAATAACGTAAATAATAATTTTATTAGAAGCTTGAGCAGGAACTGCCGAAGTTGTCTTTACATTAAATTCTTTCTCTGCAAGGACTACTCCTTTATCATCGGTAAGAGTAGCGGTAATCTTGGGATCAATACAGGAAGATGTAATAACAATAGAAGTATCTATTCTGAGAGGGATTGGCTGGGTGAGAGTTTGTGTTTGTGGCTCGGCACAAGATTTACCTTTACTATTTGATATTTGAATTTTGGAAGAGATGGGAGAAGATGCATTAGACGTATAGATAAGTGAAAGTAAGGCTGTATCGCCTTTGTTATAATAATCTTTATCTAAAGATACATTATCTATGGTGGCACTGACTCCAAGTACCATATAATTTACATCTATGGAGTTGGACTTATTGTCTTTATCATTAAGAGTAAAATTCACATTGTATATCTGAGGAATAGTAGCTTTCGGTAGAGTAACAGAGAAGGATTTCTTCTCTCCTATTTTGAAAGTTATAGGCTCTGCACTTCCCCCACTTTGAGTAATAATATCTCCAAAAGAAGTACCCGAGTGGACTTCATAAGAAGGAACAGTAGTGACGTCTATTTTGGAAGAATTCATAGCTTCACAAGTAAGATTGATACTCTCCCCATTATTAATACCTACGCCTTGAATTAGATTGTATGTTTTACCAGTCTTATCCCCTACTATTTGTAATGTACAAGTCTCAGGAATAATCTCTATACCTTTTGTTGTGGCAATGAGAGTAACTTTCCCTAAACTTGTAATACCAAACGGGAAGCTACTAGAATTGTTACTGGTAAGCATTAGAGTGTAAGAACCAGAAAGAGATGCGGGAGCTGTATATACGATATCTTTCTTCGTCGTCATATTAGGATTCAAAGTTAGAGATTCGTCATATACTCTCTCATCTATTATCATTTGCCCTGTTTTAGATTCTGAAACAAGCTTCACTCCGTACTTGACGCCAGTCTGTAATCCTTCACCGTTTGAAAGAGAGAAAGAAATGTTAAAAATATTTCCCTTTTGAGAAACAATTTTTGCGTCTTTTATATTTACACTAGCAAGAAGGATTGCCTTTGTAGCTATTGATTTATTGATCGGAGTAGTTGCTGCGAAAACTGGAGTGAATATAAATATTGATAAGAAAACAACTAAGAGAGAAAGTTTTGATAAATTTTTCATAAAAAAATTAGTGATTAATAATAAATACTTCATATATTATATCATATATAGAAAAGAAATAACTAGAAGTTATGCACAAATAACCCACCAAGACCTTGCTTCGGTAAAAACTAGGTAAGTCTTTTTATTTCATCTTTTATTAAAGTTAATGTCTCACGCTTTAAAACCTTTCTTATTTGAACAAACTGCTCATAGGGCAAAAGAGAATTCAGATCTTCAGAAAGAATTTTGTCTGTCACCTTCTGATCAATAAAATCAAACAAAGATATAAAGAAATCCTTGATAGGCATATTCCTTCTCTCTTCTATCACTGAAACATTATAATCAAAACCTTTCATAAAAAAATAATGAATATCATAGATATCTCTTCCAGCAATTCCCCCAGTTTTTTCAAATCGGTCTAAAACGGCGACAAGTTTATGTGCAAACATTGTCTCCTTCGTTTGACAAATCAAGAAACGATCTATTTCTAGGAGTCGGACTGTCTCATATTGACTTGATTTTATAATTGGAAAAGTCACATCAATTTTCAAAATGTTTCTATTTGAATCATCACTTTTATATTTCAAAAAATATTGAATCCCTACTTTACTTTTATCTTTTACTATCAGTCCTAATTTGAGGAAAATATTTTCTAATGAACTTCTCGCTTTTAGAATATCTTCATCACTGCCCTTAAAGTCAAAATCTAAATCCACAGAGAATCGATCTAGCCATAAAAGCATAGAGGCACAAGTCCCCCCTTTAAAATACAAAGAAGCAGAAAGGTATGAATCATCAGCAATAGCCTCAAGGATTCTATATAGCCAAGCTTTATGAATAGCATCTTTTTTATTTGGTAATATCATAATATTTTATATTATAGTTTTATTTGATATCCGACATCTTTAATAATCTTTTCAACTAAAATCCAATCAATCAATTTAGAATCAAAAGCATCCAAATATTTCTCTCTATTGAAATATAACATATCTGCGACTGCTCTAGCGAGAGAGGCCTTACGAACGCCATCAATAACCTCAATCCCACTATCATTGAAGAGATACTCATCTCTCATTTGTCTTGATCTATAATGCATCTGCCCAATAGAAAAAGATTTGGAAATAGAACTAACTAAAGTAATTATCTGTGGTCTTTGATTTAAAACTCCATACTCATAAAGAATAGACTCACAAGAAATATAAGCTGGTCTATGCAAAGACTTAATGCCTAATAAATAAGAATCAAGTTCTCCTATTTTCTTTATAGAATATAGTCCATTATAAATCCGATAAATCAATCCTCTTTTTACATATCGAAAAAGAGTCCTATGCAAAGTATTTTTATTACGAATATTCCAAAGGTTTGCTAAATCATCCGCGTGAAAAATAGACTCACCAAGTAAGGCTATCTGTGCAAATCTTTCACCGTCTGATTTTCTAAGGTTTTTATGGGTTTTTTGTTTTTTTGTGTTCATTTTTCCTGTACTTAGATGTACAGTTTATAATAACATAATTATAATATAAATACAATGCCCTTTATCCACAGTTGTTGACTAATCGGGTCACTTCCTGTAACATTCTATTTAGTAAGCCTGTCCTCGAACCGGGCTTTTATTTTTACAATTTAATATTGGGTATTAAGTTTTAGCTAACAGCTAACGCCTAATGCCTAAAAGCTAATATATGTTAGACCTCAAAGGAATGAAGTCGGCATTGGAGCAACTTGAACAAGAGCGTAAAATTCCTCGAGAGAAGATTATAGACGCTATCGAGCAAGCCCTTGCTGCCGCGTATAAGAAAGATTATGGCAAAAAAGGCCAAATCATTCGTGCCAAGATAGATATAGAGTCCGGAGAAATGGAATTCAACCAGATTAAAATAGTTGTGGATGAATCTCTAGTTCGTATGACCAAAGAAGATGAAGACGAAGAAGAAATAGCCGAAGACGACAATCGTGTTCGTTTTAATGAAGAGCATCATATCCTTATAAAAGATGCCAAGAAAATTAAAAGTGATGTGAAGCTTGAAGAAGAACTTATGTTCCCTCTTGAGAACAAGGAGGATTATGGACGCATTGCGGCCCAGACTGCCAAGCAAGTCATTATCCAGAAAATTCGTGAAGCAGAAAGAGGAGCCATCGTAGACGAATATGGAAGTAAAGAAGGAGAAATTATAAATGGTGTAGTACAAAAAGTAGAAAGGGGTATTGTCTATATAGACTTCAATCGTGCCACCGGTATCATCCTGCCAGAAGAGCAAATCCCCGGAGAATTCTACCGACAAGGCGAGAGAATCAAAGCCTATCTTTACTCTGTAGAAGAGACTCCAAGAGGAGTAAATCTCAAGCTCTCTCGCACCCATCCACAACTTATAGAAGGACTTTTCAAAATGGAAGCCCCTGAAATAGCTAGCGGTGTAGTAGAAATAAAGTCCATTGCCCGTGAAGCCGGAGCCCGCTCCAAGATTGCTGTTTACTCCAATGATGAGCACGTCGATCCAGTCGGATCTTGCGTTGGTCAGAAAGGAGTCAGAGTCACGACAGTGATGAGTGAACTTAATGGTGAGAAGATAGATATTATTCCTTGGTCTCCTGATCCGAGTGCTTATATCGCAAGTTCTATTTCTCCAGCCAATGTTCTCAATATTCAAATTTTTGAACAAGAACACAAGGCTGTAATAGAAGTAGCCGTAGATCAGCTCTCACTTGCAATTGGTAAAGGTGGACAGAATGTCCGCCTAGCTGCTAAGCTTACTGGTTGGAGAATTGATATAAAAGGTATGGAAGCTATGGGGATAAAAAGTGGTGAAGAATTAAGTGATGATGATATACTAGAAGGTGGTATCGTCGATGATGGGACGGAAGATAAATAATTATTAATTAATAATATAATAAAAATATGAATCCATTTATTATTTTTGCTTTAATTTCTTCAATTATTGCAATATTATACGGTTTGTTTTTAATCAGAGTCGTTTTAAAGAAAGGAACAGGAGATCAGAAGATGCAGGCTATCGCTCTTGCAATTCAGCAAGGTGCTAAAGCTTATCTAAATCGCCAATACAAAACTATCGGAATTATCGCAGTCATTCTTTTCCTCATCATTGGTATTGTGCCAATGCTTGGATGGATGATGGCATTTAGTTTCATTTTCGGAGCTGTTCTTTCAGCTGTCGCAGGCTACATCGGTATGAACGTTTCAGTTCGTGCTAATGTCCGCACAACAGAAGAAGCCAAGAAAGGATTGAAGGAGGCATTAAGTCTTGCTTTCAAAGGAGGAACTGTCACAGGTCTTCTCGTTGTTGGCTTGGCGCTTCTAGGAGTTACTACATTCTACATTTTTGCAGAGAAAGTTTTCGGTGCAGGTTCCGCCCAAGCTGTGAAGTCTCTCATCGGACTTTCATTTGGAGCAAGTTTGATTTCAGTTTTCGCTCGTTTGGGTGGTGGTATCTTTACTAAAGCTGCAGACGTTGGGGCTGACCTCGTCGGTAAAGTTGAAGCAGGAATTCCAGAAGATGATCCTCGTAATCCAGCAGTAATAGCGGACAATGTTGGAGACAATGTCGGAGACTGTGCAGGTATGGCGGCAGACTTATTTGAAACATATGCAGTAACTTCCGTTGCAACTATGCTTCTAGGTTCTCTTATCTTTTCTGGCTTCAGTAATGCAATCATATTCCCTCTTGCTATTGGAGGAGTTGCAATACTTTCTTCAATCGTGGGGACTTGGTTTGTAAAGCTTGGTAAAAATAGAAATATTATGGGAGCTTTGTACAAAGGTTTGATAGCATCTGGAGTTCTCTCCGCTATTGGCTTCTATCCTATTACAAAGTGGCTCATGACTGGTAATGGACTTTACTCTGTAAATGCACTTTATATATCAGCTCTCGTTGGTATTGCCGTCACTGCTCTTATAATAGTCATCACAGAGTATTACACTTCTACAGCTTACAATCCTGTGAAGTCTATTGCACAAGCAAGTGTTTCAGGACATGGAACAAACGTAATTCAAGGATTAGCAGTATCTATGAAGTCTACTGCTTTCCCTCTACTTACTATTGTTGCTGGAATTTTAGTATCCTATAATTTTGGTGGATTATACGGAGTTGCAGTTGCAGCTATGTCTATGCTTTCCCTCACAGGAATCATAGTAGCTATTGATTCATTCGGTCCTATTACTGACAACGCTGGTGGAATAGCAGAAATGGCAGGCCTTCCTGAAAGTGTACGTGATGTTACCGACCCTCTTGATGCAGTTGGTAATACTACAAAAGCAGTCACGAAAGGTTACGCTATCGGCTCAGCTGGACTCGCAGCCCTCGTCCTCTTTGCTTCTTATACACAAGAGTTTGCAAACTTCGGACACATTTTGAAATTTGATCTTAGTAATCCTATGGTAATCGCGGGTCTTTTGATCGGAGGACTTCTCCCTTACTACTTCTCAGCATTATGTATGGAGGCAGTGGGTAAAGCCGCCGGAAAAGTCGTCGAAGAAGTTCGCAGACAATTCAGAGAAATCAAAGGTATCATGACAGGGGAAGGCAAGCCCGATTATGCCAAATGCGTAGACATCGTGACTACTGGAGCACTCAAGCAAATGATTCTTCCAGCAGTTATTGCAGTTCTCTCCCCTATTCTTGTCGGATTCATTCTAGGCCCTGAAGCTCTCGGTGGATTACTCGTCGGTTCAATCATTACAGGAATATTCCTTGCAATCTCAATGACTTCTGGTGGAGGAGCATGGGACAATGCCAAGAAATATATCGAGCTTGGAAACCACGGTGGCAAGGGTAGTGACGCTCACAAAGCAGCCGTTACTGGAGACACAGTTGGAGATCCTTACAAAGATACAGCAGGACCAGCGATAAATCCGATGATCAAGATACTAAATATAATCGCACTTATACTTGTGCCAATATTAGTCTCATTCTGGTTCTAATAAATAAAATATTATAAACTCATTAAAAAATCCCGCAGATGCGGGATTTTTTAATGTTACCAATCTATATAATTTGCTTTTTTATTAATAAATTTAAAAATAACCATTTCTGTATTATTTGGATGATTATTTTCTGTACCCACAAGTGTACCCAAACTTCCATTATCTAGTATCATGCTAGTTTCACCATATCTATCAAACTCATCTGAATTCCATGCAACGTATGAAAGATAAATAATAATACCCATAATCAAAATTCCTAAAATAGTCCAGATAGCTGTTAATAATTTGATTCTTTGTTCTAATCTCATATTATGATAATACCCCCATCATACAAAGTGTCAAGGAAGCTTATAAAACAAAGATATATGGAAGTCCGACTTCCATATATTTACACCTGTGGATAACTATTGATATTTTAAACAAAATTGGTTATAGTATACATACGATGAAAATCGTCCTCGCCTGAAGGATACCAGGATTGTATTTATA
>JBAYKP010000001.1:0-133128 GCA_041664465.1 Minisyncoccota bacterium | reverse complement strand
GAGACTATGGAGTATACTCGTTCTTCGGTCAACCTTCGTGCTTATGGTCAACGTGAGCCACTCATAGAATACAAGAAGGAAGGCCTGCGGTTGTTCAAAGAAATGGAAATAGTATTCAAAGAACGTGTATTTTCCCTTATTTCTACTATGAATGTGAATGTGGAAAGGTCAGATGAGCAAGAGATAGAAGAAAAGCCAGCTCTGATCTTAAGTTCTAGTGAGGAGGGTAGTGGTACAACTAGAAGAGATGCTCCTAAGATCGGTCGCAATGACCCCTGCACTTGTGGCTCTGGCAAGAAGTACAAACAATGCGGATATATTGAGACAGAAGAGCACAAGAAAAATATGTTGAAGAAATAAATTGAATGTAATATTACTTGCTTTATATTTAAATTAGAGTTTGGTATTATATTGGTATGAATAATTTATTGTCTGAAGAAGACTTAAACACAGAGAAAGATTCGATAAAATACGTAAAGGATAATCGTAAACTAATACAAGAAAGATTTGCAGATATAAGAAAGTATCCCTCTGTTGAAAACCCAGTATCAATTTTTTTAGCAGGTTCTCCTGGTGCTGGCAAGACAGAGTTTGCTCATAGATTTATCAAAGACTCTCAAAAGCCTGTAGTTCACATAGACCCAGATGAGATAAGAAAGATTATTTCTATCATTTGCAATAACAGTAATGCCACATTACTTCAAAGAGCTTCTGCTTTGGGAGTAGAAAAAGTGTATGATTGTGTCATTAAAAATAATCAAGATGTTATTTTAGATGGGACATTAATTGATTACGATAAAGCTTTTGTTAATATTGAGAGATCTATAAAACATAATAGGGTAATACATATATATTATATATATCAAGATCCAATATTAGCTTGGGGTTTTACTAAGAAACGTGAAGCTTTGGAGCATAGAGGTATTCCTAAAGATTTCTTTATTAAGGCATTCTTTCAAGCCAAGAATAATGTCAATAAATTAAAGGAAGAATTTGGTAAAGCATTACAGTTAAACCTTATAATTAAGAATTTTGAAAATGATAGTATGAAATTTGAACTGAATATAGAAAAGATTGATTCTTATTTAAAGATAAGTTATACTAAAGAAGACTTGGAAAAGTTATTAAATTAAGATAATTTTATGAAGAAATTAATCAATAAAATCATGGGCAAAAGTAATACGTCTAATAAAGAGGGTCTTTATTCTGTTATCCAAAATACATCTTCTCGAGACCACAAAAGCTTTATAAAGAATGTAATAAGAGAATCAAACAAAGATCAAAGTGATTTAGTTGAACGTTATAATCGTTCATTCTCAAAAGTATAAAAAGTTTTACACATAAAAAGTACCCGCAAGGGTGGTGTGTAAATTTTAGATAAAATAATCTATGAAGTAAAATCTAGCAAATATCTTTATAAATTAGCGTTTTTATAATACAAATAGGGGAAAGTGTCAAAAATACCCAGATATCCTTGTTTTTAGGGCTTATTTTGACACAGTAACCGTATGGGTGTCAAGGAAATAATGAGCAAAAACCCTTATACAATAAGGGTTTTTGCTATTTGACGATAGATAAAACTATGTTATAACTATTGACTTTTATGAGCCTGTGTGCTACTATATAAGGAGTTCCAAGTATGTTGTCATTCATTGATTATGTATAAGGAGCTTTTTACTTTACATCTGATTAGTTCAAAAAGTTAGATTAAGGTAGAACCCTTAGGGGCGTCTGACGGTCCGTATAGCCGTTAACTATGAATAAACAAATAATACGTTACTTGCAGTCAATTGTCGCTATTCCTATGTTAGCCGTGGTTCTGCCACTTACAGGAATACAAAGTATTACAGACATGACTGTGATTAAAGATAATAAAGTTGAGACATCTGATTCAGCGATAACAACGCAAGAAAAGGAGGATCTCGAAAAACAGGCTTTAAAAGCCAAACAAGTGGATGAATTCTTTAAGAAATATGATGCTCCGCTCGCTGGTTATGGGATGAAGTTCGTTGTGGAAGCAGAGAAATATGATATAGATTATAGATTACTTCCAGCGATAGCTATGCGTGAGACGACAGGAGGAAAGCAAGCATGCAAGAATCCTAAAGCTCCAAATAACAACTTCGGTTGGGCTTCATGTAAAAGTGGATTTCCATCCGTAGATCAATCCATAGAGCATATTTCCAAAACTCTTAGTGGTAACAATGCCAATGCTAAGCATTACAAAGATGGAATGACCACAGAAAAGATTTTGAAGAAATATAACCCAGATTCTATCATCCCTGGATACTCAAAACAGGTGATTAAAATAATGAAAATGATAGATAGTGAGGATGCTATAGTGTAATAATAAAATAGCCCCGCCAACGAAGTTGGCGGGGCTATTTTATTTAAATCTTCTTAAAATTATCTATCATTATACTTTTCTCACCATTTCTCTCTGTGACTTTGCCTGTGAGGGCGATGATCGTATCTTTTATTAGGATATCTTTATGGGTTTCGAAAAGCTTCGAGAAGACTACCGCATCTATACTTCCTGTATAGTCAGAAATTTTTATGAAAGCCATTCTGTTATTATTCTTGGTAGTAACTATTCGGATATCATCTATGATAGCCGCGATAGTGACTGGCATATTCACCTTTAATTCTTCTTTTACTTTTTTAATCAATGTGCCAAATTTATCTATCTTGTCTTTATAATTATCCAGTGGATGCCCTGAGACATAGAGCCCTAGCAGATCTTTCTCCCAAGTTAGTTTCTCTTGCAAAGTGGCTTCTATTTGTTCATCAAGTGAAAGTTTCACTTCTATTCCACCAATACTTCCAAAGAGAGAATCCTGTGCTCCCGATCCTTTGGCTTCCTTGTTGAAAGCTATAAGCTTCTCCAGATTACCCATTACCATATTTCTATGAGTGACAAAGTCGTCCATTGCTCCACACTTGGCGAGAGCTTCCACTGACTTTTTATTTAAATTCTTGTGATTAATTCTTTCAAAGAAATCAGCCAAAGATTTAAAGTGACCATTCTTCTTCCTTTCTTCTATGATAGAGTCGGCGATATCTACTCCCAAATTTTTAATATTATAAAATCCAAAGCGAATAGTTCGGTCAGTCGTATGGTCACTGCCTTTTATTACAGTGAATCCACCATAACTTTCATTGATATTTGGAGGAAGGACTTTGATTTGCATTTTCTCACATTCATGAATTATTTCTGCTACTTTTTCTATATCACCTGATTCAGAAGTCATAATTGCCGACATATATTCCACAGGGTAATTGGCTTTCATATAGGCTGTCTGATATGCTACTAGTCCGTAGCTTGCCGCGTGAGCCTTCCCGAATCCATAGGCTGCAAATGGCTCAATTAATGTCCATATCTCTTCCGCCTTTTTATCACTCATTCCGTGTTTGACGAGACCAGCTAGAAGCTTCTCTCTTTCGGCTTCCATGACTTCAGGAATTTTCTTACCCATCGCTTTACGAAGTTTGTCGGCTTCAAGCCAAGAATATCCACCCAGATTGATAGCCGTCATTAAAACGTCATCTTGGTAAGTAATGATTCCATAAGACATACTTAGGATATCTTTCAATCTAGGATCAAGGTAAGTGATAGCTTTTGGATTGTGTTTGCGTTTGATATATTCAGGGATCATTTCCATCGGTCCAGGACGATATAAAGCTACCATCGCATTGATATCATGAATAGTAGAAGGTTTTAATTCTTTCAAGTATCTTGTCATTCCAGAACCATTGAGTTGGAATAATCCCATAGTCTCTCCTCGGGAAAGCATTTCAAAAGTTTTCTTATCATTTAGATCTATCGTATCTATATCTATATCTATTTTATGTATTATTTTCACTAATCTTACTGCTTCTGCCAAGATGGCTAAATTTCTAATACCAAGGAAATCAAATTTCGGCAGTCCGGCATCCTCAATACTATACATATCATATTGAGTGATGATATTTCCACCCTTTGGGTCATATTGAATAGGAGTAAATTCATAGAGAGGACGAGGGGACATGACGACTCCCGCCGCGTGGACGGAAATATGGCGGACACATCCTTCCATCTTTTTCGCTAAGTCTATAATTTCTTTTGTATCTTTTTCTTCTTTGTAAGCAGTTTTCAATTCAGGGACTATCTTCATAGCATGATCTATAGTCATTGGCATTCCTTGAGAGCCAAGAGGTATCATACTTGAAATTCTATCACCAACGACATAAGGGTGGCCGAGTGCGCGAGCAACGTCGCGCACGGAGCCTTTCGCCATCATCGTTCCGAAAGTACCGATCTGAGCGACCTTGTCTTCGCCATATTTCCTCTTGGCATAAGCGATCACTTCATCGCGACGATTATCAGCGTAGTCCATATCTATATCAGGCAGAGATGGACGTTCTGGATTTAGGAATCTTTCAAATGGCAATTTGTAAAGTATAGGATCAACTTTTGTAATACCTGTGAGATAAGTCGTGAGAGATCCGGCGACGGATCCTCGGATGTTTGTGTATATATCATTATCTCTTGAGAATTGAAGTAAGTCAGAGACGACGAGGAAGTATGCGGGGTATCCTTTCTGCTTTATAAGCTTTAATTCATATTCCAATCTATCTATATAAATAGGCGTTTTTTCAAGCTTTCTCGTTTCGAAACCTTTATAAGCAAGTGCGCGGAGGACTTCATCGGCAGTTTGACCTTCTGGAATAGGGAAGTCAGGAAAGAAAGCTTTCCCTAGCTCAAGGTCGTATGACTCGCACAAGTCAGTCACAAATTTCGTATTGGTCACGGCTTCCTTGCAGTCTGCGAAATATTTCAAAGCAGTTTTCTCATCTATAAGAGAGAAGTCATCTTCAGGGAATTCAAAACCAGTTCCTTCTTTACCACCATCAGTTCCAGTATTAACTGCAAGGAGAGTGTGATGGGCTTTGTAATCATCCACACAAAGGTAGTGAGAATCTTGACCAGCGACAATTTTAATATTAAATTTCTTTCCAAGAGCAATAATTCCATCTCTTAATTTTTTATCATTTTCTACGTGAGGATGAGAATGAACTTCAAGGAAATAATTTTCAAGACCGAAAATTTCTTGATGCTCTTTTATGAGATCTTCGGCTTTTTCATTGTTGTTGGCGAGGACTGCTTGAGAGAGCTCACTACCCATACAACCAGAAAGGCAAATGATTCCATCGTGAAATTCTCTTAGAATTTCTTTGTCCATACGAGGTTTGTAATAATAGCCTTCCATATTCGCAATAGAGACTAGATGCATTAGATTCTTGTAACCTTGTTTATTCTTGGCCAAAAGTGTTAGATGGTATCGTCTGTTGTCTACTCCGGGTTCTTTGTCTTTTCTTCCATGGAAGGCGATGTAGGCTTCCACTCCAATGATAGGCTTAATGCCCGCTTTATGAGCTTCTTTGTAGAGTTCTATGGCTCCATACATATTCCCGTGGTCAGTAATAGCCAGGGCATTCATCCCATTTTTCTTGGCAGTTTTGACCATATCTGGAATCTTCGAAAGCCCGTCTAAGAGAGAATAATGAGAGTGGGTATGCAGATGTATGAAGTTGGCGTTTAATTCAGGCTTTGGGTCCATATTTTCTTAGTATAGCAAATAAGGTATGATTGTTCTATATGGGAGCTTTAGACACCACAAAATACATAATTGGCATAGATGAGGTTGGTCGGGGCCCTTTGGCAGGGCCAGTGGCTGTTTGTGCTTTTTTAATTAAGGATAATAATTTTATTGAATCAGCCATAAGTCGGACTTATGGCAAAAAAGACATAGGACCGTCCTATGTAAAATTACCAAAATTAAAAGATTCGAAGAAGCTTAGTAAGAAGCAAAGGGAAGAGTGGTTTGAATATTTGAAAGTCGCAAAGACCGAAGGTCTTTGCGACTATGCTGTGTCTTTTGTTTCCCCCGAGAATATTGATAAATTTGGAATTGCAAAATGTATTCAGAAAGCTTTGAATCAGTCACTTGATAAAGTCGCTTCACAGAATCTTCCAAATTTTTCAGGGCTTACCCTAAAGGGCTCCGACGCCGATAAAAATTTGGAAGATTCTGTTTCGCTCTCTTCGTTCAAGATTTTTCTCGATGGTGGACTTCATGCCCCAGTAGAGTACATAAATCAGGAGACGATTATAAGAGGGGATGAGCTTCATCCGGTTATTTCTTTGGCATCCATTGTGGCGAAAGTTTCGCGAGATAGGATTATGACAAAGTATGCTTTGGATTACCCCGAATACGGTTTCAATAAGCATATGGGTTATGGTACCCGCGCTCACTATTCTGCCATCAGAACTCACGGTCAGACCCCAATCCATCGCAAGTCATTTATACACTAAAACCGACTAGGCAAGACCTAGTCAGTTTTGTTCTAGTAATTTTTTGTTAGCCAAGATTTGATAGAGGCTTTGTCATCTTTGAGCCAAGCGATGTTGGACTCGATGCGTTCGTAGGATTGGAGGAGGGTGCGGGCAGAGCCAGGGGCGACATTTTTAGCAAAGAAATTTTTAATGTCTTTGTAATCTTTTTCTTTTGTATGAGTACCGAGAGGAGAGAGGACTCGGGAGAGGAAATGTCCACCCTCGCCAAACTTTTTCACAATTATTTTCCAATTACTTTTTATAAACTTCCAAGTAATGTCTTTACCTATACTATTCTGCCAGACGGCCACTATTATGAATGGAGCGTCTTGAACACGAACGTCTCTTGATATAGCAAAGTTTAAAGTTTTCCGAAGTAGATCTTTATTTTTAAATGAAGTTAATGCCCTAGCATATCTATCCTTCTCTTCATGAAATTCTTCTTCTTTGTATAACTTTTCGAAAAGTTTCCATTCCTTCTCCCCGCCACTTGCAGCCACAATGTTGTAGACTACTCCGCGGATGTCAGCTCTTATTGGCATTTTAGCCTTATTTTTAAAGAGTTTTTTGGCTTCGGTAATTACTTTCTTGTCTCCATAATGTGCCGACATAGAGAGTGCTAGACTCCGCAAGAAAACTTGTGAGTGTTTGTCTC
The DNA here is from genome assembly GCA_041664465.1 of Minisyncoccota bacterium. Taxonomy (GTDB): domain Bacteria; phylum Patescibacteriota; class Minisyncoccia; order Phycocordibacterales; family UBA9973; genus UBA8515. The sequence goes on along the minus strand of JBAYKP010000001.1, from coordinate 126,097 downwards.
CCCCTGTTAAGGGGGAGTGCCCAGAGGGCGAGGGGGTTTCTCCCCACCCCAATTCTTTTGCGATGTGACTAAATAATGTGAGTACGTATTTATCGTATAGATTTTTAAATTTTTCTTCGCCCAATATATTTGCCACTCTATTTATACCACTCGCTATTTCAGACCAGACGATGAACTCTGTTTCATTTTTATATACGAGAGAGAATTCAAGTACTTCTATCGTACTGATGTATCCACCTTCAGCCAGAGCGAACATATCACGAATAACTCCCAGTCTATCTTTCACAGAAAGTTTCCCATTTTGTATTTCTTCTTTCAATTTTTTAAGAGTCTCTTGATCATAGCAGACTCGTATAAATGTTCCTTCTTCTTTGTTTACTTTGCCGATAGAGGTGCCAATCATTGGAGCAGATTTTTTAGTCATGAGCATATCCATAACTTCTCTATTATCCGACAGGCTTTCGTATTTCACAGGTATTTGCCACAAGTGTTTTTTACTTTTTGAATTTTTATATTCAGAAGCTTTCACTCTACTTGAGAAAAATCGCTCTTGTCTGATTTCCCACATTTCCCCTAGGCCTTGCCTAGGGGAAATTGTCACGAGTGGATAGCCGGTTTCTTTCGTCCAAGAATTCATTATTTCTATTACTTTCTTTTTGCTTACTTTCTCAAAAGCATTCCAGAGATCTACGGTATTGGTATTACCATAACTGTGCTTTTTCAAATAGTGACGTAGCCCATCGCGGAATTTGTCGTGCCCTAGATATTCTGCCAGCATTTTTATCATCGCAGAGCCTTTAGCATAAGAGACCATATCAAAGATTTCACTTATTTCATCTGGGTGGTGGACGACTACTTCTATTGGATGTGAAGTGGCAAGTGAATCAAGCTTGAGAGCGACAGCATATCTATCGGCAATATTTAAATCCCATACATGCCAGTCTGGAAAGAGGTGATCCGTACATAAATTTTCCATATATGAAGCAAAGCCTTCATTGAGCCAGAGGTCTGTCCACCAATGCATCGTCACTAGATTGCCGAACCACTGATGTGCCAATTCGTGGGCTATCACTATCGCTGCCCATTGTTTGTTTGAAAGGGAAGTATGTAGATCATCAACGAGTATAGCCGTCTCGCGGAAAGTGATGGCCCCCCAGTTCTCCATTGCCGCACTTTCGAAGTCGGGGATAGCGATGAGGTCTAAGGTAGGAAGTGGATAGGGTATATCAAAATATTCATTATAAAATTCAAGTGATTTGATAGCGACTTCCAATGCAAATTTGGCTTGATGCTTTTTACCAGAAGTTGTGAATACACGGACAAGAACCTTGTCCTTAGCCTGCCCGGATGACCCGTTCGGACGGGTATATCCCTCCACATATTCAAACTCGCCGATAATAAATGCGAGTAGGTAAGTAGACATTATCGGCGTGGGAGAGAAAGATACTATGTTGTATCCGAGACTGTGCTCCTTTATTTCAATAGGTAAAGTATTTGATATGGCTGTGTGATTCTCAGGTATTACGAGCGATACTTCAAATATTGCTTTGTGTGCTGGCTCATCAAAGCAAGGGAAAGCACGGCGAGCATCTGTTGCTTCGAACTGGGTCGTGGCTATGAATTTCTCTTCACCATCTAGTATGTATCTACTTTTATAAAATCCTCTCAAATTATCATTGATGATACCACTGAAAATAATTGAGAGCTCGCTCTGCCCTTTTTTTATTTTATTTTTAAAATAGAAAGTTGCAGTTTCTCTCTTTGCATCGTATGTGATTTTATGGGCAAATTGTTGCGTGCCATCTGCTATGTGCTCTACCGTTTCTATATCTATATCTTTACTATGCAAAGTGATTTGTTTTATTTCTTTATCCACTTTTATTTTTATAATTTCGCGTCCCGAAAAAGTAGAAGACAAAAGGTCAGGATGTAAGGTCAGATTGTAGCTAACAGGGGAGATATAGTCCTCTAGGCGAACTCTCTTTTTGTTATTTTTCAATTTCGTTATCATAATTTTTAAAAGCGAAACAAATATACTTTACCTTTTTTGGGCTTATTTATCAAGGGTTTTAGCCGTAGTTTAAGTGCTTGACAAAGTATGTACTTATATGATATAATATGGCTTATGAAAAAGAATATTTTAAAAAACTTAATAGCTCTCGGAATCTTTGCTATTCTTGCCGTTTCGTATCATGATGCTTCTGCCGCTGTTTATTATAGTGATGGATATTATAATAATGGCTATAGCACAAGTGTTACAGACCTTAGCACTCCTTCTTATTATAATAATTCTATTAATAGCAATTATGTAAGGCAACCTTATACTTATGTATATGCACAGCCAACTACAACTCAGATACAATACGTACCTCAACAGCAAACTGTTCAGTACGTTCCGCAACAGCAAGTCGTCCAATATGCACCCCAACAGCAAACTGTCAGATATGTTACCACTGGTAATACACAAGGAGCTTCTGTCATAAATGCAAATACGACTACTACTACAATTCCAACAGCCACAGGCAACAAAGGTAATACTGGTCAGTATGTAAATTTCGATGCCAACAGAGGTTACTCCAACAATATGATGGTAGCAAGTGCTTATCAACCTTATGCAACACAGCAAGTAGACACCAATGGAGTCACAGCTTTGTCCTTGAAAGGTTCTGGTAGCTTCTTACCAAGTTCACTATTCCAATGGATTATGTTCATACTCTTGGTATTAGCAATCATAGTAGTTGCTCGTATGGTAGCAAAGAAATCAGCCGCCAATAATGCCCATACAGTAGTTGTACACTAATTGATTCCTATAAATTCCTCAATAACAAAACCCCCGAAGCAAAGCTAGGGGGTTTTGAGTGGGGAAGGTGGGGAGGTGGGGAGGGACAGAATTGGAACCTTAATTAGATAAATAGAAAACCGCTAGTGTGAATAGCAGTTTCTACTACTACCCGACAACTAGCGGTTTAGTTTAATTTACCCAAAAATTGGAGCAAGATTGCCCGACCTCTTAGCTTCCTCAGTAATTTCTTCTATTGAAATTTTTAGTTCTGATGGAATGGGTGTTTCATCTAATTCATTAATTTGTTGTTTAATCTCCTGGATTGAAATGCCAGTTAATTTTGACAGCTCATCAATAAACTCATCAATGCCTCCAATTTTTCCAAAAGCGTTGATTTCACCTGCATCTTCAATTACCGCAATAAGCCTGGTTCCCGTAAGCTGCTCTCCAGTTCCTCCGTACTCACAAACATCCACTTTTTCCTTAAACAGTATACGCATAAAATCAGAATAAAATTCAACATTTTTAAATGTATGAAAAGCCACATATTCTTCGTCTTTCCAAGAGTAAAAAGTTAAAAGTTTTATTCCTTCTTGCATGGAGAGAATTTCTTTTAAGTTTAGTGGATCTTTGTAATCTAAAAATCTTGGATCCCAATGGCTTCCGTATGGACAACTGCATTCTTGCCTGTATCCACCAATAAGCCACCTGCTACCATCTTTATCAAATGGTTGATGCCAATCCTTGAAAGGTAAACATCTGTAAATTACTAATTTTTTCATAATCTTTCATTTTTAAGTAAAACAATAATTTCTTTTACATTACATTTTTCAATTTAGATTTTCTTCTTTAAGAGAAGAGATAACAATATCAACTAAGATTTCGCCACCTGCATATCTAATACAAGCTTGTGCAAGTAAAAATGCTTCAGCAACCACATCCCTATGCTCTTTGGGAATTTCAGTTTCAATAATTAACTTAGCCAACACTTTTAATTGTTCTAAGTTCATTACCTCATGAAGAGAAGAAAGAATTGATTCATAAAATGGTTTTCTCATGATTATTTCATTTTTAAGTTATTTTTCTTCACATTACCCTTAAATAGCAAAGCTGTCAATCTACAACAAACTCATTAAAAATAATGAGTTAATTTGTCTGCTCCGTGGGTAGGGATCGAACCTACGACCAATCGCTTAACAGGCGACCGCTCTACCGCTGAGCTACCACGGAATACGTCTATTAATAATAGACTAGAATATAGTAGCAAAAATAGACTAAAAAAGCAAAAGGTATATTACTTTAATACTTATCCCAAAAATCCCCCATATTGTCTCAAAAGGGAAATAGAGCTATACTTCAAATTATGAAAGGAGATTTGAGTGAATCAATACAGAAGATACTAGCTTTCCGAAATGCTAGAAAATGGAAGCAATTTCATAATGCAAAAGACTTAGCAATTTCTCTTTCACTTGAGGCTTCTGAAGTTCTGGAGCATTTTCAATGGAAATCAAAAGAAGAAATTGAAGAATATATAAAGTCACACAAAGAGCATATTGGGGAAGAGCTGGCAGACGTCTTCTATTGGGTTTTACTTATGAGCCATGATTTGAAGATAGATATTATAGACGCATTAGATAAAAAAATGAAGAAAAACGAAGAAAAATACCCAGTAAAGAAAGCCAAAGGAAAGCATACGAAATATAATAAACTATAAAAAATTATAGTTTGTATGTATAAAATGATATAATATATTAATATGAATGTTAAATCTAAAAAAGAAAATGGCGTTGTTTTTACTCCGGAATGGATAGTTGATTTTATGATTGATGAAGTATTTAAAGATACAAAAATAACAGGATCAGAAAAAATATTAGATTCTGGATGTGGAGAAGGTGCTTTTTCTATTCCAATAGTTAAGAAATTTTCTAAAATATCTGGAAAATCAATAAAAGATGTAATTGAAAACAATCTTTATTTTATTGACATTTCAGAAGAATATATAAACAAAACAAAACAAAATTTACAAGAATTATCTAATGAAGAAATTACCCAATATAACTCAATTATTAATGATTTTTGTTTTCATGATTTTAAAGAGAAATTTAATTTTATAATAGGTAATCCTCCATATGTGAGAATACAAAATCTTAATGAAAAAAGAGATGAAATACAAAAGAAGTTTATATCAGCATCTAATGGCTCCATTGATTTATATTTTTGTTTTTTTGAGCAGTCTCTGAATTTATTAACAGAAAACGGGAAACTTTCTTTTATTACACCTAACTCTCATTTTCACTCTAGTGCTGGGAGAAATTTAAGAAATTTAATTTATCCACATTTAACAAAAATCATTAATTTTGATCACTTTCAGGTATTTAAAGACGCAACAACTTACACCGCCATAACATTTTTAAATAAAGAAAATACCCATAATTTTTTATATACAGAGAACTATAAAAATAATTTTAATGATATTGTTTATAAAAAGATATTGAAAAATATAGAAGATAAGTTAAAACCATGGCAATTTTTAAGTGAAGAATATTCTAAAAAAATAGATAAATTAAATAAAAAATATTCAACACTTCAAGAAATAGCGGACATCCATTATGGAATTGCTACATTAAAAGATGATGTTTATATATTTTCTCCTGAAAAAATAGATAAAATATATTTTTATAAAGATAATTTTAAAATAGAGAGAAATTTGTGTGTTCCAATTATTAAAGCATCTACTTATAAAGGGAAAAATCAGAATCTTTTTTTGATTTTTCCGTATAAAAATGAAAGAATAATTCCTAAAAATATTTTTATAAATAAATATCCAGAAGCATATAAATATTTTTTATATAATCGTGATATTTTAGAAAAAAGAGACAAGGGTGGTGGTAAAAATTATGAAGAATTTTATTCTTTTGGAAGAAACCAAAGTTTAAAAACTGGTTTTGGTAAAAAAATAATAACTAGTACAATGAATCTCACTCCTCACTTTTTTGTAATAGAAGACGAAAAAACAAGTTTTTATTCTGGTTATTGTATAAAACCAAAAAATAAAGATGTTGATCTATATGCCCTTTGCGAAGTGTTAAATTCAAATTCAATGGAAGAGTATATAAATTCAATTTCCAAAAGTTATCGTGGTGGATATAAATCATATGCTAAAAGTTTCATGAAAGATTTTGTTCATCCTCAATTTTATAAAGTTCAGCCATCTTTATTTTAATAATTAATATAATAATCATAAAAATGAATAATCAAAAATTTTTGAAAATAGTAAGTCAATCATTTGTAAAATTTTTACAAACACATTCACGAAGTAATGAAAAGTTAAAAATACTTCATGGGGCAATTGCGAAAGATTTAGAAAAAAGACTTGGGAATAAATACACTGTCAGTTCCCTTGGTTTGGGGAAGGGGAAAGAAGCTAAAATGGAAGGTAGATATATGGACAAGACAGTAGATATTACTATTTTTAAAGACAAAAAAGATCTTGCCGGAGTTGCTGTTAAATTTGTCATGAATAATTATTCTCAAAATTCAAATAATTATTTTGAAAATATGTTAGGAGAAACAGCAAATATAAGAGCTAATAAGAAAAAATATTATCAGATTTTAGTTTTACCAGAAGAATTACCTTATTATAACAATAAGGGTATGATCACAAAGTGGGAAAAAATTACGGACAATAATATCCATAAGTATTTTAAATTATCACAAGACGATGAAGATGTATTTTTCCATACGCCCACAAAAACATTAATATTTATGATTAAATTTCCGGATCTAATAAAAGATAAAATAATAAAAAAATCTCAATATAAGAAATATTATTTAAGTATTAAAAATAGTATTGAATTAAAATTATCAAAAAAATCACTCGTGACTTTTGGAGATGGAATTATATTAAATGACTATGATAATTTTATGGATAAGGTTATTCATTCAATAAAAAGTATTTAGCCTTGATTTATCCATAAATAGGCATATGATTAGGATATTAATAATCACTTCAAATATTGTATGAAAAAACTTGCAGTTTTAAGTATTCTAGGGTTTCTATTATTAGGGTTGTTTGTATCTGTCTCATCTGTAGAAGCCAAGACTGTTAAAGTAAAAGGTTATTTTAAACCTTCCACTATGAAATATGTAGCACCTTCTTACCGAACTTCTCCAAATAAAACCAAGTTAGATAACTATTCTACAAAAGGGAATTATAATCCTTATTCAGGGAAGAAAGGAACGGTGAAGCCTTATAAATATAGATATTAATTTATGGAAACAAATAAAGGGAAAATTTTTCTTAATACTGTTTTTTGGGGATTTATTGTTTGGCTTTTTGGCTATGTTTTAGGATTTGTATTTTTTGCTTTTGTGCCAAAAGAATTTATAGGCTGGAGCATTATGCCTTTCGGAATAGCGTTTACTCTTTGGGTGTTGCTTAAGAAAATTAAAAGAGAAGAATTTGGGTGTTATATCGGATTAGGGGTTATTTGGGCTATTATGGCAGTGGCTTTGGATTATATTTTCATGATTAAAGTACTTAAAGTAACTGGTTATTATAAAATCGATGTTTATATTTATTATATTTTAACTTTTGTCTTACCAGTAATTATTGGGTGGTATAAATTCAAAAAGATAAAAAAGTTAGAAAATAATAATCAAAACTAATTAAATATAGCAAGAACGGTTCTTGTTAGGTAATTTAAGATCTATTTTCCCTGCTTTGGTAGAAGTTCGAACCTAAATAAAATACTTGCATACTTTCGGCAATATGATATAATACTGATATCATTATGAAAGAGATCCCTGTATGGGTGCGCCCATACCGGGAGCTTTTTCTTTTTATATAGACTATATTATTTCTTTTTTGAGAACTTTTTATAAATTTCGTTTAAATATAAAATCTTATTTGTTTTATTTCTCAATAAAATAGAACACTTCTTTCTATCAGGAGATAATATAATGTCAAAACAATTTTTATTTATTAAGAATTCAATAAGACAACCGAAATCTCCATCATTAGAAATTAGTATAAATTTATCAAAATTCTTTAGATGATAATCATCAACCGATTTTAATACAAGTTCGGCATCGCAATTTCCCTTAATATTACCTTCATGAAGAACTGCTTCTTTAAATATTAAATCAAAACCACAATTTTTAAGATAATTATAAAAATCTTTTCTATTTTCTAAATACCCAATAAAAAGAAATATGTTTTTTGTATTATATTTTTGAGATAACCATACACGGAACTTTTTATAATCAATTTCAAATCCTAATTCTTTGGCCGAGCGATATAAATTATTTCCATCAATGTAGATATTTATCTTTCCCATAATTTTTATTATATCATATGATATCAATTATTTAATATTTCCATTCGAATTTCCTTCCAATTTCGGAGCAAAATTTTGAGCCATATTTATCTAGCAAGACGTTATTACTAGGTTTTGTTGGATTTAAAAAGTTTCAGTTTTTATTGTATAATAAAACAATGAAACATATTAGTTTAAAAGGCTCATGGGTTATTAAAGCTCCTATTGGTGAAGTTTTTAAAATTGTTACTGATTTTGAAAATATGCCAAAGAATTTCCCAACAGTTGCAGAGTCATTGGTTATTACCAAGAGAGATGGCAATAAATTGGAAATTGATGCAAAAGTGAAGTCCTTCGGTACAGTATTCCCAGTCAAAATGAAAACAGAAATTATCCCGGGGGTGGGATATATATCTCTCAATGAGAATCCCAAATTAGGCATATCTGGGCATGAAGAATTTCTGATGGAAGAGGTAGAAGAGGGAACAAGAATTAATTATACCTATGAGGTTGATATTCATAGCTTTTGGCTAAGGCTCGTAGCGGGGCCACTTATAGGCTCATATTCAATGAAATTTTGGGAAAAAGCCTTTATTGATAGATTAAGAGAGATTGTAAAAAAATAATGAAAAAAATACTAATTTATGTTGTTTTGTTTGTCATTATTCTTACTGGAATTGCTTTTGTAATATCAAGAAATAAAAATACAAAGAAAGATGTTGTGGTAATACCCCAAGAACCTATAAGTATGTGCTATCAATATTCTAAAGTAACTTCTAGGGGATTTGTCGATCGGATGTGGCTTCAAATGAATATTTCAGGGAGTAATGTGACTGGTGAATACCAGAGCTTACTCGCCGAGAAAGACAGTAAGGTGGGGAAATTTAGTGGCACGGTAGGTCCAATGGATCCCAAGATAAGTGGTCGTATTGCAGATGTTTGGTGGGAATCTGAAGGAGAGGGAATGAGTGTGACAGAGCAATTGAAAATTGAATTCGGCGAAGGAAGTGCTGTTACCTTAGGTTGTGAAATGATAGATAGAGGAGATGGAACTTATGTATACAAAGATTCTAACCAAATAGCCTCTGGGCCTCAAATGTCCCAAATAGACTGCGAATCATTACAAGACCGGAATTTAGTTGATAAATATGTCCGCGATAATATAGGTACAATTGTCTCCGACAAGCCCGTTTTAGGTGGCTCGTGGTATGCAACTGTGGTGAATATAAATCCGTCCACAAAAAAGGGGACTATGATACTGACCTACGAAGATGGACATATCCAAAAGAAAGCAGAATTCAGTTATACAATAATTGATGGGAAGGTGACAGTAAAATCTCTGGATAGGATGTAAACTTAGTGATATAATACAGATTATGAGTATAGATAATAAGAGTAATAAAGATGTTAAAATAGAAGGGGAAATTATAAAGGCAGAAGAAGGTGCTATTGAGAAAGCACTTCCTGTTGAGTCTATTAAAATTGTCAATGAAGGAGATAAAAAAGGTAAATTAAAAACTGAAAGCAAGGAGTATAGAAATAAAGAAATAGAAAAACTTAAATCAGATATTGAGATAATAAATAGTAAGAATGAGGGAAATGAAGGAGGAAATAATGAAAGTAAAAAAGATAATAAAAACGAAGGTGATAAAAATGAGAATAAATTTAGATCATTTGAAATCGACAGTGACACAGCAGTGCCTGTCGAGATTAGTGATTCTATGGATGAAGATTTTGATGTTGTGAAAGTGATAATGATAGATAGTAATGGGAGGACGTATGGGGATAACCGGCTTGATTATGAGCAATTGGGTTTTAAATTAGAAGAAGCCCGGAGTGCACTAGATAGACTCCAAAAGAAGAAAGAGAAATTACCACCAACGAATAAACTATTAGAAACAATAAGAAAAGCATTCTCGAATGAATACACTATAAATTCTGAAATCAATAAGAAAATGGTTGCCCAAGCCACGCAGGGTATAGGTAGATTGGAGAAAAGAATTCAATATTTAGAAGGGCGAATATCCAAAGAGCTAGGATAATTTACACTAGACTAATAAAAAGTGGTATAATGTATACATTATCAATTAATCTAAAAATTAATTTATGGATATGCAAATAAGTAAAAATAAAACCGGGTTAACTTTTGGTTTTCTTATAAGTTTTATGCATCTAATTTGGAGTCTCTTGGTCGCTTTGGGTCTGGCTCAAATGCTAGTCAATTTCGTGCTCAATATGCATATGATTGGTCTACCGATATTCATTATGCCATTCAGTCTCATTAAGGCTCTCGTCCTCATTATTATAACCTTCGTTGTTGGTTATATTTTCGGTTGGCTCATGGCTTACTTTTGGAACAAATGTTTTAAATAAAAATTTATATGAAAAGATTTCCAATTATAATAATTAGTTTTGTTTTTCTATTTATTGTTTCTACTATTTTAATGTTTGTATTCAAATTGTGTCCTCCTGCAGGTCCTTGGCCTACGGCTCCTTGGTGTGCTTCGAAAATGGAGAAGGTGGATTTGGTCAATGCCATAACTATATCCACAGATATAAATAAAATTAATTATCCAGATTTCTATAAAAATCCTAATGTTTCTAATGTCGCAGTCAAAGACCCTTACTGTGCTATCACTAAAAGTGAAGTAAGTTACCCTAAAAGTTATCTGGGTAAGTATGAGATGCCATCTGTAGAAGGTGCCCCTTTTGTAGGTGAAATAAATAGAACCATAGGAATAAAGGATACTTGGATCAAAGAACCAAACTTGAATAAAAGCTGTATAGCCCTAGACTCTAAGCCAATGAGAAAAGCCTATGAAGAAACTCTTGATAGGGTAGTGAACCTTGGAGCAGATCAAATTAGTTTCTCAAACTACGTGCACTTCTCAGATTTCAAAAATGCTTTGATTGATGGCCCAGAAAAAGCTGCAATAAAAGAAGGGGATTTAAGGTTCGTAGTAGATAAAGCTAAAGAAAAGAATTTGAAAATGATTCTTTATCTTAATCTTGCTCCGGGGAAACAAGTAGTTTCAGATATTCCTAATGCAACTTGGCTTGGTACTCTTATTAAAAATTGGGAGCCCTTCGTCTTAAATCAAGCAAAAATTGCAGAAGAAACGGGGATAGATGCACTCATGATCAATCACTTTGATTATCAGCCAAGCATCAAAGATTTCGAAGATGCTTACGAGAAAGATATGCTTGTTCTATTGGGGAAAGTGAGAAATGTCTATAAAGGAAAGGTGCTATTGATGATTGATCCTTTGTGGGATTCAAACTTAAACAAACTTGATAATCTTTTAAAACAAGTGGATGGATACATATATACCCCAACGACAAATATCTTGAATAATAGAAGCAATAAAGTAGTGAATGTGGATAATCTTAAAGGGCTTTATTTAGAGAACTTTATGAATGTAGGTAAAGGATTCAGCAAATATAATAAACCAATTCATTTAAGAATCCTTGTTCAATCATCAAAAGAATTCTTAGAAAAAGGATGGAGTGAAGATATGTTCTGTATTAAGAAAATGGATGACCCATGTTTCCAGAAAAATTTGGAAGTAGATTTCTCTTCTCAGGCTATTGCTTATGAAGCAATGATGGAAGCTATCAAAGAAACCGATGGTAAATATTTTAAAGTAGGCGGAGTTGAATCATATGGATATTGGTATACAGACGTCATTCTACCTAGTAATTCACAGCCCCAAATGGCTCACAGTGTCCGCAACAAACCAGCAGAAAGTGTAGTAAGAGAATGGTTTAAAAGATAAATATTGTAAACTTAAAAGTCGCATTTTTTATCTCAAAATTTTATTCTTTGCATTTCTCACACTGATCTCTGACTCCTTCGGGTACATAGCTACAAGAGGGAACAGCTTTGAAGCTTGCACAGTCTACTTGTGGAAGGGAAGCAGATTCTGGTAGATTCTTTGGCATCATATTTTTAATCTGATCTTCGCTTGGTCCACGTTGCCCCATATCTATATTACCACTTGGGCCTCTATCACCAGGAGCTCCGAATCCTTCGCCCTTACCTTGACTACCGGCCTTCTCCATCATAATGGCTTTCATTTTAGCTTCTATTCCAGCAAAGCAACTTTGAAGACTTTCGCCTTGATTCTTGGTAAGATTTTCTTCTTTATTCATCACTTTATCTAATTTATCGGCTCCTATCTTGCTATTTAGACAAGCCTCGACTTCGCCCTTAACTTCTGGCGGTAAATTCTCCAAGGCTTGCTTGATCTTTTCTCCACCATTATTCATCATATCCTCTTCTTCTTTAGATATGAGTCCTGCCTTTTTAGCAAAATTTAGACATTCATCTCCATTGGCGGAATCATTACAATAATTTTCGCAATCTTTCTTGTCTTTACATTTTCCAGGTGTTTCGCCATTTTTCAAGAATGAAGCCATTTTCTTGGCATCTTTTAATTCATCTGGGGGGAGGATATTTGCAGCTTCTGCAAAAGATAGACATTCATCTATATGAGCACCATCTTCACAATAATTTTCACAGTCATCTTTCGTTTTGCATTGCCCTGGTAGCTTTGCTCCTTCTTTCAAAGCTTTTGCTATATTCTTTGCTTGAGCAAGCTCACTCGCTGGTAAGATATTCAACTCTTCTGCGAAAGAGATACAAGCGTCTATATTCTCAACTTTATCTTTACAGAATTTCTCACAGCTATCTTGATCTTTACATTGTCCTGGAGTTTGACCTTTAGAAATTTTTTCAGCTACAATCTTGGAGATTCTTAAATCCTCCCCCGAAAGGAGTCCTTGTTTCTCTGCGAAATTCATACAGGCTACCATGTTCTCACTCTTAGAGCAGAAGCTTGCACAGTCAGCTTTATCTTTGCAACTACCAAGCTCTACAATGGGGTAAACTATATTTGAATCATCAACATTTTTTACGGACTTAGGTATTCCAGTAGCAGCTAAGACATTTGTACTTGCTAGTAAAATCATTGAAAGAGAAAACAATATAGAGATGGAAATATTTATGTATTTTTTCATAAAATTTTATTTAAATGGATTCTTATAACCTTGATAAGGGTTCACATCGACATTGAACGGATTGGTCTTGTCTACTCCAGTAGCAACTGCCTGCTCTCCGGAGACGTTCACATTTGCTAGATTACTAGTAGTATTTTTCTTACTATATTTTGCAAAGTAAAGATATACTCCTAGACAAATTACTATAATAATAACAATTATTATAAATATATATTTTTTCATTTTATTTTTGATTTTATGAAATTATTAATAATACCTGTATTATATAATTTTAGATATTCTTATACAATAGATAGGAATATTTTCTAATTTGAAGTATAATAAACGTATTATTAATTGAATTAAAACAAAATATATATGGCCAAAAGAGCAACAGGGCTAAAACCCCACAAAAAGTCAAAAGGGTCACACAAGACAGCTAAGCGTTTGATAACAAAGAAGGTAATGCTTAAGAATAAAACTGACAAGAAAAAGTCTGTCCACAAGAAAATCAAGTAATATACAATCTGGTCGTTCCATTGCTTAATATGTCTATTAGGAGTATTCTTAGTAGACAAAAGCTATTATCTGAAATAAGTCGATTTAGTAATTTCTATTTTGTACATTATTCATTTAATTAAACACATATTATGAAAGGAACTATCAAGAAAATTGTGACTGACAAACCATTTGGTTTCATCACAGTTGAAGGACAATCAAACGACGTCTTTTTTCACAAGGATAAAGTAGTTGGAGTTTCATTTGAAGATCTTCGCGAAGGTGATACTGTCACATTCCAAATAGAAGAGAATGAAAGAAACGGAGAAAAGAAGACAAGTGCTGTCAACGTAGAACGCGTATAGTACGAATTTTTGAAGAAATGCCCCAAGCGAAGCTTGGGGCATTTCTTTTATTTTTGAGAGTATCTTATTTTTTATTATTGTTTATGGTATTATATATAATATGAAATTAATTAATGAAGTTGTGAAAGTTTATAATCGTTTTGAAATAAAATTAAGGCACAAGCTTTCTCATTGGCCTATCCTTTATGCATTTATCGGAAGTATCGGAGTTATCCTTATCTGGAGAGGAGTCTGGATGATCGCCGATGATATCGGGATGTCAGGCTTTGTTTCTATGGCTTTAGGTGTTTTCATTTCTATTATTACCGGACTTTTCGTTTCATTCTTTGTTGGGGATAAGATTATTATTTCAGGAATCAAGAAAGAAAAGAGAATAGATGAGAAAACCGAATCAGAAATTAAGAAAGAAGAAGTTTCTCTCTCAGAGATTAAGAAAGATTTGAGAGAGATTAAAGATGATATAGAAGAGATTTAATCAATTTTATTATTATGAATAATTTACCTATAATTTTAGCTCTAATCCCGTTTCTATTCTTTGTATTTTTTCTATTGATTTATAAAACTTCTTTACTTAAAGCTTCTTTAATAACTTTTATCTTATATATAGTGCTGGCTATTTTCTATTGGGGGATTTATCCTTCATTCCTCTTAATATCTTTCGGTAAGGGATTCTTTGTCGCTTTTGATATCCTCATTATTATCTTTGGAGCTATTTTCTTTCTAGAAATTCTAAAAGATTTTAAAGTTATCAGTAATATTTCTTATTATCTGGAGCATTTATCTCATGACTACAGAGTGCAGATTATCGTCATTGCTTGGCTCTTTGAAGCATTCCTCGAGGGGACAGCAGGCTTCGGTACCCCGGCGGCTATAGCTGTACCACTTCTTATGGGGTTAGGCCTTAGCCCTATAAGAGCATTAATAGTGGGTCTACTAGGAAACAGTACGGCTGGAGTCTTCGGCGCAGCTGGGACACCTATAACTGTAGGCTTCGCAGGATTGAGTGTGTCATCAGTTCCATTCTATGCTTCACTCCTCAATCTTGTAGGATTGATAGTTCCAATATTTATGCTTTGGGCTATAACACTAGGTAGAGAAAATAGGAAAAAGGAATTCTTTGGAGCTCTACCTTTTGCTATTTGGTCGGGGATTGTCTTCGTCGTTCCATCTATTTTATTTGCAAAATTTTGGCCAGAGTTCCCATCAATACTTGGATCTACCATTGGTATAATTCTAGTCCTTATTACGACCAAGCTTCATATCTTTGTCCCCAAAGAAAGTTTAAGTTTGAAAAATGAAAAAGATATAACGGCAACGATGTCACCATTCAAATCTTTTCTGCCTTATGTTATTCTAGTTTTATTTTTAATACTTGGTAAAATTTTCTTGGGCAAAATAGGATTACCGATAAATCTTGGCTTCAAGTATATCTTCAATTTATTCAATCCCGGATTTGCTTTCATTCTCGCTGGTCTTGTTGTAGCATATATGTGGAAAAGTGAGAGGAAAGTTTTAGCGGATTCTGTCAAAGTAGGAATAAGAGAAGCCATTCCACCATTCCTAGTCATAGTTTCTATGCTGGCGATGGTGCAAGTAATGATAAATTCTGGGCAGAATACATCTGGTCTTCCTTCAGTGATTACAATAATTGCACAATTCTTTGAGACTTCACTTTTGCCTTTCTTTGCGCCATTTATTGGAGCATTTGGAGGATTTATCACTGGGAGTGTCACAGTTTCCAATATTCTATTTGGTAATCTTTTCTCTATGGCATCTGTGCCACTTGGTTTCAATCCGCAAGCAATTTTATCTCTAGGAGTCGTAGGAGCAGCCGCTGGGAATATGATAGCTCTAGCAGATATCTTGACAGCCGAAGCCGTCGTAAGAGTCAAAAATCAAGAGCTAGATATATTGAAAGGCGTCTTCATACCTTGTATGGCATATCTCATTCTTGTGGGATTAATCGGAATGTTATTCTTTGGAAGATAATTTATTTAACGGGATGTATATAAAAGTTAAAGTAGAAGCGGGAGCAAAGAAAGAGAAAATTCTTAAGAAATCTCCCAATACTTTTATTATTTCTGTAAAAGAAAAAGCAGAAAGAAATCTAGCAAATACCAGAATAAAAGAGATAATAGCCTCTATTTATGCGATAAATATAAAATCTGTGCGTATTATAAGTGGGCATCAAAGTCCTAGCAAAATACTTTCAATTAATATTCCAGAAAATTTGCTATAATATAAGTATTATCAATAATTTCTTTAAATATATGTCTATAAATATAAAAGCAACGAATATGGAATTGACAGGTGCTATTAGTGATTACGTTAATAAGAAAATAGAGTCAATAAGTAGATATGTTGGTGCTGATAAGGAAATGATTATTTATGTAGAAGTAGGGAAGACGACGAAGCACCACAAGCAAGGAGATTATTTTAAGGCAGAATTTGATGTGAGTGTAGATGGGGAGAAGTTCTTCACGGATTCTGAGAAAAGTGATTTATACAAAGCCATAGATGATGCTAAGGATGAAGTTATTAAAAAAATTAAAAATTATAAAAACAAGAAGGAGACTCTTTTCAAAAGAGGAGCAATAAGCGTCAAGAAAATGATTAAAGGAATTTCCAAGAGGAATCCCTTTACTTCCAAATACTAATTTTGTTTTAAGAAAGATTCATAATCTATCTCCTTTTTACTTTCCGGTATTATTTTTTCAATAATAAATTGATTATTTTCTAATTTAGCTTTGGTTATTTTGCACCTTATCTTTTTATTATGTTTAGTTGCAAAGAAGAATACCCCAGGCCAGCCAGAGTAAGCTCTGTATTTATTCCAATTCTCTTTAGCATTTTCTTCTAGATTGATTTCCCCATCTTCTTTTTTAATTTTCTTACAGAAGGTCGCTAGATTCTCATCTTGAGCTTTTGATTTAATTTCTTGGTTTACTATTTGGGGTAAAATATCACATAAGACATTTCCTCCTAGACTTATGAGAGTCTCACGTAATTCTTCTTTAGTATCATTTATACCTATATCTATTTTCTCTTCTCGTAATATTTGCCCACTGTCTAATTTATATTCCATCTGCTGAATACTTACCCCAGTAACTTCATCTCCATTTAATAGGCAAGCCTCAAGAGGAGATGCACCTCTGTATTTTGGAAGAAGGGAATAATGAACATTTATAGTTCCAAATTCAGGCTTTTTGATTAGTATTTCTGGGAGTATTTTCCCATAAGCCACAACTACAGAAAGTATCGGCCACAAGTCGGACTTGTGGCTAGGGAAAATATTATTTATAAATTCTTCATCAATTTTTTCAGGCTTTAAGCATTTTATATTATTCTCCTTAGCCCAAGTTGATACTGACGTTTCGTGCATTTCCAAGCCACGCCCCTTTTTTGCATCGGGAGAGGTCACAATCACTTCTGGTATATATCCTCTTTCTTTAAGTATTTGCAATGTCTTACTTGCGGCATAGGGTGTCCCAAAGAATATAAATTTTAGATTCTTTTTCTCTGTATTCATATACCACAGAGTATATCACACCTCCTCCACCTAGCAAGAACGGTTCTTGCTAGGTTTCGATATCACGATATCACCTTTTGATATTTCGTGAGACTATTCGCAATATTACTTGACCATGTGGTATAATTTATTTATGAATCAAGAACAAAATGTGAATAATGTTTCAGAGAAAATTATAACTAGTGAATCTGTTCAAGAAGTAGTTCCAGTTGAATTTATTAATGAAGTAGATAAAAAAACAAAAACAAAAATAAAGGAAATATTTAAAACAGGTATATCTATATTCTTGTTAATAATTTTATTTGTTGTCATCGTGATGCTTTTAACAAGTGGATTATCTGGATTAAAAGAAATGCTTCCTGTTTTTCTTTATACTATACCAATGCTTCTTTTTGTGTTTTTAGTAGCTGGTTTTATTAGTTATAATAGAAGAAATGATAATACTTTTACAGAAAAGGTTATTGCAATACAAAATCCATTAATATTTACAATTCTTAAAGGGGTTGGGATAAATTTTGATAAATCAAATCCTAAAGAATTTTATTTTTATTACAATTTACTTTTCGGTATATTTTTAATTATAGCAGGGGTTATTTCATTTTTTAATTCAAATAATTATAAGGTAGCTTTAATTCCATTTATTTTTGGCATAATAACAATTTTTTGGGGTTTTATAAAAAGGAAGTAATATATTTTATAGAACCTAGCAAGAACTACCTAGCAAGAACCGTTCTTGCTAGGTGCGTTTGAAATTGATATAATATAATTATGTTAAGGAAAGATCCATTTATAACAGGAGAATATTACCATATTTATAATAGGGGTATTGATAAGAGAGTAATTTTTAAAATCAAAGGAGATTATGAAAGATTTATTATGCTTCTTTATCTCGCAAACTCTGAAGAATCTTTTCGGATTGATAATCTTGTAAATAATCAAAATAAAAAATACTATGATATTTTAAAAATCAAAAAAGAAAAGAGTATTATCTCTATTGGTGCGTGGTGTTTGATGAACAATCACTTTCACATATTAGTTAGACAAGATGTTGATGGTGGTATAACTAAATTTATGAGAAAATTAGGAGTAGGATATTCAATGTTTTTTAATATAAAATATCAAAGAAAAGGAGCATTATTTGGAGGATTATTTAAAGCTAAATTAGTAGGGAATGATGATAATTATTTAAGACAATTATTTGCATATATTCATCTTAATTCATTAGAGATAGAATTTCCTGAGTGGGAAGATAATTTGAATAAGTCATCAGTAGATATGAAGAACTTTTTAGAATCATATAAATATTCTAGTTATCAAGATTATACAGGAGATGATAGAATAGAAAATAGTATTTTAAATAAAGATAATTTTCCAGATTATTTTCATAATAAACAATCTTTTAAGGAATTTGTTGAAAATTATTTTGAAACCCTAGAACCTCAAACCTAGCAAGAAAACCTAGCAAGAACCTAGCAAGAACCGTTCTTGCTAGGTTTATTCTTCATCTAAAAGCGTTTCGTGTATATCTTTTGCTTTGTCTGTGAAGAGTATTCCATCTAGATGATCTGTCTCGTGTTGAAAAATATGAGCGAGTAATCCATTTCCATCTTTGCTAAATTTCTTGCCATTTTCATCATAAGCTTCGACTGAGGCACGAGTGGCACGGCGGACTTTGCCATATAGAGGTCGGACAGAGAGGCATCCTTCGGATAGGAGCTTTCTATCTTTAGATATCTTCTTCAATATTGGATTGATAAAGACCATATCAGGGCGACGAGCTTTCTTGTAGAGATCGCCTTGCGTTGAGCCTTTTCCTCTAATGAAATCTTCATCGAAAATTCTTCCAGAGATTACAAAGATACGAAGTGATACTCCTATCTGTGGAGCAGCAATAGCTACACCATCATCTTGAGAATCTAAAGCCACCATCATATCTTGTACGATTTTTTGTATTTTCGGTTTGCTGATGAGAGCGAGAGGAACTTCCTTTGATATTTTGCGTAGGACTGGATCTTCACTTTGAACAATTTTAATCATATTTTTTATTTAAGATTTTTGATGTAATCAAGTAGATTTGGTAGCTTGACTGTATCTTGAGATCTATTGCTCATATCTCTAAAAATTACAGAATTTTCCATTGCTTCTTTCTGTCCAAAGATTATGGCGTATCGCATTCCAAGCTTTTCAGCTACGGCTAGCTGAGCACCTAGATTATCTTTAGAAATAGATTGAGCTATTGGCACTTTGCCTTTGCGGAGTATTTCTATGACATTTAATGATTTTAATTTAGCATCGAAACCAAGCTGGATGAAATATATCTTCGGCTTTTTTATAATGCGAGGAGTTAAATTGGAAAACCAAGGAGCTTCTACTACTCTATCTACTCCGATGGAGACACCGACAGCTCCGACATCTTTCTTAGAGCCTAATTGTTTGCCCAAGTAGTCATAGCGTCCTCCGCCAGCGATTGTTATTTTCTTGCTAGTCTCTTCATCCTCTATCATTATTTCAATAACAGTTCTAGTATAATAAGAAAGACCTCTGACTAGACATTTATTTATATTGTAGGGGATTTCCATTTTCTCAAGATATTCCAAGACTTCTTTGAAATGTTTTTTACATTCGGTACATAAATGCGAGAGAGTATCAGGAGCGTTTTGATTGAGCTCAATAGTTTTCTCTTCTTTTGAATCTAGAATTCTAAGCGGATTAGTTTTCAATCTTTCACGATCAATGGCGGGAAGGAGATGAATATTTTTCTTGTAATAAGCGACAAGCTCGCGGATATATCCATTACGACATTCTTTGTCACCAATGGAATTGATATCCACAGATAAATTCTTGGCACCAGCTTCTTCTAGTATTGTCCAAGTTGTTTTAATTACGAGAGCGTCTAAGATACTTTTCTCACTACCGATTACATCCATATCAAATTGATAGAATTGGCGATAGCGTCCTTTCTGTGGATTATCGTGTCTAAAAGTAGGTCCATAACTATAGAAGAGTAATGGCTGAGGTAGAGATTGCATTCCGTGTTCTATATAGCTACGCATAAGGCCGGCAGTATGCTCAGGGCGAAGAGCCAAGTGGTCACCGCCCTTTGTTTTCAAGGTGTACATTTCTTTATCTATAATATCTGTTCCTTCTCCGATAGAAGATGTGAAGACTCCTTCCTGTTCTACTATTGGCGTCTCTATTGGTTTGAAGCCATAATAGACAGCAATTTCTTGAGCTTTTTCGAAAAATCCTTGGAAGTGATAGTATTGTTCATCTATTATATCCCGCATCCCTTTTATAGATTGGAAAGGATCTTTATTTTTTTTATTTTGAGAATTCATTCTGTTTAAAATTTATTAATTATTATTTATTATTGATTATATTTCCCAGGCATATAAGACATCGTCTTAATAGGGAGAAGTCGCAAGAAAACTTTACCAATCATTAAATTCTTAGGAAGTATTCCCCAGAATCTAGAATCGGAGCTTCTGTTTCTATTGTCTCCCATTACAAAGTATTCGTTATCTTTTGTCTCATATGTAGAGCCGGTGAAGAATTTCTCATTGATGTATGGTTCTACCATTTTGAAACCATCTGGATGCTCTTTGTTTATAATTGTTACTTCTCCATTATTTACGATTATTTTCTCATTTGGTAAACCGATAACCCTTTTTATAAAAAACCTTTTTGTATCATTGGGATAACGAAAGACGACAACATCTCCTCTTTGGGCGTTACCTAAGATATAAGATATCTCATCTATTATTAAGTATTGACCATTGTCGAATGTAGGGTACATAGACTCGCCTGAGACTACGAATGGCTGTGCTATCCACATACGGATAGGTAAGACGATAATTAGAGCCACTACTGCAAATTTGAGTAAATCCCAACCATTTTCTAAAAATTCTTTCCATTTTGATTTAACAGGAACATTTAAACTTGTTTTATTTTCCATATAGTGGCTATTTTATCACATAATATCTATTGACAGAATATGTTTTAGTGTGGTGTGGTGTAAAATCAAAATTATTTTTTATGTTACAATAAAAAAATGATATTAACAGTAGGGCTGGGCAATCCAGGAAAAGAATATGAAAATACTCGGCACAATACTGGGCGAATGATTCTTCAAAATATTGCGAAGGCCAATGACTTTTTGGATTGGAAGGATGATATGAAATTAAAATCATTTAGAAGTAAAGGAGAGCTTGATGGCGAGAAAGTAGAATTTATTTTACCGAATACTTTTATGAATAATTCGGGGAATGTTGTAGCTCAGGTAATAGATGACAAAAAGAAATTGAAAAATCTAGTAGTAGTTTATGACGATATAGATTTACCGCTTGGTAGTCTAAAAATTTCTTTCAATCGTAGCTCAGGAGGGCATAATGGTTTGGAATCTGTGATAAAGAAAGTAAAATCTCGCGAGTTTGTTCGTATACGTATTGGGGTATCACCAGTCACACCAACAGGGAAAATTAAAAAGCCGAAAGGGGAGGAAGCAATACTTAAATTTTTGTTGGGGGCATATAAAGAAGATGAGTTGAAAGAAATAAAAAAGATTTCCAAAAAAGTTAGAGAAATAATCACAATACTTTCAGTTGAAGGGAAAGATAAAGCAATGACGTTGTATAATTAAAAAATCCCTCAGATGAGGGATTTTTTAATGGATACATTATTCTGCTTTTTTTGCTGTGTCGTCTAAGTGAACTAGAGTCATTCTCTGGTCTTTTGGTTCAAAGAGAGTTACTTGGAAGTTGTAAGTTTTACCAAGTTCTAAAGTCTTCTTTAATTTCTCTTCTGATCCGAAGCTTGAGTTATGGACAAGTCCTGCTACACCTTGCTTGATAGAGACGAGAGCTCCATGCTTGTTGAACTTGATGACGACTCCTGAGACGATATCGCCCTTTTTAAGTTTATTTTCAAATTCTTTCCAGGGATTTTCTTTCAAAGCTTTGATTGATAAAGAAATTTTCCCATCTTTGATATCAATTATCTTAGCTTTGATTTTCTCTCCCACTTTAAACATTGTTCTTGGATCATCTACCAAACCCCAATCAATCTCAGATATGTGGACAAGCCCTTCTAAGCCCTCCTCCACTTTTAAGAATACTCCGAAGTCTACGATACCAGCGACGACGCATTCAAGCTCATTGCCGACTTCATACTTACCGATAATTTCTTGACGTTCTTCTGGATTGTTATCTTTTTCGGAGAAGATTAGCTTGCCTTCTTTTGGAAGAGCTGAAATCATCACGACGTTGATACGTTTACCAACGAGCATTTTCAAAGCTTTCAAAATTTTGTCTTTATCGGAATCTTCTACGCGAGGATAGTGCTCACTCTTAAGCTGAGATGCAGGAAGAAATCCAGCAATACCTTGCCACTCTAGGATAAGTCCGCCTTTATTTGCTTCTTTGACTGTAAGCTCAAGAGCAACTTTGGATTTGATAGCTTTATCAGCTTCACTCCAAATGAGGGCTTGCTTTGCTTCTTTCAAAGATAATTCTATATAACCTTCATCATTATCAGTACCGACAACTTTGGCTTTTACAACATCACCGATATTTACTTTCTTAATTATATCTTTTGCATTTATAAATTCACGTCCATATATAATACCTGTTCCAAAAGGAGCGAGGTCAATATACACAGAAGATTTCTGAATAGAAATTACAGGACCTTCTACGAGGGCATCCACTTGTGGTGGAAGCTCGGCTTTATCAAGCATTTTACCGATACTTGAAAGTTCAATTTTTGCATGTTCTGCGATGCTTGAAACTACATCATCATTTGTTTTTGTCATAATTCTTATTTTGGAACTAAAAAAACCGCACTATTGCGGCACAGCTTGGATGTCTTTTGTTAAAAAAGCTTTAACAATAAGGGTTATATTCCAATCTGGCTGATAATCTAGTTACTATACTATAAAAGAAGATATTCTGCAAGAAAATAGTCTAAATAAGAGGACTTGTCATTATTTAAAATGACATAATTTACATATATATTATATAAGTAGTATAATAAACTATATGTTTAAATTTTTGCAGAAAAATTTAATTTCATCAAATAAAGGGTTTACTTTAATTGAACTTTTAGTTGTAATTGCAATTATTGGAATTTTATCAACAGTTGTGTTGTCTTTCTTACATGAGGCAAAAATAAAAGCTAATGATTCTAGAAGAAAGTCAGACTTTCGTCAAATGAGTATCGCCCTAGAATTATATTATGATACTCATGGTGGATATCCAGCAACTGGCACGACTTCTGCAATATCAGGAACTTATGCAAATACAAATCCAGCTTGGGATACTGGTTTAAATTCTTGGAACAATTTATTTTTGCCACTTGTTAATAGTGGTAGTATGTCTTATGTTCCTCGTGACCCGGTAAATGTTGCATCGGGAATGTTCCCTTGGAGCGGTAATCCTCCTGGACAATCTGTAAATAGACTTTATCACTATAGATCAAATGGAACTTTAGGTAGTTATAATGCAACTCATTACTTACTTTGCACTTGGCTTGAAAATACTTCTGATAAAAATAATTTGGGGCACATTGATGTAATAGATCCTTTTAGTCCCAATAATTATCTTCATGCAGATTATAATTATTCTATCTACAATTATTGCGTAGGAAAATAGATATTCTCACTTCCTTATTTTCCAAATATTTGCTATAATATACTTATGATTATCACATATCTAGGCAAACAATTTTTCAAGATTCAGCAGGGGAATTTGGTGGTGGCGGTTAATCCTATAAGCAAAGATTCCAAGGGAGAATTCAAAGGTGCACGCTTTGGTTCTGATATAGCTCTTTCTACAACTAATCATCCAGATTATAATGGCTTTGATATGGTCTCACACGGAGAGACAGTACCGTTTGAAGTTAAAGGTCCCGGAGACTATGAAGTCAAAGATATTTTCATAAAAGGAATAATGACAGAGACGATTCTAAATGAGAAAAAATATATCAATACTATTTATTCTCTTTCTATTGAGAATATCTCAATTTGTTTCTTGGGCTGTATGTCCAACAATAAAGTAACGGCAGAGGTTCGCGGAGACATAGGAAATCCTGATATTTTATTTGTACCTATTGGCAACCACGATTTACTAGATCCATCTGAAGCTTACAAACTAGCCGTATCTCTAGAACCAAAAATAATTATACCGATGGACTATGATGAGAAGACTTTGAAAGCATTCCTCAAAGAAGGAGGGCAAGATAAAATAGTAGGAGTAGATAAGCTCACAATCAAAGCCAAAGAATTAATTGGCCGTGAAGGAGAAATTATAGTATTATCAAATTAGTTATGAGAGCATATATAAAAAAGTTACAATCAAAAAGTGAAGAGACTCGCAAATTAATATTTGTCGCTGTTCTTATACTTTGTATGTCTTTCGTTTCTTTTATTTGGATTTATAATTTAGGAACTCGTTTTGGGAATGGAAAAGTAGCAGAGCAAACGAACAAAGACATCAAGCCATTCCAACTTTTCAAGAATTCATTATCGGATACATTTAAGAATATAGGAGCAAGTGTCGCAAATTCTCCATTTACAAATAAAAAAGAAGTTACCAGCCAGCCAGTTAATACAAAATTAGAGAAGAAGATAGATTTAATACCAGTAGAATATCCTAATCAATAATATGCCAAAAGAAAAAGAACCAGAAATTAAAAAAGAACATATAAATGTAGTGGGAGTTGATATCAGTCGCGAGATGAAAGATTCATTTATAGACTACGCGATGTCAGTCATTACTGATCGTGCTTTGCCAGATGTCCGTGATGGTCTTAAACCGGTGCATCGTCGTATTCTATATGCAATGAATGAAATGGGGCTTACTTCCTCTGCCAGATTTCGTAAAAGTGCAGCCGTAGTCGGAGATGTGCTCGGTAAATACCATCCTCACGGCGATGTAGCTGTCTATGATTCAATGGTAGGAATGGCGCAAGATTTCTCTTATAGATATCCACTTATTCATGGTCAAGGTAACTTTGGTTCTATCGATGGCGATGGAGCGGCGGCAATGCGTTATACGGAAGCTAAAATGTCAAAAATTTCATCTCTCTTACTCCTTGATTTAGAGAAAGAAACTGTTGATTTTCATCCGAACTATGATCAGACTCGTAAGGAGCCTGTAGTGCTTCCTACTGCTGTTCCAAATTTACTTCTAAATGGTACGCTCGGTATCGCTGTCGGTATGGCGACCAACATTCCTCCACACAATCTATCGGAAGTTATAGATGCGACACTGCACCTTATAGAGAACAAAGATGCTACGACTGAAGACTTGATGGAATTCGTCAAGGGTCCTGACTTTCCAACTGGGGGTATTGTTTACAACAAGACAGATTTACTTCATGCTTATTCTACTGGCCGTGGTGGAGTCGTTACTCGCGGTGAAGCTGAGATAGTGGAGCAGAAGTCTGGCACATTTCAGATTATTATCACTTCTATTCCTTATAGAGTAAATAAATCCAATTTAATAGAAGCTATTGCACTCCTTATCCAAGAGAAAAAGCTTGAAGGTATTAAGGGTCTTCGTGATGAATCTACCAAAGATATTCGTATCGCTATTGATTTGAAGTCCGGCGTAATTCCAGAGAAAGTTTTAAATTATATTTACAAGCATACTCAGCTTGAGCAATCTTTCAATTATAATATCGTAGCGCTTGTAGATGGCGTGCCTCAGACATTATCGCTCAAGAGTTTGCTCTCTTTATTTATAGATCACAGAGTTGTGATTGTTCGTCGTCGTACGGAGTTTGACTTAAGGAAAGCCAAAGAGCGCGAGCATATCCTTCTTGGACTTAAGAAAGCGCTTGATCACATTGATCGCGTCATCTCGCTCATTCGTGCTTCGAAAGATACAGCGACCGCCAAATTAAATTTGATGAAAGAATTTAAATTCTCTGACTTACAAGCGACAGCCATTTTAGAAATGAAGCTTCAGAAACTCGCAGGTCTTGAGCGAAAAAATGTAGAGCTTGAACTTAAAGAGAAGCAAGAACTTATCAAAGCTCTTGAAGCATTACTTGCCAGCCCAAAGAAGATGCTCAAAGTTATTGGAGATGAGCTCTCAGATATCAAAGAAAAGTATGCCGATGAGAGACGCACTCGCATTGTGAAAGGTGGAGTCAAATCTATCAATGAAGAAGATCTTATTCCTGAGAAAGAGTCAGTCCTTGTCTTCACCAAGGGTGGCTACGTCAAGCGTACTGATCCATCTGAATACAAGAATCAGAAACGTGGTGGAGTGGGCGTCATAGATATAGAAACGAAAGAAGAAGACTTTGTGACAATGCTCGTCTCAGCCAATACTCACAGCGAATTATTATTCTTTACAAATCTTGGCAAAGCTTATCAGATTAAAATGTATGATATTCCAGAAGGTAAACGTGCCACAAAAGGCAAATCCATAATGAACTTTATGGCTCTTACTGGCGATGAGAAGGTGACTTCTATTTTGCCGATAGATAAAGAAACCAAGAAGACTATAGAGCACTTGATGATGGTTACGAAAATGGGCGTGACGAAGAAAGTCTCAGCCGAAAGTTTCAAAGATGTACGCCGAAGTGGCTTATTGGCTATCAAGCTTGATAAGGATGATGAGCTTGAGGCGGTATTAGCTATTACAAAAGGTGACGACATAATGCTTGCCACGACCAATGGTCAGTCTATCAGATTCAAAGAAAGTGATGTCCGTGAGATGGGGCGTGGTGCAGGTGGAGTCCGTGCGATGAAGCTTGGGAAGGGAGATTTCATAGTAGGGGTAGATCGTATTCCTAAAGGTGAGACTGCTCTAGCTTTACTCACACTTTCTTCTAATGGTCTCGGCAAAAAGACAAATATCAAAGAATACAAAACTCAAAAGCGAAGTGGTTCTGGAATTAAAACCGCCAAAGTAACCCCAAAGACAGGCAAGCTCATCGTGGCTAAAATTGTCGGTGAAGAAAATGAAATTATTGCCGTCTCACAGAAAGGCCAAGTTATTCGCGTAGACTTGAAGTCCATTCCTACCTCCGGACGCCAGACTCAAGGCGTCACTATCA
Source organism: Minisyncoccota bacterium (assembly GCA_041664465.1). GTDB lineage: Bacteria > Patescibacteriota > Minisyncoccia > Phycocordibacterales > UBA9973 > UBA8515. Next base: position 98,545 of record JBAYKP010000001.1, on the reverse strand, counting down.
TGAAACTTCACGCCGGCGACTCCATCGCATCTATTACTTGTTTATAAATGTGCTATAATATAATTATGTTTTCTAATCCAGAAAAAAATGTTGCTCAATTAGGATTACGAGAAGGTATGCGAGTCGCAGACTTTGGAGCTGGGACTGGGGCTTATGCTATTTCTGCTGGCAGGCACGTCGGGCATACAGGTCACGTCTATGCCATAGAAGTCCAGAAGAATCTAGTCAAGAAACTTGAAAATGAAATAAAAGAAAACGGTGTTTTAAATGTAGAATGTATCTGGGGCGATATAGAGAAAAAGGGTGGCACGAAGATAGCCGATCATTCTATGGATGCTGTCATTATTGCCAATGTCTTATTCCAAGCTGAGGACAAGCTCGGGCTTATAGATGAAGCCAAAAGAATTTTAAAAAATGATGGCAAAATTCTTTTCATAGAGTGGTTAGCATCTTTTAATAGCATGGGTCCATCAGGGGAAAGAGTAATAGAAAAAAGGGAGGCGATAGATTTATTCCTTAAGAGAGGTTTTAAATTTGCAGAAGAAATTACCACAAGTGAGCATCATTATGGTATAATTTTCACATATTAGTATGAATAATTTTCAAACAATCTTGGTTGCAATATTTTTAGCCTTCTTTGTTTTTGGAGTTTTGATATTCTCTGGAATTCTTAAAATTGGTGGGAGTAGTAGCGGGACCAATGCGATTTCTGGTAAGATTGTTATTTGGGGGACTTTGCCTAGTGCGCAAGTCTCATCACTAGTTGAAAGTATCGCTGGCTCCAATGCCCCCTTTACTGTGACTTATAAAGAACAGAAGAGTGATAGCTATGAACAGAACCTTATAGAAGCAATAGCAAAAGACTCTGCTCCTGATTTATTCATCCTGACTCCCGATATGATTCTAAAGAACAGTAATTTTATTTACAAAATTCCATACGCTAGCTTATCCGAGAAATCTTTCCGAACTTCATATATTGATGGAGCTGATATCTTGCTCGCGAATGATGGAGTGATAGGGTCTCCTTTACTAGTAGATCCATTAGTTTTATATTACAACAAAAATATGCTTTCCAATGAGGGGATTCTTTATCCTCCGACTTCTTGGGATGAATTATTTAATTTAGGTTCTAAATTGATAAAGAAAAAAAGTGATGGCACTATCACACAAAGTATGATAGCCTTCGGTCAGTATGATAATGTGAATCACTCCAAAGATATTCTCTCAATGCTTTTACTTGAAAGCGATAATTCTATAGTTGCGCGAACAAGTACCGGATATGCTCTAACGATTAAAGATACTCTGCCTAGTGGGGTTGCCCCATTTGAACAGATTGTAAATTTCTTCTTAGAATTCTCAAATCCTTCCAATGAATCTTATTCTTGGAATCGCTCAATGCCAAATTCTTTTGAAATGTTTTCAAGTGGAAAGCTTGCTTTTTATATAGGATATGCCAGTGAATTATTTAAAATACAATCCGTCAATCCAAATTTGAGTTTTGATGTTACTACTATCCCTCAGACAAAGGGGACCAGTATCAAACGCACGTATGGCAATATCTATACGTTAGTCGCCAATAAAAAGTCCATGAATTTAGCCTCTGCCCTAGGAGTCTCATCCCTTATAACTGCCCCTGATTTCCTTAAAGAGTTAGGCATTAGCACTTCAATACCTACAGCGACGAGGTCTTTGCTTAGAGATATGCCCAAAGACCCATATCTGGTCACTTTCTTTGACTCTGCTATTATCGCTCGTTCATGGCTTGATCCCGACAAAGAACAATCCGATTCTATTTTTAAAGAATTGATAGAGAATTCATTGTCCAACAAGCTTTCAGTAACAGATGCTATCAATAAAGCTTCCAGCCAGCTGGATCTTATTCTTAGAAATTATAATACAAAATAATTTATGAAAAAAAATATTGGAATTATATTTAGTTTAATACTGGTCATTATTTTTATAAGTAGTTTTATAAATGTGAATAAGGTTTTTGCTGCAGTGAAATGTGATGATTCTTCACTTCTAAATGCCAAAGTTACTCCCGTGATTACAAGCATTAGCCCGCTTTCTGCAAAGATAGGTGACGTCATTACTATTAAGGGTGAGAATTTCCAGCGTCTAGATTATGTAACATTTAATACGGTCCGAACTATTGTAGAAAGTTGTACGGCTACTGAAATCAAAGTTAAAGTGCCCGTTGGTGCTACAGATGGCAAGATTACAGTGATGAATTTTAGTAATTTGAGTACCGTCAGCTCTGACATTTTTAGAATCATTACCGCAGAGTATATTGTATTTCAATACGATATTACTTCTGTCACTATGACCTCTGTTTTATTGAAAGCTTCTGGTCTGATGACAAGTCAAGCTTATCAATTATCAGTGTATGATAGGACGGCGCAAGCTCCATTTAAAGTATGGACTATTAATTCAGCTTCTGATGGGACATTTCAATTTAAAGTAGAGGGTTTAACTGCAGGGCACTCTTATGACGCATCACTAGATTTAAATTTAGACGGTAATGTTACTCATAAACAAATTGGATTCGATACATTGATAGATAAAAATGCTCCTGTCACTCCTATCAATACTCCTACTCCCGTTATCCAAGATAATGGCAGTAAAATTGTCCCCACTTGTAATACTGGCGAGATAGACAAAGTGACTGGTCAATACAAGAATCCCTGTGATTTCAATTATTTTATGTTATTGCTAAATAATCTTATTAAATTCGTATTATTTACTATTGCGACTCCATTGGTAGCTCTTATCATAATGTATACTGCCTATTTATTCTTGACGGCTGGTGGGAGTGCAGGCCAGACAGAGAAAGCAAGGCATATACTCTTCAATGTAGTTATCGGATATATCGTGGCTCTCGCAGCTTGGCTTGTCGTGAATACTATTATGACAACTTTGCTTGATAAAAATGCAGAAATCAATACATTCTTAGACAAATCATCATTACAAAAGTAATTATTATTAACAAATTTTAATCCGCCGACGCAATAGCTATGGCGAGACAAAGTATGAAAAATTTAAAAAGAAAAAAGTATAGTATTTTGGGGAATATATTAAAATTAGGACCTATTTTAGTTTTAGGTTTTATACTATTGAGTCCTGTGGCGTTTGCTATTAAATGTAATGGGGTAGAAACAACAGCTACTACTTGTCCTGCAGGAGTCAAAGTTGATGCGGGGATCAAGAATCCGCTAGGAGAGAATCTAGATACGATTCCGAAATTCATAGAAGCCATTATCAATATCGTCCTCGTTGTGGGTATACCTATCCTTGCTCTGGCTATTATTTATGCTGGCTTCCTCTATGTGAAGGCTCAAGGGAATCCAAGTGAGCTTGAGATAGCGCACAGGACGCTCCTTTATACAGTTATCGGTGGAGCATTACTCTTAGGAGCCTATGTTATAGCCCAAGCGATCGGATCGACAGTCAAAGATATTACCAATGGTGCTTAATTTATTACTTGATTTATTAAATAGGTCGAAGAATTAAAAGTATAATATAAATTTATAAAATGAATACATTGATTGCATATGCAGCAGGGTCAAATTTGAACGGAGCAGTTAGTAGTTGTCCGGGAGTGGGAGAGATGAAGAGTCTGACGGATATTATCAACTTTATCACTTGTACATTGATGAATGCCGTTGTCCCTTTATTGGTGGCTTTGGCTGTCGTTGGCTTTGTCTACGGGATTATTAAATATTTCTTGAATCCTGACAATGAAGAGAAGCGTAAAGATGGGAAAAGTTTCATGTTCTGGGGTATTATCACTTTATTTGTGATGGTCAGTATTTGGGGATTGGTTGGAATTTTCTCTGGTACATTTGGGGTCAAGTCGGCTCTTCCAAGTCTTCCAGAAAAGATTCAGTAGATTGTGTATATTAAACATTGTTGTTATAATATACATATAGTATTGTACGTTTAGTTTTATCTCCTACGGTCGGTAGGATTTAACAAATTATTATAATTTATTATTAAAGTTTTTTATGAAAAAAATTATTGCATTAGGTTCTGTTTTGGCTTTCTCACCATTTGTTGTTTTTGCTGAATCAACAACTTTTGATACCATTCTTATTAGAATAAATCAACTTTTAGCTTATGTTCTTCCTTTGTTGATTACTGTCGCAGTTATCTACTTCGTCTGGGGTATAGTTCAGTTCATTATGTCTTCTGATGAAGAAGCTAAGAAAGGTGGCCGTGCGAAAATCATCAATGGGCTTATCGGTCTTTTTGTTATTGTGGCTTTCTGGGGAATTATAGGTATCGTTATGAATACTTTCGGAGTAGGTAATGCATCAGGTAGACAGATCGTTCCTTGTACTCCTACTTACACTCCTTCTGGTCAATTATTGCCTTGTTAATATTATTATGAATTTTCAAATCATTCCAGTTGCAGAAGCAAATGTTGTCAGTCTTATGGCAAGTATCAATAGGGTTATCATCAATCCTCTTATTACTTTCCTATTTGCTTTGGCTATCATATACTTTATATATGGACTTGCGAAATATTTATTGTCTCCGGATAATGAAGAGATAAGGAAGACTAGCAAGCAACATATGCTTTGGGGAGTAGTCGGAATGTTTATTATGGTGGCTGTCTTTGGAATTATGAATATCTTACTTACTACATTGGGCACGAAAGGTATCAAGATTCAAAACGGCGACTATACAGTTGGAAATTTACAGTAATACAAAAGCATATAGCATGTAACACATAGCATATAGCACAAAACACAAAAGCACCGCGACTACGTCGCGGTGCTTTTGATTGAGTATTTCTAAAACACTAGTTTATTCCTTTGGGGCACAAGTACAAGGCTCATTTCCACATACAGGACATTTCTCCTTTGCTTCACAAGTACATGGCATATTGCCACATACTGGGCATTTTGTATCATCCATATTATTAATTAATTTAATGATAATTACGTGGCAAGATAAATAGACTAATTAGTATCTACCATATGTTTAATTATAAACTAAAAGAAGAAGGAAAGATATGGGGCAACCGAGGTACTCATCTCGTACAGGGTGTTGCTAAAAGAAGGAATTTGGAGTAAGGTAAAGAAAAAAAGTTCCAATATTCATCTCAATTCTTTGTTGCTATGTGGAAAAAAAATTTGACAAGAGGAATTATTCTAGGAGTAGTTTCCTTCATTTTGTTTTGTTGTTGTCGTCTGGCAAATAATTATGGAGTTGTGGTTGATGGTTTAGATTTAAAAGCCACTGAAACTCTCGGGGCCTTTGGGATAGCAATCTCCCTAGGGATTATTGCCATTGCGATATTTTCCCGCCGCCTCCCCCAAAAATGAGGGGATGAAAGTTTAAAAAAATTCTGTAGCGTTGATTGCAGAATTTTTTTTATTTTAAAATTTGATTTTTCATATAAAAATGTTATACTATTTGAGTTATATTTTGGCCTTATCGTCTAACGGTTAGGACATCGGCTTTTCAAGCCGGTAATCCGGGTTCGATTCCCGGTAGGGTCACAAATTAAAAACCTCTCGAAAGAGGGTGTTTTTAATTTGTGACCCTAAGCGAGATATCTGCATATCTCGCGTCCGGGAAGCGAAAGACTTTTCGTTCTCTGTTGCTAAACAGAGCGAAAAGTACCTGACGATGTAATCGTCGATAAGTGTACTCACGGTCCCGGTGAAATTTATTAGCAACTTTATTGCCTTTATTTTCTCATAGTTGTACTATTAAAATAAACTTAAAATTGTAGAAATTATGAGAACTAAATTTTGGACAGAATATGACCTAGAGGTTCACGCAATTGTTGAGAGAATAAAAAAAGCTATTAGGATAGCTAAATTCAAAAAAGCTCGAAAAAAGGTAGCAAAAAGAAATGCTACTAAGTCTAAATAAAACCCTGCATATAATTATTAAATATGTGGGCGTTTTTATTTTTAAAATGATATAGTTTTATGGTACAATAATAATATGCAAAAGAAACAAATTGCCTTGATAGTCCTTGATGGCTGGGGGTATAGAGAAGATACGAAAGATAATGCCATAGCAGAAGCCAAGAAGCCTATTTGGGATAATATATGGGCGAAGTATCCGCATACTATTTTGGAGGCCTCAGGGCTCTCTGTGGGGGTACCATATGGTCAGATGGGTAATAGTGAAGTAGGTCATATGACGATAGGAGCAGGGCGTCCACTTGATCAGGATTTAGTCAGAATTGATAAAGCGATAGAAACAGGTGAATTCAAGAATAATCCCACTTTTAAACTTTTGTTTGAGCATATTGTGAAGAATAATTCCACTCTTCATACTGCTGGGCTTGTCTCAGACGGAGGAGTGCATAGCCATATAACGCACCTTTTTGCATTTCTTCAAATGGCGAAGGATTATGGGATTAAGAAAATTGCCATTCATATTATCACCGATGGGCGTGATGTCCCACCCCAATCTGGTGTAGGTTATATAAAACAGCTTGAAGATTTTATAGAGAAGTTGGGCATTGGCGAGATAGCTTCTGTCTCTGGGCGTCTTTATGCAATGGATAGAGACAAGAGATGGGAACGCTTGGACAAAGCAGAAGAAGTAATATTTGATGGCAAGGGAAGAATGTGTGACATAAAGCCATCCATCTTTCTAAAGAATTTATATAAAGAGGGTCTCTCGTCTGATGAATCATTAGAGCCATTTGTTTGCAAAAATAAAGAAGGGGGTACATATACTTTAAATAAAAATGATGGATTTTTCTTGTTTAATTTCCGAGCTGATCGTATGCGAATGATTACCGAGAAATTAATGGAGAAGTCGAGGACAGAGAATATTCTCCTAGTCACAATGACCGATTATGGCAAAGAATATAATTGTCCTATTATTTTCCAACCAATAAAGGTAAATGACACGTTGGGGAAAGTTATAAGTGAAAATGGTCTCACACAAGCTCATATCGCCGAGACGGAGAAATTTGCTCATGCTACCTATTTCCTTAATTGCGGAGAAGAGAAACCATATCAAAATGAAGAAGATATACTAGTGCAAAGTCCCAAAGGGGTACTTACTTACAATCTAGCACCCAAGATGTCAGCCGAGGGAGTAGCAGAGAAAGCAATAGAGCAAATACAGAAAGGAACGGATTTCATATTTATAAATTTTGCTAATGCCGATATGGTAGGACATACCGCAGATGTGAAAGCAATAATAACAGGAATAGAAGAAGTAGATAAAGAATTGGGCAGAGTCTTAGAAGCTCTGAATATAAATAATGGGGTGGCTTGCATCACAGCCGATCACGGGAACGCAGAGATAAACATAGATCAGAAGACAGGAGAGAGGCATACTTCGCACACGACTGATCCAGTGCCATTTATTCTGACGAATATGACAGGGACTTTACATAAGGGTACATTGGCGGACGTGGCTCCGAGTATACTTAAAATTTTAGATATTAAAAAGCCAGAAGAAATGACAGGGGAGAGTCTAATGGATAATTAATAATTAATAATTTAGACCTTGATAATTCGAGGGTTTTTGTTTATAATCAGAAGGTTAATATTTGGGAAGCGTGGCTGAGAGGTTGAAGGCATCACTTTCGAAAAGTGACATGCGGGAAACCGTATCGTGAGTTCGAATCTCACCGCTTCCGCCCGTTTTTTAATTTTTTGCGCGGTTAGCTCAGTTGGTAGAGCGACCCCTTGACGTGGGGTAGGCCGGGGGTTCAAATCCCTCACCGCGCACAAAATCTGGGAGATTTTGTGCGAGCCGGAGGCTGTCGAGCCGAGGCGGGGTCGCATAAATTTTCAGCAGAAAATTATAAGTGACCACATTTAATATGAAAAATACACAAATCATAATTTTAGCAGCAGGTCATGGTAAACGAATGCAATCAGAATTACCAAAAGCTTTAACTCTTCTTCATGGTAAATCTTTTATTAATCATTTGCTTGATTCAGTAAAAGAATCAGGTGTCTGTCCTAATCCAATAATAGTTATTGGGCAAAAGGGGGATATGATTCGAAGTGTTTTAGGTGATGATTACACATATGCGGTACAAGCAGAACAGCTTGGTACAGGGCACGCTGTTATGTCAGCAGAAAATGAAGCTAAGGGGGCGGATACCGTTCTCGTTCTTTATGCTGATCATCCACTAATAACTTCATCTACTATTAGAAATTTAGTAAATTCACACATAAAATCAAATTCAGTATTAACAATGGCGACAGCTACAGTAGATGATTTTTATGATTGGAGAGAAGCTTTTTTAAATTTTGGAAGATTTGTAAGAGATGAAAATAATAATATTATAAAAATAGTTGAAGTGAAAGATGCCACAGAAGAAGAAAAAGAAATTAAAGAAGTAAACCCAGCTTATATGTGCTTTGATGCTACTTGGATGTGGAGTCATTTACATTTACTTAAGAATAATAATACTCAGAATGAATATTATCTTACCGACTTAGTTGGTATGGCTTTTGATGAACATAAAAAAATAGAGTCAATATCTATAGATCCCAAAGAAGCTCTTGGAGTGAATACCAAAGAGCAACTTGAACAAATACATAAAATTTAAGATTAAACTATTTATTCTTCTGTATCCAAATATAAATATCTTCTAGTGCTTTGACGGCGTCGCCGACGGCGATGTTGTTCTGATGATACTGTCCATTGGTGCAGTCTCCAGCTGCCCAGATGCCTTCTGTACTAGACATTTGAGACATAGGGTCTACGATAATCTTATCAAATTCATCTATATTTACTATATCTTTTACAAAATTGGTATTGGGGATTTGACCTATCTCTATGAATATCCCTGTAGAATTGAGTGTGTGCTCTTCGCCAGTTATTTTGTCTGTATAGGTAAGAGAGCTTACGAATTGTTCGCCATCTACTCTCGTGATATTTGCATTTTTAATTGCTTTGAATTTTGGATTTTCAAGTAATTTTTCTACAGTGATTTCGTCGGCTCGGAATTTATCGCTTCTGTGTATAAGAGTGACGCTCTTACAATATGCTAGAAGCTGGGCAGATGTTTCAAAAGCAGCATTACCGCCACCTATCACAAGCACATCTTGTCCTTCATATAAAGGTCCATCACAGGAAGCACAGTAGGTAATCCCTTTGTGCTCATATTTGTCTGCATTTATTGCTTCTAACTTTCGTCTACTACTGCCAGTTGATATGAGTAAGGCTTTTGTAGTGTATTCTTTACCAGATTCAGATTTAATAGTAATTATTTTGTCATTTTTAGTAACAGAAATTATTTTCTCTCCATCGATAATATCTAAATACGGTCCTTTGTAATAAAGGACATGCTTTTTCAAATTCGTTGCTAAATCCTGACCCGAAATTTCAGGTGTACCAATCCAATTATAAATAAGCTCTGAGACTATGGATTGGCCTCCGAATTCATTGGTGATAATAGCAGTTTTAAGTTGTTTGCGGGCAGAATAGACAGCAGCTCCTGATCCAGCCGGCCCTCCACCTAATATTATTAAATCGTACATACTGGCTATTTTAACATAATTTAAAAAATCCCCTAATGGGGATTTTTTAAAAATTCTATTTCTTATTTCTTCTCAAAAACGCAGGCACTGTACTCCAATCATCAGTATCATCTATGAATAGATCATCTTCTGCTTTTTCTGTTTTATCTTTATCATTTTTCTTGATGTAATCAGAAGAAGAATCTTTACCATTGACCGCTTGTAGAATCTCTTCTTTGGTAGAAGAATTTACTGTTGGCTCATTGGCCTTTTGATGAATCTGGAATAGTGAACGCTTCGGCATATCAGTAGGGAAGCCAGTCGCGATGACTGTCACTTTCATTTCGCCTTTCTTGAGCTTGTCGTCGCTAATAGTTCCAAATATTACTTTGGCTTCTTTATCGATAGACTCAGTGATTATCTTAGCGGCTTCTTGGATTTCGTGGATAGTGAGATCATCTCCTCCTGAGATAGCAAAGAGAACTCCTTTTGCTCCAGAAATAGAAAGATCTAGAAGTGGGGAATTGATAGCTTGTAAGGCAGCCTTCTCAGCTCTACCTTCTCCAGCGGCAATTCCTACTCCCATAAGAGCACTTCCTGCATCGGACATTACAGCTTTGATATCTGCGAAGTCTACGTTGATCATTCCAGGGGTGGTGATAAGTTCAGAGATACCTTCTACGGCTTGCTTCAACACTTCATCACAAAGTTCGAAGGCTTGTCTGAATCCGACATCTTTACCAGAAATAACTATAAGTCTATCATTTGGAATTACAAGAATTGCATCAACTTCACGTTCAAGCTCGGAGAGTCCAGCTTCGGCTATCTTCATTCTTTGATTTCCTTCAAATGAAAATGGTTTAGTGACAACGGCGACAGTAAGAATTCCTTGCTCTTTGGCAGCTTGAGCGACGATAGGAGCAGCTCCTGTACCAGTACCTCCTCCCATACCGCAAGCGATAAATACCATATCAGCTCCTTTGATAACATCTTGAATCTCAGCTTTTGTTTCTTCGGCGGCACGCTTTCCAATTTCTGGATTCATTCCAGCTCCGAGACCTTTAGTTAAATTTTTACCAAGGTGGACCTTCTTTTCAGCGAGTGAGTTATGCAAATCCTGAGTATCAGTATTCATAACTATGAATTCCACTCCTTTTACTTTTGAGGCTATCATATGATTGAGGGCATTTTTCCCTGAACCACCAATACCGATAACCTTAATTCTAGCGAATGATTCTATGTCTGGGTTTATTTTAGGCATAATATTTTATAGCATTATAATTAATAATAATTTTTACTGTGTATATAATACCAGATATTTATAAAAAGGGAACATTTGACGCAATGTCTCATTTGTTTCCTAATTTAAATATATTAAGGTAAAAGTTGCGAGAAAATTGATTTGAAAAATCCTTTGGCTTGCCTCATACTATCTCCGATAGAATTTTCTATGCTGTGATTTATTATTTGTGGAGAATATAATGCAAGTCCGAAGGCTCCATACCAAGTCGGATCTTTTATTTTTAATTTATTATTGATAGTCCCATCGGCTGGTCCTACTTTGGCCGGAAGGTTTAATTGTTTACGAGCAATTTCTTCGATACGGAGAATGTTGGCTCCTCCACCTGTGATGATTACTCCAGCTGGAAGAAGTTCGTTGCGTTTGATTCTTTTCAAATGATTCTCGACTAATTCAAATATGTCACCTAGTCTTGCTTCGATAATTTCATCAACTTTTTTCTTTGGATAATCTCCGCCGAGGACACTTCCTAGCTTTACACTTTCGGCTTCATCTAATCCTATTTTGAAACCGAGAGCGACGTCTTTGGTAATATCCATACTGCCGAGAGAATAGACTTGCAGAGATATAAGCAGATTATTTTCAAAGACTGATAAGGAGACAGTTTCAGCTCCAATATCTATAAGCGCGCACCCAGCTGTCTTCTGCTTGGTATTGAGTAATATTCCAGATAATGCGACGGGCGTGGCTAGTACATCTATGGCTTCTATGTTGGCGAGCCCTAATACAGTGATGAGATCATCTATGTTTTGTTTCAAGCAAGTAACGAATAGAGTTTTCACTTCAAGCTTAATGCCATGCATTCCTTCTGGTCGTCCGTGGATAATTTTACCGTCAAGTTTGTATTCAACTGGGATGATGTGTATGATTTTCTTATTTAAAATTTCTAGATTCTCTTCGCTCATTGCTAATGCTTTAGAGATATCTAGCTCGGTTATCTCTTGATCAGCACGAGAAATGATAACGGAGCCTGTAGAGATAGAAGAGCTTAGACTTATGCCACTTATAGAAATGCAAGCTTTACGAATCTTGAAACCAAGTGACGTTTCCGCTTGCTTGACTGCTTTCTTGAGTGCGTCGGCTACTTGGTCTATGTTTGTGATATAGCCCAATCTCATCCCTGTCGTTTCGGCCGAGCCAGTCGCCAATAAAGAGGGAGCTTTCGTTTCCTTGTCATAACCCACGACTACTACCTTAATAGTGTGAGTCCCTATATCTATACCAACATTTATATTATTTTTAATTGCCATAAAAAGCTAAGAAAACATTTTTAGAAATTTCTTTTCTTGTCTTTCCATTATAGCACTATGATCGTATCCTTTCAAATGCAAAGCCCCGTGTATAAACAGATATTTAAGAAATTTGGGGTAAATCATATCAAAAAGTGGAGCATCTTTCTTAACTTTTGATAAATCAAATGTTATTTGCCCCGAAGTCTTTGTCAAAGGGAAAGATAAAATATTGGTTGTTTTATCTATGTTTCTGTAGATTTTATTTATCTCTTTCTGTTTTTTGGATGTCAAGAACACTACTTCTAGATCATATTTTTTACCTAGGATAGCATTTTTAATAAAGACAAAAGGCAAGCGTGGTAGCTTGCCTTTTGTAAGATTTACAATAGTGGAAAATTCTTTCTCTATCATACTCATAATTTATATTTATTAACGATGTCCACGCTTGGTCTGTATAGGAGCCTTACCGAGCTTTTGTAATTTGAGAAGAGTCTTTCGGCGATTGATTTTCTTTAAGGTTGCTATCTTTACTTTGACTTTTGAGGGAGCTCTCTCGTTGTAACGCTTACTTTTAACTTTTTGAATAATTCCAGATTCTAAAACCTTACGACTAAATCTACGAATTAGATTCATATTGTTCTCGTTTGTATTCTTTTTTACCTCAATTACTGTAATCATATATGGGGTTTATATTAGCATATGTTTTTATTTATAGCAAATCTTCGGGGTCTACGTTTATAGAGAATGATGGGGAGAGATGATGGAGATTCTCCGAGAGGTGTGTGCTTAAAGTATTCTTGTCATCTATCGGTAATGGCCAGAGAGTAGGATCTATCTTGATGATTGTATTGGTAATGTATTCACCTTTCACTTTCCCTATAAAGGCACTGAATATCTGTGGCTCATATCCTCCTAGATATCTATCTATGAAAGAGCGGGCTTTCTCTGTATCTGTGGCAGATCCTGCGAAAGTTATTTTTATAAGTCGTTTAAATGGTGGATAGCCAAACTGTTTCCTTTCTTTCAAATCTTCGCGATAGAGGGGTAGGACATTGCCATTTAGAATATGCTCCAAGATTCCATTCTCTGGGATACGAGTCTGGATTACGAGATTACGTTTCGTTATCTCATGGAGCTTTTCCATTATGTGTAGAATCTTTTGTGTAATATTGAAACTTGGAATAGAGAGAAGTCCATCGAGCGAAATGATAGCACTATGTATAACCCCCGTATTTAAATAAGAGAAAACCATCTCAGTTCCTATGAGAATGCTTCCAGGATTTTTATAGAATAAGGTTATTGCTTCTTTAGCTTCTTTATCTGTACCAATTGTCTCTTTATCCATCTGGATTATTTTTGTATTTGGATAAAGTTTCGAAACCTCTTCATATACTCTGTCAGTACCAATACCAAGCGGGGTAAGATTCCAACTAGAACAAATAGCACATCTTACTTCGGTATTTTCTTTGTGTCCGCATTTGTTGCACATAAATATACGCGAATTTACTATCTTCGTAGCATTACGTTGCTTGGATCCATACAAGACTACGGGGGTAGAGCAATTAGGGCAGAGAAGTGTATTCCCACAATCGTGGCAGACTGTCACCCCAGCAAGTCCTTTACGTATAGTAAACAATAATACAGATTCATTGTGTTCTATTGCGTAAGAGATCATCTTTTTTGTTGTCTCTGATAAGACAGTGAAAGTCTTTGAACCTTTTTCATCTATTTCTTCCTTCATATCTACGACCATTTGCCTTTCAGCTTGTGGTAAACGAAATAAGGGAGAGGCGACTTCGCCAAGCTCGCCTTCATCGTGCCTATAAAGTGTATCTGGGCGGAGAAGCGTATCACCGAAAATTAGTTTAACTTTATTTATAGAAGAAAGTATTTCAGCAAAAGTTCTGATATCAATGAAAGGTCTAGCATATTGTTTGTAAGCGTCGGAATTCTCATGTTCTATGATGATAGTTTTAATATCGTCTCTCGGGATTGACAAGAACATTCCAGTTCCGATGATAAGTATCGGATGAGGTTCATTGATGCAAGAGTTGTAGCTACTAATGAGAGTTTTCTTATTTAAATCTCCATGGAAAGAGAAGACGTATTGGCTAATACCTTTCGTGAGCTCGTTCTTGAATTGTTCTGTATCATAATGAGTCGGGACGCAGATGAAGACGGATTCTTTCTTAGCAAAGGCTTCTCTTATGAGTGTCCTATACCAGCTCATACGATCAGGTGTCAGAGCTTGGAATATTAATTTTTCTTGTTTGATATTTTTTAGTTCTATTTTTTCATTAATATTTTCTTCTGGACTTATTTCTATGGAGTCTTCCTTTCCGCCTTTTCGGCGGACCGCCGATAAGGCGGTTAAATTTTCTAAAAAAGCACTAGGAAGAAGCGCTTTAATAATAGTACCAGTATTGCTCACTGTATAATCTTTCATTTTTTCACAAGCACTAAAAAAGGCAGACGAGAAAGGGGAATGACCTTTCACCCCGATTATCTTTTTTAATTGAAAATCAGCCTTTTTTAAGTCAAATTTTAAATTACGAGCGTCTTCTACGTTTATTACAATTGCATCTACGGTTTTAGATTTGATAGGGATAGAGACGATACTTCCAAGCGGAATATCTTGTGGCGAAAAGTAAGAGAGGTTTTCCTTTTGGAATCCTTTTTGTATTGGAATGACTGTGACTATATACATACTAATATGTTAGCATAAATTCATATATTTTAAACATTGTGTTTTTATGTTATAGTGCTATTACTAATAAACATATGGCTATATTTTCTAAAAAATTAGGGATTGATTTAGGGACTGCGAACACTCTCGTGTATTTGCCTGGGAAGGGTGTCGTCCTGAATGAGCCTTCTGTTGTCGCTGTCTCTGAGCAAGACAATACAATTCTGGCTATAGGTATTGAGGCCAAAGAAATGATAGGCAAGACTCCTGAAAGTATCATTGTCTATCGTCCAATGAAAGATGGCGTGATAGCTGACTATAGAGTAACCGAAGCAATGCTTCGTTATTTCATAACTAAAACTTTAGGCAAATATAATTTATTCAAACCAGATGTGATGGTCTCGGTCCCTGCCGGTATTACTTCTACAGAGCGTCGTGCGGTAGTAGAAGCAGCAGTGAAAGCAGGAGCTTCAAATGCTTACGTTGTGAAGGAGCCTATCTTGGCAGCTATCGGAGCAGGTATACCGATACACGAATCAAAAGGACATATGATAATGGATATCGGTGGAGGTACGACTGACGTCGCAGTGATTGCTCTTGGCGGTATTGTGGCTTCTACTTCAGTCAAATGTGCTGGAGATAAGATAGACCTCGCGATTGCAGACTATATAAAGAAGACTTTCAACCTAGCTATTGGTGATAGAACTGCTGAAGCCATAAAGATAAAGATAGGTGCCGCTATACCACTCGAAGAAGAACTGACTATTACTATCAAAGGGCGAGACTTTATCCAAGGTCTTCCACGCACAGCTCAGATATCTACCAATGAAATAGTGCGAGCGATAGATAAAGAATTACGTACAATGATAGGAGCTATCAAGGAAGTCCTATCCCTTACTCCACCTGAACTTTCAGCCGATATTATTGATGATGGAATTATTATGACAGGGGGGTCTTCTCAATTACGTAATTTATCTGAGCTTGTTTATAGACGTACAGGAGTGAAAGCCAGAGTAGCTGAGGATCCACTTCTCTGTGTTGTGAAAGGAACAGGAGAAGCATTGAACCATTTAGAAACTTACAAGAAAACAATTTTAAGTAAAAGATAAAAATGAAATTTATAAAAAATAAAAAGACATTAAAAATAATATTAATTGTTATTGTGTGTGGCTTTGCTCTTTTGGGAATAGTTTTTTCTGGTGTTTTTGTAGCTATGCGACTTCACCTGACAGATGTGAAAGGTAGTATTGATTCTCGTAATGCCTTTTTCAATAATGCCAGTAAAAAGGAGGCGATTTTGCCAATTTTTAAAAAAACTACGACAGCCACCAATTTCAACAAATTAGACCCTAGAGTAGAATGCAAAGTTATGACGATTACTTCTATCTTGCCAGAGAATGGCGAGAGGATACTAGATGCATACATCACAACCAAGTCGCAAATCGTAGCCGAGAAAATGATAAATGCAATTCTACTTGTCACCGAGAATAATAATTCATTCTTAAAAGATAAAGTGGCTAGTTGTGATAGCATTGGACAGAATATATTTTCTTTAGGGGACAATCCTTCGGCTCAGAGTATTTTCTCTTGGATGTCTTCTCCTGAGTGGATGACCTTAAGAGATGCTTTGGTGAAAGATAAAGATGTGATACTGCAAGCAAGTAAGGACTCGGGTGTACCTTCTAGAATCATAGTCTCGACTGTTATCTCGGAGCAATTTAGATTCTTTACGGCCAATCGTGAATCATTCAAGAAATATTTTGAACCATTGAAAGTTCTCGGTAATGGTACGAAATTTTCTTATGGAGTAGCAGGTGTTAAATTTGAAACGGCTAAAATTATTGAAAGTAATTTGAAAGATAGCCAAAGTCCATTTTATCTAGGGGCTAATTATGAAAATATTTTTAATTATGGAGATGCCAATCCTGATACAGAATTGATGAATAGATTAGCAGATGATAAGAATCATTATTATTCTTATATGTATACGGCTGTATTTTTAAAGGAAATAATGCATCAGTGGGAGACGGCAGGCTTCCTTATCAACGATCGTCCAGAAGTTCTCGCTACTTTATTCAATTTAGGGTTCAATAAATCAATACCAAAAGAGAATCCAGAAGTTGGAGGCTCCACTATTACTATTAGTGATAGAGATTATACTTTCGGAGGTCTTTCTTATGAATTCTATTATTCAGGCGAGCTTTCCGAATATTTCCCATTTGAGGTACAATAGTGTATATGGATTTTAGTCAATTATTCCCACAGAATTTGTATCATAGTTATGTTGTAGAGGGTAATCCAGAAGAGATTGTCTATCTTTTGCGTATATATTTAGAAGAACGAGGTGATATAAATAAAAGAAGCCCAGATGTATTGCTTAATCTCTATGATGCATTTAATATAGAAGATGGACACAATATTAAGGATTGGCACAAGAATAAAGGGGTAGATGGCAAGAAGAAAGTTTGCATTATTGGAGCCAAATTTATCAATCGTGAAGCTGAGCAAAGTCTGCTTAAAATAATAGAAGAGCCTATGGACGATACGCACTTCTTCATTGTTGTGCCTGATGCATCATTACTTGCCGAGACGATACTTTCACGAGTGCATCTGATAAAGAATTTAAAAAGAGATAATAATTTTGAGAATAAAATAGGTGGGGAGTTTGTGAAAATGAATCCAAAAGAAAGAATCGAAAAAGTGGCAGAAATAATAAAAGAATTTAAAGATAATGAGAATAGTGGAGGGCTTCGGTATTATGCTATCTCGCTCGTGAATGGTATCGAGAGGAGAGTGTATGAAAAGTGGAAGAAAGATCTGAATAATGAAGATTTGAAATTTATTCTAGAAGAACTTAAAAATTGCCGAGGTTTTCTAAGCATCCCCGGCGCATCGGTCAAAATGATTTTGGAGCATATAGCTCTTGTGATATAATTAAAGTAATTAAGAATTAAGAATTAAGAATTAAGAATTAAGAATTAAAATAAATTATGGCATACAATACAACAAGTTTTAAAACACAATTAAAAACAGTAGAAGAGTGGCTAGGGAAAGAGTATGGGTCTGTTCATACAGGTAGAGCAACTCCTATGATACTGGACTCTATAAATGTCGAGAGTTATGGCACATACATGCCGATTAAGAATGTCGCAAGTGTCTCTATAGAGGATTCAAAGACTCTTAGAATAGCCCCTTGGGACAAAAGTCAGATTAAGGGAATAGAAAGTGCTATCCAAGCTGCGAACCTTGGACTTTCAGTCGTGTCAGATAGTGATGGTGTGCGCGCTATCTTCCCAATGCTTACAACAGAGAATCGATCAAAGCTTGTGAAAATTTTGAAAGAGAAGTTAGAAGATGCCCGCATAAGTGTCAGAAAAGAAAGACAAACTGAAATAGACACAACCAACGAATTACCAGAAGACGAAGCCAAGAGAGCCAAAGATGATATACAGAAGTGCGTAGATGAAGCGAACCAAAACCTTGAAGCAATTTTCGCCAAAAAAGAAACCGACCTGATGAATAACTAAAATTAAAACTCCCGATATGTTTCGGGAGTTTTAATTTTATCTAAATATTAAAATATGGTATGATACTCTCATGTCAATTATAATTTTTATTGTTATTTTATTAGTTCTTGTGGTGTCGCATGAATTTGGGCACTTTATTGTTGCCAAGAAGTCGGGGATACGAGTGGATGAATTCTCTTTTGGATTTCCACCTAAAATTTGGGGGAAGAAAATAGGTGAGACGACTTACAATCTAAATGCTTTGCCGTTTGGTGGCTATGTGAAAATTTATGGAGAGAATCTCGACGAAGCTGACTTTCTAGAAGTTGGATTTTTAGATAAAGATAAAACACCAGAAAAAGTAGAGGCAGAAAGTAGAAGTTTGGCTTATAAGCCAAAATATATTCAAGCACTTGTTTTGGTAGCCGGAGTAGTTATGAATTTCCTAGTTGCGTGGCTTTTGCTTTCTGTCGGATTTATGTCAGGACTTCCTTCATCTGTTGGTATGGCACCAAAAGGAGCTCTTGTAGAGAATCAAGCTTTGACTGTTACAAGTGTCTTGGCTAATTCCCCGGCCGAAATTAGTGGAATTAAAATAGGAGATAAGATACTCTCACTAGATACACCTACAGATTCTACGAAACTTTCATCATCAAATTTCGGAGCAGAAAGTGTCCAGACTTTTGTGAAAAATCATAATGGGCAAGAAATAAATGTCTCGCTCGTACGTGGCAAAGAACCCATAGATATTAAAGTTACGCCAAAAATAAATAAGACAGGCGACAGTGTGATGATTGGTATTTCTATGGATACGATAGGTACTCTTAAACTTCCAATCCATAAAGCAGTTTGGGAAGGATTGAAGCTCACTTCTGATTTGACTGTTGGTACGGCTGTCGGATTCTATAAATTAATTAGTAATGCAGTTATAGGTAAGGGCGATATGTCGGCTGTGACAGGTCCGATAGGAATAGTGGGAGCAGTCGGTGACGCAGCGAAATTTGGATTCATTTATTTGCTTTCATTTACCGCACTTATATCTGTAAACTTAGCCGTTATAAATTTATTGCCATTTCCAGCACTTGATGGAGGGCGACTCTTATTCTTATTGATTGAGAAAATTAAAGGTTCAAGAATAAAACCTCAAATAGCCAATTGGGTAAATATGGTAGGATTTGGATTACTTATGATCTTAATGGTATTCATAACTTATCACGATATAGTGAAGTTATTATAGTAAATTTACTTTTTGTTTACATTTTAGAAAATATATGATATATTGCTAATATATCTAAACGCCTTTTGGCGATTTTATTTTATGAAAACAACAGAAATCCGCAATATAGCTATAATCGCCCACGTGGATCATGGGAAAACAACTTTGACAGACCAACTTATGAAGCAATGCGGGATGGTAGAAGAAGGCGTCACTATGGACTCAAATGCCCTTGAACTTGAGCGTGGTATTACTATTTATTCTAAGAATACTTCGGTAAATTATAAAGGTACAAAGATAAACATCGTAGATACTCCAGGTCACGCGGATTTCGGCTCGGAAGTTGAGCGCGTTCTTCGTGCTATTGACTCCGTGCTCCTCCTTGTAGATGCACAAGAAGGTCCAATGCCTCAGACTAGATTCGTTCTTAAGAAGTCTTTAGAGCTTGGATTAAAACCAATCGTTGTCATAAATAAAATAGATAAACAAGCTGCTAATCCTGACCGTGTTCACGAAGAAGTTCTTGAATTATTCTTAGAGCTTGGAGCAACAGAGGAGCAAATAGATTTCAAAACTATTTATGCTATTGGTAGAGAGGGTAAAGCATTCTTAAAACTAGGAGATGATTCCAAAGACTTAACTCCATTGCTTGATCTAATCCTCTCAGATGTGAAGGAAGCTTCGACTGATGATACTGCTCCATTCCAAGCACAAGTTTTCAACCTTGGTTATGACAACTTCATGGGGCGTCTTGCTATTGTTCGCATCTATACTGGTTCTATGAAGACAGGCTCTACTATTATAGTGAAGAATACAGATGGCACATTACGCAATGCCCGTATTTCAAAAATGTTTACTTTCGATGGGATTAAAAGAAAAGAAGTTGAGTCTATCTCATCTGGAGATATTGCTATTATTGCTGGAATTCCAGACGTATATATAGGAGAGACTCTTTGTGATAATCCAGGGACTGAAATCTTGCCTTCTATTGCTATTGATGAGCCTACTATTTCTCTAAACTTTTTAGTGAATGATTCACCATTCTGTGGACGTGAAGGTAAGTATGTCACAAGTCGTCAGATTAGAGAGCGTCTTGAGAAAGAACTTGAAATAAATGTTGGACTTAAAATTAATTTTGATGGAACAGATCAAGAAGAACAACAAGAAGGTTACCTAGTTTACGGACGAGGTGAACTTCACATTGCAATCTTACTTGAGAATATGCGTCGTGAAGGATATGAACTCCAAGTTTCTCAACCTCACGTAATTATAAAAGAAGAAAATGGTAGAAAAGTTGAACCTTATGAAGAGGTGACTGTAGATGTGCGAAGTGATGTCTCAGGAGCAGTTATAGAGAAGCTTACAGCTCGTCGTGGGCTTATCACAAGTATGCATGAGAAAGAAGGAATAGTAAGAATGCTTATGGAAATTCCTACACGTGGACTCTTAGGGTATAGAGGGCAGTTCGTCGTAGATACGAAAGGTGAAGGACTTATTGCTTCAAGATTTATCGGCTTTAAAGATTATGCAGGAGAAATAAAAAAGCGAGATGTAGGATCAATGACCTCAATGGTAGCAGGTAAAGTTGCGGCATTTTCACTTTGGACTTTACAAGAAAGAGGAATACTTTATGTAGAACACGGAGATGAAGTCTATGAGGGTATGGTCATCGGTAATGTTACAAAAGGCGATGAAATGAGTGTGAATCCGACAAAAGGTAAACAACTTTCCAATATGCGCTCAAGCGGAACGGATGAAGCAGTGAACGTCAAACCTCCATATAGGCTTTCTATCGAAAGAGCATTAGAAATAATGGCTGATGATGAATTTCTAGAAATTACTCCTAAAAATGTACGTTTACGTAAGAAACTTCTAACAGAGCAAGATAGGTCTAAGGCCAAGACAGCAGCCGGCAAAAAGTAAGTTATTTAATATTTGACTTTATTAGATAGTAGTGATATTATAAAAATACAAAATATATATCAATTAAATTTTATGGCGAATACTATTACATTTAAACCAAAACAAGTTACCAAAAGGATTCTCTCCAACTTACCGACACGTGCTTACGAAGTTATCGTAAATCGTTTCGGGATTACTGATGACGGAGAAAGAAAGACCCTCGAAGCTATCGGAGGAAAGTATGGTATCACTCGTGAACGTGTTCGTCAGATTGAGAATGGGGCTCTTTCGCTTATTCGCAAGGGAGAAGCCTTTAAGAATGAGAAACCAGTTTTTGAAGAATTAAAAAAGTTGATGCATTCTATGGGGGCTATTGTTTCTGAGCACGAATTCCTAGATCATCTTTCTAAAGATAAAATTACAAAGAATCACATTCACTTATATCTAACCCTGAGTGATGATTTCACTAAACACAAAGAAGATGTAAATTTCAAAACTCGCTGGAGCGTAGATTCTGATATTTCAGATCAAGTTCATAAAACATTGAAGAGTCTTTATGAGAATCTTTCCAGTGACGAATTAGTTTCCGAAGGAGAATTAGTAAAAAGATTTTTAGACGAAGTCAAAGAATTATCCGAACAATACAAGAACGAAGAAATAGCCAAGAGGTGGCTCACGATATCTAAAACTCTTAAGAAGAATCCACTTGGAGAATGGGGTAAAGCTTCATCTTCTTCTATTAAAGCAAGAGGAGTGAAGGATTATGCTTTCTTAATGATGCGTAAGCATGGGAGCCCTATGCACTTCAGAGAAGTAGCTAAAGCTGTAGCCAATACTTTCGATAAGAAATGTCATACAGCTACTTGCCACAACGAGCTTATCAAAGATCCTAGATTTGTCTTAGTAGGCCGTGGTATTTATGCACTTTCTGAATGGGGTTATAAGTCTGGAGTGGTTCGTGATGTGATCAAAGAACTTTTAAAGAAGAATGGTCCTATGGCAAAGACAGATATTATTGATCAAGTTATGAAGGAGAGATATTTAAAGAAAAATACCATCCTAGTCAATTTGCAAAATACTAAAT
Source organism: Minisyncoccota bacterium (assembly GCA_041664465.1). GTDB lineage: Bacteria > Patescibacteriota > Minisyncoccia > Phycocordibacterales > UBA9973 > UBA8515. The sequence continues at coordinate 76,158 of JBAYKP010000001.1, read as the reverse complement.
ATTTTAAGAAGAATAAGGCAGGTTTGTATACGATTGTTTAGATTTAGAACAAGAAAAGCACTACTCCCTACGGGAGTAGTGCTTTTCTTTTGCAATAATATGCTATAATACTTGTATGTATAATCGTGGCATTATAAACATAATATTAATAATTTTAGGCATTATATTAATTGCTATATTGTTTGGATTTTTCACTTCATCTAGCAATCTTAGAGTTTGGTAAAATATGATACAAGACTTTCTTAATACTCATACTTTCAATCTTTTACAAATGCTGATCGTTTTCATCGGTTACTTGATGCCGATTCCTTTAGCGTATGCAGCCGTATATTTGTGGCATCACTACCGACAAGAGCGTTTTATTGCTGGTATTAAATGGGTGCTTCTTGAAATTCAAGTCCCAAGAGATGTGATCAAGACTCCAGCCGCGATGGAGCTCGTTTTCTCGAATGCTTTTTATCATCGAAGTAAGAAAGGATTCTGGGAAGAATATATGATAGGTGCTCCGTGGCTTTGGTTTTCACTTGAAATGGTCTCTATTGATGGACGAGTACATTTTTATATTCGTACCCCATCTAGAATCAGAGACTTGGTAGAGACTCAGATATACGCTCAATATCCGCAAGCCAAAGTTATGGAAGCTGAAGATTATGTTTGGAATATTCCTCAATACACGAAAAACGGAGATTGGAATATGTGGGGTGCTGAATTCGCCAAAGAAAAAGATGATGTTCAGCCTATAAGGACATACAAACAGATGGATGATATGAAAAGTGGGATTAAAGAAGAGTTCAAAGTTGATCCGCTTACTCCTACTATTGAATATCTAGGTTCTCTGCCAAAAGGTCAGCAAATGTGGATTCAGATAATTATCAGACAAGATATCAAGATGTATCACGGTCCTCTGACTCACAAGCATCTCAACTTTTATGATTATGCCGAAGAATATATTAGAAATATGCTTGAGCCCTTTACGAAATATGGTAAAGGTATGGGTCTCGGTGGTATAGATACTTTTGAAGTTCGAGCTCCTGGATTCTTGGATCTTATCGTCAAGCAGATGACGGCATGTCTTGGGCAGATACATTTTGATGTTGGTATTAGAATTATAGTATTTGCAGATAAGAGACTGCATTCTCTTGAAAAGTTCAATGAGCTTCGCAAGTCTTGCCGTCTTGTTTTTCGCCAATTTGCTCAGCCCAATTCCAACCAGCTTGAACGTTTAAATGCTACTCAGTTTGATGCACCTTGGGCAGACCCTACAGGACTCGCACTGACTAAGATCAAGAAGAGAATGCTCGACTTCTATCGTTTACGAGTATTCTTCCATCCTCCAATCCAGAACTCTATAAAATATCCGAGCTTGATATCTGCCTTTTTCCCATCTGGTAGATCTCAGATATTTGTTCTTTCTCTTGAAGAATTAGCTACTATTTATCACTTCCCAGGTATGGTTTCTGAGACCCCAAGCTTCAAGCGTATTGAATCCAAGATTGCAAAGCCACCTTCAGATTTGCCTATATAATATGGAAAATTTAAGTGAAAAAATAAAGTACGTAGTAGTATTTTTAGTTGTTATTTTGTTTTCTTTTATCTTATGGCCAGCAATAAGAGGAGACCATAAAATAGATCAAATTAAAATTACTTTTATAGAAGGTAGTACCAATGAAGATATAGTTAGATTACTTTCAGAAAAAATTTCAAATTTTAATAAAGATGTATTTCTAAATGATCCTAGGAGTAAGCAAGGGTACTTGTTTCCTGATACGTATTTCTTTTTCCCTTTTGCTACGCCAGATGAAGTATTAAAGGCAATGACTTTAAATTTTACGAAGAGAGTATTGCTACTTGATCAAGATATAAAGTCGTCAGGTCGAAGCTTGGAAGATATTATAATAATGGCTTCTATCTTAGAGAAGGAAGCGAGTGGCAAGGAAGACATAGGTATAATCTCTGGGATTTTATGGAAAAGGATAAAACTAGGTATTCCTCTCCAGGTTGATATAGCCCCTGCGACATATAAAGAAAGTGGTTTACCACAAAAACCTATTGGAAATCCAGGACTTCGGGCAATAAAAGCTGCGATAAATCCAATAGTCACTTCTTATCTATTTTATCTTCATGATAAAGATGGTAAAGTACATTATGCAGTGAATTTTACTGAACATAAAAAAAACATAGCAAAATACCTTAAATAATTTAAAAAGAATGATTTTAAAAACTACAAAACAAAAAGAATACGAATTACTTGATTCAGGCGAGGGACAAAAGCTTGAGAGATATGGCAAGTATACTATGTCACGTCCGGATCCTGAAGCTCTTTGGAAAAAGAATTTAAATGATAAAGAGTGGCAAGAAGCTCACTTGGAATTTATTCGTAATGGCACAAAGAATAAATGGATAATTAAAAACGGTGTTCCAAATAATTGGAATATATCTTATGGAGATTTAAAATTTTCTATAAAGCCGACTTCTTTTAAACACATAGGACTTTTCCCCGAGCAACTTTCAAATTGGGAATGGATGAAAGAATTGATTAAGAATTCCCATAGGTCAGACCTAGGGGCAGAAAGTAAAAAGTCCCTAGGTCTGACCTATGGGAATAAACCAATTTCTGTTTTAAATTTATTTGCTTATACTGGCGGAGCGACACTTGCTGCTGCTTTAGCTGGAGCGGAAGTTTGCCACGTAGATGGATCTAAAAATGCAGTAGAATGGGCAAGGACAAATGCAGAACTCTCAGGACTCAAAGATGCTTCTATCAGATGGCTTATAGAAGATGTAGTTTTATTTTTGAAAAGAGAAGTAAAGAGAGGAAGAAAATATGATGCAATCATTATGGATCCACCATCTTTTGGGCATGGTCCGAAAGATGAACTTTGGAAGATAGAAGAAGATTTTCTAAATCTTATGAATTTATGTGGGCAAGTTCTCTCAGATGACCCTTTATTTATTCTTATAAATGGGTATACTGCAGGGTATTCTTCTATTGTTTACGAAAATAATTTACGAGATTTAATGAAGGATTATAAAGGTAAAATAGAGGGAGGGGAGCTTGTTATAGAAGAAAGTGGGAGTAAAAGATTACTTCCTTGTGGAATTTTCGCAAGATGGGAAAGAAAATAAATAAAACTGTATTTGTGGGTGTGTCGGGTGGAGTGGATAGCTCCGTCGCGACAGCACTTCTTAAAGATCAAGGATTCAACGTCGTTGGGGTTTTTATTCGTACGTGGTCGCCGGACTTTATAGAGTGCACTTGGAAGGATGAAAGACGTGATGCAATGCGAGTCTGTGCACATCTCGATATACCATTTTTAGAATGTGATGCAGAAGAGGCTTACAAGAAAGGTGTGGCAGACTATATGATAGAAGAGTACAAAAAGGGGAACACTCCAAACCCAGATGTAATGTGCAACCGCATGGTGAAGTTTGGAGTCTTTTGGGAATTTGCAAAAGAGCGTGGAGCAGATTTTATTGCAACAGGGCATTATGCAGTGAATTCAATCTCCCCCTGCCAAGGGGGAGTGCCCGAAGGGCGAGGGGGTCAGACCCCTCCGGCTAGGAGCCACCTCCCCTTAGCAGGGGAGGAAAAAATTCAGAATTACCTACTTAAATCTCCCGATACCTCTAAAGACCAATCATATTTTCTTTGGACTCTTACTCAAGATGATTTGAGTCATACTTTATTTCCAGTAGGACATTTAGAGAAGACAGAAGTGCGCAAATTAGCAGAGAAATATAAACTTCCGACAGCAGTGAAGAAGGACAGTCAAGGTGTCTGCTTCTTAGGTCCTTTAGATATGAAAGATTTTCTTAAACATTATATTGAAACTAAGAGGGGGGATGTATTACTTGCTCGCCGAGAAGAGGATAAAAAAGAAAAAGTTATAGGTTCACACGACGGTGCGATATTCTTCACACTCGGAGAACGTCACGGATTTACAATTTTCAAAAATGAAGATAATAGCAAACCTTTATATGTAGTTTCAAAAGATATAGAAAAAAACACAATTACAGTTTCCCCTAGGCCTTGCCTAGGGGAAGAATATACCAGTCCAACTGGTATACTACATAGGACGGTCCTATGTAGTAAGGCAAATTGGATTCTAGAGATACCAGAAAAAAATAAAGCTCCTGCCTCGCCGACGAGTCAAGGCGGGTATACTGCTCAAATTCGTTACCACGGAGAGCTTTTAGATTGCAAAGTAGTCTGCACAGGTCTGACCTGTGAAATAACTTTTAATAAAAATGTACTGGTGGATAAAGGTCAGTCTATCGTAGTCTACGATGGCGACATTTGCCTAGGTGGCTGTATTGTGGCATAATCTAGAAGTAAAGAATTAAGAATTAATAATTAAGAATTACGAATTAAGAATTATGGAGCATAAACCAGAAAACAGAACCTGTCAGAACTGCAAGCTTAATTTCACCATTGAGCCTGATGATTTCTCATTTTATGAGAAAATTAAAGTTCCACCACCAACTTTCTGCCCAGAGTGTAGATTAATAAATAGGTTAAATAATATCTCAGAAAGAACTTTATATAAAGATTCTTGCGATAACTGCGGTAAAGATACCATCAGTTTGTTTTCTCCAACCAGAGAAGTAGTTGTCTTTTGTAATGATTGTTGGTGGAGTGATAGCTGGAATCCACTTTCTTATGGCAAAGAATATGATTTTTCTAAACCATTTTTTGAGCAATTAGATGAATTGAGAAAAGTTGTGCCATGCCAGGCAACTAATATTCAAAATTCAACTGATTGCAAATATTGCAATGGAATTATTCGTTGTAAAAATTGCACCTTTGTCTTCAGTGGCATGCAGTGTATTAATTGTTATTATTGTTTAACCCCAATATTTACCAAAGACTCTCTTGATGCAGACTTTGTAATAAATGCTGATCATGTTTATGAAATTTTAAATTCAGGTGATTTATATAATACAAAATTTACTTATTTTTCCGATGAGTGTATAGATTCTTCTTTTCTTTTTAATTGTCTTGGGTGCTCTAAGTGTTTTGGTTGTATAAATTTGAGGAATCAAAAGTATTGTATTTGGAATAAACAATATTCTAAAAAAGATTATGAAGAAGAAATATTAAAATATAATTTAGGAAGCTATTCTATTATTGAGAAAGCAAAAATAAAATTTGCTGAGCTGTATTATAAAATACCAAGAAAATTTGCCTTAATTTCTAATTCGATCGATGTTTCAGGAGATGATATACAAAATTCAAAAAGTTGCAAGAATTGCTTTTCTGCGACTCATGGGGTTCAAAATTGTAAGTATATTTTTCATGGAGGTTTATTATTAAAAGATAGTTATGATATGACTCTCGGGGGAGATACTTCAGAGCTTTTATATGAAGCAACAGGGGCTATACGTTGCCAAAATACCTTTTTTACACGATCAAGTAATAATACTATTGATTCAGAATATTGCGAAAATGTTTATGGAGGAACAAATCTTTTTGGTTGTGCGAAATTAAGACATAAAAAATATTGTATTTTGAATAAGCAATATACGAAGGAAGAATATGAAGAATTAATTCCAAGGATTAAAAAACACATGAATGATATGCCTTATATAGACAAAGAGGGTAGAGTTTATAAATATGGAGATTTTTATCCCAAAGAGCATTCTATGTGGACCTACAATGAATCATGGGCTCATCAATGGTTTCCTTTAACTAAAGATCAAGCTCTTGAGAAGGGTTTCATTTGGAGTGATTCTACAGAAAGAGATTACACAATAACAATGAAATCAGTTGATTTACCAGATCATATTGATAATGTAGAAGATTCAATTTTAGATGAAGTTATAGAATGTGAGCATAATGGAGGAGATTGCAATCAGCAATGCACAACTGCATACAAAATATTACCTGATGAATTAATCTTATATCGTTCTATGAAAATAGCTTTACCTCATTTGTGCCCTAATTGTAGACATTATGAAAGGCTTAAGAAAACAAATCCATTAAAATTAGAAACTAGGAAATGTATGTGTGGTGGTATAGAATCAGAGAATAAAGAATACAGAAATACAGTAGAACATGCTCATGGGAGTGAACCATGTCAGAATAATTTTGAAACAGCAATAAGTGAAGACAGGAAGGAGATAGTGTATTGCGAGAAATGTTATCAAGCTGAATTTATATAATATGAAAAAAATTAAATTAAAATTAGAATCATTTAGATACGTTATCTCTATTATTTTTAAAACAGTTAAATTTAGAGTTAAAGTTTGGTGGCATAAGAATTTTTAAAAACCATAACGCTTTTACGCGGTCGTCGAAAGTTGTTATGGAAAAAATAATTATTAAATAATTTAAGGAAATCATATATGAGTATTTTTGAAAAAATTGAAAAGGGGATAGATGATATTGTTTTTGTTTATACTATTTGCGGAAGTATAGATGAAGCTAGAACTTTGGGGTATGGGGCTATACAAGAGAAGCTGGCTATCTCTATGGATTATTGGGTTATCAATTCTATATATCCATGGCAAGGTGTTATCCAAGAGACGGATCAGTATATGCTTATGTTCTCAACTCAAAAGTTTCTAAGTGACAAATTAGTCAAACATATAGAAGCCGAACATTCATATAAGATACCAATGGTGGCCAGATGCAATACTGATATGACGAACATCCCTTACTTTATGTGGGTAGAGAATACGCTCAAAAGTGAGGACAAATATATTACAGAGGAAGAAGAGAAAGTAATAAAAGATACAGAAGAAAATACTAACTTTAATAAGTTGAAATAATCGTAACTTAAGTTTATAATAAGTAGATTATGACATTACATATTTTAGATGGGGCTACTTTAAGTATTGTGTCACGTCTTTTCGTGGCTTTATTGTTGGGGATGATTATAGGGACTGAGCGTGTCTGGGCGCACAAGACGGCCGGTATGCGTACCTATGCACTTGTATCTATGGGTTCGGCTTTGTTCGTAGTTATTTCAAATGAAATGGTAAAGTACTATGCAGGGTTTTCTGGGATGAATCCACTCATGGTTGTGTCTCAGATTGTTGTGGGTGTTGGATTCTTGGGAGCTGGAATTATTTTCAATAAAGATTCTAAATTGGTAGGCCTTACGACTGCAACCAGTCTCTGGGTAGCGGCAGGTATAGGTATGGCTTGTGGATTAGGACTTTATAGTATTGCAGTTATTGCTATGACATTCACACTATTTATATTTATCGTTTTGTGGTTCATAGAAGAGAGAATTAAAAAGAGTAAATACTTTAAAGAAGATATAATATAAATATATGACTTCCAATGAAATCCGCCAAAAGTTTCTCAAATTTTTTGAAAATAGAGGACACAAAATAATCCCTTCCGCTTCACTTATCCCCGAAAATGACCCTTCGGTTCTTTTCAATACTGCTGGAATGCAACCACTCGTGCCATATTTACTTGGTCAGAAGCATCCAATGGGAACTCGCTTGGTAGACGTGCAAAAATGCGTACGAACTGGAGATATAGATGAAGTGGGCGACAATAGACATCTTACATTTTTTGAAATGCTTGGGAATTGGTCGCTAGGTGATTATTTTAAAGAAGAAGCTATCAAGTGGAGCTTTGAATTTCTAACAGACCAAGAAGAAGGTCTAGGGCTTGATATGAGTAGAATTTATGTAACTGTTTTTGAAGGCAATGAAGATGCACCGAGAGATATAGAAGCAGCGGAAATTTGGAAGAAATATTTACCAGAAAATAGAATTTATTTTATGCCAGCTCTCAATAATTGGTGGAGTGCAGGGGACAATGGCCCTTGTGGTCCTGATACTGAAATCTTTTATGATACTAATGAAGTAGCACTAGGTGATATGTCTCATGATGAATTTGTAAAAGCAGATGACGAAGGTAGAGTGATAGAAATTTGGAATAATGTCTTCATGCAATACGAAAAGAAGGAAGGCAAAGTAGTTAGCAAACTTGCAAAGCATAATGTAGATACAGGAATGGGTCTTGAGAGAATAGTGATGGTAAAACAAGGAGTTAAAACAGTATTTGATACGGATTTGTTTGGAGGAGAAAAAACAAGAGAAGAGAGAATTATTATCGATCACGTGAAGGCATCTTTATTTATGATTTCTGACGGTGTTATACCTGGCAACACTGGTAGAGGGTATGTTCTTAGAAGACTGATAAGAAGGGCAGCGAGACTTTCAAGAAAACCTTTATACGAAATGATTGAAAAAATTAAAGACATATATAAAGGTGCATATATTTTAGATGATAAAGGAATAATCAAAGAAGAAGAAGAAAAGTTTCGCTTGACGTTGGAGCAAGGCTTAAAAGCATTTGAAAAAGGTATAGACCCTTTTGATTTATTTCAGAGTTTTGGTTTCCCGATTGAACTCACAGAAGAACTTGCAAAAGAAAAAGGAATAAAAATAGATAGAGAAGATTTTGATAAGAAATTAAAAGAGCATCAAGCTTTATCTCGCACTTCAAGTGCTGGGATGTTCAAGGGTGGGCTTGCGGGAAATAGTGATAAGATTGTGAAGCTTCATACAGCACACCACTTACTGCTTGCAGGATTACAAGCAATAGTTTTTCCTGATATCAAACAAAGAGGAAGTAATATCACAGAAGAGAGGCTTCGTATGGATTTTATGTGTGATCACAAGCTCTCAGATGAAGAAAAGAAAAAAGTAGAAGACTGGGTGAACGATAGAATAAAAGAGAATCTAAATGTTGTTAGACGCGAGATGCCTTTAGCTGAAGCTGAAAAGCTTGGTGCTCAAATGGAATTTGGTGCAAAGTACCCCGAAGTAGTATCTGTATACTTTATAGAGGATAAAAATGGCAATGCTATTTCAAAAGAATTCTGTGGTGGACCGCATGCCGAGAACACTGGTGATTTAGGTGTATTTAAAATCCAAAAAGAAGAAGCCAGCTCTGCTGGTGTCCGCCGAATTAAAGCGATTCTTGAATAATTTTCCACAAATTATAGAGCATTTTTATTAATGATGTAGTATAATATACATATGGGATTATTTACATCTAAAAAGAAAGAAAGGATTGTTGCTATTTTTGATATTGGCTCGGGGAGTGTCGGAGGGGCACTTGTGAAGATCCCGACTGGCAAGGAAAGTCTACCGACAATTATCAAATCTGCTCGTACGGACATAGTAGATAGAGAAGAATTGAACTTCGATCTATTTCTCAAAGATATGATTCTTGCTCTTGGTTTTACATCTAAAAGTATATATGAAAGTTCGCTTGGAGCACCGGATGAGATAGTCTGCGTCTTGGCATCTCCTTGGTATATATCAGAAACAAGAATGATTAAGATATCCAAAGAGCATTCCTTCACTTTTACGAAAAAGATAGTAGATGAATTATTGGAAAAAGAAATAGAATCATTCAATCTTATTTATAAGAATAAGTATGGAGTGGATAGTACCTCAGAAGTTATCGAGCATCCAGTCATTGGCGTGGCTCTCAATGGTTATCACGTATATGATCCAATGGGCAAGAAGACTCGCTCTATAGAGATGGATATGGTAATATCTCTTTCCCCAAAAGTCTGCCTAGATAAAATCAAAGAAACTATCTCTCAAAATTTTCATCATACACCTGTTTCTTTCTCTTCCTTTATGATGAGCTCATATATTGCTGTCAGGGATAGATATATGAATCACGATTCTTATCTATTGTTAGATATTGGAGGAGAAGTCACTGACATTGGTATCATCTCTAAGGGTATCATTAGAGATTCACTTTCATTTCCTTATGGCAGGAAAACTTTATTTAGAAACATTTGTAAAAAGCTTAGGATTGAATTACGTGATGCCTATGAAATACTTTCTCTTTTCAGTAGAGGCACTTTATCTGAAAAAGAGAAGGATAAACTTCTTCCAGTCTTAGAAACTATGCAGAAGTTATGGGGAGTATCTTTCAAGGAATGCATCAATACACTTCCTCGTACTCTAACCTTGCCCAATACAATGTTTCTCACTATTGATTCTGATGTGAAGGATTGGTTTGTGAAAATTATAAACAATGATGAATATATAGAGTCTATGGTTCCCAATAAAAAGTTTACCCTAGTTACCATCGATGGTCCGGAATTTTTAAATATGTGCAATATCAATAATGGGACTTGTGACCCCTTCTTAATGATAGAATCTATAAGTGTTATGAGAAAAATGGAACAATTATATGAATAGGAAACTAGAAGATTTCAAACTAAATAATATAAAGGAGGAAGAGCCTTCTTCTGACAAGTATGACTTTCTCAAGAAGAAAGAAAAGGGAAAGGAGCTGTCTCGTTCTACCAAAAGAATACCAGATACTCCTAGAATGCGAGACAGAAATCGTCCTTTTAATAAAACCATTCTTTTTTTCTTCGTCCTATCTATAGCCATAGGAGCATTTTATCTGTTGTCTACAGAATTTCTTAGTGCAAAAATTACTATTATTCACAAGAATCAAACTTTTGAGCTAAGTCACGATAAATTTACAGGAGGGAAACTTTCATCTGGTAATATTCCTTTTGAGGTCATGATTGTATCTGATAATCAAAGTAAAGATGTCGTATATACTTCGTCTTTAGATGCATCCGAAAAAGCCAAAGGAGAAATAACTCTATATAATGAATATAGTACGAAAGTGCAAAAGATTACTGCGGGAACTTTCATTTCAGATGAAAAGGGTAAGTCGTACAAGATAGATAAGACCGTCTCAATACCGGGCTATACACTAGATGGAGTTAAGGCTATAATCCCTGGGCAAATTTCAGTAGGCATCACGGCCTTTCTTGCTGGAGATACTTACAATGGATCGCCAGCCACTTTTTCTATTAATTCTTTCAAGGGGACGACTAAATATAAAAAGATATATGGCCAGACGAAAATACCTTTGACCGGAGGTATGGTAGGGCTCGTTTATATCCTAGATGAAAAGGAGAAAACTGATATCTTAAGTAATACAACAGCTCTTAAAGAGAAGCTTCTACGCAAACTCTCAGCTCAAGTACCGAAAGGGTATATCCTTTATCCTGATATTGTGAACTTCTCTCACGAAATTGTCGGAGAAAATGTAGTTTCTAAAAATCCCAACACGACCATAGAAATTAAAAGTACCGTCTCGGCATTCTTAATGAAAGAAGATGACTTATCAGAATTTCTTATTCAAAAATTGTTGCCCAATATTTCACCCAAAGAAAGATCTGAAATTCTTAATCCAGATTTATCTTTACTCTCTTTTAATTTTGTTAATAAAGATCAAGTAGTAAGTAAAGATATAGATAGTTTTGATTTTGAATTGACTGGTAGCTTGCCACTTGATTGGAAGCCAGATGTATTAGAACTTAAAGATGTATTAGTTGGTAAAAAGAAAGTGGAAATCCCCGATATTTTAAAACAAGACCCTGGTATATCTAGTGCTTCAATAAGAATATTCCCTCTATGGTCTAAAAGTTTACCAGAAAATGCCAAAAAGATAAATATTATATTGAAATAGTGGATCTATCTATTGACTAGAATTTATATTTTTGTTATGATGATATTACATTAAATGAATCCCGATAGAAATTTAAAAAGAGAATATTTTGTAAAAAATTTTAAACGAAGCGGTATACGTTCTAATGTAATATCAAGTAATAGAAAATTTCACACGGGATGAATCAACAAGGCGACAATAATACAGCAATAGGTATAGTCACAGAAGCCCTCCCAAATACACTCTTTAGAGTAGACTTAGGTGATGGTAAAATCATCATCAGTTATTTGTCTGGGAAGATGCGGATGCATAGGATTAAGGTATTATTGGGGGATCGGGTAGAAGTTTTGCTTGATCCATACGGTGGGAAAGGTAGAATTATTAAAAGAGGATAGATGGGTCTTGCATTTTTATTTAAATAGTGTAATATAATACCGATAATACGAAGGTCCAATACAGGGTATGCACCCTTTATTTTTCTTTCATTTTAGAAGATAAAATATGAAAATAAAATCATCCGTGAAGAAAATCTGTGCGAAATGCAAAATGGTAAAACGTGAAGGTCATCTCCGCGTTATTTGTTCTAATCCTAAACATAAACAAAAACAATAATTTATATATGAGAATTCTTGGAATAAATATCCCTAATAATAAACATTTAGACGTTGGACTTACTGCTCTCTATGGCATAGGTATATCTCGCGCCCGCTCTATTTTAAAAGAAGTGAAGATAGATCCTACTATCAAAGCTGATACTCTCACAGTAGATCAAGAGAATGCTATTCGTAAAGTTATAGAAACTATGTCCATTGAAGGATCACTTCGACGCGAAATATCTTCCAACATTAAACGATTGAAAGATATCAAGTCATACAGGGGAGTTAGACATATGCGTCGCTTGCCAGTCAACGGACAAAGGACCAAGACGAATTCTAGAACTATCAGAGGTAACGTACGTAAGACAATGGCATCTGGTCGCCGAAAGGAATCCAAAACCTAGTAACATCAGAACAAAAACAATATGGGAAAGATAAAAATTATAACAAAAGAAGAAGAGAAGAAAGATGCTCCAGCAGAAGTTGCTGAAGTAGTTAAATCTGCCACTAAAACTCCAAAGAAAAAGGTAGTGGCTGGCACTTTGCACGTAGAAGCTACTTTCAATAATACAAAAGTGGTTCTTTCTGACAAAGAAGGAAATACTTTATTCTGGACTTCGGCAGGATCATTAGGATTTAAAGGTGCTAAAAAGGGGACTCCATTTGCTGCTTCTAAGGCAGGCTCTGTCATAGGTGAAAAAGCTAAAGCTTTAGGAATTAAAGAAGTAGATGTAAAAGTTAAGGGCGTTGGTTCGGGGCGAGAGCCTACGATTCGTGCTTTTATGGCTTACGATATTGAAATATCAGGAGTGAAAGATATAACCCCGGTTCCACACAATGGTCCAAAACCTAAGAAGCCACGTAGAGTATAAATAATTATGAAAAAAGTTCAAAAATATAAAATAGGAAGAAGATTAGGAGCGGGTGTATTTGAAAAATGCCAAACGGCTAAATTTGTTGCATCTGAAGCTCGTCATTTAAAGAATTCAAAGAATAAGAGACCGAAAGCTCTCTCTGGATACGCTCTTCAGTTTGTAGAGAAGCAGAAGGTTCGCTTTATGTACAATATAAGTGAAAAGCAATTTTCTAATTATGTCAAAGAAGCAGTTTCTCATAAAGGGACAGTTGCTACCGAATATCTTTTTGAATTACTTGAGAGAAGACTTGATAACGTAGCATACAGACTTGGGCTTGCTCATACTCGTCGCTTGTCTCGTCAGATGGCATCACATGGTCACTTTACAGTAAATGGCAAGAAGACCACAATCCCATCTTTGCGTGTCAAAGTAGGCGACGTTGTCGCTGTCCGCGAAGGAAGCAAGAAGAGTGTCCTATTCGCTGAAATAGAAAAGAAAATGAAAGAATATACCGCTCCCAACTGGCTTACTTTTGATGTTGCGAAGCTTGCCGGAACAGTTGTCGGTAAACCAAAAAATATTGAAGGTTTCCTTGATTTAAACACAGTGCTTGAATTTTATAGTCGTTAATAATAGTAATGTATGGTGAGTTTTAATAAATAATTTATTGCGAGTGCACTCGCAAATATCATATGTCTGATTTAAATATCATATTACCATCCAAATTATCCATCGTTTCTGAAGTAGATACCAAAGGTGTCTATGAGATTGATGGTCTCTACCCTGGGTATGGCCATACCTTAGGAAATTCTCTTCGTCGTATTATTCTTTCATCTCTTTCAGGTGCAGCTATTACAACTCTTAAAATTGATGGAGTCGATCATGAATTCTCTGTCATAGATGGAGTAAAAGAAGATGTTATCACTATACTTCTTCATTTGAAGCAAGTTCGTTTTCACTTACTTACTGATGAGCCTCAAACTGTTAAACTTTCAATAAAAGGACCAAAAGTAATTAAAGCTTCTGATATTACCGTTAGTGGTCAAGTAGAAGTTTTAAATAAAGATTTATATATTGCAGAGGTTACTGGCAAGACTAATCTTTCCATAGAAATGACTGTAGAGAAAGGGCTTGGCTTTGTTCCTAAAGATGTCCACCAAAAAGAGAAAAATGATGTCGGAGTTATATCTCTTGATGCTATTTTTACTCCTATTCGTCGTGTAGCTTATGAAGTTGAGAATATGCGTGTCGGAGACAAAACCAACCACAATCGTCTACGTATGACCATAGAGACAGATGGCACCCTTACTCCACGTGAAGCTCTAGAGAAAGCTATCGTGATAATGGTAGAACAACTTCAAGCAATTGTTGGCTTTACTGTAGAGAATAGATCATTAGCTAATGACAAGACAGAAGCTACTCCACCCACAACTCGTACAGAAAGTGGAAAAGAAACAGAAGAAGATAAGAGCGAAGGTAATGAATTTACAGATATCTTAAAGACTCGTATTGATACTTTGAATCTTTCTACTCGTACATTAAATGCTCTCACAGATGCAAATATTCGTACTATCGGAGGTATCGCACGTAAAAAGAAAGAAGATTTATTAGAAATTGATGGTATCGGAGATAAAGGAATTCAAGAAATAAAGAAAATTCTTGGAGGATATAATATAACACTTAAATAATTAGTAATTAATAAAATTTTATGAGACACGGAAATAATGTAAGAAAATTTGGAAGAAATAAGAATGGACGTAATGCCTTAATGAAAGGTCTTATGCTTGCTCTTATTGCTCACGGTAAGATAGAGACGACAGAAGCAAAGGCCAAAGAGCTTCGCCCAGCTATTGAGAAGATGATAACCAAGGCAAACGTAGGCACACTCGCATCACGCCGACTTGTAACTTCACGTTTATACGGACTTACAAGTGAAGCTGCCAAACTTATTGATAAAGTTGCTCCAAAATATAAAGGTCAAACTGGAGGTTATACACGTATTACCAAGATGCCACGTCGCCTAGGTGACGCTAGTAAAATGGCAATAATTGAATTTATATAATATTTATGACAAAAGTACACACAATTGATGCAACCGATAAAGTTCTAGGCCGTGTTGCAAGTGCCGCTGCCAAGGCTCTTATGGGCAAGACATCTGCAGATTATACTGCTAACCAAGTCGCAGATGTTCGCGTTTATATTAAGAATGCATCAAAGACAAAGATGTCTGAAAGAAGAATGAAAGAGACCCTCCACGAGACTTATTCAGGTCAACCAGGAGGATTCAAGGTTAAAACAAATGCAAAGATAATAGACAAAAAGGGTTGGAAAGGACTTTATGAGCTTGCTGTTTTCGGTATGCTTCCTTCAAATAAACTAAGACCATTAATGATGAAACGTTTAACAATAACAGATTAAAATATATCATGACTGAGAAAAAAACAACAAAAGAAAAAGGTAAAGAATATTTTAGGGCTATCGGCCGTCGCAAGACTGCAGTGGCAGTAGTACGCTTGTATAAAGCTACAAAGACAACTTACAAGATAAATGGTAAAGATTTTACAGAATATTTCCCCACCGCAGAATTGAAAAAGATAGTGACAGGAGCTATCGAGACAGGAACTCCGGCTGAAAAATTTGAAATAGTAGTTACTACTAAGGGCGGAGGCTCACATGCCCAAGCCGAAGCAGTTCGTCATGGTATATCTCGTGCCTTAGTCCTCTTTGATGCAGAACTTCGTACTTCACTCAAGAAAGCTAAAATGCTCAAGCGTGACCCTCGTCAAGTTGAACGTAAGAAATTCGGACTCAAGAAAGCAAGAAAGTCCCCACAATGGAGTAAACGTTAATATTTTAAAAATCAGAGACTTGAAAAAGTCTCTGATTTTGTATACTATAAAGGAATGAATGACAAAGAAATAAAAAAAGGGGAAGATGATTTTGAAGATTTAACTTTTGTAGATAGTACAGAAGATGGGGAAGCATTACCTACGAAAGATGTAGTGAAGAAACTTCGCGAAGAAATTAAGGCTGTAAGGAAGGAAAAAGAAGAATATTTAACTGGCTGGCAGAGAGCTAAAGCTGATTATGTAAACTTGCAGAAAGAGCTAGATCTAGCTCGCGTAAATGTCGCTATTCTTACAAAAGAGAAAATGACTGAGAAATTACTTCCTGCACTTGATAGCTTTGAGATGGCATTTAGTAACAAAGAACACTGGGAGAAGATAGATAAAGATTGGCAAGATGGCATCACTTCTATTTATCAACAACTCCTCTCTGGTTTAGAAAAATCAGGAATTGAAAAGATTTACGAAATAGAAGTCCCTTTTGATCCTAGTATTCATCAGTCTATAAGTATAGTAGAGACAGATGACGAAGATAAAGATCATACTGTAGAAAAAGTCCTCCAAGTAGGGTACAGAATAGGAGATCGCGTCATCCGCCCAGCCAAAGTGACTATTTTTGAATTCCGCAAAGACTAAAAAATTCTTTTTCTGTTTCTTCGTCGATTTTGTCAGTGACAATTATGATGAGTTCAGCAGAGAGATTGAGATCTTTTTTAATATTTGTGAAGAGGTGTTCGAAAGGGTACATAGATATCCAAACGGAATTCTTTAAGCAAACAAATCCAGCCTTTTTTAATAAATAGCGGAGAGCTTCACGTTCACTTTTTCTTTCTTCTGGGATATCTAGAAGTATTATTCGCCAGTATCCATCCCAAGTATTACTGATAATGGCATTCTCACATTCAAGTTTTAAGCTATTGGCTCTTTTTTTACCTTCTTTTGTGAGTTTGGCATATTGATTCTGTCCAGAATCAATACTTTCTATAAATCCAGCATCTTTGAGGCTCTTTATAGAGCGATTCAGAGCATATTGACCCTCCTTGTCTAAAACTATTCTTTCTTCTAGCTCTGGGACAGAGACAGCCGGTCTTTCCGATAGAATTTTTATAATTTTCCTTGAAAAATCACGCTTTTTCATAATATTGACATTATATCATATATGAATATAATATTCAACAAGTATTTTGCGGTCGCTAAATACTTGTCAAAAATATAATGTAAGTGTATACTAGAGATGGTTTAAATTTTATTATCAAATTATTAATTAAAATATAAAATCATATGAGTAAAATTATAGGTATAGATTTGGGTACAACAAATAGTGCGGTTGCTATTATAGAAGGAGGTCAACCGAAAATTATTGAGAATATTGAAGGTGCACGTACAACTCCATCAGTCGTAGCTATTACAAAAAATGGCGACAGAATGGTGGGCATGCTTGCCAAGCGTCAAGCAGTGACGAATCCTGAAAATACTGTTTATGGTATTAAACGTTTTGTTGGTCACATGTATGACGATCCAGAAATTCAAAAAGACGAGAAGACAATTCCTTACAAAATTCAAAAGGGCAGTACCGGAGGAGTAGAAGTAAAAATGGGAGATAAGTGGCTTCGTCCCGAAGAAATTTCTGCAATGATCTTGAGTAAGATTAAGACTGACGTAGAAGCAAAACTTGGTGAGAAAATTACCGAAGCGGTTATTACCGTGCCTGCTTACTTCAACGATGCTCAAAGAAAAGCTACAAAAGATGCCGGAGTTATCGCAGGTCTTGATGTGAAGAGAATCATTAATGAGCCTACCGCAGCTGCTCTTGCATATGGATTTAATACAAAGAAAAATGAGAAGATAGTTGTCTACGACTTTGGAGGCGGAACATTCGATGTTTCAGTTCTTGAAGTTGGAGATGATGTTATCGAAGTGAAGTCTACAGACGGCGACTCACATATGGGCGGTGAAGATATTGATCAGAAGATTGTGAAGTGGATTGCCGATGAATACAAGAAAGAATCGGGGATAGATGTTACGAAAGATATGCTTGCATTGCAACGCTTAAAGGAAGCTGCAGAGAAGACAAAACATGAACTCTCAACTACAACTGACTCGGAAATAAATATCCCATTCATAACTTCCGATGCTTCAGGGCCAAAGCACTTGCTCTTGAAGATGTCTCGTGCAGTTCTAGAATCTCTTGCCGAAGAGTATGTTACTCGCTCTATTGATATAACGAAGCGCGCTATTGAAGCTTCACCATTCAAGATGAATGAAATCAATGAAATAATCCTAGTTGGAGGTCAGACAAGAATGCCGATGATAGTCGAAGCTGTGAAGAAATTATTCGGCAAAGAGCCAAATCGTTCTATCAATCCAGATGAAGTGGTAGCTCTCGGTGCAGCTGTACAAGCAGGTGTCTTACAAGGGGACGTTCGTGATGTTCTTCTTCTTGATGTAATTCCACTTTCACTTGGAATTGAGACATTAGGAGGAGTGGCTACTAAGCTAGTAGAAAGGAATACTACAATTCCTTCATCAAAGTCTCAAATATTCTCAACTGCTGCTGACAATCAGACAAGTGTAGAAATACACATTACTCAAGGTGAACGTCCAATGGCAAGTGACAACAAGAGTCTTGGAAGATTTATCTTAGATGGTATTCCACCTTCACCTCGTGGTATTCCTCAAGTGGAAGTTACTTTTGATGTAGATGCCAATGGAATCTTAAATGTCAAAGCAATGGATAAAGCTTCAGGGAAAGTTCAGTCCATTCGTATTGAAGCTTCATCTGGTCTTACTGATGCTGATATCAAGAAAATGCAAGATGATGCCGCAGCTCATGCTGAAGAAGATGCAAAGAAGAAGGAACTTGCAGATATCAAAAATACAGCGGAGATGATGATCTTCACTGCCGAGAAATCTGTCAAAGATTATGGAGACAAAGTAACTCCTGAAATAAAAACAGAAGTAGAAGCCAAAATTACTGCTTTGAAAACTGCAAAAGATGGAGGAGATATGGAAGCTATTAAGAAAGCCACAGAAGAACTTTCTACTGAAATGTCTAAGATTGGTGAAGCTATGAGTAAGGCCGGAGCTGCACAACCAGAAGGTGCAAATCCTACACCAGAGGCTCAAGAGCCAGAAATCAAGGACGCAGAAGTAAACGAGAATCCAGAACAAAAATAAAAAATATGTTCCGCGGGATTATTAAAATTATTCGCGCTTTACCCAGAGTACTGGGCTCCGACGCGACTCGTAATTTTAATAATCCCGCTACACTATAATTATGCCCAAAGATTATTACAAAACATTAGGAGTAGAGAAAAATGCTTCAAAAGAAGAAATAAAGAAGGCTTTTCATAAGCTTGCTCATACGCACCATCCAGACAAGAATAATGGTGATGATAAAAAGTTCAAAGAGGTGAATGAAGCTTATCAAGTTCTTTCGGATGACAAGAAGCGCTCTTCCTATGATCAATTTGGCAATGCGGATGGCCCACAAGGCTTCGGTGGGGCTGGATTTGGTGGTCAAGGAGGCTTTGGTGGATTTGATTTCAGAGGAGGCCAGAATGGCATGGAATTTGATATGGGGGATCTTGGAGACATCTTTGGAGATTTCTTTGGTGGGGGCAGAAGCAAAGCGAAAGCTCATAAGGGTAGAGACCTACAAACAGATATAACTTTAACTTTTGAAGAATCTATTTTTGGAGTAGAGAAAAAAATAAATGTAAACAAACAATCAATCTGTAATGTCTGTAGTGGAACTGGTGCTAAAGTGGGTACCAAGATGGATACTTGTAAGACTTGCGGAGGCCAGGGTCAAGTTCGTGAAGTTCGCCGTTCAATACTTGGAAACTTTGCCACGACGAAAACTTGTGAGAATTGCGGAGGGGCTGGAAAAATTCCATCTGAGAAATGTAGCAATTGTCGTGGTGCTGGAGTCCTTAAAACAAATGAAGATATAAGCGTAAAGATTCCTAGTGGAGTAAACAATGGCGAGTCACTCCGTGTTCGAGGTAAGGGTGAATCAATCAAAGGTGGAGAGAGTGGTGATTTGTATATCAAATTAAATGTTAAAAAACACACTCTTTATACGAGAGAAGATTCGAATTTAATAATGGATTTAAACATAAAGCTTACTGATGCCTTACTTGGAATAACTTATAATTTAAAAACTCTTGATAATAAAAATATAGAAGTAAAAATTCCAGAAGGTATAAATAATGGTGAAATGCTCCGTGTTCGTGGTAAAGGAGTACCAGTCGGTGGAAGTAGAGGCGACATAATAATCCGCATCGAAGTAGATATTCCTAAAAGACTTTCACGAAAATCTAAAGAACTGGTAGAGGAACTTAAGAAAGAAGGGTTATAATAGATTTCTTAAAAATACCTAGTAAAATCTAGGTATTTTTAATATTGACTAAATACCATAATTATGATATAATATACACGAAATAGTGATTTTGCTATTTGAAATCGCTCAAGTCTACAAAAGTCTATAAAAAGACAGACACGGGCATAAAAATTAAAAGTTATGATAGTAATGATTGAAAATGAGGCAAAAAAAGTTGTCTTTAAAAAAGAGGAACAAGGTGATTTATGGCCCAGTGATTGCTCTGACAAAGAGCTTCTTAAATTATGTGGAAGAGTAGAAGAAACCATTGACCATGTGCAGTGGGAAGATGGAGAATTTATTGCAAGTTTCCTAAATATTTATTTTAAATAGTATGGAAACTCTTCTATCAAAAATTAAATGGGTGCTTCTTGATAAAGATGGTATCCAAAAACGCCACGAGGAGATTTATAACTGGCAAGTTGATGCCAGTCTTGCTATCCACCAAATTAAATTTGATGATTCTGTAAAATATCTAAAATTGGAATCATTACTTTCTTCTTTGGTTAGAAAAACAAGTGCAGAAAAAACTCTCGAAGTAGTTCAAGAAATTTCTGAATTATTAGATCTCTCTAACCCAGCTATTGAGTTTTGCACTGAGTCTTGTCTATCACGCACATTTGGAATCAAGCACATTGTTTCCATTACTATGATTTGTTTTGTACCCAAAAATTTAAGCAATTATGGGTATATACAAATGAATTACTTTAATTGGAAAGAGCTTTATAAAGAAAATCATAAAGTTTGGACTAATAGAAAAGTTGAAAAAGGAAATTATTTTTAATTTTTAAACAGCTCAAGTTCATAAATATAGAACATGAACATAATATAATGAGTGATAGCCAGAAAGAAATTTTCTGGCTATTTTCTTTACAAATCCCTCAGGTTTGCTATCATTGTTAATATTATTATCGTTTATTGCAGGCCGTGGTGTTAGGGAGAATCTTCTAAACATTAATGCCTGATATAAGGAAATGACAAAACGTTCAATTGCTTCTAAGAGACTTTGGAAGCTCGGTGTAAATGATTTTAATACCCAATACTTTGATTTTAATACAGAAGGAGATCTAATCATAAAAGAGGGTCACAATATCTACAATGTAAAATATTTAGCAGAGAAATTTGGCACATCACTAGAGATATTGATGCCTTTTATCATTGAAGAGAGACTGGAAGACTTGATAGATTTAGTGGGGAATTTATCGAAAAAAATAGGATACAAGGGTAAATTCTTTTATCACTATCCGATGAAAGTAAATCAAAGTAAAGAGATAGTTATGTCTAT
The DNA here is from genome assembly GCA_041664465.1 of Minisyncoccota bacterium. GTDB lineage: Bacteria > Patescibacteriota > Minisyncoccia > Phycocordibacterales > UBA9973 > UBA8515. The sequence continues at coordinate 54,726 of JBAYKP010000001.1, read as the reverse complement.
TGTAGGAGAAGGAGCACACTTAGAGACTTCTTCATACAATGAACTTTGGCTTGTGAAAAAGATGCTTGAACAGGAGAAGTTTAATCCAAGCATTAGAGTTTTCTGCTCTGGCCCAAAAACAGATAAATACATAAATCTAATAGACGAACTTCAACACCGAGGTTTGAAAATAATTCCTATTATAGAAGGACCAAATGAACTTAAATTTCTTCAATATTCTAAATATGATGTTGGTATTCGTTTAGATATGCCAATCAAAACAGATTCTTATTGGAATAAACCTATTGACCATTTTGGATTTTCATCAAAAGATATTTTGAAAATGGGTACATTTAAGAATTTAAAGATTCTTCATTATCATATTGGCTCTCAGATAGAGAAACTTTCGGATGTTTTAGTTCCTATTAAATACGCTCTTGATACATATTTTAAATTGAAAGAGAAGAATCCTTCACTTGATACTTTGGATATAGGTGGTGGTATGCCTATTCCTTATACAAGGACAAAAGGCTATCCAGTAGATAAGCTTATGGAGAAAATTCTGACTCTTATTAAAAAAGAATCAGAAAAGAGAGGAGTTCCACATCCAAACTTTATTTGTGAATGGGGGCGTTATATTGTAGCACCTGCACAAATTACAGTATTCAAAATTATAGATACAAAAATTATTTCAAACAAGAAAAGTCCAGCCAAAAAGTGGTATATAATTGATGGTAGCTTTATGAATGATTTACTAGATACTTGGGCAATTGGTCAGAAGTGGGCTATTTCTCCAGCAAATAATAAAGGAGATAATGACTTAAATGATGTTTGGTTTGCAGGTTGTTCTTGTGATTCAGATGATGTTTATAAAGGTAAAGATGGCGCTCTTGCTTTTCCTGATTTTGATATAAATAGTGGAGAAGCTATGTACGTCGTAGTTTATGATACTGGAGCATATGAAGATTCACTTGCTACCCAGCACTGTCTTCTTTCTTCGCCTATGAAAATAATTGCCGAGAACGGCCACATCGTTGTCGCTCGCAAAAGAGAATCTCCTGAAGACGTAGGAAAAGAATTCGGGTGGTAATTTAAATTTTCTATGACTAAAATAGTAGTAACCCAAGACTTAGGTTTAAATGAAGAAGAAAGACAAAGACTTAATAAGTTGGGTGAGGTTCAGTATTATGAAAATTTATCAAAAACGCCAGAAGAATGGCTAGAAAGATGTAAAAAAGCAGATATTATCTGTACTGGAAAATTTGGTTTAGTCAAAAAATATCAAGAACTAGAAAATGTTTTTTTATCTTTGCCTTTTGTTGCTGTAAGTTTTTTTGACATTCAAAAATTAAAAGAGAAAAATATTAAAGTCTCAAATTGTCCTGGTTGTAATAAAGAGGCGGTCAGCGAATGGGTGATTGCAATGATTCTTAATTTATTTAGAGATTTACCAAATTGGACAAATAAATTAGAATTTCAAACAAATATTCCCAAAGAAACAAGAGGGTTGTCTAATAAAAATATCACAATTTTAGGAAAAGGAAATATTGGTACTAAGGTTGGGGAAATTTGTGAAGTCTTAGAAATGAATGTTAGATATTTTATCAAAGGTGATAATCTTATTGATTCAATAAAAGATGCCGACGTTGTAGTTGATGCTCTTGGAGTGAATGAAAGCACTATTAATCTACTTAATGAAACTTTTTTTAATTCTTTCAAAAAAGGCTCATATTTTATAACTACAACTAGTACAAAAATATATGATACTGATGCGATGCTAGAAGCTCTTAATAATAATATTTTAGCAGGGATTGCTAATGATTGCGGCTCAATTCAAGTTGGTGATATCTATGATTTATCTTATATAAAACTTGCAAAAATACCAAAAGTTTTAGCTACTCCACACATAGCTTACAATACTGATGTAACTGATCGAAAAGCAAACAAAATGATGATTGATAATATTGAAGCATATTTAAAAAGTAATCCTATCAATTTAATTAACTTATAACACATAATAATATATTAATTGTCTGTAAATCAAGCATATGCTAAAATAGTAGACATGGATAAATATCTTTTACAAATAGAAAGCTTTTTAAAATCAGATAGAGCAGAAGCAAAAGCCACTAAAATTGTTTTAGGAGTTCTAGCTGTTTCAGCTTTTTTAGGTGTTGCTTTAATTGCTGGTAATGCTATTCAATTATTTGAAACATTTAAGGGTAGTAAAAGATTTAACAAAAGACAAATAAATAAAACTATTGATTATTTAAAAAGAAAAAAGATGATTGAATTCATATCATCTAAAAATGGTCAACAAATTATAAAAATTACTAAAAGAGGAGAATCTCATATACGCTCATTTGCTATTGATACAGTTGAAATTAAAAAAGTTAATAAATGGAATAGGGAATGGCAAGTTGTTATTTTTGATTTTCCTGTACGGTTTAAAAAATCACGAAATGCTTTTAGATATAAATTAAAACAATTAGGTTTTATTCAAATTCAAAAAAGTGTTTGGGTTCATCCTTATAAGTGTGAAGATGAGATACTCTTCATAGCTGATTTTTGGGGAGTGTTAAGCTATGTAGAAGTATTTACTGTAACTAAAATGCTTCATGAACAAAAACTTAAAAAACATTTTAAATTAATTTAACCTTTTATGATTGTCTATAATCTAAGCATATGCGTAAATAATAGACAATATACATAATTAATAAAATTTATTAATTATAATTTAGGTAATAGAAATATTATTTTATGAATCCTTTCTTAACTAAAAGCTCTGCATTAAGGATTCCTCCGCCGGCGGCGCCGCGGACTGTGTTGTGTGAGAGCGCCACGAATTTGTAATCAAATACTTTACAATCTCGAAGTCGTCCGACTGTCACTGCCATACCTTTATCATTATCTCTATCTTTCTTGGGTTGAGGACGATTCTCTTCTTCTGTATATATTATGGGCTTAATAGGAGCGAATGGAAGCTTCAAATCTTGAGGAACAGACTTGAATTCACTCCAAATTTTTATTATTTGTTCTTTAGTAGGCTTTTTATCTTTGAATAAAATATTTACAGCTGCCAGATGTCCATCTATGACTGGCACTCGAGTGCAAGTAGCAGAAATACTTATATCTTTACTTTTCACAAATTTACCATTTTTAATTTCTCCTAAAATTTTAAGTGGTTCTTCTTCGGTTTTTTCTTCTTCACCACCAATAAATGGCACGACATTGTCGATCATATCAAGACTTGGTACTCCAGGATATCCAGCTCCAGAAACTGCCTGAAGAGTCGTAATCATTATCTTTTTGATAGGGAAACCAGCCTTATTAAGGGCATATATAGGGGTCAAATAGCTCTGTAGGCTACAATTAGGCTTCACAGCGATGAATCCTTTACTCCATCCATGATTCCTCTTTTGAGTAGCTATTATGTCTAAATGCTTAGAATTAATCTCAGGAATAAGCATAGGAACATCTTCGCTCCATCTGTTTGCCGATGCATTTGAGACTACAGGCATTCCTGCCTTAGCATATCTTTCTTCGATTTCTCTTACTAAATTCTTATCACTAATTTCAAAAGCAGAGAAAACGAAGTCACACTTTTTAGATGCTTTCCCAATATCATCTACATTTTCTACTTTTATTTTTTTAACTTTTTCAGGTATAGGAGTCTTCATTTGCCAGCGTCCCTTAACTGCTTCACCATAAGTTACTCCTGCAGAGTTTGCTGATGCAGCCACGTAGACCACATCAAACCATGGATGATTCTCGAGTAGTCTTATATAATTTTGCCCCACCATTCCTGTCGCACCCAATATTCCCACTTTAAATTTTTTCATTTTTTATAAGTCGCTTCGTTAAAATAGCTTTCTTCAAAATGCACACAATAATTTTCTGCTGAAAATTTTGCTCGTACTCGGCCCGTCGGCCTCCGTAAGGCATTTTTCAGAAACTATTTTAACTACGCTATACTATTTAATAAATTTCTTATACAAAGCTCTGACCACTTTATTGATATCAGCAGTTTTAATAACTGCTTCCATTCTATTACAATTCTCATAATAAAAAGCACTAATGAGCAAATCCGTACCAAGCTTTACAAGTAAATCATTAAAGTTGCTGACATCCTTGGCATCAAAAAGTCCTACGAGGAATACCATATGAGTCTTCACAATTTCAATCTTAGCAACTTTTTTCCTTAATTCATCATAGACTTTATAAATCTGGCCATTATTATTATCAGCTACAATTTGAAGACTATAATGAGTATTACTGATAAGGATTATATCCATTTTGAATTCTTTAAACGTCTGACTAACAATCGCCAAGAGATCATTGAGCTTTATAATTTCGTCTGTAATAAGTATGAAATTCAAGTCTTTTTTCAAGCTTACGATCTTTGCTCCTTTCTGTGGCCTGCTGGTATCTTCTATTCTTGTTTTTAATTTGGGATTAATTATAGAAGATATTTCAATAGGTGTTTTAAATAATTTAATATACTGAATAGCTTTATCGTGGATTATCTTCCCGGATTCTTCTGCTTCCATATAATTTATAAGTGGAATTGTTTTTGCTTCTTTAATTATTTTCGGATCAGCCGAGAGAACACCTCCGACATCTTTCCAAAGGACGACTTTCTCTGCTCGAAGTGCAGCTCCGATGAAGCAAGCTGTCGTATCAGTGCCACCACGACCCAAAGTTGTAGTTTGTTTATTTGAAGTTATGCCCGTGAATCCTGCTATGACAGGTAGTTCACTTACAGAAGACAATTTCTTTATAATATTCTTCTCAGATACTTTGTAATCAATATTTGCATTCTTGAAATTATTATCAGTGAGAATAGGTATTTCTTCGGCCAAGAATCTCTTAGACTTAATCCCCATCAGGTTGAAATAATTAGTTAAAATTGTAGCAGACAACTTTTCTCCATAAGAAACTATTTTATCTTCCAATATGTTTGTATTAGTGGCTACAATGACGAGCAAATCTTCTTCTAGCTGATAGAATAATTTATCTAATTCAATCTTTACTTTTTCTTGCTCTTTTTTATTAAAACCAATATCAATTAATATTGTGTTATGTAAATCTTTAATTTCTTTAATATAATTTGTAATGAGCAAATTAGCTTCTTTCTCTTTGAGTGACTTCTCACTAATTTTCAATAAGAAATAAACTAAACTATCAGTTATTCCAGGCATGGCCGAGACGACAGCAATAGGAGAAGAACCTGAAGCAAGCTGTTCTTTGAGCCTTTTGACAATAATAGGCATTAGCTCTTTCTTGAGTATTCCTCCACCGAATTTGTTTACTATAATCTTTTTAGACATACGGTCATTATATTACATATAGCGTATAAATCAAGGTTATTTTTATTGACTTATGGGGGTGGCAATAGTAAAATTGGGAGATGAATAAAATATTAGTAATAGGTTGTGGAAATGTAGGAAGTGTCGGTTTGCACAAAATGGCACAATTTAAAAATGTTTTTTCTGAGATTCACGTTGTGGGCAGAACTCCTAGTAAATGTGAGGCTGTTCGTCAGTCGGTTTTAAAGAAATCTAAAGGTAAAGTGGATCTTCATATTCATATTGCTGATGTGGGGAAAGGAGATAACTTTTTGAAACTTTTAAAAGAAGTAAAGCCAACTTTGGTTGTGAACTGGGGTAGCCCTTACGACAACCTAGTAATTATGGATGCTTGTCTAGAGTATGGAGTTAATTATATCGATACTGCTTGCTATGAGAACCCAGAAAAGTATGGCTTCTCTTACAAGTTACAATTAGCTAAAAATGAAGCATTTAAGAAGAAAGGCTTACTTGCAATTCTAGGCTCTGGTTTTGATCCAGGAGTTTCAAATATTTATTCTGCGTATGCTCGTGATTATATATTCGACAAGATTGAGACTATAGATATCCTAGACTGTAACGGTGGTTCAAAAGATGAGAAGATTAAATTTGCTCCGAACTTTGACCCTGAAATAAATCTTCGTGAGCTTATCTTGCCTATTAAATTCTGGGAGAAAGGGAAGTGGCAAGAGAGGATGAAGCTCATTGATGAAGATGCACCTTTCTTTGAATTCAATTTCCCACAGGCTGGCAAGTTCACTCCTTATCTAATGTATCATGAAGAGCTTGAGACTATTCCTACACACATACCGGGGCTTAAGCGTATACGCTTCTGGATGACATTCTCTACGACATATCTTACTTATTTGAGAGTGCTTTATAGTGTTGGGCTTACTCGCATAGATACTATTGATTACAATGGGCAGAAAGTTGTGCCAGTAAAATTCTTGAAAGCAATATTACCAAAAGGAGAAGATTTCAATAGTAGCTATGTAGGTAAAACAAATATTGGAAACATCATTACTGGTACAAAGGCTGGCAAGAAAAAAGCTATGTATATTTATAATGTTTGCGATCATAAAGAAGCCTATAAAGAGACAGGAGGCAATGCTATCGGTTATACGACAGCAATTCCTACAGTAACTTGTGCCAAGCTTGTGTTAGAAGGCAAATGGGGCGGAGTAGGTACCAAGAACACTGAAGACAAGAGCCTTGATTCCAAGATATTCATTGAAGAAATGGCAAAAGTAGGCCTCACAACAGTCATAAAAACTCTCAAAGACATCCCCGCCGCACTCAAAAAGGGTTATTAAAAAATGAAATATATGGGATATAACCCAGAAACAAAAGAATGTCAGAATTGCAAGAAAGACTTCACTATTGAGCCGGATGACTTTTTGTTTTATGAAAAAATAAAAGTTCCTCCACCTTCCTTTTGTCCACCTTGTAGAATGCAGAGGAGATACGCTTGGAGGAATATAATGTCTCTTTATAATAGTAAATGCGGATTATGTGATAAATCAGTTATAACTTTATATTCACCAGATTCTGGAATAACAGTATATTGTAATAAATGCTGGTGGAGTGACAAATGGGATCCAAAAAGTTATGGGGTTGATTATGATTTTAATAAACCATTCTTTACTCAATACAAAGAACTAATGCAAAAAGTTCCTCATATGGCACTTGTAAATGATGATGGGATAGCGAGTTTAAATTGTGAGTATACCCACGATGTTTGGTTTGCAAAAAATTGTTATATGCTTTTTTCTGGGTGGCATGTCGATAATGTTATGTATAGTTTTTTTGTTAATGCAGGGAAAGACATGATAGATTGTATGAACATTAGGACTGAGAACGAGTGGTTGTATGAATGTATGCTTTCTAGAAGCTCTTATAGATTAAAATATTCAAAGTTTTGTAGTGCCTGTATTGAGTCACAATTTCTCTTGGATTGTCGGGATTGTTCGGATTGTCTTATGTTAATGGGTCTCAGGAATAAAAAATATTATTTTAAGAATAAAAGATATACAAAAGAAGAATATAAAAAAATCTTAGAAAGTTATAGACTCGACACTTTCTCTGGAGTAAAAAAAGCCCAGAAAGAATACGAGGAATTTATCACAGAGCATCCACTTAAAGCAGTAGATATCATGCATAGTGTTAATTGTATAGGGGATGTTATCTCTGGTTGTAAAAATGTACGATATTCTTTTATTGCTAGAAAAAGTGAAAATTGTAAATATTGTGATTTTATTACTGTTAAGGATTGTTATGATGTTACTATGTCTGGAGAAACTTCTGAGTGTTATGAAGGAGCAATAGTCGACCATTCTCAACTTAATCTTTTTGGAATTTTTTCCGTAAAAAGTCAGGATATCAGATATACACAGCATTGTCATAATTGTAAACATATTTTTGGATGCAATGCTCTTCGTAACGACAATTATTGTATTTTAAATAAACAATATAATAAAGAAGAATACGAGGAACTAATTCCAAAGATAATTAAACAGATGAATGAAATGCCATATGTGGATAAAAAAGGTAATATTTATAAATTTGGAGAATTCTTTCCAAGTGAACTTTCACCATTTGGTTATAATGAGACTCAAGCACAAGACCAATTTCTACTTAGTAAAGATGAGGCAATAAAAAATGGATATAATTGGCAAGATAATATTCAGAGGACTATAGGGAAAGAAACATTGTTGCCAGAAAATATTCCAGAGGCAATCAATGAAGTCAAAGATGATATAGTAAATGAAATTCTTAGTTGTATAGAATGTAAAAGAAATTATAAAATTGTTCCTAATGAATTAATTTTCTACAAACAGATGCAGATCCCAATTCCTAGAAGATGTTTTCATTGCAGACATAAGAATAGAATAAAAAGAATAAATCCATTTAGACTCTGGCATAGGAAATGTATGAAGGAGGGCTGTAATAATGAATTTAAGACGTCCTATTCCCCAGAACGCAGAGAAATAGTATACTGTGAGCGTTGTTATCAGAATGAAGTTTATTAGCCGCCTACGCAGAAAGCTACGGCGAGCCGAAGAAATTATATGTCAAAAAATAATGAAAACATTTTTATAGAACCTTGGATTGAGATAGAGGGTTGGGATAAGGTAGATTTTTCTAAAGTGGAGACGCCTTCGTATGTAGTTTCTTTGGAGAAATTAGAAAACAATCTCAAGATTTTAAAAGGGGTAGAAGAGAAAACTGGGGCCCATATACTTATGGCACTCAAAGGCTTTTCTATGTTTTCCACTTTTCCTTTGATTAAGAAATACCTATCAGGCTCTGAGGCAAGCTCAGTGAATGAAGCAAGGTTGGGCTATGAAAAATTTGGCAAAGAGACTCACGTTTTCTCTCCTTCATATACAGATGAGAACATCAAGGAGTATATAAAGTATGCTGATCATTTGGTTTTCAATTCTTTCTCTCAGTGGAATAAATTTGCCGCCTTCGTTAAAACTACGGCGAGCCGAAGAAAAGTATCATGTGGAATTAGAGTAAATTTAGAGCATAGCGAAGTTGAGACTTCTATGTATGATCCTAGTAGCGAGAATTCTCATTTCGGAGTAACAAGGGCAAATTTCGAAAAAGAAAATATCACAGGTTTGGAGGGTTTGCATTTTCATAATCTTTGCGAACTTGGGGCAGATGCACTAGAGCGAAGTCTTAAAGTTTTCCTAGAAAAGTTTGGAGAATTTCTACCACAGATGAAGTGGGTGAACTTCGGTGGTGGGCATCATATCACAAGAAAAGATTATGATTTAGAATTACTTTATAAAATATTGAATGATTTTAAAATAAAATATCCTCATTTAGAAGTATACTTAGAACCTGGAGAAGCTGTAGCCCTCAATGCAGGAGTATTGGTAGGAGAAGTTGTAGATATATTTAAGAATGGTATAAACATAGCAGTTCTTGATGTATCAGCTACTACGCATATGCCAGATGTACTCGAAATGCCTTATTTACCAACTATTTTAGGGGCTAAACCGCTATTGCGGTCGCCCGATTCACAAGATGAATTTAGGGCAGAGCCTGTAAAGGAAGGCTTAGAGTATAATTATCGTCTAGTAGGCCCAAGTTGCCTTACAGGGGATGTAATAGGCGAGTATTCATTCAGTAAACCGCTTGAAATAGGGCAAAAGTTAGTATTTATGAATATGGCAATATATACGATGGTGAAGAATAATACTTTCAATGGGGTAAATTTACCAAACATTGCTACAATAGATAAATCCGGTAAGATAAAAATTATTAAAAAGTTTGGATATAAGGATTTTAAAAATAGATTATCATAAAAATATTATGAAAAAGAAAATAATAAAAATTGGTTTAGTCCAGAGTAAAGTAACGGACAATTTAGAATTAAATCTAAAAAAAACTTTAAAGATGGTGGAGAATGCAGCAGTAAAAGGTGCAGAGATTATTTGCTTACAGGAACTTTACAAGACCCCGTATTTTCCAAGTAAGAAAGGAGTTAAAGTAGATAAATTTTTAGAAACTATTCCGGGAGAATCTACGGAAGCTTTCAAAAAGATTTCTAAAAAATATGGATGCTCTATTATTTTGCCTATCTACGAAAAAGCTAAAAATGGGAAAAGATATAATACAGTTGTAGTTCTAAATGGAAAAGGCGAGGTTGGAACCTCATATAGAAAGATTCACATACCTCACGATCCAAGCTTTTATGAAAAAGATTATTTTGCCGAAGGGGATAATGGTTACAGATTGTATAAACACAAAAATACAACTTTCGCAGTTCTTATTTGTTTTGATCAATGGTTCCCAGAAGCTGCTCGCTCGCTCAAGCTTTCTGGTGCAGAGATGATCTTCTATCCAACAGCTATTGGAAATATAATTGGGAATAAACCTATCGATGGAGACTGGCATGATGCATGGGAGACGATAATGCGAAGCCACGCTATTGCAAATAGCTTGCCAGTTATAGCTGTGAACAGAACGGGAACAGAAGGGCAATTAGAATTCTGGGGACAATCTTTTGTCACAGATGCATTTGGAAAAATTATAAAAAGAGCTTCAAAAAACAAAGAAGAAGTAATAATAGCTACTCTTGATTTAGCTATGAATGATTACATATCAAATGATTGGGGATTTTTAAGAAATCGTAGACCAGATACTTATAAAAAGATAACACAAGCGAAATCAAAATAGTTAGCGAACTAACATACTATGATAGAGATTCCAAAAGAATTAGGATACTACATGCCAGGTGAATGGGAAAAGCATTCGGCCGTTTGGCTTGCGTGGCCATATGGAAATATTACCTTTCCGAATCATTTGAAGGAGGTTGAAGAAGATTATTGTGAGATTATTAAAATATTGCAGAATAGTGAAAAGGTGAAGCTCTTAGTTTTAAACGAGACTGAGAAAGAAAGAATAAAGAGTAAACTACTAGAAAACAAAGTTGATTTAAAGAAAGTAGAATTCTATATGAGAGATTATGCAGATGTCTGGACTCGTGACTATGCTCCTATAACTTTATTTAATAAAAACAAGAAAGATAAAGCTTTCGTAAAATGGCACTACAATGCTTATGGCAAAAAGCATGATCCACTCTTTACAGATTTATTGAAAGATGATAAAGTTTTCCTAAATATTTTAGATGAAAATGAGAATAAAATATTCAAACCAGATGCAGTTTTAGAAGGTGGGGCAGTAGAGTCAAACGGCAAAGGAACTATCTTAACTACAGAGCAATGCCTTCTTAATCCAAATAGAAATAGTGAGCTTGATAAAGGGCGTACAGAGATATATCTTAAGGCTTATCTAGGAGCTGAAAATGTAATCTGGCTTAGAGAAGGACTTGTAAATGACCACACCGATGGGCATATAGATGAGGTGGCTCGTTTTGTTAATTCTAGTACGATTGTTTGTGCTTATGAAAAAGATAAAAAAGACCCCAATTATTCTATTTTAAATAATAATTTTAAAATATTAAAGAATGCTAAAGATAAAAATGGTAAAAAGTTTAAAGTAGTGAAGCTCCCAATGCCCCATATGGTTTATGATAATGGAGAGAAAGCCCCTGTCTCTTATACGAATTTCTATATAGGAAACTCTGTTATACTTATGTCATTATTTAATGATCCAAATGATAAAAAAGCTATGAAAATAATGAGATCTCTCTTCCCGAAGCATAAAGTAGTAGGAATAGATTGTAGAAGAATAATCTATGGTGGGGGAGCGATACATTGTATAACAATGCAAGAATATCTTTAAAATTGAAAGTTGTATGTTATAATCACATTATGAATTGGTTTTTAATTGCACTTATTGCTACTTTCTTATGGGCAATATCAAATATTGTTGATGAGTTCATTGTGAAGAAATATTCCATAGGTAAACGTGGCTCAGGAGGGCTTGTACTTTTCACAAGTTTTATGGGTATTTTTATGACTATACTTATTGGAATTTTCACACAAGGATTATCCTCTATTCCATTTACTGACAAAGTATTACTAATAATAACAGGAGGGCTCACAATCGGCTGGATTATTCTTTATCTTTATACTCTTGAGACAGAAGACGTATCTTCTGTAGTACCGTGGTTCCTCACTATTCCAATTTTTGGTTATATTCTCGGATATATTTTTCTTGGGGAAACTCTTACACGATATCAATGGATAGGATCTATAATTATTCTTGTGGGTATGGTAGTTATTTTAATAGATTTTGGAGAAGAAAAAAGAAAATTTAAATGGGAGCCAGCACTTTTTATGACACTGGCTTGCCTTATGGTAGCAATCTCAGGTGTTATTTTTAAATATGTAACCATTGAGGGGAATTTCTGGGTCTCATCATTTTGGGAGTACATAGGACTTGGAACTTTGGGGATTATTATGTATTTTCTTGTCCCTAAGTATCGTCATCAATTCCATCTTATGAATAAAAGCGGGGGATTTAAAATTTTCTTTTTAAATATGATAGCAGAAGTGACTACTATTTCTGGTAATCTTCTTACAAATTTTGCAATGCTTCTGGCTCCTGTAACAATGGTTTATCTTGTGGGAAGCTTTCAGCCAGCTATCGTCCTAATCCTGACTCTTATTGGAACGAAATTCTTCCCTCATATTACAAAAGAAAATTTAAAGAGGCATATATTACTTCCTAAAATATTTGCAATTATTATAATGATTATTGGTAGTATGTTTCTATTACTTTAAATATGATGTATAATATAAAGAGTACAAAGTAAAAGTATTTATTATCAATCACTAATTTTTGTCTTTCATTTTATGAAAAATTTATCAAAACTTTCTCTCTTAGTTGTTTTCTTATCAATATTTATCTCCACTCCAGTTTTCGCAGCAGCTCCGACCAATCAAGCGACTTCTGCCAATGGAATTATTCTTGCAACTGTAAATATAAATAATGCAAAAATTATCTCTCAAAAGGGGAATATTTTCAATATCTCTTTCTCTCTTTCCAATGGTGAAGGATTACAAACTGGAGTTAAATACGGAATAGAACTAGTTCAAGACTCCACCAAAGGACAATTGATCGTGGATGAAAAAATTTATGATGAATCTCTGACTTTAAATCCAAATACAACAACTAAAAAAGAAATCACATATACAGCACCATCTTCCTTAAGTGGCTCTTATACTCTTTATATTACAAGTAAAAATAGTAGCGGTTTTCCATTTGGTCATATTCCTGTGAGCGTAGTGAATCTGACCAATAATAATGGGCTACAAATTCTTCCCGAGACTTGTTTAATACAGACAGAGACTGGTAAATCCTATAGCATAAATCAGAGGATAGGTATTAAACCTGAAGAAAGTATCAAACTTAATTGTACTGCCCAGAATTCTCTTAAGACGGATATAAATGTTACACCTTCCTACGAGACGCATCTAATGTCTTCTTATGGAAATATTATTGAGACACAAACAAAAGGAGATACTAATCCAATATCTTTTAAAGCAAATGAAAGTAAATCTTTTTCCGTAACCCTTCCGAAAGTTACTACTCCTTCGTCTTATAATATTAACTTTCTATTAATTAACAAAGATTTTAAATCAAATTCTATCAATGTGAATTACACAGTACTAGGAGCTAGTGCTACCATTGAGAATCTATCTTTAGATAAAGATTATTATAATAAAGGAGACAAAGCTCAAGTGTCTTTTGTTTATATAACTCAAGGTTTATCTGCTATCACTTCCAATATTCAGATTTCAAATGGTAATGGTAATTCCTGTGCTAAAGAGCAATCTCAGAAATTAACGATAACTACCAATCCTAAAGTAGATTCTAGTATTTCTATCAAATCTTCTTGTATTGACCCTATAATTTCTCTATCTCTCACGGATGAAAATGGAAAAGTCTTAGATCAAAAAGAATTCAAAGTAAAGACAACTTCTGAAATTCAAAAACCAAAGTTCAATATACTTTATGCTATTATTCCCCTTATACTCTTGATTATTGTTATAACTTATCTTTATATTAAAAGAAAAAATAATCCAATCACGCCAATCACACCTAATACCCCCGCTACAACACCAGAAAATTCTAATTCTGTCCCTATGAGTATTATCTTCTTTTTTATATTCTTTTCTTTATTTACTTTAATGCCTACTAATAAGGCTTCAGCTGTTACTCTTTCCTATGGTGGTGGTTTTGTAGATGTAAGTATAGGTATTTTTAGTGGAACTGCTGGCGATCCTTTTACTACTGGTAAGACTATCTATGCTTATGTGACTGCAAATTGTGTTTATTTCTGTCCTTTTATGTTTAATACAGTTTTTGCAGCAAGCAATACAGGTAGTGGAAGTTTACTGACAAGGTCAGAATTGGATGATTTAAAATCTTCTATACTACCGACAGCTGAAGCAGCTATTTCTCCTATTATTCCCGCTGGATATACCACCATATTTTCTGTTGGTAATCTAGGCGTTAATAATATTTCTGGGCAAGCATCTTTTCCAGTTCAATCTACTCCGGGAACGTATTATATGAATTTTGCTGATAGTGGTATTTTTACTTATTCAATCCCTTATGTTGTTGCAAGTCCTCCAGCTACTGCACCAGCTACAGTGCCGACAGTGCAAGTGTATGCAAATACTGTAAACCCACTAACAACACCTTATGATAGCCTCGTAAAAATTACTTGGAATTCTCAAAATTCAACAAGCTGTGATTGTACTTATCTTAAAAATGGGGCAACTACTTCTTGTGGTACTGGAACAGTTGGAGATAATCAAGGAGGTATGTCTTTTAATTTGAAAGAGTCTACTACCTTTAATGTTAATTGTACCGATGGAATTAACAGCACCAATACTAGTGGTAGTTGCGGTGGAAATAAAGTAATTGGTAGTAAAAATTGTGATGGAAGTGCAGGTCCTGGTCCAGACGAAGGTTTATCTTGCAGTAGCTTTACTAGTGCTGATCTTTGTAATCCACCATCGTGTCATACATGGTATCATCACGGTTGTAGTTGGAATTAATATTTAATTTATTCTAAAACACACCTAAATTTTAGGTGTGTTTTAGTGATTTTTAATAAAAAGTTATACACTTATTATTCACTTTCCATATTTGACAATAATCTATAAATGTCTCATACTTATACATGAAATATGTATCATGAAAACCATTATAGTAGTGTTCCTCTTGTCCATCACCCTTTGGGGATGTGATAAGGGAAGTTTTGGGGTTGATCCAATTTTGGACCCCCCAAAAACGTACACAGTTACCTACTTGGAAAAGTTGGTAACAGGAGAAAAATCTGAAGTAGCCAGTGCAAAAGCTGGTGATATAAAGATTTTTAAACTTGGGAAATATCCAGATTGTAGCCCAGTTTCGGTTGCAATAAACGGTGTTTTTCAAGCACTTCCTCTGTTTGATACTTATACGGTCACAGTAAGTTCAGACTTGAATGTTGTCGTTGAGTATGTCAGCAATGACAGGCTCATACTAATGAAGACCACCCCTTGGTTTACTGAAAAGATTGTATATTATGACGTAAATAATAATGTTTTATCTACTAATGACTTTCGGGAAACTCCTGAAAGGTTAACTGATGAAACTTATTTTTATAAAACAAACTACAAGACTTTTCATAAAGGAGCAACTGATTCATTCTCGGGAGCAAATTGGTCATTAATAGGCAAAGTTTTTAATAATGGTTCAGAATGGGAAGTTCTGCTACTGTCGGAGAAAAATTTTGTTTATCAAAGACCGGTTACCCAACAGGATGGGAAGGTGGAATACATGAGAATTTTCATGTATCAGAAGTAACCATCCACAGAGCAATTCAATTCCTCTGTGAGACGCATTGTTAGAAACTATTCTAACCAACAATTCTATGAGCGTCATAGAAACAAAAAGCACACTTGAATTTTTAATTCAGGTGGCTTTTTATTTTTACATTCAAACCGTTGAATCATTACGTTGCTATTGACTGATTTAACTTTGTATAGTATTATTATAATTGAATAAATTGGCAATTTCGCCAAAATTCAAAAATAATTAAATATAGTTTTTTATGAAAACAGTTATTCCTAGCAAAAAAAGCACGATCTTAAATAAAGAAAGTGCTAAGGGTTCGTCATCAATTTCTAATGACGGACCAAGCTTTGGACCCCTAGATTGTTTTGTCGCAACTGCATGTTATGGACAAGATGATTCCACTGTAAACTCTTTACGATTATGGAGAGATGAGATTATTAAACAGGGAACGGAAAAAAGTAAACTTTTGTTTATCCGTGCTTACTATTCCTTCATTGGGAAACCCGGAGCATGGGTTTTACAAAAACTTCCGTTTTTGAAACCAATAGCCAGAAGAGGAATCAAATTCTTCATTCGGTTGAATAATATCTCATAATCGGTAAGGTAACCTAACTAAAGAAGTCGTATTATAATCATACGACTTCTTTATTTTTTTATATTTAACTTTCCTAAATAAAATTTAATTCTATCAAGAGAAAATAATGTTGCTAAAATTGTCATAAATAATCCAATAGGATTTTTAAGTCCAGGTATTATATTTGCCCTTAATTCCATACCAAATATTCCCATACATCTTGATTTATCTGTAAGATGATATAGTTCATGTTCTATTACAAATTTTTTAATTACAGGATTCAGATCTTCTCTAACTTCTCCATAAGATTTTTCTCCTTCATTTTTCAAATAAGCTCTACCAAAGGCTATCCCCAGTTTGTCTTTTGAAACAAAGTATATTTTAAATTTCTGCCCTTTATAAGTATATTCTTTAAATTTTTTTTCCATATTTTAAAAGTTAACTGGTTATTCTTTGAGTTTGTCCTTTGAATTTTTTGATAATAATTTATTTTCTATAATTTTTCTAATAAACTCAGATCGTGTTGAAAAATAAGTATAGTATAATAAATTTTTTATACTCGCCATTCTTGTACGTGGATTCATTGTAGCTAGAATTCTTAAAGATCCTGGTGTATATACATCCTCAATATCTCTTAAGTGCATCATATCACCAGTGAATTGACCTTTTTTAAATTGAGTCCATATTTCTTCAGTGGATTTATTTTTGCTTTTAGCTATTTTGTTAATAATAGAATCTATTGTAAGCATTTCTATAAAGTATTCAGATTCCATGTAGTATAAAATTTTCCTAATCTTATTTAATATATCTGGTTCATCTTTATATTCTTTCATGAGAATATCCATAGTTGTTTTATCAACAACTCCTTCATTTAATCCACGAAAATAATCTTCTTGGCCATTTTTTGTTAATAGATATCCATTTCTATATGTATTTTCATTAATTTTGTATGACTCTGAATTATCTTTATTAATATCTAATTCATACTTATGAAAAGATTTACCGTGAATTGCTTCATGAATGATAGTGCTGTAATTAGACTCAGTTTTTGAGTTTTTATTTAACTGAGTTATTTTCGTTAGTAGTTTTTGAACAAAATAGCCAAGAGACGGAATTATTTTCGTTGGATTTTTGAGAATATTTTCTAATTTAACTTTATAATTATTTTCAATTTCTATCAATCTTGTTTCAGAGTAATAAGTACCTTTACCGGTAGATTTATTTAAAAATTTGAATTGGTAACTATTAATATCAAATGTTGTAACATCAACTCCCATTAATTTTAGTTCTTCTTCAATTAATTTTTTTGACTTCTCTATATTTAACGATTCTTCTGGGGTTGGTTCTCTATAATCAATTAATTCTTTTTTAGTTTCTTCAAAATGTCTAGTTTCTAATGCTTTAGAAACTGCATTAGCATCTTCATTTGTTAAGTTTTTACCAATAAAGTTATATTTCTCCATAAAATTTAGTTTAATTATAAATACTTAATACATTCTCATTATATCATTATCTTCCTATTAATCTAAATATAAGGTATAATACATATATGCCCGAAGAAAAGCAGAAACATAATATATTTTTATATATCCTATTAGCTGGAGTGATTATTTCTATTTTTTCATCTTTCTATTTTTTTTATTTTAAGAAAGACTTTAATTTTATAGTTGAAACTAAATGTAATCCTGAGACTGAGACTTGTTTTTATCGTGATTGTACAAACCCAGATGATTGCCCACCAAATGGCTTTTCTTATTATAATACTTATACATTAAAAGCTTCTAATTTCAAGATGTGTGAGAATGAAGACTGTCTTCTTGCTTGCACGACAGGTGCTATAAAATGTAAAAAAACAAAATGCACTGAAAGTGAATTATCTGATGGTACATGTGTGGCTCCTACTAATACTAATCAAAATATAAATTAAATAATTTTATGCCAGAAGACGATAAAAAAATATCAATTGGGGATTATGATACAATAATGTCTGATAGGAATATCTTTAACCAGATTGTTTACACACCGCTCTCCGAAGCCCTTCGGCTTTTAGATGAAAGACAAAAAGACCCTGAGTTAATGGCAAAAATTGAAAAAAATATATGATTCCAGAATTTCCAAAAATGAAATCCATTGAACTTTCTGACAGGGAAGAAGTGGAAAAAATAACTAAAAAGTATCCACCATATTCGGATTTTAATTTTATTTCTATGTGGTCTTGGGATATAAAAGGTGAAATGCGTCTTTCACAATTTCATGGAAATTTAATAGTTCGTTTTACTGACTATCTTACAGGTGAACCATTTTATTCTTTTCTGGGCAATACTGAAGTAAATAATATAACACAAAAATTACTTGATTTATCTATAAAAGAAGAAACTAAACCAAAACTTTATCTTATATCTGATGATGTCGCTAGAATAATTACTCATGATAAATTTAGAATAGAAGAAGACTCAGATAATTTTGATTACATTTTTGATTTAGAAGAAATTTCTTTTTTAAAAGGTTCAAAATTTGCTTCTCAAAGAAATAAAGTTAATAAATTTTCTAAAAAATTCCTAGATATTAAAGTTACTAAGTTAAATTTAAAAGATCTTGATATTCAAAAAAAGATTTTAGATTTAGATGAATTTTGGCTTAAGAATAAAATTAAAAAAGATACAAACTTTCATTTTAAAAATGAACTTCTTTCTACTCATAAATTTTTTGCCGGCAATTTTGAAGATTCTGTTGGTATAGGTATATATAATAAAGAAAAACTTATAGCTTATTCTATATCGAATATTTCTAATGACAAAAATTTTGCTGTGTCACATTTTTCTAAGGCAGATATAAATTTTGAGGGGATTTATGATTATTTAATGAAAGAAAATGCAAAATTTTTAATAGAATGTGGATGTAAATTTTTGAATTTTGAGCAAGATTTAGGATTACCTGGCTTAAGGAATAGCAAAAGGTCCTTTATGTGTAGGTTTTTAAAGAAATTTACTATTAGCTTTGCGGAATAATTATTAATATAGTATAATATATGCATATGTTTTATAATACAAAAAATCTATATATTCGTAATCATCTTTTAATGATTTTAGTTTTTTTCATTTTTATTATTCTTACTATTTGGTGGCTTATCTTAAATCCATTTTTAAATTCTGAGAGTACTTCAATAATTCATGATAAATATATTTGGGGGTCTTTTTATCAAATTTTGGCATTATTAGGTGGAATAATTGGAGTAATTATATCTAAAAATTTTGGAGGTTTTAAAAGCCAATTAGGAAGATCTATTTTATATTTTTCGATAGGATTATTTTTACAATCATTCGGGCAAAGTGTCTATAGTTATTTTAATTTATTTGCTCAAATACAAGCCCCTTATCCTTCGATTGGGGATATTGGATATTTTGGAAGTGTAATATTATATATTTTAGGAGTAATGTCTTTAGCAAAGATTTCTGGAGCCAAAATTTCTCTAAAACTTTTTAGAGGTAAAATCCAAGCAATTTTATTACCATTAATTATGCTAATAGGTTCTTATTCAATGTTCTTAAAAAATTATGAATTTGATTGGGCAAATAAGTTAAAAATATTTTTAGATTTTGGTTATCCACTAGGACAAGCTTTTTATGTATCTTTAGCAATTCTTACTTTAATTTTAACAAGAAATATATTGGGCGGAATTATGAAAAAACCAATTATTTTATTTTTAATTTCTCTTATTGCACAATATATTGCTGATTCTTATTTTTTATTTCAAGCAAACAATGGCTCTTGGTATGTTGGAGGAATAGGAGACTTCCTGTATGTAATTTCCTATTTTTTGATGACTATAAGTATTATTCAAACAGGTTATGTTTTAAGAAGTCTTAAAGAAACTAATTAAATTTTTATGGATACTTTAACTAAATTAAATATCTTCAATCAAATGTCTCTAAGAATTATTAAAGAGCAAGAGCTTGTTATTGGTCCTATGGCTTGGAATGAAGCCAAAAAAGTTATCGGGCTTACTGTTGATCAACAACACAGTTCTATTTCCTTTTCTGGTGACAGTAAAGATGTGATAAACCGTCTAATTGCACAATATGAAAGATTATTTGGAAAAGCTTCTCACGAAGTTTGTCGTGATGCTGTGCAAGATATGATTAAAGAACTTAAACCAGAAGAAATACCTTCAAGCCTTAAATAATTTTTATGACAGATCAAAAAAACGATACACATATTTCTGTGGAAGAATTTCAAAAAGCCACGGAAGAGCTTTATAAGAAAAATTTAGAGTTGGTAAATTTAAATAAAGAAATTGAACGACTCAATGGAGAACTCGGAGATGCTAATGAAAAGTTGAAGGGGCTCGATAAGCTGAAGACAGAATTCGTTTCGCTTGCTTCACATCAGCTCCGTAGCCCTCTAACAGCCATTAAAGGTTATGCTTCTATGCTTATGGATGGAGATTATGGAGAAATGACCAAAGAAGCGAAAGAAGCTATTGATCGTATGTATCAATCAAGTAAGAATTTGACGATTGTCGTAGAAGATTTGCTGAATGTGACTAAGATAGAATCAGGCGGTATGAAGTTTGAAATGGCACCATTTGATCTATCTATAATTGTAGAAGATGAAGTCAAAGATTTCTCTATTGCCACAGAGAAAAAAGGACTCAAATTAAACTTTGAAAAAGATAGTGATACCTCATTTATGGTAAATGGCGATAAAGAAAAAATTCGCCAAATTATAATAAACTTCATAGATAATTCTGTTAAATATACCAAAGAGGGCAGTGTAAATGTATCTGTGAAGAATCAAAATAATAAAGTTGTATTTTGTGTGAAAGATACAGGAATGGGAATGACCGAGGAGGTAAAAGATAGTCTCTTCCAAAAGTTTGCTCGTGGTGATGGAGCTCGCATGAATACTACAGGTACTGGTCTAGGGCTTTACCTTGCAAAACAAATAGTGGAAGCACATAAAGGCCGAGTTTGGGTAGAATCAGAAGGGGAAGGTAAAGGCTCAGCATTCTTTATGGAGCTAAATGCAACTAAATAATATAAAAATGACTAGGCAAGACCTAGTCATTTTTATATTAGATTAAATTTTTAATAACTTAGCCATATAATCAATATCTTTATCTCCACGCCCCGAAAGATTTAAAATTATAATTTTATCTTTGTTTAGAGTTGGAGCAAACTTCATTACATAAGCTACTGCGTGAGCACTTTCAAGAGCTGGAATAATTCCTTCCACTTTAGATAATTCTAAGAATGCTTTTATAGTTTCATCGTCTGTTGCGCTAGTATATAGGACTCTTCCAATATCTTTTAGATAAGCATGGATAGGTCCAACTCCTGGATAATCTAATCCAGATGCAATAGAATGAACACTATTTGGTTCACCCTTATCATCTTGTAATACTATTGTCTTCATACCATGTATTACACCTTCTGTACCATAAGTAATTGTAGCAGCGTGATCACCAATACCAGAACCTCTACCAGCTGGCTCTACGCCAATAAGTTTCACTTCATCATCAAGAAATTCATGGAATAATCCAATAGCATTTGAACCACCACCGACACAACCTATTACATAATCTGGTAACCTTTTTTCTTGCTCTAAAATTTGTTCTTTCGCTTCTTTGCCAACTATCGATTGAAAATCTCTTACAATCATTGGGTAAGGATGCGGTCCGACAACTGATCCAATAGCAAAGAAAGTAGTTTGGTACTCATTTATAAAGGTTGCAAAAGCACTATCTACGGCATCTTTTAGACATTTTCCTCCACTTGTGACTTCTACAACTTTAGCCCCTAGTAATTTCATACGAATCACATTGGGATGTTCTTTGGCTATATCTATAGAGCCCATATGTATTTCACATTCAAGCCCTAGTAAGGCTGCTGCTGTGGCAAGGGCTACTCCATGCTGTCCTGCTCCAGTCTCAGCTAGAACTTTTTTCTTTCCCATTCTTTTTGCTAATAAAACTTCACCAATACAATGATTTATCTTATGAGCACCTGTATGATTTAAATCTTCTCGTTTAAGATAAATTTTTGCGCCATCCAATTTTTCGGTTAAGTTTTTTGCAAAATAAAGCGGTGAGGGACGACCAACATAATTTTTTAATAAATCAGCATACTCTTTTTGAAATTCTGGATCATTTTTTGCTTTTAAATATTCTCGTTCTATTTCTTTTAATGGTTCTACTAATTGAGGAGGGATGAAACTCCCTCCGAATTTTCCATAATATCCATTTTCATCTGGTAAATTTTTTAATGATTTTATTTGTGTTTTCATATAATTTATGTTTTTATTTTTTAAAATAGTAATGTAAAGACTTAGCGTTTTTTAATTACGCCAGAATTCAGTACAATGTTGTTTAAAAATAAATTTATTCATATAGTTTTAAGTAAGAAATAAAAAAGCCCACAGTTATGTGGGTGTCGTGTATTATTTAGAAATAATTATAAATACAACAAAGACTACCCACTTATGTGAGCTGTCCACCATGCTATATTAGTATAATTTGCCTGCTTAATTATGTTTTAATTATAGAATATAAACATCTTTATTGCAAGACTCTGTTTATATCTTATTTATTTCATATTTTTCGTCTATATCCTTTATTTCAAATCCTAAATCTTTAATCTTGTCTCTTAATTCATCACTTTTAGCCCAATCTTTGTTATTTCGAGCTTCTTGTCGCTTTAAAGCAAGCTGGTTTACTTCATCGGGGATACGTTCTTCTTTTATTTTATCTAAATCAAGCCCTAAAACCTTATCGAAATCAAGTATTGTAGCTAGTTTGTCTGCATTGGAAATACCATATTTGAAAACTTCCCCGACTGTTGCCATAGCTTTAGACATATTCAGGTCATCGTTGATACTTTCTAGAAATCTTTCTTTTAATTCTTCATTCACAAGACCAACACTTCGGCCAAGATTTTTAACTTTATCTAAAAGATTTTTATAACCATTAACAGCAGAATTTATTATTTCTTCATTCCATTCCATTTGCTTCCTATAATGTACAGAATAAGTCGCATAGCGGTATACGAGAGGATTAATATTTTTATTTATAAATTCACTTGAAATCGTCAGGAAGTTCCCAGTACTTTTGGCCATTTTCTCGCCATCTTTTAGATTTAAGAATTCTCCGTGCATCCAATAATTTACCCAAGGCACCTCTTCTGTACAAGCTTCGCTTTGAGCAAGCTCGTTAGTATGGTGAAGATTGATGAAGTCTACTCCACCTGCATGTATATCAAAATGAGTCCCCAAGTACTTGATACTCATCGCTGAGCATTCTATATGCCAGCCTGGGAAGCCAATACCCCAAGGACTTTCCCATTCCATTTGTCTTTTGGTATCAGAAGGGGAGAATTTCCACAATGCAAAATCGGTGGGATTTTTCTTTTCACTATTGGCTTCGACTCTTGCTCCTTCTTTGAGTGCTTCAAGATTTTGATGTGAGAGCTTGGTATAATCCGCCACCTTAGATGTATCAAAATATATGCCATCGGAAGTTCTATATGTAAAACCTTTTTGCTCAAGAACTTTGATCATTTCTATTTGTTCTTTTATATTGTCAGTCGCTTTACAGAAAATACTAGGGTAAATAATATTCAAATTAGTTAAATCTTCTTTAAATTTATTTGTATAAAATTCTGCTATTTGCCATACAGTTTTATTTTCTTTTTTGGATTCTTTTTCAATTTTATCTTCACCCATATTACCATCTCCAGTCAGATGACCGACATCGGTAATATTCATCACATGTTTTACATTATAGCCATTATAATTTAGCACACGTTTAAGCACATCTTCAAAGATATAAGTGCGAAGATTACCAATATGAGCATAATTATAAACAGTCGGCCCACAAGTATACAGACCCACTTCATTACTTTTAATTGGTTTGAATTCTTCTTTCGCTCTTGTAAGAGTATTATAAATTTTTAGAGCCATTTTTTTCTTTTAATATAAATAAATACCATTAAACTTGTAACGAGCATCAAAACTAAAACTAGAGAGTAAGACCGACTACTTTGTGATTGGAGAAATTTACTATTTATCACAAAAATATCAGAGATGATAGTAATAGGCGAAATAAGGAAAGTAATAATAGTCAAAATCTTCATAGTTTCCTTGGTTTTATTAGCTAACAGAGAGTCATTCGTATCTCGTAAATCATCCAAGATTTCTTTATGACTGTCTAAAATTGATTGTGTTTTATTATATTCACTTATAATCGCCGAAATATAATAACCAAATTTATCACCAAAGAAGTGCTTGGCCGATAATTCAAAAGATCCTAGGACTTCTTTATGGAATCTTATCGCTTGGCGGAAATCTAAGAGTGTCCTATTGATGTTGGAGAGAGTTGCTACCATTTTTCCTTCCATTCCTCCAAAAATTTTATTCTCAACATCTTTTAAAAGTATGTTTACACTGTTTAATTGGTATCTAGAATGAACATATAATGATTTGATAAGATGAAAGAATAAGAAGCCCGCATGATCCACATCCATACGCTTCTCAAGTATTGCATCTACTTCAAAAGTTTTTGAAAATTCATGCAAAGAATCTATCGGCCCATAATGAGTTGTGATAATAAAATCGTTACTAATAATAAAATCAATTTCTTTTTCTATACTTTTATTCCCACTGTGTGATATCTCAGGAAAATGTAATATTAGATAAATAAAGTTTGGATATAAGTCTACTTTTGATTGCAGACTTAGATTCTTCATTTCTTCTCCGACAACTGGGGGGATAGAGTACTCTTCCATTATGTGCCCCATTTCATCATCGGTGGGAGATTCTAAATCCATCCAAGTTAAACCTTTATATTTGTATTTTGATATCATATTCTTATAGTATACAACCCCTATTGCTTTTTTCAAAATATTTGTGTATTATGAGTCCTGTGGAAAACCTTTATATAGCGTTTTCTATAATACATAAATATGGCAACAGCTAAAAAAACAACCCAAAAGAAAGTATCTGAAAGTAAAGAATTTGCTGTGATTTTTACAGGTGGTAAGCAGTACAAAGTCGCTATTGGAGATATCCTTAAAATTGAGAAATTAGATGGGGATTTCAAAGTCGGAGACAAAATTGTCTTTGATAAAGTCTTACTGGTAGACAACGGAGTAGATACAACCATCGGCAATCCTTATATCACAGGAGCAAAAGTAGAATCACTCTTCCAGAAAGCCGGCAAGCGCCCCACAGTCACAGTCGTCAAATACAAGCAAAAGAGCCGATACTTGAAGAAGAATGGCCACCGTCAACCCTTCGTAGAAGTCAAAATCTCAGCAATCAAATAAAACATCATAAAACTAACCAGCCCGAAGCAATGCTTCGGGCTGGTTTATATTTACCTTTCTTTTCCATCTTATGGTATAATATTTAGAGTAATTTATTAATCACTAATTTTTATTTTTCATTTTATGAAAACCATATCAAAACTTTCTCTCGTAGTTGTTTTTTTATCACTATTCATCAGCACTCCACTTTTCGCAGCGACGCCCCCCCCCACAACACCTACCAGCAATTCCTCTCAAGCAATAATTTTAGCTGATGTAAATATAAATGAAGCTAAAATTGTAAAACAAGAAAACAATAAATTTGACATATCTTTTATACTTTCAAACGGCAAGGGAATTCAGACTGGAGTAAAATATGGAGTACAACTAGTTTCTACTTCAAATAAAATTCAAACTACAGTCGATGAAAAGATATATAATGAATCTCTAACATTATACGAAAATTCATCTATCAAAAAAACTATTCAATATACGGCTCCAGAAATTTTAGATGGAACATTTTCATTGTATATAATAAGTAAAAACGAAGAAGGATTTCCTTATAGTACTGGACTTCTTGGAACTGTTAGAATTAAGGCTTCGCAAAAGGGAATTTACATTTCTTCGGGATCTTGTTTTCTTAAGGTTCCTGGAGAGAAAAACTCAGTTGCATATAAATTAAACCCTCCACTCGATATAGGTATAGATGAAAATATATCTATATCATGTTTTGCAAATAATAATTCAGATAAGGAAATACAAGTTAACCCTGTTTTAGAAATAAGAGAATCTAATTCTTATGGTAAATTAGTTGAATTAGGAGCAATAGATATTCAATCAATTAGCTATAAATCCAAAGAATCTAAATTATTTTCAATAACTTTACCTAATATTGATAAATCAGGTACATATTATGCAACTATTGCTTTAAAGGAGGGAAATATTTTATCAAATAAGGTAAGTTTTTCTTATATAGTCAGGGGAAGTTCTGCAACTATTAGTAATGTACTCATGGATAAAGATTATTATCAAAAAGGGGAAACTGCAAATGTATCACTTCTGTGGAATTCTATTGTAGGTAAATTAGTGAGAGGTGATGCGACAAATAATGCCTCCATATCTGCTACAACTTTAATTAAAAATAGTATCGGACAAGAATGTTCAAATCAGATTGTGACTCCCTTAGTCTTTGATTTAACAAAACCTAAAACAGAGATACCTATAAGTATCAAGAAAAATTGTTTTAATCCAACAATAACAATTACTTTAAAAGATAGTGTAAATAAAGTTCTTGATGAAAAAAGCTTTACAATACAAACAGTTTCAGTTAAGAAGTCAACAAATATAGCTCCAATTATTATTGTCATATTACTAATACTAGCCGCAATAATCTTATATATGTATAAAAAAAATAAAAGAAGTATTAATTCTGAAACCAACAATATAGAAACAAAGATTTTAATATTATTTATATTTTTGTTTGGAACGCTCTTGTTTACAAATAATGCTTATGCTGGTAGTTACTATGAGACTATGAGTATTTCTGGTACTTCTTGCTATATAGCATACAGTGCAAATATTGATAAACCCTCAGGTTATATGACAAACGATACTTTAATAGCAAGTGCTACCATAGGTGCATGTGGTTGTAGCGATGGCAGAGCGGTTTTTTGTGGAATACAATCAACAGTGGCTCAAGGTGGAAGTCTACTAGCTCCGACAACACCTCAATTATTGAGTCAGTATGCTGGTGGTGGAACATCTGGTTCATATTCATATCAATTACCTAGTTGGGGTGGCAGTGGTCAAGTAAATTTTCAATCATTTATTAATACTAGTTTTGGAGGGACAAGTATTGCTTTTTCTGTTTCAACTCCTCCTACTGTTAGCTTGAGTGTTTGGGCCGATAATAATGTTATTACTTCTGGATCACAAGCTCATATTCACTGGGCTTCCACTAACGCAACATCTTGTATTTCTACAGATGGTGGTACTTATGATACACGTTTATCTGGTGATTACTATCATACACCGACAGCTGATAAAACATATTCAGTTACTTGTTTTGATGCAGGTGGTGGTAGTATCGTTAAATCTACACCAATTTTTGTAACAACTCCCGCGCCGACGGTAACTGTAAGTGCTAGTCAAACAAATATCTCTTATGGTGGTACAGTTTCTGTTAGTTGGAAACCTCTAAATGCAACACATTGTGAATGTACATATACAGGTTCAGGTGGTGGATCTTGCGGGCAGGGTATATCAACTACACAAGCATCTTTTCCTGTTTCTTTTACATTAACACAGAATACTACATTTAATGTTACTTGTTATGATAACCCTATATAAAATTGTTTAATGATAGTAAAAAACACCTAAAATAAGGTGTTTTTTACTATAGGATTAATTAATCCATTTTGGTATTGACAATTTCTTATTTGTGTCTTATACTTGAAATAAGAATGTAAATTAAAACTATATACCATGAAAAATTTTCTTGCCTTAGTATTGGTCGTTATTTGCATGAGTTGCAAAAAAGACCCTGCAGTAATACTGGTTCCGCCAGTATTGAGCTTCAATGTTACCCCATCAAATGTAATTGTTTACGGGGGTAGTGCTACTATAAGCGTTTCAACAAACGGTGATTATATTACCGTAAATGGAAAAGCATCTTCACTCTCGTTTGAAACAGGAGTATTATTTCAAACAACTAATTTTGAAATAGTTGCCGTAAACTCTGGCGGTACAACAACAAAAACAGTTACCATCGATGTAGACAAAGCACCTTTTCCCCGTTTAATTGTATCTTTTTCCAAAGACCCAATTGTTTTTGGGGGTAAAAGTAAATTTTCTTGGGAAGCATCAGGATTTGTGAACTCCGTTACTTTAGATGGAGCAAATGTTAAAAACTCTGATTCTTTTGATACTCCATCTTTGTATAAAAACACAGAATATACTTTAATTGTTACTGGTCCTGGGGGATCAAAAACAGAAAAAGTTATTATTCTTGTGGGAGATTGGAGTACGTCCAAGCTTGGACTTCTGACCTATAATAATCCATCTTGGACTGTTATTGGTGCTAATGTTACAGCAGACGACGGCAAGATATATTTCTTTCCATATGATCCTACAGAGAAAATGTATTTTAATGTTGATGGTACTTATGGTTTGAATGCTAATGTTGGCAGATGGAACTTTAATGAAGATGAGACTGAAATCATCGTCAATAGTATCTATCACAGAAAGATCACTAAATTAACCACGACCGATTTTGGTTGGAAGGTTGATGCAGTGAATAGTAGAGGTGAAAAGACTTTTGTTGAAATTATTTCAAAAAGAATTCTCTAAAATATAAAAAGGTGTTAGCTTCGTGCTGACACCTTTTTTGTATTATTGTCTATTTATGAGAGCATTTTTGATGGTTTCAGAGTCGGAGTATTCTAGTTCGGTGCCGGTGGAGAGGCCACGACCGAGAGATACTATGTTTAATTTATATTTATCTTGCAAGGGAGTAAGAAGCTCTCTTAGATACATATCTGTATGCTCGCCCTGAGGATTCAAAGACAAAGCGATGATGACTTCTTTAAGTCCAGATTCTTTATACTGTAGTTCAATATTTCGAAGTAATTCTTTCGTTCTGACATAGTTTGGAGTATCTTTAGAAACTATTGGCACCAAACCACCTAGTATAAAATATTTTCCATTATAATTCTTACTTCTTTTTATATTTTCATAATCGGCATCTTTCTCAACTATAAGAAGGGAAGTCTTGTCAGTTTTTGGATTACTACAAGTATCGCAAAGCTCCACTTTTTGTGATTGGAAGAAAAGGAAGCAAGAAGGGCATTGGTGAATAGTATTCTTTAAATCTAGAATTTTATCTCCCAGCTCTTTCACATAAATAGGATTCTTGTGAAGCAGAAAATACACGAAGCGCTTGGCTTGGCGTTCACCAATTCCTGGGAATTCTTTGAAATATTCTGTTAATTTATTTATTGGATCCATTGTGTTTACCGAAGCCTTGCTTCGGTGGATTAAAACTGATCTATTGCACCACCAGTATTTGTAGGTGCAAACTGATGCATTCCTGATTTATCAATTGAAACGAAAGTCGTAGTCTTCTCATCGAAGTATAATTCGACTTTACCGACTGGACCATTTCTGTGTTTTTCAATGAGAACTTCACAGATATTTGTCTTTTCGCTTTCGTCCTTACCTATATCTTCTCTATGGATGAACATAACTATGTCCGCATCCTGCTCAATGGAACCTGAGTCACGAAGATCTGAAAGACGAGGTCTACCACCACGAGATTCAACAGCACGAGAGAGCTGAGAAAGGGCTAGAACTGGTACATCAAACTCCTTGGCAAGAGCTTTAAGAGAACGAGAAATTTCAGTTACTTGGTTTACCATATTGTCGTAATTTTTAGAAGTAGACATTAGCTGTAAGTAATCCACTATGATAAGCCCTATGCCATGCTCAGCACGGATGCGACGACAGACAGAACGCATACGTACGATAGAGTTACCCGCCAAATCATCTACGAAGATTGGAGCTTTCGACAAGCTATCAAGAGAGTCGCGAATCTTGGCAAATTCACTTTCAGCAGAGAGATTACCTGTGCGGAGATTCCAAGCATTTACGCGTGATTGTGCTGCTAGCATTCTATCTACTAGTTGTTGGGTGCTCATTTCAAGAGAGAAGATAACTGTGGGAGTGCCATGATTCATAGCTGCTTGGCGGGCAATATCTAAGGCGAGAGTCGTCTTACCCATAGAAGGACGTGCAGCGAGAATAATAAGGTCAGATTTCTGTAAGCCCGAGAGATATTGATCAAGGTCATGGAAACCAGTCGGCACTCCACGAAGCTCTCCTTTATTCTCATGAAGTTTCTCCAATCTTTCCCATGCTTCAGGCAAGCTATCTTTGAGAGATGTGAAGGCGTGGCCTGACATATTGCTATTGATGCCCATCATTCTTTTCTCGGCTTGATCTAAAATTTCAAAAACATTTTCTACTTCATCTTTAAAGCCAAGCTCTGAGATATCACTACCGGCATCTATTATTTTTCGTAAAATATGTTTTTGGGCGACAATATCAGCATAATATTTAATATTTGTAGAAGCAGGAACAGAATTCGAAAGCTCAGTCAGATAACTATTGCCACCGATAGAATCAAGCATTCCTTTTTCTTTTAATTTATGAGAGACCGAGAGTAGGTCAATAGGGTTGCCCTTACTTGAAAGTTCAAGCATTGTCTTATAAATATTGGAATGTTTAGCAACATAAAAAGAATCGGCATTTATAATATCATTGATTTCGTGGATGGCGGAAGGGCGAAGCATTATAGAACCTAGGACGGCTTTTTCCCCATCTATGCTCTGAGGAGGGATACGTATGTTTGTTTTTTTGTCTATCATAGGCTCCATTGTATCACAGTAAAAAATATTGCAAATTGACGAATTCGGATAACTCTGTGTTTAATATGTGCAAAACTTTCTATTTTTTGATATTATATAGAGTATATGAAAAAACGTTTATTATCGGGCATCCAACCCTCTGGAATTATACATATTGGCAACTACTTTGGAGCCATAAAGCAGTTCGTAGATTTACAAGAAGAATACGACTCTTTCGTATTTATAGCTGATTTACATGCTATAACAACTATACAAAACAAAGAAGTTTTGTCTAAAAATATTCTAAATGTGGCTATGGATTATCTAGCTTGCGGACTTGATCCAAAGAAAGTTTGTCTATTCAAGCAGTCTGATATTCCTGAAGTAGCAGAGCTGGCGTGGTACTTTAATTGCATTACCACAGTACCTTATTTAGAGAGAGCAACAGCTTATAAAGACGCTCATATGAAAGCGAAAGAAATAAACGTCGGACTTTTTGATTATCCGATTCTTATGGCTGCCGATATTTTAATACAAGATGCCGATGTCGTCCCCGTAGGATCTGATCAGAAACAGCACGTAGAATACGCTCGTGATACAGCTATCAAATTCAATAATGCATTTGGAGAAACTTTCAAACTACCAGAGGCCTTGATTCTCAAAGATGTGGCAATTGTCCCAGGAATAGACGGCAGGAAAATGAGCAAAAGTTACGGCAATACTATTCCACTTTTTGGTACCGATGAACAAATAAAAAAAGCGGTTATGGGTATAGTAACAGATTCAAAAGCACCAACTGATAAAAAAAATCCAGAAGAATGCAATATTTTTGCAATTCATAAACTATTTTTGAAAGGTGAAAAATTAGAAAATTTAAGAAAAAGATATATAGATGGTGGACTCGGCTACAAAGAATCCAAAGATATGCTTTATGAAGAAATAATATCTTTCATCAAACCTATGCGAGAGAAGAGAGAATATTATGAAAAGAATATAGATGAAGTAAAAAAGATATTGAAAGAAGGTGGAGAAAAAGCCAAAAATAATATTAAAGATAAAATACAAATTATTAGAAATAATGTAGGCGTAAATTTATGAAATTTATATTTGCTATAATACTCGTGGTTCTCAATCTTGTGAATGTTCCACTCAATATGCTCTATATGAGAGTACAAAAGTGGTATCTGCCAATGTGGAAAAAGG
The DNA here is from genome assembly GCA_041664465.1 of Minisyncoccota bacterium. Taxonomy (GTDB): domain Bacteria; phylum Patescibacteriota; class Minisyncoccia; order Phycocordibacterales; family UBA9973; genus UBA8515. Next base: position 22,646 of record JBAYKP010000001.1, on the reverse strand, counting down.
ACAAGATTGTCTACTTTGCCTTTGCCCCGTTTTACTGGATACTAGTAGCGCTTACATTTATAATTGGTTATCCGTGCGAAATACTTGGAGGACTTGTGCATTAAATTATTAATTGTTTTTAAAAAAAATAAAAATGAAAAACCGTATTTATATAAAAAACTTAAAAGATTTTGTTGGGCAAGAGGTTATAATTGCTGGCTGGGTAGACGTAAGACGTGATCAAGGGAAACTAGTCTTTATGGATATGAGAGATATGACTGGTCTTGTACAATGCGTGATTTTACCAAATCATAGCGAAGCTATGGAACAAGTAAAAGAAGTGCGAACAGAATGGGTTTTAAATATCAAAGGTATTATAAATAAACGTCCAGAAAGAAATATTAAAGAAGGAGTTTTAAATGGAGATATAGAACTTGAAATAACTAATATGGAAATATTAAATAAAGCTAATACTCCTAACTTTGACGTGACTTCTGATGGGAAAGAGATAGGCGAAGAAAGTAGACTTAAATATAGATATTTAGATTTACGTAGACCTAGAATGCAGAAAAATATTCGTAATCGTCATCATGTTGCAAAATTTGTAAGAGATTTTCTTGATAGAGAAAACTTTATTGAAATAGAAACCCCAATTTTAACCAAATCTACCCCAGAAGGAGCAAGAGATTTTATTGTCCCTTCACGTTTATACCAAGGAACATTTTATGCTCTTCCTCAATCACCTCAACAATACAAACAACTTTTAATGGCAAGTGGAATGGAAAAATATTTTCAGATTGCTCGTTGTATGCGAGATGAAGATACCCGTGGAGATCGTCAACCAGAATTTACTCAACTTGATATGGAGATGAGTTTTGTTGAAAAAGAGGATGTTATGGAAGTAAATGAACGTCTTTTGATTGAATTAGTTACAAAACTTTATCCTCATAAGAAAATTCAAGAGATTCCATTCCCAAGAATTACTTATAAAGATGCAATGGAAAAATATGGTAATGATAGACCAGACGTACGCACAGATAAAAATGATCCTGACTCACTAGCTTTTTGTTGGATTATAGAATTCCCATTTTTTGAAAGAACAGATAAATCAGATAATCCAAATACAGAAGGAGAGTGGACTTTCACACATAATCCATTTTCTGAGCCAATTAAAGAACATAAAGAATGGTTGCTCGAAGGAAAAAATCTTGGAAATATTCTAACAACTCAATATGATATAACTCTCAACGGTTATGAAATAGGTGGTGGTAGTATAAGAGCCCATCAAGCAGAAACTCTTCATAAAGTTCTAAACATTATTGGGCATAAAGATGATGACATAGAAAGAAATTTTGGACATATGTTAAATGCATTTCAAAGCGGTACACCTCCTCACGGTGGCATTGCTTGGGGTTTTGATAGACTAATAATGCTTCTAGAAAATGAACCAAATATCCGTGAAGTTATTGCTTTCCCTAAAACAGGTGAAGGAAAGGATTTAATGATGGAATCTCCATCTTCTGTTTCTGATAAGCAATTAAAAGAATTAGGAATAAGTATAAACAAAAAAAATTAATTAAAATAAATAAATGCCTGAAATTATTTCACAATATAAAGTAAAACAAAATACTTTTGAAGGACCACTTGAGCTTCTCCTTTCTCTTATAGAGCAAAGAAAGCTTTTCGTGAATGAAATATCGCTCGCAGATGTAACCAATGACTACATAGCCCATGTGAAGTCTCTAGGCGAAGAGTCTAGAAGTATCAATGATGTATCTTATTTTATTTTAGTTGCGGCCACTTTAATCTTAATCAAGTCAAAATCTTTATTGCCCAATCTAAGCTTAACAGAAGATGAGACAGAGAAAATAGTAGATTTAGAAAAGAGACTACGACTTTATCAGACTATTAAAAATGCCAGTATTGATATAAAGAATAATTTCGGAACTAATATTATCTTCACTCCTTGTGAGCGTGTTTGGAATGAGCCACTCTTTTCTCCTGATCCTATTATCACTGTTGCCAATATAGGGAAATCAATAGCAAATGTCCTCTTGCAAGTTCCTAAGAAAGAAGTGAAATTGCCCGAAGTAGAAATTAAAAAGATAATAAATATAGACGAGATTATAAACAGTCTGACTGATAGAATTCAAAATGCTATGAATATTTCTTTCCGCGAATTTTCTCAAAGTCACGGAGCAGGGGATAAAGAAGAAGCCAGAGTCCATGTTATCGTTTCATTCCTAGCTATGCTAGAATTGGTAAGGGAAGGATTAATAGACGTCATTCAAAATGCTTCTTTTGGAGACATAGAAATGAATAAAAATATAGGCCAATAAAACATATGGAATTAGAATCAAAAATTGAAGGGTTACTTTTTTATAAAGGGGAAGATGTCACTATTAAAAAATTGGCAGAGCTTTTAAACGTGAAAGAGGAAGAAATAATAGAAGCCTTAGGGAAGCTTGAAATGTCACTTTCTCATCGTGGAATTGTTCTTATCCGTAAGGATGATAGAGTGATGCTCGGCATAACAAGTGAGCTTGCAACTTTGATAGAATCTATCCGTAAGGAAGAAATAGGGAAAGAGCTTTCCAAGGCTTCACTTGAAACTCTAACTATAATCTTATATAAAAATGAAATATCAAGAAGCGAGATAGACTACATCCGTGGAGTAAATTCCAGCTTCATCCTTCGTAATTTACTTGTGAGAGGCTTAATAGAAAGAGTAGTAGATAGTAAAGATAGTAGAAGGATGCTTTACAAGCCGACTTTCGATACGCTTTCTTATATGGGCATCACATCTATTGATCAATTACCAAATTATGAGCAAGTGGTCGCATCTTTAACAGATGTAATAAATCAAAACGAAGACAATGTCTAACGCTATTAAAATTTTCTTGCCCGCTTTTATAAGCTTCGTAATGGGGATTACACTTACTCCTATTGCTACGCATTATTTCTATAAATACAGAATGTGGCGCAGAATTAGAAGAGATAATAATCTTCCAGAAAAAGAAGCTACCGGTTTTTCTAAAATTCATGATGGCCAAGCTGAGATCAGAACTCCACGCACAGGGGGAATGATTATTTGGATTTCAGTAATTTTAACTTTGGCAATTGTGAGCTTTATAGATTATTTTTTCATAAGTGATTATTCAAACAAGATGTATTTCATTAGTCGTAGAGAGACTCTATTACCATTCTTCACTCTAATTATAGCTTCTCTTGTCGGACTAGGAGATGATTTCTTGCAAATTTTCGGCCGTGGTAAGTGGACGACCGATCCGATAATATTAAGATATATAAAAATAGGGATTATATTGCTCTTGGGAATTATCATCAGTTTATGGTTTTATATAAAATTAGGGGAATCTTCTTTATATATACCTTGGTATGGTTTTATAAATTTAGGATATTTTTTTATTCCATTTTTTATTCTTATTATGTTATCTCTCTGGTCATCAAGTGTCATAGATGGAATAGATGGGCTTTCAGGTGGAGTACTAGCCTCCATCTTCATGGCGTATACTCTTATCGCTTTCTTTAATAATCAGATAGATTTAGCAGCCTTCTGTGCGGTTATTACTGGGGGAACTCTTGCTTTCTTGTGGTTTAATATTCCACCAGCACGTTTCTATATGGGAGAGACGGGGATGATAGGGCTCACTGTCACTTTATCTGTGATTGCTTTCTTGACCAATACAGTTCTCCTTCTGCCTATTATTGCATTTCCACTTTTCATTACATCTCTTTCTAACGTGATACAAATAGCTTCTAGGAAGTGGCGAAATGGTAAAAAAGTCTTTCTTTTTGCTCCTCTTCATCATCATTTTGAAGCTCTAGGTTGGCCTAAATATAAAGTGACAATGCGTTATTGGATCGTCAGTATCATGACAGCAATCTTAGGTGTTATAATTTTTATTATAAGTTAAAGTTTTTACAAATGGCTATAAATAATAAAATAGACAGAATATTTTTGGGCATAGTAAGCTCCCTTATAATCATTGGGGTAATTATGTTTGTCTCTGCTTCATTAGGAATTCTAAATAAAAATGAATCCAAATTTTATGCTGTGATGTTCAATCAATTAATCTTCGGTCTTGTAGGAGGATTAGTCGCTTTGTATTTCGGACTTCGTATTCCATATAAATTCTGGAGGCGATATTCTATCCCTATATTTATAGCTTCTATTGTCATTACTACTTTGGTTTTCGTTCCGGGACTTGGCTTTGCTCACGGAGGATCACGTCGATGGATAAATATTTTCGGAATGTCGTTACAACCTGTAGAATTTCTAAAAATAGGATTCGTTATTTATTTTGCTACGTGGCTTTCTTGGGTGAAGGGTCGGGTGCAAGATATTCGTTTTGGAATATTTCCACTTATTTTATTGTTAGGAATCATTACAGCTATACTGATAAATCAGCCAGATACGAAAAGTTTAATCCTTATTACTGCCACAGGGCTTGTAATGCTTTTCGTTTCGGGAACTTCTTGGAAGTGGATACTAGGGATGATCGGCGTCTCAGCTTTAGCTTTCATTATTCTTGCTTTCACTACTCCATATTTGAAAAGTAGAATAAATACTTTCTTAAATCCAAGTCTAAATGGTAGTAGCTCATCTTACCAAATACAACAATCCTTAATAGCTATAGGCTCTGGGGGAATTGCAGGACGAGGCTTGGGGCAAAGTATTCAGAAGTTTAATTATTTGCCAGAGCCACAAGGGGACTCTATCTTTGCTGTCGTAGGAGAGGAAGTCGGATTCATTGGCTCAGTTTTAATCATTTGTCTTTATGTTGCATTCGCAATGCGTGGATTTCGTATTGCATATAATGCTCCAGACTCTTTCAGTAAACTTTTTGTCATAGGAATCATCACAATCATCACCGCCCAATCTTTCATGAATATTGCTTCTATTATTGGGGTCTTCCCATTGACCGGTGTTCCACTTGTCTTTATGTCTCATGGTGGTACGGCCCTACTTCTTGATATAGGCCTTATGGGGATAATACTCAATATCTCAAAATTCCAAAGGAAAGAAAAACTGGAAAAATAATAAAAAATAAGTTAAAATATAGGTTATGAAAATATTACTTACAGGAGGGGGGACTGGGGGGCACTTTTATCCTCTTATTGCTATTGCTGAGAAATTAATTGAAGTAGCAGATAAAGAAAAGATTATAGACTTGAAGCTTTATTATATGTCTGATTCTCCATACGACAAACGTATGCTTTTCGAGAATAGCATTACCTACGTCCAGATTCCGGCTGGCAAAATGCGCACTTACTTTTCTATTAGAAACTTTTTTGATTTCTTTTCTACAGCCACGGGTATGTTCTTTGGATTCTTATCTATGTTTTTTATTTATCCTGATGTTGTCATTTCAAAAGGTGGCTATGCAGCTTTCCCCGCAGTCTTTGCTGCCAAGCTTCTCCGAATACCTGTTATAGTTCACGAATCAGATTCATACCCAGGGAGACTCAATGTTTGGACTGCCAAATTTGCACAAAAGGTGGCCATCTCTTGGCCAGAGGCAATAGAATATTTACCCAAAGAAAAGACAGCTCTTACCGGCCAACCAATAAGGAAAAATATCTTGCATGGAGACAGTATCGGGGCTCATGAATTCTTCAAATTGAATTCTGACTTACCAGTTATTTTAGTTTTAGGTGGATCACAGGGAGCAGAAATAATAAATAATGTTTTCATAGAAATCCTACCTGATCTACTTTCTAAGTATCAGATAATTCATCAAACTGGCACAAATAATATAAACGATGTTCTATCTAGATCCAAACTTGTAATGGAAAATAACGACAATATTACCCGCTATGTGCCATTACCATATTTGAATAATCTTGCTACTCGTATGGCAGCTGGCGTCGCTACTATTATAGTATCGAGAGCAGGCTCTGCAATATTTGAAATAGCTTCGTGGGGGATACCATCCATCATAATTCCTATTACAAATTCCAATGGTGATCATCAAAGAAAAAACGCATATAATTATGCAAGAACTGGAGCTTGTGAAGTTATAGATGAAGCAAACCTAACTCCACATTTATTAATTTCCGAAATAGATAAACTTATTAATAACAAAGAAAAGCTAGCGCAGATGAAACAAAGTGCTCTTGCTTTTGCTTCGCCCGATGCCGCCGAAAAGATAGCAACCGAAGCTATTAAAATAGCTCAATCTCACGAAGAATTATAAAAATAATATGGAAAATAATACAAAAAAAGTTGTTACCCGTTTTGCTCCGTCTCCGACAGGCCGTTTTCATGTCGGTGGGGTTAGAAGTGCATTGTATAATTTTATATTTGCACGACAAAATAATGGTACATATATATTAAGGTCAGAAGATACTGATAAAGCCAGATCAAAAAAAGAATATGAGGATGAATTTTTAGAACTTTTTGATTGGCTTGGATTAAAACATGATTTATTTTTTAGACAATCTGATCGATTAGAAATACATCAAAAATATCTAGCTAAAATGATTAGCGATGGATATGCTTATATATCAAAAGAAACACCAACTGAAGAAGGACAGAGAGCAGAAGTTATCCGCTTTAAAAATCCCAATAAAAAAATTACCTTTAATGATTTAATTCTAGGAGAGATAACTTTTGATACGACTGATTTAGGGGATTTTGTAATCGCTCGAGATATGGATGAACCCTTGTATCATTTAACTGTTGTTATTGATGATTTTGAAATGGGTGTGACTCACGTCATCAGAGGACAAGAGCATACTCCCAATACTCCACGACAAATATTAATTGGGGAAGCTATTGGTGCACCAAGACCTATATATGCACACTTACCACTCATACTAAACAGTGAAAGAGCCAAACTTTCAAAAAGAGATGAGACGGTAATGCCTGCCATAGAATACAAAAAAGTTGGATATCTTCCAGGGGCTATTTTAAATTTTATGGCATTAAATGGATGGAATCCGGGTGGAGAAAAAGAAATATTTACATTGGATGAACTTACAAAATTATTTGATATTTCTAAGGTTCAAAAAGGAGGAGGCGTATTTAATCCAGACAAACTTGATTGGATAAATAAAGAATATATTAAACTTCTAGGAGATGATGAATTAGAAAAATATGTATTTGCTTGGCTTCCTAAAGAACTCCAAATTAAAAAAATTATCCCCGTAATTACAGAAAGAATCTCAAAATTTGGAGATATAAAAGGAATGGTAGAGAGTGGTGAACTTGATTTCTTTTATAAAGAGCCTGTTTATGATAAAGAAAAATTAATATATAAAAATACAAATAAAGAGACAATAATAACAAATCTAAAAAGTGCACTAGAGATTATATCTAAAACGGATGAGGCACAGTTTACTAAAGAAAATATTAAAATATTCTTAATGGAGATTGCAGATAGCCTAGAAAACAGAGGACAAATTCTGCATCCAGTGCGTTTTGCTCTTTCTGGTCTTGATAAATCACCAGATCCATTCATCCTAGCTGATATTTTAGGTAAAAATGAGACTATAACTCGTCTAAATAAAGCTATTTCTCTTCTAAATTCATAAAGTAGCACAATATGTAGTATAATAAAGGTATTGATGAAGAAAATTATTTTCGGCACAATTTTTGTTATATTATCTCTTTTGGCTTTTTCGTCATTTTCGTATGCAGAAACGGAAAGTGAACTCCGAAATCAAATAAATACTGCCAATAGTGAAATTGAAAAAATCAATAAAGAGATTGAGGCTTTATCAGGCCAAATAGCTGTGACTGCCGAGCAGAAGAAAACTTTAGCAAATGCTATAAAGGATTTAACTCTTAAGAAAAATAAGCTTGTAAAAGAACGACAACAAACAGAAAAGAAAATCACTGCCACAGGTCTTGTGATAAAGACTTTGGATAATGAAATAGGTACTAAAAATGATATCTTGGACAAATCAAGAGCATCTTTGTCTGTTTTATTGAAAGATTTATATCATCAAGATGAGCAAAGCTTTGTCCAAAAGTTCTTATCACAAGATAATCTAAGTGATATGAGTCGTGAATACAATAACGTCATAGGTATCAATAGAGACATCAAAGAAAATATAAATAATGTGACAAAACAGAAAGAAGATCTAACTGTATCTAAAGTTAAAAAAGAAGACGAGCAAAATGTCTTGAAGACCTTGAAGAAAACTCTCACTGCTAAAGAATTAGAAATAACGGCCAATAAAAAAGAAAAGGATAATCTTTTGGTTATAACAAAAAACAAAGAATCTCTATATCAAAAGATGCTCGCCGAACAACAAAAGAGGAAAGACGCTTTTGAAAAGTCTATTCTAGATTATGAATCTCAATTGCAATTTATTTTAAATCCTAAATCTATACCTAGGGAAGGCTCAGGGGTATTATCGTGGCCACTTAGTAGTATCACTATCACTTCACCTTATGGATCAAGATGGGGTAGATTCCATTATGGTCTAGACTTTAGAGCTAAAGTGGGGACTCCCGTAAAAGCAATGGCGACAGGAACGGTATTAGGCACCGGAGATACCGACATCGCTTGTAAAGGAGCCTCCTTCGGTAAATGGGTATTTATTAAATACAACAATGGCCTTTCAAGTACTTATGGACACCTATCAGAAATAAAAACAACGGTGGGAGAGAAAGTCGTAGCGGGAGATATCATCGCTTTATCAGGCAATACTGGCTCATCCACTGGTCCTCATTTGCACGTAGCAGTCTATGCTTCCGCGGGAGTGAACGTCGCGACAGTCCCAAGTAAGGCTTGTAATGGTAAAATTTTCACTCAGCCAATATCAGCTTTGAGTGCTTATCTTAATCCGGCAAAATATTTACCATAAATAAAAACTAAGGAAGTCCGACTTCATTAGATTTTTCATTTGTGCCCGAGGTGGGGGTCGAACCCACATCCCTTACGAGACACGATTTTAAGTCGTGCGCGTATACCAATTCCGCCACTCGGGCAAATGACTTACAGCTAATATTCTTACATAATTTTCAAATTTTTACAAATTTTGCTATACTCCTTATATGTCCAAACAATACTATACTACTATCGGGCTCGAAATTCATGCCGAACTAAATACTAATTCAAAGATGTTTTGTGGGTGCAAGAATGATCCAGATGAAGTGAAGCCAAACGTAAATATCTGCCCAGTCTGTATGGCTCATCCAGGGACCCTGCCTGTTATCAATAAAAAGGCAATGGAAAGTGTCATCAAGGTGGGTCTTGCACTTGGTGCAAAAATTGCGGATTTTACAGAATTTGATCGTAAGAATTACTTTTATCCAGATATACCTAAGGCTTATCAGATTTCTCAATACAAATATCCAATCGTCTCCGGTGGTTCTCTCCACGGCGTAGAGATTACTCGTGTACACCTAGAAGAAGATACAGCTACAAGTAAACACGACCGAGGCGACTACTCTCTAGTAGACTTCAATCGTGCAGGAGTGCCTCTTATGGAGCTTGTCACAGAGCCTGTCATTCATTCTGCCAAGCAAGCAGGAGATTTCGGACGTGAACTTCAAGCAGTACTTCGTTATCTCGGAGTTTCAGAAGCCAATATGGAGAAAGGCCAAATGCGTGTAGAGCTTAATATTTCAATATCAGAAGATCCAAAAATTTTCGGCACTAAAGTAGAAGTGAAAAATATAAATTCTTTCAAGGCTATGGAGCGTGCTGCAGAATACGAGACGAAGAGGATGTCGGCTCTTCTTGATGCAGGGAAGGGGGATGAAATAGTTCAAGAAACTCGTGGCTGGGATGAGAACAAGCAGTCTACTTTCTCCCAACGTAAGAAAGAGAATGCTAATGATTATAGATACTTCCCAGATCCAGATCTTCCAAAGCTTTTCCTCTCTAAAATTTTTGATATAGAGAAAATGCGTAGTGAGCTTCCAGAGCTTCCAGAAGCAAAGAGGAATCGTTATAGAAATGATTATGGAATAAAAGATGAAGACATAGAAAGTTATATTGTTGACCAAGAGCTTGGTCGCTGGTTTGAACAAGTTGCCAATACACTTAAAGATAAAGAGAAAGTTAAAACTGCTTCAAATTATATAACTTCTGATTATTTAGGAATAAAAAAGGTTAACTTAGGAGCTCAACTCCCAAGTGAAAAGAACTTTGTAGAGCTTATTGATATGGTCACAAAAGGAGATATTTCATCTCGTGGAGCTAAAGATATCCTCGCTATTATTGTAGTGAAGGATGAATCACCTGAGAAAATTGCTAAAGAAAAAGGTTTGATACAAAATCACGATGAAGGAGCACTTAAAAAAATAGTCCAAATGGTCATAGATGCAAATCCTGCCGTCGTAGAAACATACAAAGGAGGCAAAGAAAATGCTATAATGTCCTTAGTTGGTCAAGTTATGAAAGAAAGTTCGGGTTCTGCCAACCCAGCCCTTGTGCAGAAAATATTAAAAGAATTATTAGCATAATTAACCGCCTACGCAGAAAGCTATGGCGAGCCAAAGAAAATATATGAAAAAAATAAGAGTTGCAATAAATGGTTTCGGAAGAATTGGAAGAGCATTTTTGAAAATTACTTGGGAGAATCCCGAGATTGAAATAGTAGCAATTAATGACCTTGGATCAATTGCAAGTCTTTCATATTTGCTTCGTCACGATACTGTTTATAAAAACTGGGACCATCCCGTGCGAACCGAGGACAATTCTAACGGGACAAGTAACTTAATTATTGATGAAAGAAAAATAGTATACCTTTCAGAAAAAGATACCACTAAGCTTCCTTGGAAGGATTTAGATATAGACGTAGTAGTAGAATCCACAGGCCTCTTCACTTCGTATGACAAAGCCAAGTTCCATATTGATCAAGGTGCTAAAAAGGTTGTGATTACAGCTCCAGCAAAACCTGCCTCGCCGAGTCAAGGCGGGGGTGCTGAAAGTACAACTCCTGGCGCAACAATTCTCCTTGGTATAAATGAAGAAAAGTTTGGCACTTGTGATATCACTTCCAACGCTTCATGTACTACAAATGCCGCTTCACCACTTATCGCTATAATGCACGAATCTATAGGCATAGAAAAAGCAATCTTAAACACAGTTCATGGATACACAGCTACTCAAGCACTCGTAGATGGCCCAAGCAAGAAAGACCTTCGCGAAGGTCGTGCAGCAGCACAGAACATCATTCCTTCATCCACAGGTGCCGCTATTGCTGTCACAGAAGCTTTCCCAGTATTGAAAGGTTTATTTGATGGTATATCTATCCGCGTTCCAGTTCCAGCAGGCTCAATAGTAGATATTACTTTCATAGCTAAAAGAGATACAACTAAAGAAGAGGTGAATGAGATTATGAAAAAGGCAGCTCTTGATTCTCGCTGGCATAAACTCTTCACTATCACAGAAGACAACTTAGTCTCATCTGATATTCTTGAAGAAAGCCATGCTTGCATAGCAGACCTTGAAATGACTCGCGTTGTCGGAGGCAATCTAGTAAAAGTTATGGGCTGGTATGACAACGAAATGGGGTATACCTACACACTCGTAGACCACGTTATCAAAACAGGACAGAGTATTAAATAATTATGAAAAAAATTCTTATAATAGTTTTAGTGTATATCATACTTTCTTTTTTCTTTCCAGTCTTTCCTCACTTCACAATAATAACTATTGATGGGTGTGACATGGTAGGGAAGAATTGCTCTTCAAGAAATTTAACTCAAATTAAATTTGGCACTATATTCTCTGCCTCATTAATAACGTATGAAAAAAGTGTGTTGCAAAGTTAAGATTCTTTATTTATATCTTTCCTTCAAATACAAAAGTAGCAGGGCCACGTAGGATTACGTGGCTTTGTTCATTTTTAGATAAATAGAGCTTTCCACCAGGGAATTCTAAGGTAATTTCTTCCCCGAGGCCTTGCCTAGGGGAAAGTTTATTCAAGATTGAATAAACTGCACAAGCACCAGTACCACAAGCAAGAGTTGCTCCACAACCACGTTCCCAGACTTTGACTTTATAGTAGTCATTCATTATTTTTTGTACAAATTCTACGTTTATTTTATTTGGAAAGTTTTCATTATTTTCTATTTTGGGCCCAATAGTTTTCAAATCTATCTTTTCTAAGTCTTCTACTATGGCAACTGCATGAGGATTCCCCATAGATACACAATTAAAATCAAAACCTTCAAGTTTTAATGTACCAGTAGAGAAATCTGAACTTTCAAACATAGGTGCTCCCATATCTACAGAGTAAGTATCGTCTTCATTTACTTTTATATTCTTTACACCTGCACGAGTTTCAAGGTGTATTTCTTTTATATCTTCCCCAGTTTCTTTCAAGTAGAACTTCGCTGTACAGCGGGCGCCATTACCACACATCTCTGCTAAGCTTCCATCAGAATTATAATAATTCATAAAGCAATCTGCCTTTGCAGAAGGCTCTAAAAGAATAATACCATCTGCACCAATACCAAAATTCCTATCACAATATAGGCTTATATCTAGAGATGTAAGGAAAATACTCTTATCCAAGTTGTTTATCATTATAAAGTCATTCCCAGCACCATGGTATTTATGGAAATTAATCATATATCAATCATTATAACCTATACTAAATTTTATCAAAACAGCACTTGACTTTACAAAATGAAAAATGTAATGTGAGATAGAAGTTGTATTACCAATAATAAAAATTATGAAAACAATTATTCCCCCCAAAGATGTTGTTTTTGAGGTTCGTGGAAATCTTTCAGAACTATCCTCAGTTAAGGAAATTCTGGAAGGAAGTAAAGACCTCTATGAGAATTGTTCTAACCCCCATAAAGTGAAATCAGATGGTTCTGAGTACTTTATAACTATCAGTTGCACTTTTGTTGTTTATGACACGGTGATAGCATTGATTAGTTGAAGGGTTTAAAAGTTGAAGAAAAAAGGGGCACATCCGTGTCCCTTTTTATTTTTCATTTATGATACTCATTCGAACATCATCCTAAGCTCAAAACTATTTCTGATTTTTATTAAATTGTTATATAATACACATATGAAAATATACATCGGTAGTGACCACGCGGGATACGAACTTAAAGAAAAATTAAAGACATACATGCAAAGTCTCAACATTGAAGTTGTAGATAAGGGGGCTTTTATGCTAGACAATGAAGATGATTATCCTGACTTTATCATCCCAGTTGCAGAAGCTGTCGTTAAAGATAGTAAATCACTTGGAATAATTATTGGCGGGACTGGTGAAGGAGAACAAATCTCAGCAAACAAAGTAGATGGCGTGAGGGCGATAGAATTCTATGGCGGTAACTTAGAGATCGTGAAGCTTGGCAGAGAGCATAATAACGCTAACATACTTTCCCTTGGCGCAAGATTCATAACAGAAGATGAAGCTAAAAATGCCATTCTATTATTTATGAATACTCCTTTTACAAATGATGAACGCCACGTAAGAAGAATTAATAAAATAAATGAAGAAGAAAAGTAACTATGACCGAAGTTATACCAGCAATTTTAGCTAAAGATATAAATGATTTGCGACAAAAAATCGCAAATGTTGTAAACATAGCACGTATAGTACAAATAGATATTTGCGACGGTAAATTCGTTGAGTCAAAATCTTGGCCAATGGATAGAAACGATGCGGAAAGCGTAGCCTTAATATTAGACAAGGAAGAGGGAATGCCATATTGGGAAAATTTAGATTTTGAATTTGATTTGATGGTGAAAGATGCAATTAAGCAATTCGACTTTTTTGTAAGACTTGGGGCTAAAAGGATAATATTTCATCTAGAAGCCGAAAATGAAGATGAGCTTAAAGAATTTATAAACTCCATAGATCCATATACCAGAGAGAACCTAGAAATAGGAATCGCAATAAATACAACCACCGCCATAGAGAAACTTTTCCCTTTTATAAATTCTATAGATTTTGTACAATGTATGGGTATCCTACATATTGGTTTTCAAGGGGAATCATTTGATGACAGAGTTTTAAATCAGATTGAAGATTTGAAATCCCAATACCCCGATTTAATTATAAGTGTTGATGGATGCGTAAATGAAGAAACAGCTCCAAGATTAGTAAAAGCTGGAGCAAATAGATTAGTAGTTGGAAGTGCTCTTATGAGAAGTTTTGATGTAAAAGAAACTATGAAAGAATTAGAAAATTTGTAATATGGAAACTATTAAAGATGAAACAATAGAAGAGTTAAAAATTAAAGCGAACGATATTCGTAAGAGTATAGTAGAGATGCTTTACTTAGCTGGCTCTGGTCATACAGCAGGCGCACTTGGAATGACTGATGTATTTACCTATCTTTATTTCAATGCACTTAGACATAAGCCAGAGAACCCATATTGGATGGAAAGAGATCGCCTAGTACTCTCCAATGGTCATATTTGCCCTGTACTTTATGCCACTATGGCACATGCGGGATATTTCAAAATTGAAGAATTGAAAACTCTTCGCAAGTTTGGTACACACCTCCAAGGACATCCTCATCGTGAATTCCTCCCTCAGGTAGATACTTCTTCAGGACCCTTAGGTGAAGGTTTATCACAAGCAGTAGGTATGGCAATAGCGTCTCGGATGGATAATGGAATAGATAAAACAATATATTGCATGGTTGGCGACGGAGAATTAAATGAAGGGCAAAATTGGGAAGCGATAATGCTTGGAGCTAAATACAAACTCGATAACTTAATAGTTATCGTGGATCGTAATTTCATACAGATAGATGGAACAACTGAAGAAGTCATGCCTCTTAGTGTCTTAGAAGATAAATGGAAATCTTTTAATTGGGATGTGCAAAAAATTAATGGAAATGATTTCAGAGAAATTAATCACGCTATTTATCATGCCAAAAATACAAAATGGAAGCCATCAGTTATTATTGCCAATACTATCCCAGGTAAGGGTGTAAAAGAATGGGAAAATGATTATAAGTGGCATGGTATTGCTCCTAATAAAGATCAATATGAAATGGCTATTAAAGAGTTAAACATGCGAGGAGACAAATTAAAATAATATGCTTAATCAAAATTTAAAACTAAATACTAAAATTTTTAATTCTGACCCCGAAGGAAAGAGTACTTCCAACGGGGCAGGTGTGGAGAAAAAGTCTACGAGGGCCGGATTTGGCGAAGGTTTACTTTTAGCTGCAATTGACGATGAAAAAGTTGTCGGACTTTGTGCTGATTTGTTGGAATCAGTAAAAATGAATCTTTTTGCTGATAAATTTCCTAAACGTTTTATAGAAGTAGGCATAGCAGAACAAAACATGGCTAGTGTGGCAAGTGGAATGGCAGCTATGGGTAAGATTCCTTTTATAGCTTCATATGCAATTTTTAATCCAGGAAGAAATTGGGAACAAATAAGAACAACTATTTGCTACAACAATCAAAATGTCAAAATTATCGGCTCTCATGCTGGGCTTTCTGTCGGACCTGATGGAGGAAGCCATCAAATGCTTGAAGACATAGCCCTTACTCGTGTACTTCCCAATATGGTAGTAATTTCGCCTTGTGATGCGATAGAAGCCAAGAAGGCAACAGAGGCTCTTGCTAAAACTAAAAATCCTACATACTTAAGATGTGCTAGAAATGATACCCCTATAATAACTACCAACGAAACTCCTTTTGAAATAGGTAAAGCACAAATAGTCTTTGGCCCAGAAAATGGTTTAGCAGAAGTAGGTATAATAGCCACAGGACCTGTTTTATATAATGCTTTGATGGCTGCTAAAAAATTAGAGAGTGAAGGAATAAAAATAAAAGTTATGAATCTTTCAACAATTAAACCTCTTGATAAAGAAGCCATAATATCACTAGCGAAAGAAACAAAACATATAGTGACAATAGAAGATCACCAAATAGCTGGAGGAATGGGGAGCGCAGTTGCAGAATGTTTAAGCGAATTCTATCCTACAAGAATAGAATTCGTGGGTATAAAAGATAAGTTTGGTCAATCAGGAAAACCCGAAGAACTTGCCAAGTATTATAAAATAGATACAGAAAGTATAATAGAAGCAGTAAGAAGATTAATTGACTCTCGTTAAAATATCAATTTCTTTTAGAATTTTTTTAATTTCTAAATTTTTTTCCTTTTGTTCTGAACTTGTTTCTGGAGGATTTGTTTTTATTTGCAATATTTTAAACATAAGATTATCAATTTGAGATATGATACTGTCACTTTTCTCAACATTTATTTTATAAGATTCTTGTTCTATTTTATCCACTTCTTCATTTTCAGAAATTGTAACTCTTGAATTTCCTTCGTGGATAATTTTATATCTTTTCTCTTTTAGAAGTATCAAAAGTTCAACTAACTCATATTCTTCACGAAAAGCTATCAGATCATTAATGTTATCTGTAAGTTTTTCTCTCTCTGCTATTTTGGCTTCTAATTCGTTAATATCAGTATCCAAGCGTTTAAGCTCATAAATTTGAGTCCCAAATTTTGGATTTTTATTTGCTTCAGCTTCAATTCTAGTAACCAAATTTTTATTCAAAAATTCTTTCATAAATTTAATTAATCTTAATTACCTTATAATCCTCCGGAGCATTTGCTAAATACTCTTCCAATTTCTCTCTAGAAAGTAATCCTTTCTGTGCACCGACTTGTGATACGACAGACATAGCATTGATAGGACCCCAAGTGAAAGCTTCTTTCAAACTTTTACCTAATATCAAAGCCGATATCATCGCACTAGCGAAAGCATCGCCTGCACCAGTAGATTCAAAAGATTCTTTGCTATATACAGGAACAAATAAAGCCTCAGTGCCATCATAAGCATACGCTCCATTTAATCCATCAGTTATTACTACTATTTTGGGTCCTAGTAAACGTAAATGCTCTAAGAGTTTAATCTTATCATTTTCCTCTGTATTTAAAATTCTTTTGACTTCAACGATATTACAGAAAAGAATTTCCGTTCTTTCATAAATATCTTTCAATATTTCTGTACCAAGTTTTATTTGAAAAGTCCCAGGTTGAAAGATAAGCTTGGTATCTGGATACTTTTTCAAATAATTCCCTATTTCTTTATGATACTCCGTAGAATTTGAAGCGAGAGAAGAAAGAAAGACCCATTTTGCTTCTGGTGTATCATCGCCAAATGAATAGGGGAATTCTGTATGCTTTACAAGAATAGTCCTCTCATTGGCATACCAAAGAACGTAATGGTAGTTGGACTCCATTCCCGGCACAATTTTCATATGATCTATATTCACTCCATCTTTCATTAAAGACTCTATGTCTTGTTTACCTACTAAATCATCCCCCACATAAGAAATAAGAGAAGTATTTATACCAAGCTTGCTTGCCCCGACTGCGACATTGGGACTATTACCTAGGGCATGGCATACTTCTGCTGATTCATAAGGAACCTTATCTCCAAAGCGAAAGCATATTTTGCAATGTTCTCCTTGCAGGTCGCAATTGGCCTCTGCATCTGTAATTCTAATAAATGGCTCAGTTGCTATATCTCCTATAGCCAGAAAATCAATTGGTTTATCTTTTTCCATATATTCATATTGTACCATAATATGATATAATTAAAAGATGAAAACTTTAAGAGAATATATACAAGAAGCAAGTGAAAAGGGGGTAGCCATCGGGCATTTTAATATTTCAAATATAGAGGCTTTGCACGGTATATATAATGCTAGTAAGAAATTATCAGGAGAAGTTGGGCATTTAGTCCCCGTTGTTATCGGAGTCTCAGAAGGAGAAGAAGAATTCATTGGTAGAGATGAAGTGACTGTGCTTGTAAAAGAAATTAAAGAAAAAGATAATTATCCAATATTCTTAAATGCAGATCATCATTATAGCTTAGAATCAGTGAAAGCCGCTCTCGACGCTGGATACGATTCTGCTATCATAGACGCCGTAAAACTACCACTCGATGAGAATATTTCACTTACCAAAAAATGCGTGGATTTTGCGAAAGAATTAGGAGAGAAAGAGAGTAGAGATATCTTGATAGAAGCAGAGCTTGGATTCATTGGCCAATCTTCTAAAATTCTAGATGCAATTCCAGAAGGTGTAAGTGAAGCGACAATGACGAAGCCAGAGGATGCAAAATATTTTGTAGAACAGACAGGCATAAATTTACTTGCTCCATCAGTCGGGAATATTCACGGAATGGTAACAGGAGGCAATCCAAGACTAGATATAGAAAGAATAAAAAATATTAAAGAGGCTTGTGGAGTACCACTCGTCCTCCATGGTGGCTCAGGAATTGCCGATATTGATTTCACAAATGCAATCAAAGTCGGTATATCTATCATCCACATCAATACTGAAATTCGTGTAGCCTACAAAGAAGCTCTCCAAAAATTCCTAACGGATAACCCCTCCGAAGTCGCCCCATACAAAATCCTCGTCCCTGCCGTCCTCGCCATAGAACAAGTAGTCTACAATCGCTTGAAACTATTTAATAATTTATAAAAGAATATGGTCATAGATATAGAACTTACTTTGAATAGATGGGGATTAGGGAAAATTAATGAAAATAAATTTCAATTTCTTTGTTTTAGATTCTCCTATTGGCCAATACCAAACAAATACTCAATTTCTTTTGAAATAAATTGGAGAAAGAAGGAATAGTATATTTCCAGAAAGGGCCTAAGGCCCTTTCTGGAAATTTGAGTTGCAATATTTGGGTTTTAGTGTTATTATCCAACTCATGAATATATTAACCGCAACAAAGCGAGGTAAGGCTGACAAGTTGGCGAACATACGATCTAACGGTATGATTCCAGCAGTCGTCTATGGCGCTCAAGTGGAAAACACTCTTGTTTCCGTTTTGAGCACTGACTTCGTCAAAATGTTTAAAATTGCCGGTGAATCAAGTACAATTGTTCTTGATATCGCAAGTGAAGGTAAGGTAGGAGCATCTAAGAAAGTAGACGTTCTTATCCACGAAGTTCAAGTCGACCCAGTCAAGGGAAATCCTATTCACATAGATTTCCTTGCTATCGATATGAACAAGCCAGTCGAAGTTACAATACCTCTTGAGTATACAGGACTAGCAAAAGCTGAGAAAGACGGACTTGGAACTTTGGTAAAAGTCTTACACGAAGTAGATATCGAAGCTCTTCCTAAAGATCTTCCACACAACATACAAGTAGATGTTACAGGTATTGCCACTCTTGAAGACAAGATACATGCTAAAGACATTAAGCTTCCAAAGGGAGTCACTCTCATAACAGAAGGAGATGAAGTCGTCGCTCTTGTAGCCGCAGTCAAAGAAGAGGTAGAAGAAGTCGCTCCTGTAGACCTATCTGCTATTGAAGTAGAGAAGAAGGGCAAGAAAGATGAAGAAGGAGGAGAAGCAGAAACTCCAAAGGCAGAATAACCTTATATTATATAGCAAATCGCCCCTAGACTTCGGCTTAGGGGCGATTTGTGCTATACTTAGGGGTATGAATAGACATATCCTATACCTTTTTTCTTTCATATTTATAACCACATTAATTTTTAGCAATTTTATCTACCAAGCACCAAGAGTAAATGCTGCCGGTCAAGAATTACAAAATGCCCAAGCAGACAGAGCTCGGCTAGAAAGTGAGCTCGCAAGCTTGGAGAAAGAAATAGCCACTAAACAAAGAGAGCTTTCTTCTCAGAAGGGTCAGTCTACATCTCTTTCACGAGACATAGCGATACTGACAACTCAAATTAAAAAATCTAAACTTGACATTCAAGCCAAGAATTTAATTATTAAAAAGCTTGGTGGAGAGATTATAGAAAAAAGTAAAAAGATAAATACTCTGAATGGTAGAATTGATAGCATTAAAGAATCTCTCGCTCAATTGATTCGCAAAGATAGAGAGATGGATAGCAAATCAATCCTTGCCCTAATACTTTCTAAAGAAAGTATTGCTGAAGCTTATGGCGACATTGATGCTTTCTCTTCAATAAAGAAAAGTATTAAAATTTCTGTAGATGAAATCAACGGAGTAAAGACGCAAACAGAAGAGGAGAAAACTTTATTGGAGCAAAAGAAGGACAAAGAAACAGACACAAAAGTACAATTAGAAAATGTTAAAAAGCAAGTCGAGACAAATGAGAAAGACAAGCAACAGCTCCTAGCAATCAGTAAAGATAAAGAGAAAGAATATCAAAAACTTCTAGATGAGAAAGCTCGACGTCGTTCTGAAATACTAGCAGTATTATTCAATTTGCGAGATGCCTCGGCTATCCCATTTGGGAAAGCTTTAGAATACGCCAATGATGCTTCGAAGGTAACTGGGGTCACACCTGCATTTATCCTTGCTATTATTACTCAAGAAAGTAATCTGGGGACTGATCAAGGATCTTGCTATGTTACTGATATGAACACAGGAGCTGGAACGAGCTCCAAAAGTGGAAAAGTTTTCAGTAATGTGATGAAACCAACACGAGATGTAAAGCCATTCTTTGAAATTACAACATCTGTCGGGCGTGACCCATATAGGACTCTAGTCTCTTGTCCTATTGCATCAGCTGGAAGTTCTAGCTGGGGTGGAGCTATGGGGCCAGCTCAATTCATACCTTCAACTTGGCAAGGTATCAAGAATCGTGTGGCCGATGCTCTCGGCATAAAGACTCCTGACCCTTGGTATGCCAAAGACGCATTTATGGCCTCAGCCTTATTTCTGAAAGATCTTGGTGGCGTAGGAGATAGCTATACTGCACAGATAAGAGCTGCTTGTAAATATTATGGTTCAGGAGGGTCTAGTTGTAACTATGGTAAACAGGTGATGGCTCGTGTGAAAAAGATCCAGACCACTATGATTGACCCATTGCAAAACTAATAAAATCGTGATATCCTCAATGGATATGAATCCCGTATGAAGCCGCGGTCGCAGTATTTACGGGATATTTTAAGAAGATTATTTAAATTTAATTCAGCAGATAAACGGTTTATTGATAAGACATTGACCGCGACCTGCTTCATTCGGGATGAAAAAAAATATACACCCAAAATATAACAGTGCCTCTATAGTGACCTGCGCTTGTGGAGCAACTTTCCCTGTAGGATCTACAATGGATAGTATTACAGTGGAAATCTGTAGCCAGTGCCATCCTTTCTATACAGATAATGAAAAGGTTCTAGACACAGCCGGACGTGTAGACCGCTTCAAGAAGCGGGCAGCCGCATCTGGAAAAACAAAGAAATAGTTACAAAAAATCACAAATAGCTCTTCTCGAAGGGCTATTTGTTTTTTATTTCGTTCCGCAAAATTATTAAAATTTTCCCCGCTTTACCCTAAAGGGCTCCGACGCGGATAAAAATTTTAACAATTTTACTCCACTCGTTAATTAAAAATATGTTATAATTTAAAAAAATGAATTTAGATTTAGAACAACTTAAGAAAGATCACAAGACTAGCTACTTCGCTCTGGAATACGAGCGGCTTTTGAATGAGGAAAAGAAGGTGAATGAAATGGTGGCAAGTGATGAAAGTCTCAGAGATTTGGCTGATGAAGAAATTCAAAATATTAAATTCCAAAAAGATGCCATAGAAAGACAGCTTGAAGAAATGGCTAAAAGTGAAAAAGAAAATGAAGAATTCCCCAATGAGATAGTCTTGGAAGTCAGGGCGGGAGCAGGGGGGGACGAAGCTTCACTTTTTGCTTGGGAGCTTGCTCATATGTATGAGAGATTCGCTGAGGAGAAAAATTGGAATTGGAAGATACTTGATGAATCTGAAAGTAGCGCTGGCGGGTACAAAGAAGCTTCTTTTGAAATTCGTGGTAAGGATGTCTACAAGCTTCTTCGATATGAGACTGGGGTTCACAGGGTGCAACGTGTACCAGCGACGGAGAAGAATGGAAGAATCCATACTTCAACTGCCTCTGTCGCTGTCCTTCCTCTTAGGAAAAAAACAAGTGTAATAATAAATCCAGGAGACATAGAAATGGAATACTCGCGTTCCGGTGGAGCAGGAGGGCAGAACGTGAACAAAGTGGAAACAGCCGTCCGTCTTATCCACAAGCCTACTGGCATAGATGTCCGCTGTACTACTGAGAGAAAGCAACTTGCAAACAGAGAAAAAGCTATGGAAATTCTGATGTCTAAATTGCAACTCTTGAAAGACGAAGAAGAAGCAAAGAAATATTCAGGGGAAAGAAAAAACCAAATAGGTACAGCTGATCGAAGTGAGAAAATTCGCACTTACAATTTCCCCCAAGACCGCGTTACCGACCACCGCATCCGCCAATCTTGGTCAAACATCCCCGGCATAATGGATGGTAATATAACTAAAATGATAGACGCCCTCGCAAGTGGGCAAGTAGGGGATGCAGAAGAAATAGATTAGGTTCTAGTAATTAGTGACTAGGTTCTAGTTGCTAATTTTATGCATCTCTGTTATAATTACCCCCAGTAGTTTAGCTTATGTTTTGGTATTAGTTTCATTCCCCGTGTGCAAACATTGAGGTATGTAAATGAAATCAGCTTTGCGATTACATTTATAAATTAGTTTTCTTCGAGTAAGTAGTATGCAAGTACGCTTACGAGAAGCACATTGTCATATATGGCAAAAAAGTTGTATGTAGGTGGTCTTCCTTATAAGACTACCAACGATGAGCTTAAAGCTCATTTCAGTGCTGCAGGGGCTGTCGCTTCAGCAACCATTATTATGGATAAGATGACAGGTCGCTCAAAAGGCTTTGGTTTCGTTGAAATGGAAAACGATTCAGAT